>JAJEGA010000013.1 GCA_022820125.1 Anaerolineae bacterium | reverse complement strand
AAAATGAAGGAACGACGTAGGGGCGACTCTTGAGTCGCCCACATGTACAATGGCGACATAGTGGGCGAGACAAGTCTCGCCCCTACAGATCTCGAATCAGATTAGCATCGCCCTTTTTCGCATGACTTACTTGCGTTTACTGAGATTATATCTGCATCAGATATGGGCTGTGACCTGATTCTGATAGATTCTCGATTGCTAGATATCGTCCAGCCGCGCCCACGCGCCAAGTTCCGACGAGCGTTCAGCCGCCGCCATGACCTTTTGCACATGGGCGCCGTCAGCAAACGAGGGCGCTGGCAGCGAACCGTCCCAAATCGCGCGGATGAACTGATACTGGCATTCGGCGTGGGCGCGCATGAAATCGGGGCTCATCGTCCAATCGGGCGCCCGCTGCCCGGCATAACGGCTGACGGCTTCAATCTTGCGGAAGCCGCGCTCGCCGCCCTGGGGACCTTCAGCGGCGCGCGCATCATAGACGGAGAGCCAAGCCGGCTCGCCGAGATCAAAGCGGATCGCGCCCTGCTGACCGAAGATCTCGAAGCTCAGGTCGTTGGTGGCGCCCGTGCCCATGCGCGAAATCTCGACCGTGCCCAGCGCGCCATCCGCCGTGCGGGCATGCAGCAAGGCGATATCATCGACCGCGACTGGCGCCAGCTCGGCGCTGCCCTTGGTTGTCGGTCGCTCTTTGATCAAGGTTTCCAGCGTGCCGTTTACCGAATCAAATTCGCCCAAGACATAATACAAGAGATCGAGAATATGCGAGCCCAGATCGAAGAGCGCGCCGCCGCCGGTGATCTCGCGCTGGAGCCGCCAGGACATCGGCTTGTCGCCGTCGATATAGCTTGAGCGGTGGTACCGGCCGCGGAAAGAAAATATGCGCCCCAGAAAGCCGGCGTCTACCAGTTGTTTGGCGCGCGTCACCGCCGGGAAAAAGCGAAAGTTGAAGGTCACCTGCGCTTTGAGGCCCGCCGCCTGAACCACGCGCGCCATGCTCGCCGCTTCCGCCACATTCATCGCCAGCGGCTTCTCGCAATAGATGTGCGCCCCCGCTTCAGCCGCCGCCAGCACAATCTCATGATGCGTATTGTTGGGCGTGCAGATGTCAACCGCGTCAATGCCCGGGCGCCTCAGCAGGTCGCGGTAATCATCGGTGAAGAAATCGCAGCCGATCTCCTCGGCCGCGCGTTCTGCCGTTTGGCGGCGCGTCGTGGCGACGCCAGCGATTTCGATGCTGTCGGCAGGCAAGCCGTAGTGGAAGGGAATGGCGCGATAGGCGGCCGCATGCACGCGCCCGATGCCGCCGTAACCTATAAGCCCGATTCTGATTTTTGGCATTTACCAGTTCCTTTTTGTTTCATGGCGGGCGATCTAGTAGATGGCCCCTACACTTCCAACTTGAAATATGTGTAGGGGCGACTTATCAAGTCGCCCGCAGTCTACGATTTCAATCCCCGATCATCCCGATAGCGGTCGCTGGCTTCGCGCATGACCGCGCGCAGATTTTCCACCGCAGCGCCAATCTCGCCCGTGCCCGGCTGCAGCTTGCCCGCGGGACCCTTCAGCAGCGGTGATGAGAACTCGCCCACGGTCATGCCGGCGGCGATGAAATCAGCCACGTTGCCGCTGTTCAAGCCACCGTCCTCCATCAATTCGATGCGATCTTCCATACCGGCATCCGCAATCATCTGATGCAGCTTGCGCATGGTCTCGACCACGATCGGGTCAATAGTATGCGGGCTCTTGCCGCCGCTCGTCTTTTCCCAAAAGGGCGCGCGGCTTTCATACTCGATGATATCGATGTGGGGATGAATGAATTGCTCGAAGGCGACCGCCGGCACACCCTGCCAAGCCCAAACGCCCACCTTTAGCCCCAGCTTTTCTTTGATGTAAGTGATGTTCTGGAAAATCATTTCATTCGTCGTCTCCAAAGGCAGGCTGATGAGACTGACGCCGAGCTCAGCCAATTGATCGAAGACGCTGAAGCTCGGCCGCAGCATCTGCAGCTGCGCTTCCACCTCCAGGCTTGTACTGCCGCAGGTCGCTTCAATAATATCGTAACCGCCGCGCGGCATGGCGAAATCCATATACTTGCCATCGCGCACTTCGATATGTATCCAATCGACGCCGGCCGCCTCCAACTCGCGCACTTGCGCGCCCAGCGCGGCATAATCCGCCCAGAACAAGCCAGCGGCGATCTTGACCTGCCGCGTCACTTCTCCGATTGGCATTGAGTTGGCTCTCCTTTGCGGGCGACCCAATGGCTCGCCCCTACAGTTTCTTCGTTTGTGGTCGCCCCTACATGCCATCTTCCAAGACGCTGGCTGCGGTCGCTTCATCGGTGCAAAGCACGTTGATCGCGCCGCTGCGCAATGCGCCAGCAATGGCAGCCGCCTTGTTCAAGCCGACGGCGACCGCGACCGTCCGCGGCAGGGCGCTTAATTCATCCAGCGTGACCCCGATGATGCGCCCATTCAACTCGCAGGGGAAGGGTTGACCGGCTCGGTCGAAGATCTGCCAAGCCATGTCGCCAATTGCGCCGCGTTCACGGTACGACCGCAACTGCCCCGACCCGGCGACGCCAGCGCGGACGAAACCCGATGTCGCTGGATCCAGATCGCCGATGCCAACCAAGGCGATGTCGGCGCGCCGCACTTGCTCCAGCGCATGACGGACGACCGCCTGCTCGCGGATCACGGCGGCGGCTTCGGCATTATCAGCCAGCAGCGGCGACGACAAATAGCGCGCCTCGCCCCCCAGCTTCCGCGCCAGTTGACGCGTCAGCGCCGAGCTGTCGAATTCCTTCAGCGCGTGGGGCAGGCTGCCGGTCGCCTGCATAACCCTGACATTCGCCTGAAAGTCGGGACGGATAGCGCTGATGACCTCGTAAGTTGTGCTGCCGAAACAGATCGACAGGCGCGCGCCATCAGCCAGCAGGCTCTCCAGGAAGCGCGCCGCCAACTGCGCGATCTGCCGCCGCAGCAGCGCTGAATCGGTCGCCCCGGTTTGCAGCGCCAGCGCTTGCTCCAGCCCAAATCGCTCGACCAGCCTCGCCTCAAGCGCCGGCGAACGTTTGAGCGGCCAATCGATTAAAACGCGCACAACCTGCGCCTCGCGCGCTTCCTTCAGCAAGCGATAAATCTTGACGCGAGAGAGATCCAGGGCGGCGGCGATGTCGCTCTGCGTCATATCCCCCTCATAATACATGGCGGCGACTTTCGCCAGCAGTTCGTGTCGCGCGGCATTGATCATGCTAGACCCCGGCTCGATTCTGTCTGATGATTTCCTCCGCGCCCTGGGCCGTCTGCGGTTCATAATTGGGCAGCGGCAGCAGGCGCTGATGGATCATATCGATCATCCAACCGGCGCCGGGGAAGAAACTGTCATCGAGTTCAGCCGGCGGCGTGATCCAGTTGCGCGCGCCCAATACCGCGACCGGCGCATCCAGATAATCAAAGGCGAGCTGCGAGATATTCGACGCCATCGTATGCAGGAAGGAGCCGCGCTCGGTCGCGTCCGACGCCAGCAAGACCAAGCCCGTCTTTTTGACCGATTCGATGATTGGCGCGTAATTCAGCGGATTGAGGAAGCGCGCGTCAAACACGTCGGCGCTTAGGCTGTGGTCGCGCGCCAGCCTCTCAGCCGCTTCCAGCGCGCGGTAGAGCGTCGCGCCGATGGTGACGATGGTGATGCCCCGCCCCTGCCGATGCAAATAGGGCTCGCCCTCTTCAACCTCATAGTAGTCAATCGGCACGCCGCCGGCGAAAAGCGTCTCCGGCTGATGGTACAGGCGCTGGCTCTCAAAGAAGACGACCGGATCGGCGCCGCGCAGCGCCCGGTTGAGCATGCCTTTGGCGTCATAAGCGGTGGCGGGAAAGTAAACCTTCAAGCCCGGGATATGGGCGACTATCGAGCTCCAGTCTTGCGAGTGCTGCGCGCCGTATTTCATGCCGACAGACACGCGCAGCACCAGCGGCATCCGCAGCGCGTTGGCCGACATCGCCTGCCACTTCGCCATCTGGTTAAAGATCTCGTCACCGGCGCGGCCCATGAAGTCGCAATACATCAGTTCTGGCACGGCGCGTCCGCCAGCGAGCGCGTAACCGACGGCAACGCCGACGATCGCCGCTTCCGATATCGGGGCGTTGAAAAGGCGATGATACGGGATCGCCTCGGTCAAGCCGCGATAAACGCCGAACGCGCCACCCCAATCGCGGTTCTCCTCGCCATAAGCAATCATGGTCGGGTCGGCATAGAAGCGGTGGATCATCGCCTCGAAGATGGCTTCGGCATAGGTCAGCGTCTTGAGTTTTGATCGCGCCTTACCCTCGTCGTCCAAGCCGAAGCGATGCTTGCCCGCGGTGACCTGCAGGCGGCTCTCGCTCAAGGGCTGCAAGACTTCCGGCGCCCGATCATCCAGCGCGTCAGCCCGCTCGCGCGAGAACATCATCCGCCCGATGGCATCATCCGCTGGATCGAGCCGCGGCGATAAGGCAAGGTCTGCCGCCGCCGCGACTGCCCTGGTAATCGCCTCAACAGTCGATTCTTTTATTTCCTCCAGCGCCGCCTGACCGGCATGCCCATTGGCGCGCAAGTACGCGCCGAAATCGCGAATTGAGTCTTGCTCGCGCCAGCGATCAATTTCATCGCGCCCGCGATACGACGAGGCGTCGCTCGGCGAGTGCCCGCTGTAGCGATAGGTGATCACCTCAAGCATCGCCGGACCGCGCCCCGCCAGCAGCAGCCTCTTTTTGCGTCGAGTAGCATCGGCGACCGCCAGTGGATTGTAGCCATCCACCCGTTCGCTATGCATGGCGTCGGCATTGACGCCCAAGCCGACCCGCGCCAGCATGCCGAAGCCGGCCGTCTCGCCCTGCGGCTGCCCGCCCATGCCATAAAAGTTGTTGATGAAATTGAAGAGGATTGGGGGCGCGCCGCCCAATTCGGCATCCCATAGCGTCCGATACTGATCCATCGCCGCGAAGTTCATCGCCTCCCAAACCGGTCCGCTAGCGGCGGACGAGTCGCCGATATTAGCGATGACGATGCCGGGCCGGCGGTTGACGCGTTTGAAAAGCGCCATGCCCAGCGCGATATCAGCCGAGCCGCCGACGATGGCGTTGTTGGGCATGATGCCAAAAGGCGGGAAGAAGCTGTGCATTGAGCCGCCCATGCCTTTGTTGAAGCCGGTCGCGCGCGCGAAAATCTCGGCATAAGCGCCATAGATCAGCCAGGCTTGCGCCAATTCGCGCGCGTTGGAGAAATCAGCAATCGACTCGATGACGCGCAGCGCCAGGCCGCCCATAGTGTCTTCCATGATTTTCAGCAGCTGGTCTTCATCAAGCGCGCGAATGGCGGAGAAGCCCTTTGCCAGGATCTCGCCGTGGCTGCGATGTGAACCGAGGATGTAGTCTTGAGGATTAAGGTGGACGCACTGCCCGACGGCGGCCGCCTCCTGGCCTATCGACAAGTGCGCCGGGCCCGCATGGTCGTAACGGATGCCGCGATAGACGCCTTCCTTCTTGAAACGGTCCAGCGCTGTCTCGAACTCGCGAATCAAGACCATGTCCTGATAGATGTTGAGCAGCTGCTCGCGCGAATAGGCGGCGGCTTCCGCCTCCGGGTCGGAGATATAGGCGTTGATCGGGATGTCCGGCGCGCATAGGACGGAACGCTGGCGCTCCTCAGTCGGGTCTATCGTCTGCGATTTGGGCAAGGTGGCTTCCCTTTCCGGGCGAATAGCGGACTGAATTCTTTTCTAACTACAGAGGACGCAGAGCGCGCAGAGAGAATTCAAAGTCGCTCTCGCTGCGCTAATCATCCTCGGCGACGCGCTTTTAATAAACCAGCCAGCAGCGTTTGCGTAACCGATCCAAGAGAAAAGACATAGCCATCGGCGAAGCTGCTGTGCATTTGCACATTAATCGCACATTTACACAGAGTCTATACTTACGCTGGGCAGTTGTCAAGACTAGGGGCAGGTCTGGTACAATCACCTCATTCGCGAGCGAAAACAGCGAGGGACTGTGATGAGCGTTCGTTTGCAGCACGTGAGCATACCGCGCCCGCCCGGCAGCGAAGACCTGACCCGCGCCTTCTACGGCGATCTACTTGGCTTGCCGGAGATCGCCGCGCCCAACAGCATCCAGGATGCCGAGGTCATCTGGTTCAAGCTCGGGCAAGACGCCGAACTGCATTGCTTCCGCGAAGCGCCGCTGGGTGATACATCCAACCGTCACTATTGCCTGGTCGTCGATGACGTCGCCGGCATTCGGAAGAAACTGGAAGACGCCGGCTACGCGCCATACGATGTAGAAGCGATACCGGGACGACCGCGCTTCTTCTGCCGCGATCCCTTCGGCAACATCATTGAATTCACCACCATAGTCGGGGATTACCTGGCGCTGCAATAAATCAGGCGTCGCTAGCCATAACCATCGCCGTAGCGCAGTGGCCCGCGCCAAGCCGCCGTATTCCGCGCGCGCAGTTCATCAGCATCCAGCGCCAACTCGCGGACCAGCAGCTCGCCCTCGACCACCGCGGGCCGATCATTGGCGCTTAAATACGCGATCAAACGCGCCTTCAACGCCGCTTGCCCCGCCGCGTGTTCTGGCTCGCCTGCCAGGTTGCGCCGATCGTCGGGGTCGCTGCCGATATCAAAGAGCTGCTCGACGCCGCCGGCAAAATAATAGAGGTATTTCAGCCGTCCATCAGTGGCGAAAACGGCCTGGGGCGTCTCGCCGAAGATCACTCGTTCGCGCGGCAGGCGCAGCAGCGACGCGCCATCCATCGCCGCATCGGGCTGCAAACCGGCAAGCGCCAATAGCGTCGGCGCGATGTCGGCTGTCAGCGCTGGACTATCGACGCGCCGATTGTACCGCCTTCCCCCTGACTCGTCGGGGGGACCGAGGGGGGTTCGCGGCAGGCGCAAAATGATCGGCACGCGCGCCGACGACTCCAGGAAGGTCGATTTGGCGTAGAGACCGTGATCGCCCAGGTGCTCGCCATGATCGGATGTGATGACGATGACGGTGTTGTCGTAGAGTCCTCTGCTTTTCAATTCGCCGAAAAGACGCCCCAATTGATAATCGATATGCGTGACCTGGCCGTAGTAATGGCGCCGCGAGCGCTTCAGCACTTGCGGCGATATGCGGTCGGCTTTGCGCGCGATGCGATCAGCGATTAGCGACGCCGGCTCGTCTTCCGCCCCCACCCAATCGCCGATGGCAGCTTCGGGAATTTCAAAGTCGTCATACAGACGATCAAATGGCTCGGGCGGGTCAAAGGGGCTGTGGGGCGCCTCGAAGACCAGCCAGAGCATGAATGGGCAATCGGGATCGCGCCGCCCCAAGAAGCGGATGCCCTCGTCCACGATCCAATGGGTATGCGTCAGATGCTCCGGCACGGCGCTGACGGCCGGATAAACTTCGTTGCCGCCCAAGCCATGCCCGCGATAGAAGCCGCCGTATCCCTGCTCTTCCAGGAAATTGACATAATCGTTTGGATGCAGGCTGATGTCTTCAAAGCCGAAGCGGGCGCGCTCGGGCCAGAAGTGCATCTTGCCAACCGCCTTGGTCTGATAACCCGCTTCACGCGTCAGGCGATAGGGCAGGCTGTTCTCCATCGCTATGGGCGTGCGCGGCCCGTTCATGAAGTTATTGGGCATGCCGTGCTGGCTGGCGCTGAAGCCGGTCAGCATCGTGGCGCGCTGCGGCATGCAGATGGGGCAATCGGCATAGGCGCGCTGGTACCAGATGCCTTCGTAAGCGATCTGATCGAAATGCGGCGTCATCACCGGGTGGGCGCTGTCGGCGATGCCAAGACAGTCGCCGCGCCATTGATCCAGCACGATATAAACGATGTTGGGTTTTTCAGAGGCTGTATCAGACATTGCCCGCCGCAAGTCGCGCTAAAGGCGAAAACTGTAGGGGCGACCTATCAGATCGCCAGCTGAAGCGCAAGAGCCTGTTGGGGCAGACATTATCCCTTGAGGCTGCCCTGCGCCGTCACGCCGCTTATCAGATGTTTCTGCCCGAAGTAGAAGACGACCAGCATCGGGATGATCATCAGCATCGAGAAGACCATAATCAGGTTGAGGCTGTTGTCATCGCCCTCGAAGCCCTGCAAGGCGTTCAAACCCAGCGCCAAGGTCCAGAGCTCCTTGTTCGAGCCCAGGTAAATCAGCGGATTCAGGAAGTCATTCCAGGCGAAGGAAAAAGCGAAGATCGATACCGCCGCCAGCACTGGCCGCGACATCGGCATAAAGATGCGCCACCAGACGCCGAATTCGGAACAGCCGTCAATTCGCGCCGAATCGTGGATATCGTCGGGAATGCCGCGGAAGAATTGCCGATACAAGAAAATATAAAAGGCGTTATGCCCGAGCAGGCGCGGCAAGATCAAGGGACCGAAGGTGCGCGTCCAGCCGATCTCATCAAAGAACAGGAATAAGGGGATTAATCGCACCACATAAGGCAGCATCATGGTCGCCAGCAAGATGCCAAAAAAGACATTCCGCCCGGGGAAGGGGATGCGGGCGAAGGCGTAACCAGCCAGCGTGCAGGGCACCCAGGCGCCAAATAACGAGGCGACCACGATGATCATGGTATTGCGCGCGTATTGCATGATCGGGCGCGCTTCAAAGAGATAGGGATAATTCTCCCAAGCTACCGGATCCGGGATGAGCTCAAGCCGGCGAATGGTGATCTTGTCGCGCGTCTTGAGCGATGTGGAAACCGTCCAAAGCAGCGGCACCACCATGACAAGCGCGCCCACGCTCAGGATTGCATAAATGAAGATGTGGCGAAGCAATTTGGTTCTGGGGTCTTCAATCATCGCCGCAACCTACGAACAGAAGTTTAAGTCTCATTATCTTGCGCATCGCCATAGAACACCCAGCGATTGGAAGTATAGACCAGCAGGATCGTCAAAACAAAGATGATGAGGAACAAGATCACTGATAGCGCGGCTGCATAGCCAAACTCAAAATCTCGAAAAGCTTTGTTGTAAACATGCAGCATATAGACAAGTCCAGCTTGCAAGGGTCCTCCATGCGTCCCTATGAGGATGAAGACCTGTTCGAAGACCTGGAAGCCGCCGATGAGACCCATCAATAGATTGAAGAATATCGTCGGCGTCATCAGTGGAACGGTGATATAGACGAGCCGCTGCCAGCCGGTGCCGCCATCAATCGCCGCCGCCTCGTATAGATCCTCCGGGATGCCTTGCAAGCCGGCGAGGAAGATGATCATCTGCGCGCCAAAGCCCCAAAGGCTGAGCAGAATCAGCGACGGTTTTATCGCATCCGGCGACGACAGCCAGCGCACCGGCGCCGCGCCAATCAAGACGAGGAACTGATTCAGGAAGCCGTAGCGCGTATTGAGGAAGCCGGCGAAGATCACCGTCGCCGCCACCAGCGGCACCACCGACGGCACGTAGAACAAGGTGCGATAGAGCTCCATCCCGCGCACGCGCAGATTCAAAATGAGCGCGATAAAGAAGGCGAATATCAGGCGCAGCGGCACACTGTAACCCAGGTAATAGAGCGTGTTGTACATGCTCTTGGAGAACAGTTTGTCTTCGTTGAAGATCTCGCTGTAATTCTCGAGCCCGATCCAGGGAGGCACGCCAACTGTGCCGATCTGATAATCGGTGAAGCTCAAATATAAATTGTAGATGAAGGGCATCGCGTCAAAGATGATGAAGCCGGCGAACCAGGGAAAGATAAAAACGAAGCCAATCAAGGAACGATTGCGGAACCACCACTCCTGCAGCCGCAGTTTCATCGTGGCTTCCGGTTCTATTCGCTTTGTTTTCAGGGACGCTTGCAACACATTTCTCCCATACCCCCCACCCTAAATCCCTCCCCCATAAAGAGGGAGGGACTTAATCCATCTCACCCGATTACAGTTGTTCTCTCCTTCCCGCCTTGTTGGGTGCGCGTAGACACCGCACTTCGGGAAGGGGTCGGGGGATGGGGGGAGAACTGGCTTACATATTGTTGGCGTCAAACTCCGCCCAGAATTCATCCAGCAGCGCTTGCATCTCGGCATGCGCGTCGTTCAGCGCGTCTTCCGCCGACTTCACGCCGAAGAAAGCTTCTTCCACGCTGTTGGTCAATATCTCGGCAAGCTGCCCTTGCACCGGCGTAATTTGCACCGGCGTATCGACAGCCAAAGCCTCTTTGACCTTGTCCCAATACGGGTTGATCTCGTAGTAAGCCGGGTTTTCGTTGCAGGCTTGCACCGGCGAAGGACGGCTCTGCGCGAAGAGGAAGGCGCAGCCTCCCAATTCATGAACGCCGATGAACTCGGCGAACTTGAAGGCCGCCGCTTGTTTCTCCGGCGGATGGGCGGCCGGGATGGTGTAAGCCCAGGCGCCGACGAAATTGTAACCGGTGACGCCCGTGTGCTTGGCATCGGGATTATCGCCATTGTAGGGCCGTATCATCACGCCCCAGGAGTCCGTATCCCAATACAGATCCGGCTCGACGTTGTTCAAATGCCCGAACGCGGCCGAGTTGATGTGAAGCATGGCGAGCGCGTCGTCAAAGAAGGGATGATCGCCCTGGGAGAAATTCACATCCTGGAAGAAATCGGTCATGTTCTCAACGCCGCCGTTGATCTCATTGGTGAAGTTGACCATCCATTCCAGGGTCTCCACGCCTTCGGGGCTGTTGAAGAGCAAGGTGCGGCCATCGTCGCTGGAGTATTTGCCGTTGTTGGTATAGAGCCAGAATACGAAGGCATCGCCGTTGTTGCCGAGAGACGTGCCCAGCACCTCAACGCCCATCGCGTCCGCAACCGTCACCGCGCGGGCCACTTCTTCCATTTCCTGCCAGGTCTGTGGCGGATTTTCTGGATCAAAGCCGGCATCGCGCAGCATGTTCTTATTGTAGAAATACAAGGGCGAAATCAAGCCAGCCGTCGGCATGGGCAAGCCGTAGAGCTCGCCATTCCAGTATTGCAATCCGATTTCGCCATCGTAGAAGACGCTGATGTCCGTGCCCTCCGCTTCAACATAGGCGTCAATCGGAATGATCAAACCGGACAGCGCGAATTGATAGGTCTCGGGACGGGTGGACATGATGATGCCCGGCGGGTTGCTGCTGGCGGCGGCGGTGGCGAGCAATTCCGCGCGGTTATCCCAGGGCTGCACCTGGTTGATGACGCGGATGCAGGGGTTCTCCGCCTCGAAGTGCCCGATGAGGGTATCCATCAGCGCTTCACGATGCGCGCCCCACCAATTCATGAACTCGAGTTCGATGACCTCGCCCTCGCAGTCTTGCGCGAGCGTCGGCGCCAAGCCAAGCGACAAGAGCATCATCAGGGCGATTGCCAAACCAAACAAACGTGAGACTTTCATGGTTTACTCCTATTGAACTTGAAATAGCGAATCTATTGGCTTTTCAGCCATCCCTACACAGTGTAACTTGAGCGGCGCTCTACTTTGCAGTTTGCCGAACGCTGGTTATACTTGGGCAAATTCTGCCCACGTTGCTCAGATTATAAGATTTTAACCAGAAATGGGTGAGATGTCAAAAAACAACCGAGGCGGCGGACAGGAGTATGGTTGCTCCGATGGAAAACCCAGGTGTCCTGAATATTCTGAAATACGCTAACGCGGTGAAACTGGAAAGTTTCGGCCGTGGTGATTATCAAAAGTGGCTCCGAGCGGAACTCAGGCAAATGGACGACATCAACGGCGCCAACTCGGTGAATGTGGGAAGCATTCGACGCGGCGAAGTGCTGGAGCTGTTGATGGATATCTTGACGTCGCCTGATACCGATTGGATGAAATATGACTCCCCCGGTGAAGATGAGTGGTATGTGCTGCCGTCGCTGTTGGAAGAATAGTCAGCTCGTCTACATGCCGGTGAATACGTTAGCAAGGAAAGGTGAACTGAATGAGCGCGCATCTCGCTGACCTCCGCCTTAGCCGCTTCGACCCGCTCGAACGCGTCATCTTCTACGATGACTTCGACGAGGGCATTCGCGGCTGGTCCGAGCTTATCGGCAACTACGAACATACGCTGGACTCCATGCTGCCCGAATACAGCGACATGCGCCCGCCGATGCTCAGCAACCTGACCATGTGGGACACGGGCACAGCCGGCTCGATGGAGGGCGATTATGCGCTTAAGCTGGCGAGCCGCGCGCGCGCCGGTTCGCTGGCGACCAGCATCAAACGGCTGACCTTCCGCAAGCGCGGTCATATCCAGCTTGAGTGCTATTTCACTTTCAAGCCGGAAGCGAGCGAGCTGCGCTTGTCCGTCAACGATGTGCGCGCTTTCGGCCTGCTCTTCGACCTGCAAGACGGCATGAATCCCGAATACCGCTGGATGCCGCACCTGCGTTACCACAACGCCCAGGACGGTCAGATGATCAACCGCTGGCAAGTCAAAGGCGCCACCCGCGCTTTCGCCAACATCGGCGATTCCGGCGAAACGGTTTCCCATTTTCACCTCGGTCCCGAAAACTGGGAGTACCTCGACGCGCCCGCGCAAACCCTGGCGTATAACGAGATCGCCACCAAGATGAACTGGCATTATCTCAAGGTCAATGTCGACCTGGCTGAGCGCCGCTTCCTCGGCTTCCAGTGCAATGATCTCATTTACGAAGGCGAGCCGCTCAAGTACATTTCGATCCCGGCAATGCCCAATCTGAATTGCATGCTCAACACCGCCTTCTGGGTGGAAACCAATCGCGACAAACGCGCCTTCCTTTATCTGGATTCGGTACTCTTGTCAGGAGAGTTTTAGCCATGGCTGTCAGACGCAGTTACACGGCGACCGTCGAGCGCAACGTCCGCTGGGCTGGCGAATTCGCCACCGAACCTTACGAAGCCGCCTGGGCGAGCGAAGCGATCTTTTTTGTGCGCGCATTGGATGTCGCGCCGGGTTTTAGCGGGACCGCGGTCGTTCAGATCTCCGCCGACGGCATCCATTGGGCGGACGAAGGCGCGAGCTTCGACCTGCCCACGACGAAGGATCAGGCAACATTTTGCAAGGTCAGCCACTTCGGCGGCTGGCTGCGCATTCGCGGCGCGCTCCCAGGGAGCGAATCCATCACAGTCTTGGTCTCGCTAGCCTTGAAGGAATAGATGATCGCGCCCTCCCAAACCGCTGACCATGCAGGGGCAAGCCTTGGCTCGCCCGCCAATCCGCAGAAGCTGTAGGGGCGAGCCTTGGCTCGCCCACAACATAGAACACAAATACAAGGACGCTTAAATGACATCTCCCCCAACCTTTGAATACGACGCTGTCATCGTCGGCGGCACGCCAGCCGGCATCATGACCGGCATCACAGTCGCCAAAGCCGGGCGGCGCGCCGTCATCCTCGAGCGCACCGGCCATATCGGCGGCTTGCCCGCCAACGGCTTAGGCGCCACCGACATCCACACTCGCGGCGCAACCGGCGGCTTATTCCTCGAGTTTGTCGGGCGCGTCAAGCAGCACTACAGCGATACCTATGGCGCCGATTCGCAGCAGGCAGCCGATTGCAGCGACGGTTACCGCTTCGAGCCGCGCGTTGCCGAGCAGGTCCTGCTGGAAATGATCGCCGAACAAGGCGAGAAGCTCGAAGTGCGCGCCATGCGGCAATTCAACCATGAGCCGAGCAACGCCATCAAGGACGGCGCTGCGCTGCGCCAGATTAAAATCTTAAACCGCGAATCCGGTGAGGAAGAAATCTACAGCGCGTCGGTTTTCGTCGACGCCACCTACGAAGGCGACCTGGCGGCGGCTGCCGGCGCGCCTTATATGCTGGGGCGCGAAGGCAAAGACGAATACGGCGAGCCTTGCGCCGGCAAGTTCTACCAACGCTGGGACGCGCCTGTTGATGAATATTACTCGACCGGACAAGCTGACAACGCCATTCAGTCTTACAATTATCGCCTGCCGCTGACGACGGTCGAGCACAATATGACCCGCATCGAAAAGCCGCCGACCTACAATCGCGCCGAATATGTCTCGCTTGTTGACGACGTCCGGCTCAACCGCTTCGCCGGTCCGCCGAAGCCGATGGAATTTGACGGCATCGGCGCCATCAGCAATATGGTGCGCGTGCCCAACGGCAAAGTCGACGGCAACAACCAGCACGCCGCCTTCATCTCGACCGATCTGCCGGAAGAGAATTGGCCCTACCCGACTGCCAGCTGGGACTGGCGCGACCAATTCGCCCAGCGGCTGCGCGACTACATCCTCGGCTTATTCTACTTCGCTCAAAACGATCCGGAGCTGCCGGCCGATTTCCGCGAGCGCTGCAATCGCTGGGGCTTGGCTGCCGACGAATTCCAGGATAATGGCAATTTCCCGCGCCAGATTTATGTGCGCGAAGGGCGGCGCATCCGCGGCGAATATCTCTTCACCGCCCACGACGCCCTCTCGAAACGCGGCTCGCGCGAACACGCCAGCAGCATCACCGCCAGCCATTACTCGCTCGACTCGCACGCCTGCCACAAACGCGAACCCGGGCGGCCGCATACCGAAGGCATTTTCACTTATCGCACCACGCCCTATTGCGTGCCCTACGGCGTCATTGTGCCGCTCGAAGTCGAGAATCTGCTGATTCCCGTGCCCGCTTCCGGCACGCATATCGGCTTCAGCACCTTGCGCATGGAACCCTGTTGGATGGCGCTGGGCGAGGCGGCCGGCGTCGCTATCA
Organism: Anaerolineae bacterium; assembly: GCA_022820125.1. GTDB lineage: Bacteria > Chloroflexota > Anaerolineae > Aggregatilineales > Phototrophicaceae > UBA6055. The sequence goes on along the minus strand of JAJEGA010000013.1, from coordinate 68,642 downwards.
ACATCTGCCTCGACGATGGCTCTTCGGTCCGCGATGTCAACGTGCTTGAGATGCAGCGGCGTCTGCTTGATGCCGGCGCTGTGCTCACCTACTACAAGGACGCGGCGCCCGGCGATGACCATTACGACGCACTGCAATTCTTCGCCCTGCGGGGCTTCCTCGGCGATAGCTATCTTGCCAGTCTTGACGAAAGCGTCTCGGACGCCGACCGCGCGAATTGGACGGCTTGGGCGAATACACCCGAATTAGCGGGTTTCAGCGGGACGCGCGGCCAACTCTTGGCTAGAATTTATACTGAAGTCGGCAAACGCCCGGACGCGGAACAAGCTGCGCTCTATGCTTCCGTCAACAAATGATGAACGCGAAACTCACTCCCCTTCCCTCATTTTGGGGGAAGGGGTTGGGGAATGGGGGAGAATAATGGAATTCGTCAATATCACGCCGGAACAGAAGCGCCACTTTGATGAAGAAGGTTATTTGATTATGCGCGAAGCGATCGACAGCGACGCCGTTGCCTCGCTGATCGAAGCCGGCGATCGCTTGATCGCATCCGACCAGCAACTGAACCGCCAGCGCAGACCGGGCGGCAAGTATGATGGCTTTCGCAACTGCGTGTCGATGGACGATGCCTTCCGTCCGCTGATGACCAATCCAAAGGTCTTCTCCATCGTGGCGCAATTGCTGAGCCCGTGGCTGTCGCTCTTGACCAGCCATCTGATTTATCGCGCGCCCGATCCGCCCGGCTCGCCCGATACCGAACGCCTGCCGGGCTGGCACCGCGACCATTACATGTCCATGCGCGATCTGGGCGATCAGCATATTCCGCGCCATTCGCTCAAAGTCGCTTACTATTTGACCGACTTAAGCGAACCCAACTCGGGCGTCACCATGATGGCCGCGCGCAGCAATCAACTCAAAGAGCGTATCGAAATCCCCGAGGGCGAAGTTGACCCCGCCACCAAGGTCGAGCCGCTGTTGAACCCGGGCGATGCCGTCTTCTTCGAGAACCGCACCTGGCATGCCGGCGCCGCCAATCTGACTGAGCGAACGCGCAAAGCGGTCATGATCGGTTACAGCTACGATTGGGTGACGCCGACTGATTATCGGCAGCAGACGCCTGAGCTGGTGGAGAAGCTCTCGCCGATGGAGCGTTATCTGGTTGGCGAGCCAGCCGATGACAACCCGCATTTTGATTTCACCGGCGGTTACAACCCGATTGCCGAATGGTGCGCCGCCAATGGTTATCAGCACAATCCGAAGCAGGGCGACGGGCACCTTAAAGCCGCTGGCGCGCCAAGCAAGCCCGGCATGTAATCCGGCATTGAGGACGGGCAAGTGCAAGAACGCGCCTATGAAAGCACGCTCAATACCTGGTTGGCCGAGGCGCTGCGCGGCGTGGGATTGGACGCCCGGCCGGAAAGCGGGCAAGGCGGCGGCAAACGACTTGACGTCGAAGTGCGTCTCGACGGTATAAAGGTCGCGCTTGAGGCGGAGCAAGGCGTCTCAACAAATAAGAAAGCCTCTGCGATTAAGGATGCTGATGGACGCTTGCTTCAGGAATTGGCGGACTGCGCAATTGCAATCTGTTATCCCGACGGACTCGCGTCTGCCGCCGACGTCCGCGACTGTACCTTTCTCCACAGTTTGCGCACACACAAAGACCGCCCGCCCGCAAACAAAGCGGAATGGAAACCAGCCGAATTAGGTCAACTTGCCAGCTTCATCAGAAGAATCCCGGACCAGTTGGGTGACCCGGACGAAGTCGCCGCGTCTTTATCGTTTAGCCTGGACCGGGCAGTCAGCCGTCTGAGTGAAGGTCAAAAACAAGACTTAGCCGCTGCTTTGGATTTGCCCTCTGGCAAGCCGATGAAGATTGAATACGGCAGGGCGCTGACGAGCCGGTTCAACCAGGCGGCCAAGCGCGCCATGCTGGTTATCGCCACCGCCGTCATGTTCCACGCGCAACTGGACCGCCAGGGCAAGAGGATCACCGTGCTTTGGGACCAGCGGTATACGCCGCCACGCTCGTACGAGGGCGAGTGGCCCCCGCCAAGCGCCCGCGCTTGCGTCGAAAGCGACGATTCCGTTGGGGCATTCTACGCCGCTTGGGATATGTGGCTGGCGGTGGATTACAAGCCAATCTTCGCCACCGCCCGCAATGCCCTGCGCGGCTGCGCGCAAGACGCGGCATTCACCGCCGCCATCCGCCGAACCGCCCAAGGCGCTTTGGAGGTTGCGCGCAACATAGCGGGCTTGCGCCATGATTTGCTCGGGCGCATTTTTCATCGGGTGCTTGAAACCGCGCGTTATGACGGGTCCTTCTACACGACCACCGCCGCGGCGACCTTGCTGGCGACGTTGGCGATTCGAGAGGATATGCGCGACTGGTCGGACCCCGGCGCCATAAGCCGGCTGCGCGTCACCGACCCGGCTTGCGGCACCGGCACGCTATTGATGGCGGCTGCCGAGCGCATCCGCGATTTATCCAGCGTCGCTCGCCGCGATCAAGTCTCTCGACTGCTCATTGAAAACGTCTTGACCGGCTACGACGTGAATCTGACGGCGACGCACTTGGCGGCGACCACGCTTGGCTTGATTTCGCCGACGACCACTTTCAAGGATATGAAGATCGGGCGCGCCCTGCTCGGCGTGGAGAACGGCGGCGCCTTCCTCGGCTCGCTGGAGTTTTTAGACCAGAACAAGCAGCCGCGCCTGCTGCCCTGGCCCACCGGGGTCAGGCAGATTGAAGCCGAAAAGGAAATCGCTCAAGCGGAGCCAACTGACCTGGTCATCATGAATCCGCCGTTTACCCGCGACAGCCTGCGCCATGATCAATTCAGCCGTGAGGAAGAGCTAGCCCTCAAGAGTCGAGAGAAGGAATTGTTTGCTGAACAGCCGGTACACTTGTCGGGCAATAGCGGCCCGTTTCTGGTCTTGGCAAATCACATCGTCAAACTAGAGGGCGGCATTGTGGCGTCTGTGCTGCCGCTTGTCACGGCGACCAACGCATCGACTCTTGAAATCCGCCAATTTCTGGCTAGACAGTTTCATATCGAAACGATCATCACATCCCACGACCCGGCGCGAAGCTACTTTTCGGAGAACACAGCGATCAGCGAAATGCTGCTCATTTGCCGTCGCTGGAACGAAATTACAGAGAAACCGGCAACCAAAGTTATCAATCTATACGAGAATCCCGCCAGCCCGACAGAAGCGCTTGGTCTTGCGCAAGACATCATTCAGAACAACGTTGCCAGCATAAAAGGAACTGTACAGCTTTGGAACTCAGACCGAATGCCAGCGGGCAACTGGGGCGCGGTTCAGTTTTTATCTCCCTATTTGTGCGAAGGGTTTCAGTCGCTCAAGGCAGGCCTATTTTTCGACATGACAGAATTGGGTCAGATTGCTGAAATAGGTCCTGCCGGACAAGCTGTTAGAGGCATTTTTGACCGCTCCGAAGTGCCTGACCAAAGAGCAATGATCGCGCTTTGGGATCATAAGACGGACCATACGCAGACGATGTCCGCTGCGCACGATACCTATATTACTGCGAAACCCGGCAAAGCAAGACAGGCGAAGGCTCTTTGGCGGCAGCGCGGAACACTCTTGCTGGCGGCGCGCGCCCGCTTGAACACAACGCGAGTAGTGAGCGTTCGGCTGCCGCAGCGCGTATTGGGTTCCGCATGGGTCCCGTGCAAGCCTACGGACAAGGGCGAAAGTACGGAAAAAGCGATTTGCGTCTACCTGAATTCCACTGTTGGCGCATTGGCAATCCTGGGCAATCGATCCATTCGGGATCTCTCGTACTCACAGTTCTCCATGGACGACCTGCGCCGAATCCCCGTCCCCGACTTCAACGCGCTGGGCGAAGCGAAGGTCAATGCCCTGGCTTCCGTCTATGACCAACTTCACAAGTGGACACTGCTGCCTCTGCCGCAAATGATGGAAGACGAGACGCGGAAAGCCTTGGACGCTATCGTTGTCGCTGCGCTGGACCTGGACCCGGAAATCGTCGCGACAATCCGCCGCGAATTATCACGCGAGCCTTCGGTGACCGGCAAGCCCTACGAGGTTTAGGAGGACTGCGATTCAGTTCGACTTGAGCTGCGGCGTGTCAAAGAATCCTTCAATCCGCTCGACTTTCTCGGAGAGGACTTTGATGTCGCCATTGAGCATTTGTATCTGCTTGTTGGCTTCGTCGGCTTTGTCTTCGACTCGCTTCACATCGCCTTTGCTGGGGATGCGCCACAGAAAGCTCGCCAAGACTACCACAGCGACTACGACATTGACAGCCAACCCTATGACACTGATGAGAAGCGCATTATCCATGTGAGGTCACCTTTTCTGATTGTCATCTGCGCTGTATGCGAGAGTATACTCCATTTAATGCCCGATAGCCAAACTCAGCCGCGAGCCATCGGTGACCGGCAAGCCCTACGAGGTTTAGGAAGATTTGAGCTTGGGCGTCTCGAAGTAGCTTTCGAGGCGGTTTTGCGAAGCTTGCAGGACTTTCATATCGCCGCGTACGGCATGATGCAAATCTAGCGAGGCGTCAGCTTTTTTGCCAATTTCGCGCATGCCGCTTTCGAACCTGGATTCGAGCGCGTCCATTCTGGTTTCTATTGCGCCCTGCCGGGTTTCGACATTGACCAGCCCCGTTTCGACATTGACCAGCCTATTTTCTACATTGACCAGCCTGTCGCTCAGATCCTTGATGTCGTCCTTCGTGGCGAAGCGCCGGAAGTAACCAAGCATCATAAAGACCATCACGACGGCATTCATCGCCAGCCCAAGAAGTGTGAGAATTTGCGCTTGATCCACGACAATCCTTACTGATGGTAACTTGCCACTGATAGCGCGAGTATAATACACTCGTGCTGGAATTGTCAAAGATGCGAAAGTATAAGGAATCAACCATGAAAGAACGGACTTGCGACATTCTCATCGTCGGCGGCGGCACCGGCGCGATCGGGGCTGCGCTGGCGGCGCTGCGCCTGGGCAAGCGCGTCATCATGACTGAGGAGACCGACTGGATCGGCGGGCAACTGACGGCGCAGGCGGTCCCGCCGGACGAGAATCCCTGGGTCGATCAATGCGGCGCCACCGCCAGCTACATGCGCTTCTCCGATGGCGTGCGCGATTATTACCGCCGCAACTACCCGCTCACGGACAAAGCGCGCCACACCATGAACTGGAACCCGGGCCAAGGCAACGTCAGCCGCCTCTGCCATGAACCGCGCATCGGTTTGGCTGTGATCGAAGAGATGCTCTCCCGCTACCGTTCGAGCAGGCAACTCGACATTCTGCTCGATCACATTCCTGTAGCAGCCGAGACCGATGGCGACCGCATGCTGGCGGTCACGCTGGAAGATACGCGCACCGGCGATCAACTCGTTGTATCCGCGCCCTATATCCTCGATGCCACCGAGTTGGGCGACCTGCTTGAACTGGCGGGTGTCGAATCCATCATCGGCGCCGAGAGCCAAGCGCAAACCGGCGAGATGCATGCCGTCGAAGGCGATCCCTTGCCGCTCGATCAGCAGTCGATTTCCTGGTGTTTCGCCATCGACCATCTTGACGGCGAAGACCATACCATCGACAAGCCGGAAGGCTACGATTTTTGGCGCGACTATAAAGCCGATTTCTGGCCCGACAAGAATCTGAGCTGGCATTATTCCAGCCCGCAAACGCTGGAGCCGGTCCACCGCCAAATCTTCCATGCCGACTTTCGCCATCGCTACACCGGCGGACCGGGCGATCTCTGGCATTTCCGTCGCATTCTCTACAAAGACCACTACCCCGAGGGCGCCTTCCCCAGTGATATCACGCTGGTCAACTGGCCCCAGATCGATTATTGGCTCAAGCCCCTGCTCGGCGTGGGCGAAGATGTCAAGCAAGCTGCCCTGCGCGAATGCAAGCAGCTGAGTTTCGCTTTCCTGTATTGGATGCAGACGGAAGCGCCGCGCACGGATGGAAAAGGCTATGGTTATCCGGGGCTGCGCTTGCGTCCCGATATTGTCGGCACCAGCGATGGCATGGCGAAATATGTCTACGTGCGGGAAGCGCGGCGCATCCTGGCAGAGTTCACGGTGTTGGAAGAGCATGTCGGCGTCCAGCAGCGCGCAGGCATGGACAGCGCCGAGCAATTCGATGACAGCGTCGGCATCGGCAGCTACCGCATTGACCTGCATCCCAGCACCGGCATGCGCAATTACATCGACATCAGTTGCTATCCCTTCCAGATCCCGCTGGGCGCGTTGATCCCGCAGCGGGTCGAGAACCTGCTGCCGGCCTGCAAGAACCTGGGCGTCACCCATATCACCAACGGTTGCTATCGCCTGCATCCGGTGGAGTGGAATATCGGCGAATCAGCCGGCGCGCTGGCGGCTTACTGTCTGGATAAGGGGCTGAAGCCGCGCCAAGTGCGCAATACCGAGAGCCACCTGCGCGATTTCCAGTGCCTGTTGAAAGATGAGTTGGGGGTGCCGCTGGATTGGCCGCCCTACGCGCGGACGACAGCGCGCTAGTGGCTCAGGCGATTCATGGTGGGCAAACCGCCGGGTCGCCCATATTCACCGCTGTGAATGTATTTTTAATAATCGAAGGTATCGTATGTTGGACATAAGATACCCGAACACGAAGGAACTTGCAGGGGCTACCTATCAGGTCGCCCGCATCCGACCAGTCAATCATGGCGGGCGATCAGGTTAATCGCCCCTACAATTTTGTAACTTCGAGGCGCGCCTTCATGGCAAATGCAATCCGATTCCTAATTCTGCTCGTCAGCTTTGTATCGGGCGCATTCACATCCGCCCAGCCAGATTCTCCGATATTCGTCGATGTCAGCGCCGAAGCCGGCATTACTGCCACCCACCGCGCCATCTGGGACGACAAAGACGCGATGCGAGGCTACCTGGCAATCGGGCAAGCCTGGGGCGATTACGACCGCGATGGCTGGATCGATCTTTTCGTCACCGGCAATCTCGATCCCAATGTGCTTTACCGCAACAATGGCGATGGCGCGTTCACCGTCTCCGAATTCTCGCAGCAGCTCAGCCCTCCCGATGTGCCGAGCGGCGGCGCCACCTGGGCTGATTACAACAACGACGGCTGGCTTGATCTCTACATTGTCAACTTCGGCGCCAATCGGCTCTTCCGCAACGAGGGCGGCGAAGGCTTCACCGATGTCACCCTGCGCGCCGGCGTCGGCGACACCGGCAAAGGCACGTCAGCCGCCTGGGGCGATTACGACAGCGATGGCTGGCTCGATCTTTACCTGACGAATTGGTCCTGCTTCCCCGAATGCGACCCGGTTGATTTCTCGGCGCAGGCTGACCGCCTTTATCACAACAATGGCGACGGCAGCTTCACCGATGTCACGCTGACGCTGGATTACGCCTATACGCTGGGCGCCGGTTTCGCGCCCGCCTTCCTTGATTACGACGGCGATGGCGACCAGGATATCTATGTCGTCAACGACAAGCTGCAGAACGAAATCGGCAATGTGCTCTGGCGCAATGACGGCGCCGGCTGCGCCCATTGGTGCTGGACGAACGCGTCCGATGAAAGCGGGAGCGGCCTGCTGATCAACGGCATGGGCGTCGATGCGGCCGATTACGACAACGACGGCGATCTCGATCTCTACATCACCGACATGGTTTATACGATGTACCTGCTGCGCAACGATGACGGCGACTTCCGCAGCCGGGCGCATTCAGCCGGCGTCGCCATCAATCTGGGTCCAGGTAGCGGGGTCGGCTGGGGCGCCGTCTTCTTCGATTTCGACAATGACGGCTGGCAGGATCTCTATGTCGCCGCGACCGAATTCTTCCAGACCTTTCCCGAGCTCGAAACCAGCTTCATGAACCCGCGCGCGGACGCCCTCTTCCACAACAGCGGGGAATCCAGTTTCGCCGATGTCAGCGAGACGAGCGGCATTGATGAAGCGCTGCCGACCCTGGGCGTCGCCTATGCCGATTATGACCGCGATGGCGACCTGGACCTGGTCACCGGCAATTGGAATAGCGGCTATAGGCTGTACCAGAATCAAGGTGGGCGCAATCGCTGGCTTTCAGTGGAGCTGCGCGGAAACGGCGTTGACGTGAATCGCGACGCGGTCGGGACGCGCGTCTACTTGAGTACACCGGATGGCATCACCCAGATGCAGGCGGTTCGCATCGGCGCCGGGCTGGGCGGCAACAATCAACTGCCGCTGCATTTCGGCTTGGGCGCCAACGCCAGCGCGGATCTGCGCGTCGTCTGGAGCAACGGCGTCGCATGCCGGCTCGATGGTTTGCCGGCCAACCAGCGCCTCAGCTTGCAGTATGGCTTGTCGGCTGGCTGCGGTTGAGCGCCCCCATGCCCTAGCCCCTTGCCCCCACAAGGAGGGAAGTGAAATCGCCACAATAGCTCAGCGCACATCCGTTTTGTAGGGCACCACGTCGCAGGTCGTCTGATACCAGGTCAGCATCCGCTCGCGCAGTTGCGTTAAAACGTCCGCATAAGCCGGGTCGTCAATGCGATTCTGCACTTCGCCTGGGTCGCGCCGCAGGTCGTATAGCTCATCGCTTTCGTATAGGCGGCGCACATATTTGAAGTCGCGCGTTCGGCACATCGTCGCCTTGCTATGCTCGCCAGCTTCGCTTCCCTGCAGTTGAACGCGGGGCCAATACAAACCCGCCGGATCATAGAAGGACGGGCTGTCTTTCTCCATCGCCTGTTCCTCGCCGATTAGGCGCCCGCCCTCGCAGAAGACGGCGTCGCGATGCTCATCAACAGCGCCGCCGATCAGCCCCGAAAGCGAGCGCCCAAAGTGATCGTAATCCGGCTTGATGCCGGCCCATTCGTAGGCGGTCGCGGTGAAATCGATCAACTCCACCAGTTGATCGCGGATGCCCGGATTTATCGGCGCGTCAGCCGGCGGCTTGACGATGAGCGGCACGCGCGTCAGGCAGTCTTCAAAGGTATTCTGCGTCTTTTCGACCAGCCCGTAATCGCCGGTGAAATCGCCGTGATCGGAAAAGAAGAAGATGGCGCTGTCTTCGTAGGCGCCGCGCTCTTTCAAGGCGGCGACGACCATGCCAAACTGCGCGTCGACGCGGGCGCACATGCCGTAATAGGTCGCGCGCAGCTCGGTGAAGCGCTCCTCGCTCCAGCCCGTTAAGCCCTGCCGCTCGTAGATGCCGGCGACGAGGCTCGGCTTCTTTTCCCAGCCGGGGCTGGGAATGCGCGCCGGAATACGGTCGCGGTCGATCTGGCTGTACCAGGGCTCTTCGACGCCGTAGGGCGGATGCGGGTATCCCAGCGGGAGGTAAATGCACAGCGGCTGATCCGGCGGCGCGTTTCGGATCAAGTCAACAGCGCCATCAACCATCGCCCAGTCGTTGTCGTAGTAAACTTCTTCTTCCCCCGCTTCCAGCTTGCCGGCGTAGAATGAATAATAGTTGTCGCCTGCGGGATCGCCCCGCCACTCGTCGGCGCGGTGCAGATTGGGCTGCAATTCGCGCGGCGCTTCGTACTTGACATCGCAATATTCGGCGAAACCGTCCTGCCGCGGAACGAGGTCGTTCTTGCCGCCCCACCAGACGAAATAGCCATTGTCCTTGAGGTATTTTAGCAGCACCGGTTCATCCGGCTGCAGCATGTGGAACATGGTGCGATGCCCGCGGACGTGCGGATACCAGCCGGTCATGAACGAACAGCGGCTGGGCGTGCAGACGGGATTCTGGCAGAAGGCGTAACGAAAGGAGACGGCATCGTTCTCAACAATCCGATCCAAGTTCGGCGTGACGGCGGCGGGATTGCCGAGATGGCCCATGACATCGCCGCGCCATTGATCGGGATTGAAGATGATGATGTGGGGTTTTTCGGGCATGCAAAGCCTCCTAGAAGCATACGCGCGTCTAAAGGACCACCCAATCTTCAATTGGGAGATTCGGAACCCGGCTGTAATGGCGCGTGTTGTGGGTGACGAGCGTCAGATTATGGGCAAGCGCAATCGCGGCGATTTGAGTATCCAGCGGTCCGATCCTCATGCCGCGACCTTTTAGCCAACCGTCTATTCGTCCATATACATCGGCAGCGGCAGCGTCAAACGGCAGAATCGAATAATGCATGAAGAAAGCCGACTGTTTTGCATAAGTTAGCAACGGCTGCTCAGATCTAGCAGCGCCTGAGAACATTTCCGCCATCGTCAAAGCGCTGATGGCGATTTCGGATCTGGGCGCTAGATCCGCATTCCGCTTCACCTGTGGTTCGCGTCCATTTAGCAGATATATGCAAATGTCGGTATCTAACAGGTAGATCATTCCAAGACTTCGTAAACTTCGCGGTTGCCGGATTCATCGCGCCCAAACCGCAAATTTGGCAAGCTCCCGAAGCTGCGCTCACTAAACTCTTCCCAGGATACATCTTTGAACGCTTCCCGTCTGATGCCGTATTGCAGCGCCCGACTCAAGTATTCCAGGAGTTGCGCTTTTTCCTCCAAGGTCAATTTATGCATCGCAGCCACAACTTCCATCAGCGCGCTCTGCGATCCAACCGCCTCTTCATCCGATGCTTTGTTCTTCGTCACATCAGTCATGTCACATGCCCTTTCTTCTGCGTCGCCCAACCCGTCCGCCTGCGCGCCACTGATTCTAACTTGACCTTCGCAGCATACCAAGATTAGAAGATTAAAGCTGGGACGAGGCTAAAGCAAATCCCCCGGCAGCGGAACAAAATCCACATCGTAGCCAAAGGCGCGCGGGCCCACGACCGCCAGCGCTTCCGCCGTTTTCAGCTCCTTCGGCGCCGGCAGCGCCAGCACCGCCACGCGCAAGCCATACCGAAGCGACTCCGTCCCGATCGGCTCGCCCTCATCCAGGGTGACCAGCGTGATCAGATCCGGCACGGCGCAGAGGACTTCGCCATTGCTGCGCGCGATCAGATTCTCGTTTTGAAAATCGATCTCGAGTTGATAATCGTATCGGTCAAATGCGCTGATGACGAGCTTGCCACGGGCGAAACCCTGCACCGTCCGTCGTTCGACATCAATAATCTTGCCGCTGAATAGCACTTTGCCATTGCACAGCTCGGCGACTGCTGCCGCCGGCTCGGTGTTGCGCGCGCGGCAGTCAAGCACGGTTTCGCCGATTCGTTTCGCCAAGCTGAGCGTATCGCGAATGATGGTCGCTTTCAACTGCGCGCCAGTCATCACCGGCATCACCAGCCCGGCCGAGCCGCCCATCTCAATCGTCAAGCTGCGGGCGAATTCCTCGGCTTGCTTGGCCGACCCAATCCGCTCGAAAATGACGACATTGCCATGCGCGTCAGCCAAGGTGAAGGGCGCCGGCGCCGCGCCATAAATCATAAAAGTATCCATATCAAGCTCGGGAAAGGCGCGCCCCATGCCATCGCCATCGACAACTGGCTTGCCGCCTTGCAGCGCCGTGATCATGGGTCCCAGCGCGTTGCCGCCGCCGATCTCGCCGATGACGATGGCGTAGATCTTCTGCCGCAGGTGCGCTTCCAGTTCGCGCACCGCCCGCAAGATCTCGCGCCCTTCTTGCAGTTTTTCGTTGCTGACCGTGGGCGCGCCCATGCCGCCGACGGCGCAGACCAGCGCATCATCGGGCACATCATCCGCTTGAATGATCGGGACTGGACGCCCAGCCTGGCGCAACTCGTTGTTCAGCCGCAGCCGGTTTAGATAGGTGCTGCCGCCGCCGCCCGTGCCGAGCACCCCGGCGCCAATGGCAATGGGGAGGGTGTCGTCAATGGCAACTTGTTTTATCATGCGCCCAAGCGCTCCTCAACCGGCACATAATCGACATCGTATCCGAAGTAACGCGGATGCACCAAATCGAGCGCGGCCGGCTCACGCCATTGCGGCGCGCAGGGGAAGGCGATGACGGCGACGCGCATGCCATAACGCAGCGCCTCGGTCGTGATCGGCTCGCCGGTTTCGCTATCGAGCACGGCGATCAAGTCCGGCGTGGTGGCGGCATATTCGCCATCGACGCGCACTACCAGATGTTCATTCTGAAATTCGAGCTCCAGGCGTTTTCCAGCAAAATCGCCGCTGCCAGCCATGCTCGCGCTGCCTTTGGCGAAACCAGCTGTGATTCGCCGGTCGACATCGGTGACCTTGCCGCGGAAGACGAGGAAGCCACCGACCGCCTCGCGTATCGCATCGACCGGATTCGCTTTTTCGCGGCGGGCATTGCGCGCCGTCACCCCGATCGCTTCCGCCAGCGTGATCGTCCCCTGAATTGCCGCTGCTTTCAGCTGCCGTACCGTCGCCGCATAGAGAGCGATCGACCCGACCGCGCCCATTTGCATCACGCAGGCGCGAGCAAATACCTCGACCCACTTGTTGCTGACGGCCTCAATCAGCACGATGTTGCCGCGCTCATCGGACATGGCGAAGGGGCTTGCGTTGATGCCATTCGCGGTCAGCACGGTCATCTGAATCTCGGGAAAGGCGCGCCCCATGCCATCGCAATCAACCACCGGCAGGCTCAGGCGCGCCGCAAGGTAGATCGGTCTTATCGAATTCATACCGCCGGATTCAATGCTCATCGTCGCGCGGGGCGCCCGCCCGCTGTACTTGCCCAAAGCATGAAAGGCGCGAATAAGATCATCGCCCGCCGGCAGTTTTTCCACGATGACGGTGGGCGCTCCCATGCCGGCAGCCGGCACGACCAGGTCATCGTCATCCAGTTCGTCGAGCGCGACCAGTTCAACGGGTCCAAATTGTCTTATGGCTTCACGCGCCATGAGCAGGCCGATATAGGGGTCGCTACCGCCGCCGGAGCCCAAAATCGCCGCGCCGACCGCAATGTCGCTGATATGCTCTTCGTCGAGAAGTCGCATCAAGTACCCCGGTAGCGCTGCTCGACCGGCACATAATCGACGTCATAACCGAAGTAACGCGGGTGAGCCAATGCCAATGCCGCCGGCTCACGCCATTGCGGCGCGCAGGGGAAGGCGATAACGGCGACGCGCATGCCATAGCGCAGCGCCTCGGTCGTGATCGGCTCGCCGGTTTCGCTATCGAGCACGGCGATCAGATCAGGCACGGTGGCGGCGAACTCGCCATCAACCCGCACGGCGAGATGCTCGTTTTGGAAGTCGAGATTGAGCTGCTGCCCGCTGAAGCCGCCTGTGCCAGCCATCTTGGCGTCGCCGCGATTCCAGCCGCCTTCGATTCGCCGGTCGACATCAATGATCTTGCCGCGAAAGATCAGGAATCCACCCACCGCTTTGCGCACAGCATCAACCGGATTCGCCTCTTCGCGCCGGGCATTGCGCACCGTCTTCCCGATATCTTCCGCCAGCGTGATCGTGCCGTGAATCGCCGCTTCCTTCAACTGCCGCACCGTCGCTGAATACAGCGCGATCATGCCCTCAGCGCCCATGTGCACGACGCAGGAGCGGGCGAAGGTCTCCACCCAGGCGTTGCTGACCGTGTCCATCAGCAGCACATTGCCGCGTTCATCGGACATGGCGAAGGGGCTGGCGGTGATGCCGTGCGCGGTGAAGATCGTCATCTGAATCTCGGGAAAAGCGCGCCCCATGCCATCGCAATCGACCATGGGAATGCGCAGGCGGGCGGCGACATAGATCGGCATGATCGAGTTTAAGCCCCCCGCTTCGATGCTCATGGTGCCGCGCGGCTCGCGGCCCGAGTAGCGCCCCAGCGCCTTGAACGCGCGGATCATGTCATCACCAGCGGGCAACTTTTCCACAATGACGATCGGCGCGCCCATGCCGGCTGAAGGCACAATCAGGTCGTCGTCATCAAGTTCGTCCAGCGTGTAGAGCTCCACCGGTCCGTATTGCCGCACCGCCTCCCGCGCCATCAGCTTGCCGACGTAGGGGTCGCCGCCACCACCCGTGCCCAGCACCGCGGCGCCCAAGGCGATATCTTCAATTTGCTCTTCGTAAAGCAGTCGCATTGCAGTAGCCTTTCGGGCGACCCAATGGCTCGCCCCTACAAGGTCCGACCGATTTGATTTAGCAGAAGTCAGACGGCTCCGTAGGTTTGTTCGACCGGGACGTAGTCGGTGTCGTAGCCGAAATACGCGGGACCGACGATTTCCAATCCCTTGGGGCTGCGCCACTTCTCCGCGCAGGGGATAGCGATAATCGCGACGCGGAAGCCATAACGCAAGCCTTCGGTGGTTATCGGCTCGCCGGTATCCACATCCAAGACCGCCAGCAGATCCGGCACTGTCACCTTGAATTCACCGTCGATGCGGGCGGCGAGATGCTCGTTTTGGAAGCTCAGTTGCAGCTTCTGTCCAGCATATTCGTCGATGCCTTCAATCATGGCGTCGCCTTTAGCGAAGCCGGCTTCGGTGCGCCGCTCGACATCAGCGATTTTGCCCTTGAATATCAAGAAACCGCCCACTGCATGCCGAATCGTCTCCACTGGCTCGTCCTCTTTCAGGCGGGCGCGGCGCACGACCTTGCCAATCTCTTCCGCCAGCGTGATCGTGCCCGGTATCGCGGCTTCGCGCAGTTCGGCAGCGGTGGCGGCGTAGAGCGCGATCATCGCCATCGCGCCCATGTTGACCGTGACGCTGCGGGCGAAGGTCTCCGTCCACAGATTGCTGACTGTCTCCATCAAGACGGTATTGCCGCGCTCATCGGACATGGCGAAGGGCGTCGAAGAGATGCCGTGAATCGTATGCGTGACCATCTGCAGCTCGGGGAAAGCGCGCCCCATGCCATCACAATCGACCATGGGCACGCGCAGGCGAGCGGCGCAATAAATCGGCACGACCGAGTTCAAGCCGCCGGCTTCAATGCTCATCGTCGCTTTGACCGGCTTGCCGATGTACTTGCCCACCGACCGAAAGGCATTGACGATATCATCGCCGTTGGGCATCTTCTCCACCATGACCGTCGGCGCGCCCATCATCGCCGTCGGCACAACCAGGTCGTCATCATCCAGCTCGTCGAGGGTGTACAGCTCGACCGGTCCATAATCGCGGATGGCTTGCCGCGCCATCAGCTTGCCGATGTAGGGATCGCCGCCGCCGCCCGTGCCCAAGACGGCCGCGCCCAGGGCGAGGTCTTCAAGGACAGCTTCATCTATGATTCGCATGATTGCGCCTCCACCAGGTCGCCGATGGCTTTGACCATGATGCGGGTGGCGTTGCCGGGCAGATACGCCAGCGGGACTTCTTCCACATCCACAATCTCGATGCTGCCGGCACCGGCGCCGGCATTAACCGCGCGGTCGCTCGCTTCGCCCTTGGCTTGATCCAGCGCTTCATCGCGGCTGAGCTCGGCGAGGGAGAAGATGCGGTCGCATTCACCGCCGACCTGGGCGATGGCCGCGCCGATGGCATTGGCGACCGGGAAGTGATCGGGCTTGATAATCTCGGAAGCGCCTTCGATCTCGCCTGTGACCAGGATGCTGCCGCCGCCCACCACAATGACCGGCACCGGCGTCGCGCTCGTCTTCATGCGATCGACCGCAATCGCGATCATCTCCATGATGCGTTCCTGAACGGCGGAGACGAGGGACGGATCAAGATGGCTCACGGCGCTCGCATCGCCAATATCTTCCGCGCCGCCAGCGACAATCACATCAGTCGCGGTCAAGACATCGCCACCGAAGACCAGCGCCTTCTCGGTGAGTTCGTAGCCGACGCTGCGGGGACCGACTTTCAAGGGCTCGTTTTCAATCAAGCTCCCCCCGCCCAAGCCAATGGAATAGGTATCAGGCATGCGGAAGTTGGTGCGCACGCCGCCGATATCGACCGCCAGCGCCGCCACCCGCGGGAAGCCCTGCTGCAAGACGCCGATGTCTGTCGTCGTGCCGCCGACATCAACCACGATGGCATCGCGCAAGCCACTGAGGAAAGCGGCGCCGCGCATGCTGTTGGTTGGTCCCGAAGCGAAGGTGAGCACCGGATATTCTTTGGCGAAGTCGGCGTTCATCAGTGTGCCGTCGTTCTGGCTGATGTAGAAGGGCGCCGCAATCTGCAATTCATCCAGCGCCGCTTTGAAGCCATCCACCGTGCGCGCCGCCAGCCGCCGCAGGCAGGAGTTCATGATGGCGGCGTTCTCCCGCTCCAGCAGGCCAATGCGCCCGATCTCGCTCGACAGCGTGATATTGGCGTCGGGGATGACCGAGCGCACTATCTCTGCGCTTTGCTCTTCAAAGGTGGCGTTGACCGGCGAGAACACCGACGAGATAGCGATGGCGTTCAAACCGGCATCGCGGATCATCTTGGCGATCTCGCGCACCTCGTCCGGCTGAAAATCGGATATCTCGCGCCCATCAAACTCATGGCCCCCATGCGCCAGGTGCGAGTTGCCGCCAACCATATCGCGCAGGTCATCGGGCCAATCCACCATCGGCGGCAGGCAGACCGTCGCTGGCAAGCCCAGGCGGATGCAAGCGGTCGGCGTCAGGTGCTTGCGCTCGACCACCGCGTTGGTGAAATGCGTTGTGCCGATCATCACGCCGTCGATCGCCGCCCGGTCGATGCCGGAATCTTCGATCACCGCGCGCAAGGCTTTGGCGATGCCCTCCGATACGTTGGCGGTGGTCGGCGTCTTCGTCGAACTGACGACCTTCGTGCCATCCATCAAGACGGCGTCGGTGTTCGTCCCGCCGACATCTACTCCGATTCTCATTTGCTCTTCTCCTTGAGTGAAATCGATATGAAACCAGTTTTCCGCCCGGGCGCTGGCAGCGTAGCGACTGCTATATGCCGGCGCGCGCGTGATAATCCGCGACCGAAGCTCTCAGCCAACCGACGTCAGGGGATTCGGGTGAGATGGACTCGATGACATCCAATCGCGCTTCTTCGCAATCGGCTTCGTTTCTCCAGTCATTTGTTTGCGTATAGGTACGCTGTTTGATGGCATGGCAGGCTTCATGCGTAATGCCGCCCGCATAACCCACAACATATTTGTGATCGGGATGCCAGTTCGGGTCGTTGCGCTCCCAATCCAGCCACTCGTGCCCAATAGTCCAAGACTGGTTATAGAATCCCCCGCTGCCACCGAGCGGCATCAGCCTAAACTCGAGCGCGCCGCTGTTGTCGATATAATGCAGCCACTCCGGCGCATGAAGCCCAATCAAGCGCAGGGCATCGTTCACCAGTTTCGTAAACTTCGGGTGATCGCCCGTTATTGCGGGGCGCGTGCCAAGCGGCGCCGGGTGAATGCACTGGCGATTGAGATATTCCCAATAACCTTGCCGCCAGTCTTCGTCGCTGTGGCAAGTGTTATGGTGCATGAAGCAGCAATTGTTGAAAGGATCAGCGGCGGGATTGGCGAGCAAGCGCGAGACCCCCGCTGGCATAAGCGGCGTCGAAACCAGCGTACGCGCGGGAATAGACGCTGGCGCACCTTGCGGTGAGCTGATCGACGCGGAGCACTGATTATTCTGATATGCCCAATAACCGTTGATCCAATCCTGGTCAGTCTGGCACTGGCGATCAATGCCGCAGCAGTTGTCAACAGGCGTGGATGAGCTTGCCGCTGGCGCCGGCTGAGATTGGGCGGGCGCGGCGCATTGGTTGTTCTGGAACGCCCAATAGCCATCAAGCCATTCCTTGTCGCTGCTGCACTGCCGATCTACGAAGCAGCAATTATCGACTTGCGCGAATGCGGTGTTGACAAAAACAAGCAACAAAAAAGTCGCTATAGTTAACTTGGTTTTCATTATCTCCTCTTTACGCGCGTTATAGACATAACAAACGCTATTCTATATCGTAACAGAAGGCAGCCGGATCAACCACAGCCAAGACCATTGCGCTATAGACGCCACCAGTGACGGGCAAGGCGTCGCTCGTCCAGCGGGCGCCGCTTGCGAAGTTGGGAGCGTGGGTCATGTCGCGGCTTTCCTCTAATCGTCGGCCGGCGGCAGCATCTTTTCTCCCTCGTCTTGCAGACGGCGGACGAATTCCTCTTCGGAAAGCTTTTCTTCCAGCATAAGGCGATCGCGATAGGCTTCATACTCATTTCGGACGCGTACCTTCATCGCGTCACGCGAAACTTTACCAGCATTCTGTAGTAATGGCATCTCGTTCAATTCGCCAATGAATTGATCGAGTTTCTTCACCCAATCGCTCATATACATTGGCCGCATATCGACAACTTGCAATTCCGCGTAAGCCAGAAATTGCTCAACTAGCAAATTCAGGCGCTTCAACTCAATGGCTTCAAGATAGTTCTTGGCGATGTAGGCATCGCGCAATGTCATCGTATCGCGTTTCCAGGTGGTCAAGCCCATGTTCAGCTTGTCACTGCCGACACGCTCCAAAATCAGTTCGGCGGCGGTATGCCCATGAATCGCATAATGAAATTTATTCTGCACCGTGCCAAAAAACCTTTTCGCTGTCGGATTGCGCGTTTGATAATCGATGCTTGTTGCGAAAACATCGAGAACCTTGCGGTAAAAGTTGTATTCTGAACTGCGGATATTGCGAATCCGCTGTTCCAATTCTTCAAAATAATTCGAGCCGCCATGCGCCAGCCGGTCATCGTCCATGACGAAGCCTTTGACGATGAATTCGCGCAATTGCCTGGTCGCCCATATACGAAATTGTGTGCCGCGATAAGAATTCACGCGATAGCCGACTGAGATGATCATGTCGAGGTTATAGTGAGCAATTTCTCTTGAAACCCTGCGCCCGCCTTCGTTTTGAACTCGGAAGAAATACTTCCGAGTTGGATCAGCTGCTAATTCTCCTTCCGCATATATGTTATTGATATGGCCGCTGATGTTTCTAATCGTGACGTGCAATAACTCCGCCATATCTCGCTGACTGAGCCATACACTTTCGTCTTGATACAGAACTTCCAGGCGGGTTTCGCCATCCGCCGTCTCGTAGAGCAGTATCTGATTCTCAGCCGCCATTTTCCCAAACTCCGCAACAAACAGTCGGGCAACAATTGCATAAATGTTCGATGCTAACCAGCGTCGGGCGGCAAGCCAATCACCCCGCCCGGCAGCGGACGGAATTCGACATCGTAACCGAATGCCCCGGGGCCGACCACTTCCAGCGCGATCTCGCTCTTGAGTTGCTGTGGCGCCGGCGCCGCGATGACGGCGACCCGCGTGCCATAACGCAGCATTTCGGTTGTCACGGGTTCGCCTTCCTCTTCCGTGACGATGCAGATTAGATCAGGCGTCGTAACGAGCGCCTCGCCGTTGATCCGCGCGATCAGCAATTCGTTCTGAAATTCGATCTCCAAGCTTCCTCCTGAGGCCTCAGGTGGAGCAAATCCATCAATCCGCACCCAGCCGCGGGCGAAACCCTTGGTTGTGCGCCGATTGACATCAGAGATCTTGCCGCGGAAGATGACTTGCCCGTCCAGGACGTCAGCCACCGCCTCCGGCACATCCGATTTCTGCTCCTGCGCCTCGATAACGCGCCTTCCCAGATGATGCGCCAGCGACATCGTATAGTGCACGCCCGAGGCTTTCAACTGCGCGCCGCTCATCATGCAGGCGGCCAAGCCCGCGCGGGCGCCCATGCTGACGGCGATGTTGCGCGCGATCCGTTCGCCCCAGAGGTCGCTGGCGGCTTGGGGCACGACAGCGGCGTTATCGGCGGCGTCCACCATGGCGTAGGGCGCGACCTTTGCATCGCTGCCAAAAAGATAAGAAGACATCTGAATCTCGGGAAAGGCTCGCCCCATGCTGTCGCTATCAACCGTTGGGATGCCCGCCTGCAAACCGCCGATCAACGGCTGCATCGAGTTGGCGCCGCCGATTTCGGCAATAGCAACCGCGTCAAACCGGCGGCTCGTATGCTCCTCCAGCAGGCGCAGCGCCCGCGCCATCTCCGTGCCTTCGGGCAGTTTCTCGATGCTGACAGTCGGCGCGCCGATGCTGCCGACGACGCAGACCAGCGCCTCATCCGCCAGCGCGAAGGGATCAATCAAGGGCTGCGGACCCTTCTCGCGTATGACCGACGCCAGGTGCAAGCCGCCGAGGTAGGGGTTGCCGCCGCCGCCCGTGCCCAAGATGCCGGCGCCAATGGCAATGGGGCGGATGTCGTCCAAGGTGACTTCGCGCAGCATCAGGCGGGCTCCGCGGCCGACACAGGCGGATGCAGGTGGCAGGCGACTCGGTGGGCGCGTTCCACATCGAGCAATGGCGGGGGAACGGTCTCGCAGGTCGTCAGTTTTTCGGCATGGCAGCGCGGCGCAAAGGGGCAGCCGGCCTCGCCCCCGCTAGCCCCCGCCCGAAGCGTCAATTCCCCTCGCAAGATGATTTCCTCGCGCTGCATATCGGGGTCCGGCTCGGGAATGGCGGAGATCAGCGCTTGCGTATAAGGATGTTTGGGGTTTTCAAAAATGACTTCGGTCGCAGCGACCTCGACGATTTTCCCCAAGTAAAGCAGCGCCACCTCATCGCACATATAACGCACGACGCCGAGATCGTGTGAGATGAAGAGATAGGTCAAGCCAAACTGATCTTGCAGGTCCTGCAAGAGATTGAGGATTTGCGCCTGCACCGAGACATCCAGGGCCGAGGTCGGTTCATCAAGCACGATCAGCCTCGGCTGCACCGCCAAAGCGCGCGCGATGCCGATGCGCTGCTGCTGCCCGCCACTGAATTCATGCGGATAACGATAGTAGTGCTCGTCTTTCAAGCCGACGACGCTCATCAATTCCAGAACGCGGGCGCGGGCGGCATCGCCCTTGAGGCGCTCGTGGATCCAAAGCGGCTCGCCGATGATCTGCCCAACGGTCATGCGCCCGTTGAGCGAGGCGGCCGGCGCCTGATAGATCATCTGTATCTCGCTGCGCAGGCGGCGCAAGTCGCGCTGTTTCAAGTGGGTGATGTCGCTTCCGTCGTACAAGATTCGCCCGGCGCTGGGTTCCATCAAGCGCAGGATGCACTTGCCAATCGTCGTTTTGCCCGAGCCCGACTCGCCCACCAGACCGAGCGTCTTGCCCTCTTGCAGCACAAAACTGACGCCATCGACGGCGCGGAAGTCCGCCAGTTTCCGGTTCAGCAAGCCACCTTGAACGGGAAAGAACTTTTTTAGATCCCGGACTTCGAGCAGATGGTTCATGCGTCCTGCCCATAAAGGAAGCACGAGGCGCTGTGCCCGGCGCCAACGTCAATCGCCGGTGGAACGCGCTCGCGGCAGATATCCATCACATGGTCGCAGCGGGGGTTGAAGCGACAGCCAGAAGGCGGATTGATCAGATTGGGGATAATCCCCGGTATGCCTTCCAAGCCGCCCCGATCGACATCCTTCTGGGGCACCGCTGCGATCAACCCGCGCGTGTAGGGATGCTTCGGGTTGTGAAACAACTCGCGCACGGGCGATTCTTCGACGACGCGGCCCGCGTACATGACCGCGACGCGCTCGCAGCTGCGCGCCACCACGCCCAGATTATGCGTGATGAGCAAGACGGTTAAGCCGAGCTGCGCCACCAAGGAACGGATGAGCCGCAAGATTTGCGCCTGGATGGTCACATCAAGCGCCGTAGTCGGCTCGTCGGCGATCAAGAGATCGGGGTCGCCGGCCAGCGCCATCGCGATCAGCACACGCTGACGCATGCCGCCGCTGAACTGATGCGGATAGTCATGAATGCGCTTGTCCCCGTCCGGGATGCCGGTCAGGCGCATCAATTCAACGGCGCGTTCGTGCGCCTCTTTTCGCATCTGCCTCGCCGATGGCATGAATCCGCGCCAGCGACCGGGGACTTTCCGCCCGCCTGCTCGTTGGTAGAGCACCGCGTCCACCAATTGCTCGCGAATGGTAAAGAGCGGATTGAGGTTCGTCACCGGGTCCTGGAAGATCATGCCGAGGCGCCGGGCGCGGAACGCCTCCATATCGCTCTCGCTTTTACTGAGGATGTCCTCGCCGTTGAAAGTCACGCGTCCCGCGGTGATTTTGCCCGGCGGCATCGGGATCAAGCGGGGCACCGAGAGCGCGGTCATTGATTTGCCACAGCCTGTCTCGCCGACCAATCCGAGCACATCGCCGCGCCGCATCTTCAAGTTGACGCCGGCGAGCACTTTGACCACGCCATCATAGGTGTGGAATTCCAGATGCAAGTCGTTTATGTTGAGCAATTCGGTCATCCGAGAATCACCGCCGCGAGCGCGGGTCTAAAACATCGCGCAGCCCATCGCCGATCAGATTCCAGCTGAAGACCATCAGCCAGATCGCCAAGCCCGGAAAGGTGGCGATCCACCATTCGTCGGGGAAGAAGCGCCGACCGTCGTTGATCATGGCGCCCCATTCCGGCGTCGGCGGCTGCGCGCCCAAGCCGATGAAGCCGAGCGCGGCGGCGGTCAAAACAGCGAAGCCGAAGTCGGTGGTCATTTTGATGATGATCGGCGAGACGGCATTCGGCAGGATATGGCGGAAGATGATGCGCATGTGACCGGCGCCGATGCCATAAGCCGCTTCGACGAAGGGTTCCTCGCGCAGTGAAAGCACGAGCCCGCGCGTCAAACGGGCGAAACCGGGCCACCAGACCAGCGATATGCCAATCATCGCGTTGATGATGCCTTTACCCAGCGCCGCCGATATGGCAATAGCCAAGACCAAAGCCGGAACCGTCAGAAAGATGTCGGTAATGCGCATCAGCAGGTCGTCGATCCAGCCGCCGGCATAACCGGAGACGGCGCCGATTGTCACGCCGATTGTCGTCGCCAGCAGAATGATAACAGTGCCGACCTGGAGGGCGAGGCCTGTTCCCATCACGACGCGGCTGAAGACATCGCGGCCCACCTTGTCCGTGCCGAAGGCAAACTCGGCGTCCGGTGGTTTCAAGCGAGCCGAGACGCGGGTCTTGCCGGCGGCGTCTTCAGGATAGGGCGCAATGACCGGCGCGAAGATCGCCACCAGCAGGATGAAGACCAGCATCATGAGACCGATCATCGACAGGGTGTTGGAGCGGAACCGGTAGAGACCGCGGGCGATATTCTCCCAGCGAGCGGAGCGCGCCGCTTTGCGCTTGTCAAGTGACTCAGCCATAACGAATCCTCGGATCAAGGATGCCGTAGACGATGTCGGTCAGGATATTTATCACGCTAAAGACCACGCCGTAGAGAATGGCGATGCCCATGATCGGCTGAAAGTCCAGGCTGAGCGATGCGTGGACGGCGTATAAGCCCAAGCCGGGCCAATCGAAGATCGTCTCGATCAGAATCGCGCCCGCCATCAGCCAGCCGAAATTGAGCGAGATGACGGTAATCGTAGCGATGAGCGCGTTGCGCAGCACATATTTGAAGATGATGACGCGATAAGGGATGCCGATGGCGCGCTCCATGCGCACGAAGTCTTTCTCCAGCGCCTCGACCATGCTGGCGCGGGTGATGCGCGTGATGCTGGCGAAGGCGCCGAAAGAAAGCACCAGCGCCGGGATGAAGAGATGTCGCAACGACACGATAAAGGTTTCAAAATCCAGTTGCGCCAGGCTGTCAATCAAGAATAACCCGGTCGTTGGCGCCGGAGGCGCGACCAGCACAGGCAGGCGCTTGCCAATCGGGAAGAGCCCGAGATCGCGCCCGAACCAGGTCTGGAATATCATTGCCAGCCAGAATGAAGGAAAGCTGACAAAAAACAACGACAGGACGCGAGCGACATGATCGGGCAGGCGGTTGCGGTACATAGCAGAGATAACGCCAGCGGGCACGCCCAGCAGCGTCGCGATGATCACCGCTGCGGTCGTCAACTCGAGCGTGGCGGGCCAGAATGTGCGCAGATCGCCGATGACTGACCGGCGCGTGTATAGCGACTCGCCCCAATCGCCACGGAAAAGACCAGCCATGTAATTGACGTATTGGATCGGCAGGGGATGATTCAAGCCAAATTCGCGGCGCAGGGCTTCCTTGATCTCTTCGGTCGCTTGCGGACCGGCCGCCAAGCCGACCGGGTCGCCCGGGACGATGCGAGCGATGGCGAAAGTCAAGACGCTTAAGCCGAGCAGCGTCGGGATGACGAGGGCGATGCGCCGCAGGATGTAAAAGCGAAGGTTCATTTTAGAAGAAGCGAGGTCTGATCCGGGCTACGGGGAATCTCTCTAATGCTGGCTAGATTCGCTACAAAGATCCGTTTCAGAGAGCGTGTTCTCTTCATGCGTTGCCCTTCCACTTCAACCCTTTTCTTCCAGTATTTGCCCAGAATTTGATGAATGATCTCTTCATCAACTTCAATGATCCATGTGCCCTCGGTATTAGTATGCAATTCACAGACGCTACCATGGCTTCCATCCGCACGTTGCAAGAATCCTACTTTTCTAACAGGCTTTTCTGTCGGGCGAATCATTATTTTATCTCTTGGCGCATCGGGAATAGGAATCGCGCTCAACTCGTCTTGACTTCGCTCGAATGTTATCGCCTGAACACTACCCGCAATCGATGCCTGCAAGTTTACGGATGAAATTGAATCGCCATCCGGAGCGAGCTTCATGGCCGCTTTGACAAAATCACCAAATTGTCTGGGGTCAGCAATTTTCTTTTCGAGAGCTTCTATTCTTCCGCGATTGAGGAGGTCCAGACTATATATCAAGGGCTCTACTAATTCATCAAAGTTATCGAACCCTGGAAGGGTTTGTTGAGACTCTTGGCTAACTGTTAGGTCAACGAAAAAACTTGCAGCGCCTACTGCATCATAGTAGAGCGGTATCGGCGAATTGGCAGTTGCATGGAGCATATCCTCAATACTTAGGATTCGCGTTGCTAACAACTTTACAGGCGCTCTACCGAAAGCAATATCATTACCGTCTAGAGTCAGTCGCAAATGCTTCTCGCTAAGATGAATGCTAGACAGCGCAAGTTTGATGTCACCTAGTAGGTCATTTAGTTCGAGCTCTATGTCAGTCGGTGGATTGCCAGCCAATGCCCGATAAATTAGACGTTTCGCCCGCTCATACTCTTCGCAACGCCAAGCAAGGGTCGCAGCGCTGCGGTGCAGCACGGAGCGGGTTGGCTCGATATCTTCGTCAACCATAAGGTCAGCAGCGGCCGCTTCCTTTTCAAGTGCCATTCGAGTGTAGAGAAGATAGTCATCGCGATCGCCATACCTTCTCGCTACAAATGACCGATCAGACAGTTCCATAGCTTCCCTGTGTAAGCTGTTTACCTTGCGCACTTTGTCTTTCATTTTTCCACCAGGTATATCACTGGTCGGCTAAACTCTGTGACGATTAAATAGGCTGGCAGCTTTGTACTGTCTGACTGTTCTGTCTGTTTACGGGCTTTCTTCACCACTTGCTGGATCTGACTGTCGTACTCTAATGCAGTCCTTCCCTTTGCTTCCATACGAGCTTTATCCTGGAATACAAGTTTTTCCACGTCCTCTTTGTATCCGAGCCAGAAGTCGACTCCTGTCTTCTTGAGAGACCGCTTGATGACTGTGTAATCTGTAAATTCGTGGATAATGAGCCATGCTATGCCTTCGCCGGCCCGTTCAGCCGCATTACTGGGCCCGCCCCAGTTCCTACGGTCATTATCTTCAATAGGTCTTGTCCATACAAGTTTAAGCCTTACGATCGTTTCATTGAGGTCGCGGAGATCTGCTTCCGTGCCGGACTTATGATCGTTGTATTCAAGACATACCAAGAGTGCAGAATAACACTCTCCTGCATACCATTCTGTCATGACGGGCAATTCGGAAAAGAGGGATTCCAGATTTAACGGGTTCCCATTTGAAGGTTTTAACTGCTGATCTTGCACAATGCTTGCTCTCTTGTTCTTTAGGATGGATCATTAATTAGCAACCTCTCACCGCGCAATACGCGGATCGGGCACCTATCAATTCTGTGGCATCAGGAATTGAGCCTCCCCCAAGCACTCGAGGGAGGCTGGCAAACTTAGACTAGCAGCCGTCCATCCACAGATCCTGGAAGAGCACAGTTAACGGATATGCGGGAGAGTAAACGTAGCCCTTCACGCATGTGTTCAGCGATGTGCTGCTGTCTTCCGTGTACATCCACACCGATGGCTGATCAGCGGCGATGATCTCCTGCGCCTCGGTGTACATCACAGCGCGCGCATCCGCATCCCCGGTCACGCGAGCGGTATCCAGCAACTCGTTGACGCGGTCGTTGTGATAGAAGCTACAAGAGTTGAAGCTGCCCCATTGCTCAGAGTGATATTGATTGTAGAGGTGGGCGTCCGGGTCGATGAAAGCCGGCAAGGTGTAGATATTGATGATGTCCGGACCGGTATCCGGCGTGGCGCAGCTGGCGACCATATCAGGCCACAGCATCGGAATCATAACCATCTCGATGCCGATCTCCGCCAAGCCTTCCAGCAAAATCAAGCCCGGGATCTCCTCGCGCGGCAATTCGGTGACGTAGACATAATCCAGCGTGATGCCGCCATCGGGCCAAGGCGTCTTCGCCAGGTATTCGCGCGCCTTGTCCAGATCATAGCTTGGATAATCCAACCCATCGACATATCCAGCGAAGTTGGCCGGCGTCGGGCCGGGCAGCACTGTGATCTTGACGTCTTGCGCCTCGACCATCGCCTCATAATTCATGGCATGAGCGATGGCTTTGCGCAGGTTGATGTCGCTGGTGTATTCGCCGGTATTGTTCAGCTTGAGCGTGTTGGTGAAGTAACCACTGTGCTCTTCCCAGGAAAACTGGTCAGAACCGAGGACCTTTTCCTTGTCATTGGCGGCGACAGAATCGGCGATGTGGGTTTCGCCGGCCAGCAGCGAATTGAGCTGGGTGGAGGCATCGCGCTGGATAACCCAGAAGAAGCCGTCCAAATGGTCGTCGCCGGTCCAGCCAGCCCAGTAGTCGTCGACCGCGATGAACTCATAGATATTGCCGATTTCCCAGCGCCCTTGCGTGAAGGGACCCGAGCCGGCGGCATTCTCTTTGAGATAGGTCTGCCCCATGTCGTCGCCCAGATTGGCTTCAACGACGGCGGGGTTGACGATAAAGAGCTGCGCCAAGGTGCCGATGAAGGGCGCGTAGGGCTGGGTCAGCGTAAACTGGACGGTGAATTCGTCAATGGCTTGCGCCGTGTTCTCGTCCGCTATAGTCGCCCAGCGCCAGGTCGGCGGACCGGAAATCGCCAACGCGCGATTGAAGCTGTAAACGACGGCGTCGGCGTTGACCGGGCTGCCATCATGGAAGACGGCGTTTTCCTTCAGCTTGAAGGTCCAAACGCTCGCGTCGTCATTGACTTCGTGGCTCGCGACAAGATGCGGCTCGATCTCGCTGCCGCGATAGATGTAAAGGGCGTCATACAAGCTGCGCAGCGCGGCGTTGATCGAGTAATTCTCGCCGGTCGCCGGGTCGATATTGTCGATATCCTGATTGCCGCCGTAGAGCAATATATCATCTTGCGCCATGACCGCGGACGATGTGATGAGCAGAGCGCTCAACACCAGGCAAATGAACAGTTTGCGTTTGAACATTTTTCCCTCCAAATTGACGAATATGGTGATCAAGCCTAAGGCAAAATCGTGTGCAGTAGTTTAACGGACTTGCACGATCCTTGCCATTCTGGGGCAAATGACGCGCCGCTAATGCGCCGGGCTGCTGGCCTCGCCCATCAACCGAATCATGTCGCGGAACAAGACGAGATCGTTTCGGAAATCTTGCGGGCTAGATTTCGCCTGCTGGCCGCTGAGGACGTTCTGATGGAAGGCGCGCCATTCTTCAGTGAAGGCGTCGCCCCAGCCGGGGTGCGTCGCCGTATTCCGCTTGTTCATCCCGTCGGTGGTATCGGTGACCCTGAGTGTGATGGGCAGGTTGCGCACGAAAGGCGTATCGTAATCGACGCGGATGACTCGGTCGTCACCATAAACTTGCAAGTACGTGTCAAAGCGCGGGATGTTGTCCACGCCCGTCGAGAACAGGCAGATGAAATCGCCATAATCGAAAGCCGCGGTTTGATAGCGCCCGCCGCAGCGCTGCAAAGCATATAAGATCCGCTGCGGCATGCCCAGCATTTCGCGCATCGCTGAGAGATCATGCGTGCTCAAGCCAAGCATCATGCGATAAGCGGTCTGCAGCGCGGCAGGCGCATCGCCGATGGCAACACGTATCTGGTCCGCCGCGCGCTCGCGCATGGCTTCGCTCATGGACGACGGTATATCGTCTGCGGCGACGACCCGCGAGGTTGGCTCAATCACCAGCGAATTCTTGCCGATGAGATCGTGGACTTTCGCCAGCCGAATCTCGTCCAATTCTTTAACCAGCCGACAAGCCTCGATAAAAGCCGGCGCATATCGCCGCATCGTGCCCACTTGAACAGTCAGCCCCGTTTCTTTTTCCGCCGCAATGATGGCGTCATTTTCCGCCAGGTTCAGGCACATCGGTTTCTCGACCAGCACATGTTTACCCGCCCGCAGCCCCGCAATGGCGACCTCGGCATGAAAGACGTCCGGGTTGGCGATCAGCACGGCGTCAACTGTATCGAGCGCCAGCAGATCTTGATAATCGGGCAGCCGCGTCGCGATGCCCCAGTCATCGCCCAGGCCAGCCAGAACATTCTGGCTGACATCGCAGAGGGCGGTGACTTCAAATAGATCGTTCAACTGATTCAACGTGGGCAGATGAATGATCTGGGTTACGGAACCGCAGCCGATGATGCCGATTCTGAGTCGCGACATAAGGTCGATATCCTTTCACTGTGTTGTTTGGCGCCGCGCTTTTCTGCTGGAGCGTACTTCAGAGATTCGCAGGCTGTCAAATCCGGCGCGCCTCGGATGACGGTTTAATTGGCGCTCGCCCATAGAAGCTGATAGACTGCGCGGGATTGATGTAGTTTATCCTATTACAAAGGATAACATCGCTATGAAAGTCATTCAGGTCGGCATCGGCGGCATGGGCAGCACTTGGCTGCGCGCCGTGCAGCGGTCGCCCTATGTCCACTTCGCCGGCTTTGTCGAGATAAACGACGAGATCGCGCGAGCGCAAGCGGAAGCCTACAATTTGGATCCCTCGCTGATTTTCCAATCGCTGCCGGAAGCGCTGGAAAATGTTGAAACGGACGCCGTGATTAACGTCACGCCGCCTGAAGCGCACCGCGAGATCTGCATCCGCGCGCTGGAAACGGGCTTGCCCGTATTGACCGAGAAACCGCTGGCGGGCAATCTGGCGGAGGCGAGAGCGATCGTCGACGCGGCAAAGGCCACCGGCATGCTGTGCAGCGTCGCCCAGAATTATCGCTATCGCCCGCTGACGCAGACGATCAAGGCGATTCTCGATAGCGGCGAGTTGGGCGCCTTGGCCGCGGCCCGTGCCGAATTCTTCCGCGGACCGCATTTCGGCGGCTTCCGCGAGCAGATGGCCCACCCGCTTATCGTTGACATGTCGATCCATCATTTCGATTTGATGCGCTTCTTTTTCGGCAGCGACGCCGTCTCAATCTCGGCGCGCAGCTGGAACCCGCCCTGGAGTTGGTTCGATGGCGATGCCAGCGCCGCCGCCATGATCAAATTCGCTAACGGCGTAGAGGCGTCATATACCGGCTCCTGGTGTTCGCAAGCCTTCGAGACCAGTTGGAACGCGGATTGGCGCTTCGAGTGCGAACGCGGCGTCATCCTGGTCGAAGACGATCGAGTTTATATCCAGCAGCTCGAGAGCGTCGACGAAGGCGCGCGCGGGCAATCCAGCATACACGATGAACGGCGCGAGATTCCGCTCATCGGCATGGAACGCGAAAGCCAGGATTATCTGCTGCAGAAATTCTACGAAGCGGTGACTCAGGGCAAAGCTGTCAGCACGACGGCGCAAGACAATATCCATACGATGGCATTCGTCTTCGGCGTCGTGGAGGCTTGCGACAGCGGAGGGACTGTCAATCTGTAGCTGGCAGGTGAGGAAGCCAGGCTATTCGAGCGAACCTTCTTGCTCTGGCAGTCGGCTTGTGAGAGCCAAGCCCTCCAACAAGCCAGCCACACGCGCTTGTTCGGTTTCAACGCCGCGAAGACGGGCTTCCATCGCATCAAAACGCGCGTTCATTTCTTCTCGCAACCGCTCGTTCTGACTGGTCATGTCATTGCGCAACCGCTCATTCTGACTGGTCATGTCTTTGCGCAACTGCTCGTTCTGACTGGTCATGTCATTGCGCAACCGCTCGTTCTGACCGGCCATGTCATTGCGCAACCGCTCATTCTGATCGGTCATGTCATTGCGCAACTGCGTGATTTTCCTGTCCATCTTGTCTTCCAGCCGTTTGTTGTCCTGGCGCAGCCACAAGAAAAATACGCCGCAAATTGTGAAAACCGGCAGCGCATTCTCCAGCACATTCGCCCAATCCATAACTCGCCCCAATTCAGCGTCCCTATCACACTTACCCTAAGTATAGCGCCTAGATTACGCGCCGCCAAATGCCGCTTTAGTTCAATCGAAGTAG
The DNA here is from genome assembly GCA_022820125.1 of Anaerolineae bacterium. Taxonomy (GTDB): domain Bacteria; phylum Chloroflexota; class Anaerolineae; order Aggregatilineales; family Phototrophicaceae; genus UBA6055. The sequence continues at coordinate 38,329 of JAJEGA010000013.1, read as the reverse complement.
CTGTCGCCATTCCACAGCAGCGACTTGGCGACCTTATCGTTGAGCTCGACGCCGATGCCGGGCTTCTCGGACACGGTCATGACGCCATCATGCACAAAGGGTTTATCGCCATCGCAGAGATCGCTCCACCAGGATATCCCGCGGGCGTGGAACTCGAGGAAGAGGAAGTTCGGAACCGCCGCCAGCACATGGCAGGCAGCCATCATGCCCAGCGGCGATGAGACATTGTGGGGGGCGATTGGGATATAGTGGGCGTCCGCCAGGTCCGCGATGCGCAGCCCCTCGGCGATGCCGCCCGCTTTCGCCAGGTCGGGCATGATGACATCAACCGCTTTCTTCTCGAAGAGTTCCATAAAATCAAAGCGCGTATATTGATTTTCGCCAGTGCAAATAACGGTCGAGGTGGCGGCGCGCACCTGTGCCAAGGCATCGACATTCTCGGCTGGCACCGGCTCCTCCAGCCACATCAGCCGCAGCGGTTCCAGCGCGCGGGCGAAGGTGATGGCTGAGGGCAGGTCGAAGTGGCCGTGGCAATCGATCGCCAGGTCGATCTCATAGCCAATCGCCTCGCGCACACCCTCGACCAAGCCGATGATATGCGTCATCTCCTGCGCGCCAACCGTCCAGTTGAACGCATCGAGCTTGCCATGCCCGGTGTAGTCAACATCGAATTTGACGGCGCCGTAGCCCTCCGCCACCGCCTCCAGCGCTTTGTCGCCGAAGGACGCCGGGCTGTCGTCCGCGCCAAAATGGCAATCAGCGTAGAGGCGAATGTCGTCGCGGAATTTCCCGCCGAGCAGCTTGTACACCGGCACGCCCAGCGCCTTGCCGGCGATATCGTGCAGGGCGTTGTCGATGCCGGTCAGCGCGAAGATCAAGGGCGCGCTGCTCGCCCCGCCATAACGCCCGGCGCGCCGGATTTTCTCGTAGAGCATATTGATATTGAAGGGGTCTTCGCCGATTAGCAATTCCTTGAGCGCGAGGATGGCGTGCTTGGTGGCGAAGCCGCTGAAGCCGGGACCGCCGGAGTTGCATTCGCCGGTGCCGGTGATGCCTTCGTCAGTGTAGACGCGCACGAAGGTCCAGACGCTGCCGCCGCTATCCGGTTCTTGCCGGCCGATGACACAGGCTTGCACGTCGGTGATTTTCATATGAGGTCCTCTTTTCTATTTTCGCCAGCGAACTGCGGAGGGGCGAGCCAATGTGACGCCCACCGTACATGATGGCGCGTGTCGGGCGACCTGATAAGCCGCCCCTGCGAGATTCTATAGACTAACGGTGATAATGCGCGATCGACGCCATGATGCGCTTGATCCGGCGGGCAATATCGGCGGGCACGGGCGGGTTGAAGGGACCGCCGGCGCCGCCGACCACATCATCAAAGCCGCTGCAGTTGATCGCTTCCATCACCGCCGAATAATTGTAGGCGCGCTCTTCCATGAAGCGGATATCTTCGAGTGGCGAAATCTCTTCTTCGATCTGCTGCGCCAGTTCGTAATCGCCGCAGCGCTGCGCATTGTTGATCTCGTCCGAGGCGCGCGCGACCACAATGTTGATGCCCGAAGTATGCCCCTTGGCGCCCATTTTGGCGGCCGCGGTTGAGCGATCGCCGATGCCCCAGATGACGATCTTGCCGTCGTCGAGCGCATCGGTGAAGGGCAGCACATCCTCTTCGTCTGTGCCGATTTTGACGCCGATGACATGAGGCGAGTCTTGAACCAGGCGGATAATCATATCGCGGTCGCGCGGACGCCGATAATAATAGAGGAAGCGCGCCCCGTGCTCGCGCGCTTGTTCTTCGGCGAAAGCCATCAGCGTTTGATAAAGCCCGGCGGGACCGTATGTGCCACTGAGCGGCATGATCAGGGTGACATCAGGCGGGCGTTTCAGGGCGGCGAAACGCGCGATCAGATCGCTGGCGGCCGGCAGCGGATTGGGGACCACCGCCGCCATCAAGACGCCCTGCCCTTCCATACGCTGCCCAGCGATATCGAGCAGCTTGACCTGATCGTCATAGCCGATATGGTGGACCAAACTGGTGCCGGCGATAGAAATCACGCGCGGGCGGCTCTCGCTTAGGGCATTATTGCGCATCAGATAATCGATATTTTTGGCGTGGCCGGCATAGTCGACGCAGCGCCCGCTGAAGGGAATCAGCGGGATGCCGATGACGCTGTTGAGGGCGTCAAGGAGCGCAGGTGTTTCGATTGTCATGGTTTGATTTTGCCCCAATCCACCGTTCGGGCGATCTGATAGGTCGCCCTTACAGATCGTTTGTTGTGTGGGCGACCCAATGGCTCGCCCCTACGATTTCTGCGTTCTTACGGGCGACCCGGTGGGTAGCCCCTACTACCAGCGCGTCGCCTGGAAGGTCCAGCCGGGCTGAAGCTTTTGCATTTCAATCTCGTCGTTGCGCTCGGTCAAGCCACATTTCAAGTACTGCTGATGCAGCTTCGCAAGTTTAGCGCGATCGACTTCGATACCCAAGCCGGGCCCGCGCGGCACAGCGATGGCGCCAGCTTCAAACCGCAGCGGCTCAACCAGCAGATCGCAACTGTCCTGCCAGGGATAATGGGTGTCGCAATCGTAGGTCAGGTTGGGCACGGCGGCGGCCAGGTGGGTCATCGCCGCCAGCGATATCCCCAGATGGCTATTCGAATGCATCGACATTCCGCGCCCGAAAGTTTTACAAAAGCGCGCCAGATCGAGCGAAGGGCGGAAGCCGCCCCAGAAGTGATGATCCGAAAGGATGATCGCCTCGGATTGATGGGCGACGCTGCCGGGCAGATCGGCGAACGAGGTTGTGCACATATTGGTCGCCAGCGGGATATCGACCGCGTCCGCCACCGCCGCCATGTTCGCCTGCCCGCGCACCGGGTCTTCGAAATATTCCAGCACACCTTCGAGCTGTTTTCCCGCGGCGATGGCGGTATCGAAGCGCCAGATGGCGTTGGGATCGAGGCGCAAGGGCATATCCGGACCAAAAGCCTCGCGCAAAGCGAGGATCGCGTCCACCTCCTGCTGCGGCTCAAAAGCGCCGCCCTTGAGCTTGATCGATTTGAAGCCGTAATGTTCGATCATCGCCTGAGCTTGGGCGACGACGCCGGCGGGATCCAGCGCCGCTTCGCCTCGCGCCGCGAACCAGCCGCTTGCGGACACATCGCGATCGAAGCCGAATTCGCCACCGGCGCCTTCATATTTGTAAAAGAGATAAGCGGCGAAGGGCACCCGCTCGCGAGCGGGACCGCCGAGCATATCGACGACGGGCCGCCCGATGGACTTTCCTATCAGATCGTAACAGGCGACTTCGATAGCGCTTTTTACATGCACGCCGGTCCGCTGATCCCAGGGGGTCGCGCCGCGCTCGTCCGGCGTCGCCAGCGACTCCAGCACAGCGTCGATGGCATTGAGTCCCCAGGGATCCATGCCAACGAGATGGGCAGCCGCCAGCTGCAAGGCGGCGCGCGCCGCTTCGCTGCCGGGGATCTCGCCCCAACCTGAGAGCCCGTCAGCGCTGACGAGTTCAATGATGAGGCGCAGGGCGTAGGGGGCGTGGAGACCGGCGGCGTTCAGCAGGGGCGGGTCGGGCACGGCGACGGGTGTGATGTGGATTTCGCTAATGCGCATGGTCAACTCCACAAGTGATCCAGCGAGCGCTCGTCATCCCATTCCGCCGTCGGCTCAAAGTAACCGTCGGCGCGTGTCTTGTCGATGTGCGCGCGAATGACTTCTTCGTTGAGCTCGCCGAAGCCGAGGCCCGGCGCTTCCGGCACAGGCGCGCAGCCATCAACGATCAGCGGCTTTGATATGCCATCGATGAGATCGCTCCACCAAGGCAAATCCACCGAGTGATTCTCCAGGACGTAGAAGTTCTCGGTCGCGGCGGCGCAATGGACATTCGCCAGAAATGAAACGGGCGAACCCGCCATGTGCATCGCCATCGGCACGCCGTAAGCTTGCGCCAGGTCGCCGATTTTCTTGGTCTCCATGATGCCGCCGGAGGTGGCGAGATCGGGGTGAATCACAGAGACGGCGCCCGCTTCCAGCAGGGGCAGAAAGCCTTCTTTCAGGTAAATGTCTTCGCCGGTGCAGACGGGCGTGAGCACTGACTGTTTCAAGTGGCGCCACTGCCCGGTTAATTGCCAGGGGATCATGTCTTCGTACCAGGCGAGCGAGAATTGATCCAGCGCTTGCCCCAGCCGGATGCAGGATTCGACATTGATATGCCCGAAGTGATCAGCCGCCAGCGGGATTTCGTAGCCGATGACGTCTCGGACAGCCCGCACGTAGTCGACCAAGTATTCAATGCCGATATCGGTGAGCTGGATGCCGGTGAAGGGGTGCATGACATCGCGCCGTTCGAGCGCGCCCGGCGGCGCCGCAACTGCGCCTTCAATGCCTTTGAGCAGCCCGATGCCGATGTCCATCTTCAAGAACTTGAAGCCAGCGTCCATGCGCCCTTTGAGCCGCTCGCCCATGGCGGCGCCGTCCGCGACCGTGTCGGTGTCGCTATAGATAAGCGCTTCGTCGCGGAACTTGCCGCCAGCCAGCTGATAAGCGGGGACGCCGTAGGCTTTGCCCGCCAGATCAAAGAGCGCCATTTCGATGCCGCAAACGCCGCCGCCCTGCCGCCCGTGATAGCCAAACTGCTTGATCTTGCGAAAGAGCTTGTCGATATTGCAGGGGTTCTCGCCGAGCAAGCGCGATTTGAGCAGCAGCGCGTAAGTCGGGCTGGCGCCATCGCGGACTTCGCCGTAGCCGCTGATGCCTTGATTGGTATCCAGCCGCAGCAGCGTAACGTTGAATGGCAGCGGCTCGAGATTGACGATGCGCAGATCGGTGATGCGCAGGTCGGATGGGCGGGAGTGGGTGTTGATGTTGGCTTCCACAGGTTGGTTGGTCACGTAGTGCTCCCAATATCAATACGATGTAGGGGCGGCTCTGTGAGTCGCCCGTTGAATTTTGCGCATAAACGGGCGAGCCAAGGCTCGCCCCTACAGATTCCACGACGAACGCATCAACGGCGCAGCAGATTGCGCTCGCGGTAAGTCGCCGCGGCGTCTTTGATGAAGGCGGCGTTCTCTTTTGCGCCATAGGTCGCTTCCAGGTAATCCGCCAGACGCGTCAGCTCGTCATAAGAGGCGCGCTCCGGGCGCAGCATTTCGTAGATCTTGAGGAGCTCGTCATTGGGCACATCGGTCAGCTCCGCCGCGCGCGAAAAGTTTGCCGCCAGCTGCGGGTAGCCGGCTTCGCGCGCGATCGCCGCTTGCCGCCGCAGGGTATCGGCATGGGTGCGCAGGTCATCGCCGGTGATGTCGCCAGCCGCGATGGCGTCGGCGCTGATATCGCTTAGCGGACGGCCGCTGTGGGTTAAGAGCGCGTCGGTTTCGCTGTCGCGCAGCGGATACTCGCCTTTCGTTTCAGTCAAAACTCGGGCTCCCAATCGAAGCGCAATTCTTGCGGCGGGCGCTCGGGGCAGACTTCGTCCGTTTCCCGGCGATGCAGCAGCGCGGTCTTCACGATGAGGCGCAGGCGGGCGCCATTGTCAATCTCAACAGCGACTGGGACAGTCGCTATGCCCATCGCATAACGGGCGGCATTGCGGCCGATGTCTTCGTAGGTGGCCAGCGTCAAACTGGGGGATTGCGGGAAAAGTTCCAGGTTGTTCAGGGGCGCCAGGTCTTTCTGGTGGATGACGGCGGTGCCGCGCGATTGCAAGCCAATGCCGATGCCGCTGCCGCTGAGGCGGGCGCCGACGTAGCCGATGGCGGCGCAATCCGATGAATGATAAACGCGGATGATACGCGCGATCATGCCTTCGGAGGCGACGCCGGTGAGGATGGCTTCGAGCACGTCTTCATGTTCCAAGCCGCCGATCGTCTTCCCAAGCGCGCTGCCGAAAGCCGGACCGAGCGCCAGGATGACTTCGCGCCCGCTGCCCACCGCCGCGGGACCGATCTCGGCAAGGCGCGACAATGGCTCGGCGACATGCGGGTCGACAAAACCTTCGGGCGACTTGGCTTGCGGGATGGCTTGCATCTCGCGCCAGCGCTCACCGCTCGGGCGATAGCCGCTGCCAGGACCAGTGTAATCATTGGCGTCGTTGATCGCGCTCTGCACCTTGAAGTCGGCGTCGAAAATCGCCGACGGCTGCAGGTAATCGGCGGCGACGCGCTGCCGCCCCATCTCCAGGATGTTGTCGGCGACATCGCTGAAGCCAGACTTATTTAAGGCGCGGATGACGGTGGTGAAATCATCGTCGCCAGCCATGAAGGCGTCAGCCGCTTCGAGATCGGGTACGATATCGCGAGCGGGCATGTCATCGCTGCCATGCGCCACAGCGGCCGCGTCGATTTCGTCATCCGTGATATCGGGCAAACCCAGTTCACGGTAGACCGCTTGTATGGCGCGCGCGCCCTTGCGCCGGATCGACAGCGCCTCGGCTTCGGTAATCGGGCGGACGCCGCCGTCAATCTGCATATCGCGCTGCAAGACGTTGTAGTCATCAAAATCTTCGGCATCGAAATTGCCGCCGCCGAAGAGGTTGTCGCGCTTGGGGATGGCGCTGTAACCGCTGAAGATAAAATCCGCCCCCGGGATGAATTGCAGCATCAGCTTCGCCGTCTTGCGAATGCTGGAATGCGAAGCCAGCGCATCATTGCCAGCCGCCACTTCCAAGCCAAGCATGGATGCCAGCAGGTTCTCCGCCAGCACCGCGCGCACGCCGCCGGGCAAGGCTTCCGGCAAGGCAATGCAGGAAATCGAACCATTCTGCACACCCTGGCTGCCAGCGCCTTTGACCACCAGCAGGCAGCGCGCCTCCAGGTAGAGCATCGATTTGCCCTCAGCGCGGCCCATCAGCGCTTCCGAGCCGGTGCCGGAGGTGAAACGAATTTTGACGCCGCGCGAGGCGTAGGCGGAAGCGAGAAAAGCCTTCGACCAAGGCGTATCATCGCCATCGACGAATGTCTTCTCGGTGCCATAAACCGAGAGCGTCTCGGCGTAGCTTGTCAGCCCTTTCATCGCCAGGCGCAAGCCCAGCGCTTCTTCCACCGAGCATTGCGTCAGCACGCCGCCGCGCCCGGTCTGCGTGCCAACCAGGATGGCGAGCGCGTTGAAGGGGGCGAAGCGAGCGACGCGGACGGTGGTCTCCACTTCGGCGAAACCGCGCAGCGCCGCCTCTGCCGCGTCCGCCGCCAGCAATGCCGGATGCTCGCGCCAGTTGGTGACGTGGGCTTGATTGGCTGGCCTTCGTCTGATGCGCATCTTGGCCAAGCCCATCATCATCTCCAGCACGTTCATGTGGCGGATGATGTCAGTCAGCTTGGCTGGGCTGCAGCCGGCGATCAAGCGGGCGATATCTTCGCGCGGCGCATTGATGTCGGCCAACATGCGGGCGTAGTCCTCGGATGGCAGCGCCATCGCCGCTTCCGCCGTCTCCAGGTCCAGCGCTTGCGAGGCGATAAAGATATCCAGCGCGTCAAAGTCGCGGCGTACAACGCCATCCATTTCGACGACCGTGCCGTCCTCAATTGTGAGGCTCGGCTGCGGATCGTAGGGGCTGTCGGCGACGATCAAGCCGGCTTCGGGCCAGGGCTCGACATAGGTCTCTTTGTTGATGTCCCGCTTTGCCAGCAGGTCGAATCGTTTTGAGCGTTCCATAGTTTTTGTTTCGCCATTGCTTGAGTCGCAAGCAGAATCTAACACATGGTGGCGAGGCTGTCGAATGGCAATGGCGGGAGGCGCCTGCAAAGCGCAATCTGGCGGGGGATCGTCAGGCGTAGCGTTGCCGTAGAATCTCCGCGGCGTCGGACATGGCTTTCAGCTTTTGGTAAGCTTCTTCCAGCGAGATTGGGTTGGTGCTGGTGGGCGCGAAGCCGCAATCGGGATTGAGCGTGATCTGTTCCGGCGCCAGGTAGCGCAGCGCCTTCTCGACCCGCTCCACAATGACAGCCGGCGTATCGGCGATTTCGCCGCGCACATCGACCACGCCCAAGCCAATTTCCTTGTCGGTGGGGAATTGCTCGAATATCGACACATCGCCGGCTTGCGAAACCGCAAATTCCATCGCCAATTGATCCACATCGGCGCGCAGCAGATGCGGCATGATCGGTTCGTAATCGCCGTTGGCATAAACCGTTCGCGCGCGATTGCCGCGGCAGACATGAAGCGCCGTCTTGATCCCGTCGATGCCAGCCAGCACACGATTTAGATCGTCAATCGCTCGCTCAATCTCGGCTTCCGCGTCGGCGAAACGGGCGCGGTGTTCGGGGTCGACGAAGAAGCAGAGCCAGGGATCATCAAACTGCACGACATCGACGCCGGCAGCGCGCAAGGCGAGGACTTCCGCCCGCAGAATCGGGATGACGGCTTCGATGAAATCGCGGCGACTTGGATAAGCCGCGCTTGAATAGGCTGGGTGCCACAAACGCCCGCCAATCATATAGGGCGATGGCAAAGCGACTTTGATGCTTTTCCCGGTATTTTGACGCAGAAAGGCTGCGCCCGGCGCGGCAATCGGCCGAGAGTAGGTCATTCCTTCCACGACGAGCGCCTGTTTGAATTCCTTCAAGGTCCACTGCTGCGGCGGGGACAAGCCGGTATCGGGCAGCAGTTCCGGCGCCAGCGCTTGCGTCTGATACTCCGCTTGCTGGAAACCATCAACCATCTGGGCGAAGACTTCGAAATAGCCGATGCGGCGCCATTCGCCATCCGAGATGATGTCGATGCCGGCTGATTCTTGCAAGCCAATCGCGAAAGGGATCGCCTTGTCCAGCGACGCGTCCAATTCGCGGTCGCTCATGCCGCCGTTCTGATGCGCGATCAACTGGTCAATCACCCACTTCGGGCGCGGCAGGCTGCCGATTACACTGGTGGGAAAAAGCGGATCCGATGTCATGAGGCGCCTCACAATGGCTCAGGTGCTCTACAGCAATTCAGGTCTGTCCGAGCAGATGGCATCGACGCCCAGCGCCATCAAAGCGGCGATCTCCGCGGGGCGTTCTTCATGCCAGCAGACGATGCCCAGGTTCGCCTCCCGCACCGCCCGAATCCAGTCGGGCTTCAACAGACGGTGCGGCTGTTCCGCGCGGTTTTCCCAGCAGGGATGCACATAATCGGCATTAATGGAAAGCGCCAGCTTGACCGGATCGATATCGACCGCGCCGAACAGAATGGAGGTCTTGGCATCGGGGCGCGCCGTCTTGATATCGGCGAGATAATCGGGGCGGAAGGCGCCGAAGATCGTGTTCCGCATATAGTGGTGGCGATCAAGCGAATCAAACATGGAACGCGCCGCGCCGGGCGTGAGCCGCTTGATATCGAGATAGAGCCCCAAGCCCAGCTCGCGGCAATGTTTCACCGCTTCCTCAAAGCTGATGACCGGGCTCTTTGCCGCTGTCATTTGGCGCAGCGACTTCATGGTGTATTCAGAAACATCGCCGTCCAAGCCGTGCGTGCGCTTGAGGCTGCTGTCGTGGATGACGACCGGGACCTCATCGGCAGTGGCGCGGATGTCGATTTCGACGAGGTCGGCGCCCAGTTCTGCCGCCGCGCGAATAGCTGCCAGCGAGTTTTCGGCGGCATAGGCTGACGCGCCCCGATGGGCGATGCGCAAGACGCGCCGCTGATCAGGCGGGATTGTCGCGCTTAGATGACCAAGCCAGCTGGAGACGCGCCGCGGTATCCATTCAAAGAGAATATGCCAGGGAACAAGTCTGGCGCGCCGCAGGTCGAAACTTGTGGAAAACTCGAAGGACGGTTCAAAGCGCAGGCGCTCGAGCCAGGTGTGAACCAGGCGATTGTTAAGTGGCGTGGCGTCGTTGATGACGCCGTCAAATAAGGGCGTGACGTGAACGCCCATCCGTCCGGCGCGGGCGCCGCAACTGGCTGCGGTCTTCGCTCTTCTGCCCAGCAGCCATGCCGGCGATGGCGCGAAAGCATGTTTGCCCGGTTCTGAATATAGCGCGAGCCGACAGCCCTCCAGGGGCAGCGAGCCGCTCTCGTCCCGCATCTGATGATAGCGCCCGTGCCAGCTCGCCTCGGCAGCGACGATATCGCCGCCGCTATCGACATAAAGCCAAATATGTTCCAACTCATAGAGATGCTGGATGTCCCAATCCCACCAGATCGCGTATTCGATGGCGAAGGCGGCATTTTCCGGCAAGTCGATCTCGCGCGGAAACGAAGGCGAGGCGCAGTTCCGGCGGATGACGCTATAGCCGGCGACCGAGGGAAAAAACGGCTCGCGCGCGTCAAAGCGAATGAGCGGAGCATAGCGCCGGGCAAGCGTATGATCCGCATCGGCGGGCGGCGGCTGGAGGCTCTCAAGCTGCTCGTCTAGCATGAGCGTCTTTACTGATGCCAAAGCAGCGATCGTTCAGTTTGGGGATCGAAGAATTGCGCCTGCGTCATATCGAAATTCAGCGAGACCAGCTCGCCGGCGCGGTGCTGCTTTTCGGTATCGGCGAGCAAGATGAAACTATGCGGTCCGATGCGCACATCGATGAGATCTTCCCGACCGAGCGGCTCCACCACAAATATCTCGCCGCGTACATCGCCTTCGTCGACTATCTGAATATCTTCGGGCCGAATGCCCATGACGACCGTGCCCCTGTGCCCGGCGGAGGCTTCGCCCCGTTCGACGCCCAGCGGCAATTCAATCGAATCGGCTTGGGCCAGAAACTGACCGTTGGCTGGCGAGACTTCCACATCGAGGAAATTCATCGGCGGGTTGCCAACGAAGCCGGCGACGAAGCGCGTCTTCGGTCGGTCGTATAGTTCATCCGGCGCGTCAAAAGCCTGCAAATGCCCGCCGTTCATCACGGCGATGCGGTCAGCCATGGTCATCGCTTCCACCTGATCGTGGGTCACGTAAATCGAGGTGATGCCAAGATTCTTCTGCAAATGCTTGATCTCCCCACGCATGGTCAGCCGCAGGCGCGCGTCAAGATTGGAGAGCGGCTCATCGAAGAGCAGCACATCCGGTTCTTTGACCAAAGCGCGTCCCAACGCTACTCGCTGCTGCTGCCCGCCGGATAGCTGCCCGGGCCGGCGATCGAGCAATTCGCCGATGCCCATGACGTTGGCGACCTGCCGCACTTGCTCGTTCTGAACGTTTTTCGGCGCCTTCTTCAGCTTTAGCGGGTAGGCGATGTTTTGAAAGATCGTCATGTGCGGATACAGGGCGTAACTCTGGAAGACCATGCCGATGTTGCGATCCTTCGGCTGCACAGTGTTGACCACGCGATCGCCGAAGCGGATGAGCCCGTCGGTCGGTTTGTAGATGCCGGCGAGGGTCAGCAACGTGGTTGTCTTGCCGCAGCCGGAGGGACCGAGAAAAGCCACAAACTCGCCATCTTCGATATGCAGCGTCAGGTCTTCGACGCCGACCACATCGCCAAACTTCTTGGTCAGATTGTCGATTCGAATTTCCATAATTTGGCGCTCCCGGGTTAGGAACTTCCCTTGGTGCCGCCGGCGTAGATATTCAAGAGATATTCCTGGGCGAAGATGAAGAAAATGAAAATCGGGATCAATTGGAATAAGCCGACGGCCGCCACCTGATTCCAGTCGACGGGCGCGGTCTCGTCAATCAACTCGTTCAAGAAGACCGGCAGGTTGCTGAGCCCCGATCCGATCGAATAGGTGGCGGGGATGATATAGGCGTTCCAGCCGCCAATAAAGGCGAAGATTCCCAGCGCCAGCAAACCGGGGCGAATCTGCGGCAGCAGGATCTCCCAATAAGTGCGAAAACGAGAGGCGCCGTCGATCAGCGCCGAACGCTCCATGTCCCAAGGGATATTGTCGAAGAAGCCTTTCATCAGCCAGACGCCGAGCGGCAGTTGAAAGGCGACCATAACCAGGGCGATGCCGCCGATGGTGTTGAAGCCGACCATGTCGCCGATGACGGGAAGATCCCCAAGCCGCAGCAGCACAAAAAAGATGGGAATCAGTAAGGTGATTGCCGGGAAACCATGAAGAATCAAAGTGAATGAAAGGAAAAAGCGCCGCCCGGGGAAGTGCATGCGCGACAAGGCGTAACCAGCCATCGACGATACCAACAAGACGACAAAGGTCATCAACACAGCGATCGCCAGCGAGGTCATCAGGATGGGCCAGATATTGAACTCCAAGCCGGCGATATTGCCGGCGAAGATCGATTCCCAGTTCTTTAAGGTGAAGCCGCCAAAATTGTCATTGCTGTCAAGTGGCACGAGCCCTTCGGTTCGGTACGAGAACGTGGCGACAATGACCCAGAAATAGCCGACGATGAGGGGGGACAGCAGCCCAACCAGCGCGATGTACGGCGCCCAATGACCGGGCAGAAAAACAATGATGGCGGTAAAGACGAGCCCGAAGAGGAGGCCCGGCAAGAGCAGGTTCAACTGCTTGTCGGAAACCAGCGCCACCCGGACGGTCTCTTGCATTTCCTCGGCGCCGCGCGTGAAACGAAGGCGCAGCGGCGCGCCCGCTTCTGCTTGGCTCAGGCGTTTATTGAAAGCCTCAAGATCAACCGCATCGCGCCGAATCGCCGTGATGACATCGCCGACCTGCATCTCGGCTTTGTCGGCGGCGCCACCGGCGGCGATGGTCTCCACGCGAACGCCGGCCTCTGTCTGGCTCAGCGTCATCTGCAGCGATGGCCGCGGGGCGAAGACGCCGTAATTGAGGGCATAGTGGCCAGCCGATATGGCGGCAAAGAGTATGACCGCGCAAGTCAACGCCAGCCCCAGCGCCCGGCTGATGTTCGTCGCGGTATAGCGGCGGGCGACGCTGGCCGACGCGATATAGGCGATGAAAGGCAGCGCCAGCAGGCAGAGACGGGTCAGCACATCCATCACCGTCTCTTCGACGCTGCCGAGGGCGAAGAGCGGATGCACGATGCCGCTGAAGAAAAAGGCCGCGGCGAGCGCGATAAGAATGCTGATAAAGCCGAGCCGCAGCCCTTCGATCAGATCCGCTTGAAACGAAGGCGGCGTTTCGTCAGCTTTTGACTTGGCTGAATCAAACAAGGGTTCGCGCGCCGTCATAGCGCCTCCACCCGCGGTTCAGCCACCAGTTCATCAAAGCGGAATACGCGCATATAAATCACAGCCAGCACCACGCCGATCATGACCAGGAGTACAGCGAAAGCCGAGCCATAGCCCCATTGCGCGTTGCCGAAATAATTGGACAGCGCGCGATGATAAGCCGTCAGCGACCAGACCTCGGTGCGATAGAGACCGGGACCGCCGTCGGTCAACAGTTGGATCTCAACGAAGGAGGTCAACAGGGACAAGGTCTGGTAAGTCACCACGAAGAGCAGGGGCCAGCGGATCAGCGGCAAGATCACGTATCGAATGCGCTGCATCCGCGACGAGCCATCAACCAGCGAGGCGTTGAGCAAATCTTTTGGGATCGACTCGATAGCCGAGGTGAAGATGATCATGCCGAAAGAGACGCCGATGAAGCCGTTCACCACGACCACGAATACCCAGGGATTGGTCGCGACATAATTATAAGTGGGCTGGCCAAGGAACTCGTTGAATTGGTTGAGGATCCCGAAAGGCGCTTCCGCCATCATTCGCTTCCAAATCAAGATGTAGACAACTGGCGAGGTGATGCGCGGCAGAATCCACAGGGCGCGGAAGACGAAGCCGGCGCTGCGGTCGATATGCGTCGTCAGCAGCGAGACAATCAGCGCCAGCGAGACGTTGAATAACGAGAGCGTGACGAGGACATAAAAAATCGTGTTGAAGAAAATTTTCCGCGCGAACTGGTCATTGAGCAGGGTCTGATAATTCTTGAGACCGATGAATTCCATCTTGGCGAGATCGGAGGTGAAGTTGGAACTCGCCAGATTGGTAACGCTGAGGTAGAGCACGATGGCGACCGGAATCAAGAAGAAAATGATGACGAGGACGCCGGCCGGCGCCATGAAGCCATAAGCGCCCAAGTAGGATCTCAGGGCGTTGCGTCGGCTCTGCACCAGGGCGGCTGATGATTTGGGTTTGGCAACGGGCTCGGACATGAGTTGGGATTGGCTTGTGGGCGACTCACGGAGCCGCGTGGACACTGACCGTCAGTCGCCCCTATAGATTCCACGATTGGGAGGGCGTTTCAACGAAACGCCCCTACAGATGGTAAGGCTCTAGCGCACCATGATGCCGTCGCCCAATTCGTTCTGCATCTGCGCGATGGCGATGTCGGCGGCGCCGGCCGCGTCCGCTTCACCTGTTTCGACGGCTTGGATGCCGAGGAAGTAGGCGTTCGACCAGGCGTTCCAGCCCGGATGGTTGGGCAGCGCCGTGGTGTGGTCGAGCATGTAGTGCGCGCTGCTCAGCAAGCGGTTATTGGCGTAGGCTTCGGATTCCAACTGCGCGTTCAGGATGCCCAGGTGGAAGCTGTCGATGGCGTGCTTGTTGTTGTGTTCGGGCGTGGTGATAGCGGCGATCAGCGCCAGGGCGACATCCGGATTCTCGCTGCCGCTGCTGATCATGTAAGTCAGCGGGTGCGTCAGCGTGATGGCGTTGCCCGTTGCCATAGCCGGGATCAGCGTCAAGCCGATATTCTCGAAGAGGAACTCATCGCCGCCCTTGTCGGCGACATAGTTGATCGCCCAGTTGGGCCAGTTCCAGGTTCCGCCAGCGGCGAAGAGCACGGTATCGGCTTGCGCTACCGTCGGATGCCAGACTTCGTTCCAGTCGACGCCGATAATATCGGAACGCATCACGCCAGAGGCGACGGCGCCGCCCAACAGCTCGTAAGTTGCGACCAGGGCGTCGCTATCGACCACGAGGTTGCCTTCCATATCGAGGACTTCGCCACCGTGACCGAAGTAGTAATAGAGGAAGTCGGGTCCGTTGCTCGGGCGATGCCACCAGCCATTGCCGGCGTCGATGACGCCTTCGTCAATGGCGGCTTCCGCGGTCGCCAGCATATCGGCGAAGGTCCACTCGCCAGCGGCGACGCGTTCGGGCAAGGACTCGATATCGTCTTCGCTCCAGCCCAGGTCACGCAGCAAGAGCTTGCTGTAGAATATCGGGCGCGCTTCGGCGTCTTGCGGGATGCCCCATATCTGGCCCGCGTAGCCATGCGAATCCCACAAGGACGGCACGATGTCGTCAAATTCGCTGTGCATGGGGATCACATCATCCAGCGGGATGATGAAGCCGGCCGGCGCCCAGGCGCCAATATCTTCGTGACCGGACAGAATGATGTCAGGCGCTTCGCCAGCTTCCGACGCCAAGACGAATTCATTCTTGTAATCGCCCCAACCGGCGTTGTCCTGGATCAGGTTCAGGTCGATATCGATGCCGAGGTCGGCTTCCACTTCGGCTTCCACTTCGGCGAAGTTGTTGCAGCGCCAGTCCTCTTCCGGCGGGCTGGCTTTACAGCGGACGGTGATGCTGACGGAATCTTGCGCGACGGCGAGCCCGGCCAGCAACCCCAGCAATAACGCGAACAGCATGGTGAGACACAATTTGCGAATCATCTTCTCCTCTTTTCTCTGTCTATAGCTTGCGCCTAAATGGTAACACATTTTGTCAATGCGCCGCTACCAATTTGGCTTAGCGCGATAAAGATGAATTATCCGGCAATTAAGGCTAGAATACGAACAATTAAAAATGCGGGACAAAAGCAGAGTGCGGCGATGACGTATCAACCCCTTGCTGAAGTGCGGAAGACCCTGCGCGTCGACTGGTATCGTTGCCCGATGAAAAGAGGGCGGCTGCGCGAGCTTTCGCGGCGGAGCGACGCCCAGGGCTGGTTTCAAGCGGGCGGGCATGCCGCGCTATTTGTCGTCACCGGCGCGCTGGCATTTGGCTTTTGGTGGCATGAGCTATGGCTGGCGATGCTGGTCGCGCTGTTTTTCCACGGCACGGTGGCGAGCTTTTTCACCGGCACCGCGCCGCATGAATTGGGGCATGGCACCGTCTTCAAGACCAAGTGGCTCAACAAGGTCTTCCTCTATCTGTTCAGTCTGATCGGCTGGTGGGACGCCTTCGATTACGCCAGCAGCCACACCTACCACCACCGCTATACCCTGCACCCGGAGGGCGATCGCGAGAACTTGCTGCCGCTGGAGCCGTCGCTCGCGTCTTCCTTTATGCTGCAAATGTTCACTGTCAACCTGCTGACGCAGCGCGGGCGCACCTTCGGCAAAGGCGGCTTTATCTCGACCTTGATCATCACTCTGCTAGGCGCCATTGGGCGAGTGCCGGCGGACGAGCGGGCGCCGATTAACGAATGGCTGTCGGCGCTGCATAAAGACCAGCCGGAGCAGCATCGGCGGTCTATTCTGTGGTCGCGCTTTTTGCTGGCTTTTCATGGCGGGGTGTTTCTCATCGCCATCATCAGCGGCTGGTGGGTGCTGCCGCTTTTGCTCACCCTGCCGGCTTTCATCGGCAATTGGCTTTCATATTTTGTCGGGCTTACGCAGCACTGCGGCTTGCGCGAACACAGCCGCGATTTCCGCAAAAACACGCGCTCGATCAAGTTGAATCCGCTATTCTCGTTTTTGTATTGGCGAATGGGCTGGCACATCGAACATCACATGTACGCTGGTGTGCCTTGTTACAACCTGGGCAAGCTCTACCAGGAGATCAAAGACGATATGCCGGCGCCGCGGACGCTGATCGGCGCCTGGCGAGAAATGCGCCTGGTCTGGGAACGGCAGAAGAGCGAGCCCGATTACGAATTCGATACGCCGCTGCCAGCGACGGCAAATCCGGAACCCATGCTCGACGAAGAGCCCCTTCGTTCGTCTACTGAATTGGAGCGCTCCATCGGCGAGTTGGCGCCGGCGGGCCTGCAAGAAGGCTGAACGAGCGAGAGCCAGCCAGTGGCTCGCCCCACAATGACGGGAACTTAATCCGCGTGCGAGTCGCCGCCCTTGGAAGTGTCCGTCATCTGCCGGGACTCGGCATGGGTGGGGACGTCTTCTTCGGCGAAGATGCGGTCGATTTCCTCGCGGTCGGTTTCGGTCAAGCGCCAGTCGGCGGCGGCGATATTCTCTTCGAGCTCGCGTTCGTTGCGCATGCCCACCAAGCCCACAGTCACCGCCGGATGGCTCAGCACCCAAGCCAGCGCCAACTGCGCCACCGACTTGTCGTAGCCCGCTGCCAGCGCCTTCAGCCGCTCGGTGACACGGAGTTCTTTGAGGAAGTTCTCACGCTCAAATAGCGGCAAGCCAAAAGCCATTCCGCGCCCACGCCAGTCGTTTTCGGCGAATACGGTGTCGGGCGTCAAAGCGCCGGTCAGCAAGCCAAATGCCAAACTGCCATAAGCCATGAAGCCGATGCCCTGCTCGCCGCAATAAGGCAAGACCGCGCCTTCAACGCGCCGGTCGAAGAGGTTGTAGCCGACCTGGTTGGCCGCCAGGCTGCCAAATTGCTGGCAGGCTTCCATCATCGGCACATCATAATTGGAGACGCCATAGTGGCGGATCTTGCCAGCCGCTTTCATCGCTTCCAGCGCGCCGATCGTCTCTTCATGCGGCGTTTTCATATCGGGCCAATGGATCAGCATCAGGTCGACGTAATCAGTGTTCAGCCGCTTCAGGCAGCCTTCCGTCCGTTCAGTGATGTAGGCGGCTGACGCATCGCGACCGACGATGGCGGCGTCGCCAACGATGGCTGGGTCATCATGAAAGATGAAGCCGACCTTGGTCACCAGCACGATGTCCTTGCGCCGCTCGCCCAGGCCGCGCGCCAGCAGCTCTTCAGACGTGAATGGACCGTAGACTTCGGCGGTATCGAAAAGGGTGATGCCGTGGTCAATCGCCATATGCACCGCGCGCACGGCTTCGTCGACGTCAATTTCGCCGTATTGCGTTGTGCCCAGCTCCCAGGTGCCGAAGCCGAGCGCCGAGCAGGTCAGATCGGTGTTGCCGAAGCTTCGCTGTTCCATGTCGAGGTCCTTTCTGTCAGATCACTCGTGTTCTGCCGCTAGTATAGCGATTAAGCGGCAATCGCAAAAACGAGGCTTGCGGCGCATCAAGACAATCGCGCGAAAACTATTGGCAATCAAATACACCGAGTTAAAATGGCTATACAGTCGCCTTGTCCTATCAATTGCAGGACATTAACAGACATTAGCATCGATAAGATTCTTTGAGATACAATGCTTTAGATATAGGCGTCTCGTATTCGTTGATAGGTTGCGACCACCATCGGGTATAATGGTCAAGTGTCGGACGATGATAGCAGAGGATCGCACATGCAGCCAAACGTAACAGTTGAGGAAGATTGGGAGTTGGCTCGGCAGAGAGCGCAAGCCGCCAACGTTTCAGTAGGAGAATGGCTGAACGGAGTAGCGGTTTACGATGAGAAGCGCAAGCGCGACCTAGCGGAATTTCGCGACAGTTGCCACCGGTCGCTAGAACGCCTAAAGGACGGTGAAGGAACTCCTTTCAATCCAGATACATTTCTCGAAGATACGAAGCGCTGGGCTCAAGAGCGAGACGAAGCCAACATTCCGATAAGCGATGACCAGAAACCCGCAGATACCCTCTGCTAAGTTTTCGCCGGAAGCTAGGAATGACCTTGCGGATATTCGCCGTTACACCTTCGATAGGTTTGGCGAAGAGCAGGTTGACGCGTACGTAAGCAAGCTGGCCGAGGGCATCCAACGCGTCCGGGCAATGCCAGGAATCGGACGCCGGCATTATGAAATCCCAGATGATCTACTCCTAGTCAAAGTAGAGCAGCACTACCTTGTCTACCAATACGTCGATGACCAGATTTATATTGTGCGGATTCTCTTCGCCCGAAGCAACTTGGGCCGATATTTCGAGGAATAGGGAAAAGTATGACGTCTGAGTACATCTGCACCCGCCGCAATTTCGACCGCTCAACAATACTTACTCGCGTTTGCTAACATTTTGCGAATACAACTTTGGGTCTCTGTCATGAAGAAACTGAGTCCTTCCCTAGCGACCTAACACTCGCGAATTTGCAGGCTGCGCGATATATTGTTAGCTGTGCGAATGTCGGCCGCCCAACGAGAACTGACTGTAGAGGTAAGAGACATGGTCTTGGCAGAAGCGTCCACAAGAATACACGAACCCTATCAAGTCCGGGTGGAAGAATACCGAAGCTTCCGCCGCGATGGTTATCTGGTCGTACGCGGCTTGGTCGCGCCGGAAGAAGCGCGGGAATGGGCGGATTTCACCGATGATATGATGGCGGGGCGGCGCGCCATGCCGGGCTTGCCAACGCCGCCGGAAGACGCGACAGAAGCCGAACGCCGCCGCTTCTACGACCGCATCCACATGCCACACCGCACCTGCGAAATCGCCGAGCGCTTCCTGCTGCATCCGCGAATCGTCGATGTGCTGGAGGCGCTGATCGGACCTGACATCCTGGCGCTGCAAACGATGCTCTTCTTCAAGCAGCCGGGGCAAGGCGGGCAGGGATTTCATCAAGATTCTTATTATATCCCCACGCAGCCCGATACCTTAATCGGCGCCTGGATGGCGATTGACCCGGCTGACGAAGCGAATGGCTGCCTCTGGATGACGCCGGGCTCCCAGCACGAGCCGATCTACCCCGATTGCGATGGCGTGACGCAGCAGGGCGATACCATCCTCAGCGATATCGAAGCGGTCAAGAGCGTCAGCCATCCCGATGTAGAGACAAACACGCTGGCTCAGGTGGCGCTGCGATACGAGGAGGAGACGCCGATCTATGCCGAGCCGGGGGATGTGGTCTTCTTTGGCGGTCATGTTTTTCATCGCTCGCATCGCAACGAGTCCGAGCGTCCGCGGCGGGCTTTCGTCAGCCACTATTGCAACGCCCGTTCTCGCGTGGCATGGGATCACGGCGGCAACCGCGCGCATTATGAAGGCGCCGACGCCACAGGCGCCGCCAATCACCAGCATATTCTCGCGCGCGGCGCTACCCACCTGCCCTACGCCCAGCCGAAGTTCGGCGCCCTCTGCGCCGCCAACGCGCCCGAGCTCTACGGCGAGCGCTTTGACGACAATCGCGTCAAATCGATGATGGGCGACGGCGCCGGTTTCATGGTGCTGGTGCCGCACGAAGATGTGGAGCACGATCACTGATTTTTAACCACCGAGTACACCGAGGTTTTGAGGATGCCGAGCCGACCTGTGCCAAAGTACGGAAAATCATAAGATGCTGGATGCCGTTTACCCGATAACTGCCGAACAGATCGCGCAATACCAGCGCGATGGTCATATTCTGCTGGACAAGGTGCTCGATGCGGAATACATCCCGCCATACAAAGAAGCGATTGAGCGGACGGTGGCCGCGCGCAACAAGGAGACGCGCGCCCTGCAAGACCGCGACACCTACGGCAAAGCCTTCTTGCAGACGACGAATCTGTGGGAACACAACGCCAAAGTGAAAGAATACGTCATGGCGAAGCGCTTCGCCGGCATCGCCGCGCGGCTGATGGGCGTGGAACGCGCCCGGCTCTATCACGACCAGGCGCTCTTCAAGGAGGCCGGCGGCGGCATCACGCCCTGGCATCAGGATCAGCATTATTGGCCCCTGGCCACCAAAAACACCATCACCATGTGGATGACCCTGGCCGACATCACTGCCGATATGGGCACGCTGCGCTTTGCTTCCGGCTCGCATGCTGAAGGCTACCTGGGCGATATTCCAATTTCGGACGAGTCGGAGGCGCAATTGCGCGCCTTTGTCAAGCGCAAGGGCTTCAAGCTGCGGCAAGCGGGTGTGATGCAAGCGGGCGCGGCGACCTTCCACAGCGGCTGGACGCTGCACTCGGCGCCGCCGAATTTCTCCGATCGTATGCGTCCGGCGATGACAGTGATCTACTTCGCTGATGGAACGCGGGTCAGCGATTTGGACAACAAGAACCGCGTCAGCGACCGCGACCACTGGCTGCCGGGTACGCAGCCGGGCGATCTGGCGGCGACGCATCTGAATCCGCTACTGGGTTAAGCCTTGAAAATCACCCAGGTCGAAGCCATCCCCCTTTTCGCCGCCTTCGCCGACGCGCTGAAGGTCGTCCCGCCTGAGCTGTCGCAGCCCGCTTTCAGCATGAGAAACAACCCGCTGCTCGGGCAAGGCGCGATCATCGTGCGCATATCAACCGACGCGGGGCTGGTCGGCATCGGCGAGGCGATGGGGCGCCCGGGCCCGCGCGGCACGGCGGCGCATATCAATGAAGTGCTTGCGCCCATGCTGCTCGGCGCGGACCCGCGGCATCATCTTGCCTTATGGACGGCGATGAACGAGACGATGCGCTTCGCCCCGATGGGCATCAGCGGCGTCGATATGGCGCTGTGGGACCTGCGCGGGCAAATCTACGGCGATTCGCTGCCGAACTTGCTGGGCGGCGCCATGCGCGACACGGTAGGCTGTTACGCCAGCCCAATCCCGTATATGGCGACGCCGGAAGCCACAGCGGAAAAGGCGCGCGAATTCCTGCAGCAGGGCTTTCAGGCTGTCAAGCTCAAGATTGGGCGAGGGCTCGGGGTGGATATCGAACATGTTGAAGCGGCGCGCTCAGCAATCGGCAGCGACATCAAGCTTCTGGTTGATGCCAACGGCGCTTACACCGCGGCCGAGTCGATCGCGCTGGCGCAGGATTTGGTAAAGCTGGATGTCTTCTGGCTGGAAGAGCCGGTGCATCCGGAGTACGCCGACGACCTGGCGCGGATTCGCCGGCGGGTGGATCTGCCGCTTGCTTCCGGCGAGTGGCTTGGGAGCTGGGTTCAATTCCGCGACCTGCTCAAGGCGGAAGCGGTCGATGTGATTATGCCCAACATCACGCGCTGCGGCGGCATCACGGGCATGATGAAAATTGCCGATCTGGCCGCTCTGGAGAACGTGACCGTCGCGCCGCACGGGGTTGGCGCGGGCATCGGCATCATCGCCGCGATCGCCGCCTGCGCCGTGATGCCCAACTTCCTGATATACGAATACAACCAACTCTTCAATCCACTGCGGCATTCGGTCATGCGCGAGCCGATTCCATTCGAGCAGGGCGTCTTGAAGCCAAATGAGCGCGAGGGCCTCGGTCTAAGCTTAAATGAGAAGATCATCGAGCGCTATCGTATCGATTGAATCGCCGGCGCGCGCCTGTAACGCTACAGTTGCTCCCGCGGCGAAAGTCGGCGGCAATCGCGCGCGAAATACGCAACTCGCGCGAATTTACTGTATCACAACTTGACATGGACTGAGTAACTTCGCTAATATCCTAACGTAATTCTCCATAAAATATCGAATACAGACACTTCACGCATCAAGCGCGCATGGCAGCCACATTGAGCAAACGTCAAGTCGCATTGAAGAGGACCAAGCGAAACATCATGTTACCGGAAGCCAGACGCCGCGCCATCCTCAGCCACCTCGCGCAGGTCGGCAACGATACCATCATCGAAATGGGCAAGCGATTTCACAAGTCGACAATGACGATCCGGCGTGATCTGAAGATTCTGCAGCAAGCCGGCTACGTCACCATGTCGCATGGCGGCGCCATCTACAATGGCGATGCCTTTCAACTCAACGAGACGCATCACATTGAACGGGCGACCATCCGCGCCGCCGAGAAACGGGCGATCGGGCGCTACGTGGCGGAAAACTTCGTTGACGATGATGATGTGCTCTTTCTCGACTCCGGCACGACCGTGCGAGCCATCATTCCCTTCCTTCAAGACAAGCGCAATCTCACGATCGCCAGCAACAGCATCCGCACGATTGACGCGCTCTTCCGCTATTTGCCTGAAAGCGCGATTCTCTGCACCGGCGGTCTACTGAGCTCAACCGCGCAGACCTTGGTAGGCCCTGTCGCCGAGCGCTTCTTTGAGGACTTCTTCGCCCGCAAAGCATTCATCTCCGGCGTCGGCTTCACCATCCCGGCTGGCTTGGCTGATTCGCAGATGCTGGATACAGCGGTCAAGAAGGCGATGATTCGCTCGGCGGAGACCACAGTCGTCGTCATCGACTCCAGCAAAATCGGCTCTCCAGCCATGGCGCAAGTCCTGGCGACGCGGGATATCCAAGCGCTGGTGACTGATGATGGCATCAGCGAATCTCAACAGCAAGAGTTGCTCGACAGCGGCATTGACCTGCATGTGGCGCCAGTCTAGCCGGTGGCTAGGGCAAGGTGCGGAAATACTCCTCTTTCAACCACTTTAGGATTCCTGAGGCGTCGTATGTTACGAATGCCCAATAATATTCGGTATCGGAGCACAAGGGGTGGTATTTGGCCGCGTCTTTACCTTCTATTGGTGGTGGTTTCGGCCAGATTGTCCTGGAATGATTCCAAGCGCAGTTGCCAGCGGTGTCTTTGGGGCGCATAAGGATGGTAACATCCAGTGTAGAAGCGGGTAGATTTTCCCAACTCCATTCAAGATCCGCGCGGTCCCTATAGATTTGATTGATGGTTAATGTGACTGTGGGAGCTGGAGGCGGCGCCGGGCATTTCGCCCGCGCGCTCGTCCATTTGGAAATACCTTTTTTCAGCTTAACGCGGACTCTGGCGGTGTAGTTTTGTCCCGCATCGCCAGCGCCTAAGTTAACGCTGGTGTTCGTCGTGCGGGCTTGGAGGAGGCGCTTGCCGTCTTCGTCGATGAGCCGGTAGCGATAATGCTTCGCGCCATCGACCGCGCGCCATTGGAAAAACAGACCTGTGCTGTCACACTTCAGTTGTAAATCTGCGGGGGGGGGACTTGGGCCGAAACCAGCGGCACAAGCGCGAACAAGAGCGCAAGGCAAACCGCGAACAATTTTACTCTGGCCATTATTTTGCTCAATTCTACTTTTGGTCAAGGCTAGTGTAACATCTGACGCGCCTGGAGTCAAAGCAGCCAAGGCATTGCAGCTGACAATTTGACATTGGAGCGGGGCTGCTGTAAACTAGCAGTAAATATTAATTTCAGAATAGAAACAGGTGCGGACAATGGCGAATATAAGCGCGGAAAGAGACGGTCTTGCCGATGGCATGCCGCGGGACGAGCGCGGGTATTGGCGGCCCGATGGCGACGTAGGCTTGCCCAACCCCTGGTTCACCTGGCCGCCGAAGCCGCGGGTAGCCGCACTATGGCTGAAGGAGTACCTGTGGCCCTGGAATGTTCTATTCATGATTGTGGCGGTTTTGACATGGGCCTACCTGACGCCGGAGATGTCGCGCATGAGCGAATTCCGCGCCGGCTGGATGCTCGAAATTTTCTTGCGCAACCAGATCATGCTGATTGTTTACGCCTCAGCGCTCCACGTCAGCATGTGGACAATGAAGACGCAGGGCTATCAATACAAGCTGTCGCTGAAATGGATGGGCAAGAGCAAGAAATTCCTCTGGAACGATCAGGTGCGCGACAATATGTTCTGGAGTATCGCCAGCGCCGGCATGGTTTGGACGGGCTTTGAAGCGCTGATGCACTATGCCTACGCCAACGGCTTCATCCCTTATCTTGACCCGCGCGAGCAGCCGATCGCCTTTATGGTGATCCTCTTTCTATCGCCGCTTTGGTACAACTTTTACTTCTATTGGGGGCATCGCCTGCTGCACGTGAAGTTTCTATACCGAGCGGTTCATCATGTGCATCACCGGAATATTGAAGTCGGTCCCTGGTCGGGTTTGTCGCAGCACCCGATTGAACACATCGTGATGTACGCGAGCATGTTGATCCATTGGCTCATCGGCGCGCATCCGATCAATATGATCTTCCAGGGGCAGCAGGTGACCTTCGGTTCGATAATGGGGCATGGCGGCTTCGAAGAAATCGTCGTCAAGGACGATTTGAAGATCTCTTACGGCAACTATTGGCATTCGCTGCATCATCGATTCTTCGAGTGCAATTACGGCGAACCGACGATTCCGCTGGATCATCTCTTTGGCACGAACTGCGACGGCTCGCCGGAAGCGCGCGAGAAGATGCTGGCTCGGATGCGCGCGATGCACGGCAGTTGAGGTAAAGCGCCCACATCCTGAATCCCTCCCTGACGGCGTACTCTCGGCTGCCAGTGTCAACGCAAATATCAGATTGAATCAAACATCTAAGGAGAATAGCCCATGAGTTGATTAGCCAGGTTTGTCCAAACAAGAATTCTAACAAAGGAGATTGTGAAATGAATAGAAACTGCATCGTATTTCTGAGACAACTCTCGGCGCTGGCGCTGATCGCAGCGTTGCTGCTGGGAGGCAGTATAGCGGCGCAGGATGATCCCGCCGTGATCGACTGGGCGAATGACGCGGCTTGGCACGAGGCGGGCCAGGATGCCGTCGGCGAGGCATCGCTTGGCGCAACAGGCATCGGCGTCAACACGGTAATTTTCACCTCAACGGACTCTTACCAGGCCGCGGTGCGCGGCGCGCTGCCGACCGAAGACGCTTTTCCTCTCTTTGACTGGTGGTTTGGCTATCGCATGAAAGACCTGGTGGATGCGGGGCTGCTTGCGGATGTCACCGACATCTGGCAGACCCACATTGACAACGGTGGATACCCAGCCAGCATGATGGGTTCGTTTGGCTTTGATGGGCGCGCCTATGGCTTGCCGAAGATGATTAACTACTGGATCGTCTTTTACAACAAGCATGTCTTCGCTGAACACAGCCTCGAAGTCCCGACCACATGGGACGAACTGATGGCGGTTGCGGAAGCGCTAAAGAGCAATGGGGTAACCCCCTTTGGTCTGGACGTGGTCGGGTGTCGCTGGTGCAGCTTCATCTGGTTCGAAGAAATGATGGTGCGCGTTGATCCCGCCCTTTATCAGAGTGTGATGTCGGGCGAGACGGCTTACAACGATCCCCAGGTAATCGCCATTATGGAGCAGTGGCGCGATCTGCTGGATGCGGGCTACTTCTCGCAGCCGGGCGACTTCGCCGATAACTGGGCGGAACCATTTGTGAACGGCAGTATTGGCATGTTTCTGATTGGCGACTGGTATACAGCTTCCCTCGAGCGCGCCGGTTTCATCGCCGGTGAGGACTATGGCGTGTTCGTCATGCCAGGAATCACAGAAGCGGGGAATCGCAGCCTGATCATTGAGGGACGTCCGCTGCTGATTGCAGAGAATTCGCCACAGCGTGATGTCGCGCTCGAGTTTGCCGATTACTTCATGAGTGTAGAAGGGCAAACGATCTGGGCGGAAACCAGCGACATCAACTCGCCGAGTCTGCTGGCGCCCGAAGAGACGCGCCCGGGTCATCTGGTTGATCTGGCGAATGCCGTCGCCAATGGCGAATACGAGCTCTACACGCGATACTGGGAAGCGACGCCGCCGCAAATCGTCGAACAGGTGGTTGATTTGCTCGGTCAGTTCGTGTTGGATCCGGCTTCCTTGCAGACGGTTCTGGACGGCGCGGAGCAGATTGCTCAGGACTATTGGGCAAGCGCCGGCGGCGAATAAGCTCTGGTATATGAGAGGCGTATCAAGCGCCTCTCCAAGCATCTTGATTGCAGGCGGGCCTGTTGCCCGATACAAACCAAGTGAGCACTGAGCCGCTTCGTAAAGAGGGCCCGATCACAGCGCTGGGCAGGGCGCCGCTTGAAGCGCCCACACGCGCGCTGGCGCTGCTGCGCAAGATTGAGCCTTATCTTTATCTGTTGCCAGCGCTTCTGCTCGTCGGCGGGCTGCTGCTTTATTCGGTCGCCCATACCTTTGCCATCAGCTTTACCGATTGGGATTTGATTACCCCGCCCCGCTTTGCGGGCTTAAAAAACTATATTGACGCGATCCGTGATCCAACTTTCACCAGGTCGTTCTCGAACACTTTGATCTGGACTGGCGGGAGCTTGCTGCTGCCGGTCGCGGGCGGCTTGCTGCTGGCGGTTATTTTGGAACGAATCCCCGGGCAGCGGGTCTTGAAAACGCTCATCTATCTGCCGGCGATATTGTCTACAACCGTGGTCGCCGCTATCTGGAGCTATGTCTACACCAACAATGGCGTCTTGAATGAAACGCTGCGCTGGGTCGGTCTTGAGGCCTTGGCGCGACCATGGCTGGTTTTTGCGCCGACAAACACGCTGGCGATGATCGTCGCATCCTCATGGCGCGCGCTAGGACCCAGCATGGTGCTGTTTCTCGTTGGCTTGCAGACCATACCGCCAGAACTCATCGAAGCGGCAAAGATAGACGGCGCTGGTGAACGAATTCTCTTCTGGCGCATCAAACTGCCCCTGCTCCGACCAATCACGGCGATCGTTGTCATCATGTCGGTCATCGGAAGCTTTATGACTTTTGACCTGGTCTGGGTGATGACTCAAGGCGGACCGGGGCGTTCATCAGAGACGCTGGCGGTAACGATGTACCGCCAAGCTTTTATCATGTGGCGAATGGGTTATGCCGGGGCGGTGGCGGTGATACTGTCCACGATTGTTATAGCATTTTCGATCTTTTATTTGCGAGCGACCTTGAAACGAAGCGCCTTATGGTAGAGAGACGATCTATAAGGCAACGCGCACTCGACCGCTACCTCGTGCTGGCGCTGCTATGCTTGTTCACAACGGCCTGGGTTACTCCGCTGGCGATCGTGGCGCTGAGCAGTATGAAGACCCCCAGGGAGCAAGCGCAAAGCGGAATCCTGGCGCTGCCAGCGAATGCCGCAATGATCCTCGACAACATTGCGTCCGCTTCCGAATTAGCTGGCATCGGCAACGGGCTCCTTAGCAGCCTCATATACGCATTCGTCGGTTCTGTGGCCGCCGTCATCGCCGCGTCATCGGCGGCATATTCGATTGCCATGCTGAAAATCCGCTTCCCTTTCTTCTGGTTTCTGATCATCTACAGCGGCACTATCTTCCCCTTTCAGATGTATCTAATGCCCTTGTTCGGGCTATACCAGTCGGTCGGTCTTTACGATACCCGGTTTGGAATGCTGCTGTTCTACTCCGCCATTGCCGTGCCCTTCTGTATTTTTGTCTTCCGCAATTACTTCATCGGCATGCAAGGGGAAGTGATCGAAGCAGCCTCATTAGATGGGGCATCCTCTTTTCAAACCTATCTGCGCATTGTGCTGCCGATGGCGAAAGCGCCCGCTCTTTTTCTGTTTGTGACGCAATTCAGTTGGATATGGAATGATTTTCTCTTTGGGCAGGTTCTGGCGAAGTCAGACGATGTGCGCCCTGTCATGACATCGTTGGCGATGCTTTCCGGCGCCTACGGCAAAGGCACCATCCCCCAACAAATGGCCGGCGCGCTGACAGCATCAATTCCCACGCTCATCCTGTTCTTTGCCCTTCAAAAGCACTTTATGCAGGGTATTGTTTTGAATACCGCCGGCGAGTAAACAATCCAGCGTTCTTGCCGGGCAAATTTGCACCGGGCGCGGGCCTGCGATATGCTTGAATCGGACAAATATTATTGAGGTTGATATACGATGGCAGAAATAAGCGCAGAAAGGGACGGACTAGCCGACGGCATGCCGCGGGACGAGCGCGGTTATTGGAAGCCGGACAAAGAAATCGGCCCCAATCCGGTGTTCGTTTGGCCGCCGAATCCGCGGGAAATAGCCAAGTGGGTCAAGGACTATATCTGGCCCGTCAATCTGATGTATATGATCGTGGCGACAGTGACCTGGATGTTCCTGACGCCGGAGCTGGCGCGCATGAAGGAATTCAGCGCCGGCTGGATTCTGGAGGTTTTCATCCGCAATCAGGTGATGTTGATCGCTTTGGCGACCGTTTTGCACGTCCGCCTTTGGACGAATAAGGCGCAAGGCTATCAATACAAGTGGTCCCCGAGCTGGATGGGCAAGAGCAAAAAGTTCCTTTGGAACGACCAGGTGCGTGACAACGTCTTCTGGAGCGTCGTCAGCGCTGGAACGATTTGGACCGGCTTTGAAGCAGTCATGCTCTGGGCATACGCCAACGGCATCATCCCCTTCGTCGACCCGCGCGCGCAGCCGGTCTGGTTCATCTTGATTCTCGTGCTCGTGCCGCTCTGGCGGGACTTCCACTTCTACTGGGCGCACCGCCTGCTGCATGTGAAATTCTTCTACAAGATCGCGCATCACGTGCATCATCGAAACATCGACATCGGACCCTGGTCGGGTTTATCGATGCATCCGATCGAGCACCTGCTCTATTACACCTGCATGCTGATTCACTGGGTGGTGGCTTCGCATCCCATCCACATGATGATGAATGGGCAGCACGCCACCTTTGCCGCAATTTTGGGGCATGGCGGCTTTGAAGACTTCGTGATCAAAGACGGTGTGAAGGTCAAGTCAGGCGCCTCTTATTACCACTCGCTGCATCATCGCTACTTTGAATGCAATTACGGCGAGATGGGCATGCCCTTTGATTACTGGTTTGGCACCAGCCACGATGGCAGCCCGGAAGCGCGCGAGCGGATGCTGGCGCGGAAGCGGGCGATGCACGGGAGTTAGCCCGGCGTCATTCCTCGCTCCCAGGCTGGACGACAGGCGGGGGTCTGTCCGCGAGTCGGCGGATCGCCCGGATCCGCTACCGCAAAAGGCGGGCGATTCACCGAGTCGTCCTTACAGTTTAGTTTCATTGAGACCAGGGGTATCAGCCGCCCAGCCCGCATTTTCACCACTTATCTATCCAACAGCAAATTACGAAAGGCGTCGCCAAACAGATACTATATTAGGAGAAAATATGATGTTCAGTCTTACTTCGCGCAGGCTTCCATTGCGGAGGCGAGTCGCTTTGCAAATAGTTTTGTTTTTCACGCTCTGCCTGCTGGCGCACATATCGGTATTTCCCGTTTCCGCCCAAGTCAATCCACCCGTTTCCGCCTGCGGCATGCCGCTTCAAGGGCTTATTCACGTATCTGCCACCTACAATCTCAGCAGCAACTGCGAATTGACAGGCGAGTTACATATTAGAAAACACGATCACGTAGACGCTATGACTGTCACGATAAATGGCAACGGCTATCCCATATATCCCGCCAATATTGGCCTTCCCATAAATCTAGGACAAGGAATCGTGAACTTGAACAGGGTAACTGTCGACGCTACCGGGCGATCGGCCATCGGATCTGTCATTGACGGCTCCGGAACCTTAAATGCGAATCACGTTACCTTTAAGGGCTCTGAATTGATGCTCAATGTAGCAAACGTCAACCTGAGCAACTCGCTGTTAGAAGACAATCATAGATCTGTTGTCGGTCAGGAGCAAAATGCCACCGCCATCGAAATCCGCTCAGGGCGTACCGCTACATTGAACAATGTTGTGCTGCGAAATAATACCGGCGGTCCTGGCGCGATTAAAGTATTGAGCGGCGGTACGCTGATAACCAAGGGCTGCCTGGGGCTGAGCGGCAATACCCCCCGCGATGTTCTCGTGCTGCCCAGCGGAACTTGGACTGATCAAAGGACTGGCGCCTGCACAGGCAGCGTTGGCAACACCATGCCCCAATTCAAACGCAACCTAAGCGCCAGCCTTGGCACGGTCGGGGATTTCTTCTTTATCCTCGATATCGCCGCTATGCCCGGCGTCACCGATACTATCGATGTTATCATCCACCAGGGCGGGGTGAGGCTCGCCAGGAAGTCCTATCAAGTCACCAAAAATACCACGCCCTTCAGCCTGCGGGTGGGCAATCTGTGGGACAGCAATTTCGATCCCGCTAATTCACTGATCAAACCCGGCACAACCTACGCTGTAAAGGTGGATTCTATAGCCGGTACCAGAGTCATGAGCAGCCAGAGCTTCACGATTACCACCGCAGCTGAAAGAATCTGCCATAAGCTCGGCGGCGCGACAACATACCAAAATTGCCCGGAAGTAAACATCAGCCACGAAAATCACAGTGACTCGTCGCTGGAGTTCCGCATTGTCCCGGTGCCGGGCGCGAGTTATTACAAGGTTCCGGGGCAATTGAAATGTGGGGTAGCTATGGACCAAGGGTTTCCAGGTCACCTCACGAGTTTGGGTGAACTGCTCAAATGGACACCCGGGCCGCGAGTAATCAAAGGTGGTGATTGGAGAGACATATACAAAGACGAGTACACGGTCTATTACACCTGCTTGCGCGCCAACCACTCGTTCAAAGTCACGATTGAAGCCCACCAATACTACACGGTTACTGGCGTATCTAATGGCGAGTCCTTCTCCAGCAAGCAGTCCCGGCTCATCGCCAAAAGTACAATGTTCATGAGCACAAAACCGCGAATCGCGTCGTCTCAGCAGCTGGGGCAGCAGGTGGCGCCAACGGCAAGTCCCAGCCCCACCGCCATCCCGCCCATCTACATCGAGGTCGATTATCATGGCAACCACGATACCGATGTCACGCTGTCCTGGTCAGCCGTTAACCGCGCGAGCCGCTACGTGCTGCAAGTCGGCGGCTATACCTTCAACCTGGGCAGGAGCGAAACCAGCCAGCGCGTCAATGGGCTGACACCCGGCGCCGATTACACCGCCTATCTAACGGTTTACCTGCCATATGGCAAAAAGCGCACTGGCACGGCGCATTTTGGCATGGCTGACTCGCTGCCGACGAATACGCCCATCCCGCCGACGAGCACGCCAGTTCCACAACAGTCGTCACAAGACAGCGTACAGGACCAATCACCGCAGCAATTGCAATACAGTCAGCAGCAAGCCGAGGATGATGAGCCTCAGCCCAGCGGACCCTACGCCAGCTTGATAAGTACGCTGATTGGCTATCAAGACGAGACGCAGCATGGCGATGCCCATGTCCTGCGCTGGACGCGGGCGCTGGCGGCATTGGGCTGGGGCTCCCACGCCAATCCAATGACCTTGCAAGAGGCGAAGGACATGGCGGATACCTACAGCCGCGGCCGCTGGCAGCCTGTGGTCGACGCGCTGACAGTTTTGCAGCCGCCACCACCACCGACCAACACGCCTGTCCCGCCGCCACCGACCAACACGCCCATCCCGCCGCCGCCACCGACCAACACGCCCATCCCGCCGCCGCCACCGACCAACACGCCCGTTCCGCCGCCGCCACCAACCAATACGCCCGTGCCGCCGCCGCCACCGACGAACACGCCCATCCCGCCACCACCACCGACGAACACGCCCATCCCGCCGCCGCCACCGACCAATACGCCCGTCCCGCCACCGCCGGAGCCAGAACCGGAACCGGAAGAAGAAAAATACACCGTGCCGCAGAGCCTGATTAATACGCTGAAGGGCTACCAAGCCGAGACACAGCATGGCGATGCCCATGTGGAGCGCTGGACACGGGCTTTGGCGGCGCTGGGTCATGGCAGCCATGACCGCCCGATGACCTTGTCGGAAGCGGAAGACATGGCTGACAAGTACACCGCCAAGCGCTGGAAGCCGGTAATCGACGCGCTGGAGAAGCTGGGCAAATAGCGCATAAGCCCCCTCCCCGCCCGCCTACACTGTCGGACGAGGAGGGGCGTTGATTTGAGCGTCTTGCAGTGAGTAATGGTTAGCGTTTATTCGCCGCCGGGGCGCAGCTCGACTTCGAGCGGCTGCCAAGCCTCGCCGGTGACATCGTGTCCGTCCAGCGCCAGCGCATCCAGCGCCGCCTGCGCCAGGTCGCTGCGGTAGGCGTCCATGCCCGGCTCTTCGCTGATGACCAGACCTTCAATCGAAACGGCGACCGTCTGCGCCCAGAGGTCCTCGTCCATGATGCCGATGCCGGCGGGCGAGGGCCAGATCAGCTTGCTGATTTCGTTGAGCTGCCAGCGCTGGTGGCTTTCACCTAAGGTAGAGCCGCGCTGCAACACCAGTTCAACACAGTCATCTGGATTGTCGCGGCAGTGGATCCAGCCGCGGAAGCTCGCTTTGAGGAAGGCGACCGCAAGTTCTTCGTTGCCCTCTTCCGCCAGCCAATCGGCATTGACGAAGACGTGATCCTGCAGCATGGCGGTGCCGACATCATTGAAGTCGATGACGTTCAGGTCTTCCGGCTGATAGAGCTCGCCGGTATCGGGATTGACCGTTTCCAGCACCTGCGCGTATTCGTTGTAGGTCATGGCTTGCGCCGCGTCCAACTCGCCATTGAGCAACAGCGACATATCGTATGGCTGCTGGATGATGGTGACATGACCGGGATTATCCGGATTGATGCCGACGGCGCGCATGGCGGCGAAGAGCTCGTGTTCGTTGCCGAAGCCCCAGGCGCCGATGCGCATGCCGGCAAAGTCCTCGACTGATTCGATACCAGTATCGACGAATGATATTTGTCGCGTCGCGCTGCGCTGAGAAATCTGGGCAATATTGACCAGATTTGCGCCCCGCTCGTTGGATTCCAGCACTTTCGGCACCCATCCAACGGCAAATTCGGCCGCGCCAGCAAGCACCATCTGCTGCGGCACGATTTCCACAGAGCCATCGAGAATAGCGACGTCTAGGTTCTCTTCTTCATAGAAGCCCAAATCATAAGCGGCATAATAGCCGGCAAACTCCGCTTGAGTCACCCAGTTCAATTGAAGGCGCACTGGGATGAGCGCGCCCTCTTGAGCAAATGGATGCTGCGAATAAAGCAGCAGGCACATCAAGAACAGCGGGATACGACGCATGTTGACCGCTTTCTCAGAAAAAGCGGGCGACCTGATAGGCCGCCCCTAGAGATTTCAAATTACACGCGGAATCGTTGCCTACTCGCCGCCGGGCCGCAACAAGACCGCAAACGATTCTAGCGAATGGCTCGCTCATGAGCTTGGCGAGCTTCAGTCCTCGTTCGGTGGAAAGACGACGGGCAGCAAGCGGTCTTCAAGGCGCTGTATATCGGCCTTCAGTTCAAGCCTGACGGATTCAATGCGCTGATCAAGACGGTATTCAAGGTCTCGGCTCGTCCATACGATCGTCAGCATCAGCACGATGGCAGTCAATACCATGACAATGGTTTCCAGAGACAAAGATATTGTCCGTCCGCCGGCGCTGCTGTTCAACATGTTGCCCTCAGCGTTCATATAATGTCAATTGCTACATAATTCTAGGGATTTGTAGGGGCGATATATCATATCGCCCGTCGTTTCCCCTTCAGAAAAGTGGGCGACTCACAGAGTCGCCCCTACAGATTTCAACGATTTTGCCGGATTCGCCGATTTTGCAGTTTCCGACAAATTTGGATGTTGAGCCTATTCGCCGCCGGGCCGCAACTCCACCTCGACCGGCTCCCACATATCGCCGACCACATCGACATCGTCCATCGCCAGCGAATCCAGCGCCGCCTGCGCCAGGTCGCTGCGGTAGGCGTCCATGCCCGGCTCTTCGCTCAGAACCAAGCCTTCAATCGAAACCGCTACCGTCTGCGCCCAGAGGTCCTCGTCCATGATGCCGATGCCTGCGGGCGAGGGCCAGATCAGCTTGCTGATCTCGTTGAGCTGCCAGGTCTGGTGGCTCTCGCCGAGGGTCGAGCCATTGTCCAGCACGATCTCGACGCATTCGTCGGGATTGTCGCGGCAGTGAATCCAGCCGCGGAAGCTGGCTTTCAAGAAGGCGACGGCGATATCTTCATTGCCCTCTTCCGCCAGCCAATCGGCGTTGACGAAGACGTGGTCTTGCAGCATGGCGGTGCCGACATCATTGAAGTCGATGACGTTCAGGTCTTCGGGCTGGTAAAGCTCGCCGGTGTCGGGATTGACCGCTTCCAGGACCTGGGCGTATTCGTTGTAGGTCATGGCTTGGGCCGCGTCCAACTCGCCATTGAGCAGCAGGGACATATCGAAAGGCTGCTGGATGACGGTAACGTCATCGGCGTTTTCCGGGTCGATATCGACAGCGCGCATGGCGGCGAAGAGCTCGTGCTCGTTGCCGAAGCCCCAGGTGCCGATGCGCATGCCGGCGAAGTCGTCCACCGATTCGATGCCGGTATCAACGAAGGAGACCTCGAGCGTGCCGCTGCGTTGGAAGACCTGGGCGATATTGACCAGGTTGACGCCCTGCTCGTTGGATTCCAGCACCTTGGGCACCCAAGCCAGTCCGAATTCCGCGCCGCCGGAAGCGACGACCTGCTGCGGCACAATCTCCACTGCGCCTTCGAGAATGGTGACGTCCAGCCCCTCTTCTTCATAGAAGCCGAGGTCGACGGCGGCGAAATAACCGGCGAACTGTGACTGCGCCACCCACTGCAATTGCAGCTTGACCGGCGTCAGGTGGCCATCGGCGCTGGCGACCGAGAGGCCTACCAGCAAAACGAAAATCACACATAAAAGGGAAAGTTTGCGCATGAGACGTTTCCTCCTAACGGTTCAACTCAGCCTGATTATAGCGCAGCATGCGGGCATATAAAACCGCTCTCGGCGGGGTGGGCAGGGGGCAATCGCATAAAATTATTTTTTACCACCGAGTACACCGAGAGAAAAGAGAACACAGAGAAAATCTGTATAGACAGTTAGATGGCAGCGACAGATTAGGCCTTCTGACGGCGTCAGATGTTGAGAAAAGATCGAAAATACCAATATCTCTGTGTCCTCAACTTAACTCGGTGTACTCGGTGGTTGAATTTCAGCTTGATTATTCGTCATCCCATGCGACTTCATTTTGATGCGATTGCCCAGCCGACGTGACGACCGAACCCGGGCTGGACCCATCGTCTCCAGAAGAGATACAAGTTCACATTCTCGCAGCCCCGGGCCGTCTTTGGCATATTCGTCGAGACCCGGCCGGATGCATATGTTGCTAATTGTATAGTCCTGTAGTGAGATGGTGCGGATGATTGTGAAAGTTTTCCTGGTTCTCCCGCCAGCGGTCGCAGATAAACTCGTAGGGACTTCGCCCCTTCAATGTCTTGAGCCGTTTGCCAAAATTGTAGGCCTGTATGAAGGCTTCAAGGTGTTGGCGCAACTGTGCGTGAGTCTGATAGTAGTAGCGATACACCGTCTGCTCTTTCAGGGTTTGATGCATCCGTTCAACTTGCCCATTCGTCCACGGGTGATAGGGCTTCGTCAGCCGGTAGTCTATCCCATGCTTTCCGCAGATCTTATCAAATTCCAGCTTATGTTTCCCCTTGGTCGTCTTCTGTTTGGCAAATTGGCTGCCATTATTCGTCAAAATAGTATGGATGCGGTAAGGCGCCGTCTCGATCAGCCGCCGGAGGAATGCGCAGGCTGATTAAAGCCCTGCCCTACAAGATGCACACCATCTTGACCGACAATGGCGCACAGTTTACCCATCAGGCGCGGGCGCGGCGCAGAAGCAAGCTGAAGTTCGATAAAATCTGTGAAGCGCACGGGATTGAACATCGCTTGACCAAACCGTATCATCCTTGGACCAACGGACAAGTCGAGCGCATCAACCGAAGCATCAAAGAAAATACGGTCTATCGTTACTTTTATCAGAGCGATGAAGAGTTGCGTCAGCACCTGGAGATGTTCTTGCAGGCATACAATTTTGGCAAAAGACTGAAGACCCTGAAGGGCGAAGTCCCTATGAATTCATCTGTGATCGCTGGCGAGAAACACCGGAACGATTTCATCAAAAACCACACCATCTCAATATGGGACTATACACCTAGGAAACCACCAGAAGACGTTAGAGCGCTGTATGACGGCGTTAAGAAAGCGCTGGATACAGATTATGGAGACGGGCGTCGTGTCGGAGACTGCGAATACAGCGTCTACCTGTTTTATGACTATGACGGCGAGCCGATATATGTTGGCCGAACCGTAGAAAAGCTTCGAGGTCGCATCCGTCGGCACTTGACCAATCAGCGAACCGACGCTGTTGCAATGAGCGTACTTGATCCTTTCGAGGTGGCCGAAATTGAAATGTGGCCATTTTGGGCTTTGGAGTCCGCTGGAAGAGCAGAAGTAAAAGCAACACTTGATCGCGCGGAATATACTGTCTATCTGAAGGCATTACGAGAGTCGCAGTTCGGGGTTGTTCTTAATGAAAAAGAGATCAAGCGTACCGATGAAACTGACCTGCCAAAATCGATTCGTGTGTCCGTTTTGCCTGAAGAACTACGAAGGAAGCGCGAACATCCAGACATTCGTCTCGCGCGACGAGCGCGAACAATCGCCAGTCTGGCGCGTGTTATCAGCGAGCGCAGCGTGAAACCGGGAATTCGGCGACCCCTCTGGGCGCAGGCGCGCCGGCTTGAGCGCTTGGCCAAGACAAGGCTAGAGGAATTTGAACAAGCGGACGAGATTTGACCAACTAAGAGATGCGTCTGCGCTGCCTGTGGCGTTCAGCCGCGCCGCACAACAAAATACCCGATCACGAGCGAAAGCACGGTCGCCACTTCAATCGGCAGCGCCGGCTCCATGAAGCGCAGCCACAAGAGATGAATCCCGATCAAGATCACGACGCCGATGAAGACGCGGTCGAAGGCATTCGTATGAATGGGCAGAAAGCCGGCTTGCTCGCGCTCAATCTTGGGCTTGTCCGCAGCGGGCGACTCAGGAGTCGCCCCTACATTGTCGCGTTGATCTGACAAACTGACTACTCCTTCACCGCGCCGAAGGTCAAGCCCATGACGATATAGCGCTGGGCGACGATGACGATGATCGCTGAGGGAATCAAGGTAATCATGGACATCGCCGCCAACTCGCCCCAGTTCGTGCCGGTCACGGTCACAAATTCCGCCAGACCGGTCGTAATCGTGCGCGCTTCCACACTCGTCAAGTTTGCGGCGAACAGGTATTCGTTCCAGGCGAAGACCCAACTTAAGATGCCCGTCACCGCCAGCCCGGGTCCCGTCAACGGGATGACCACATGCCGCAGCACACCGCCCAATCCGGCGCCATCGATCATCGCCGCATCATCCAGTTCGATCGGTATGCCATCCACCACACCCTTCAGAAGCCAGATGGCGAAGGGCAGATTGAAGACGCAGTAAACCAAAATCAAGCCGATCTGCGTATCGAATAGCGTCCAGTCGCCAAAGCGAAAACTGCGCGTGAACATGATGAAGAGCGGCAGCAAGAAGGCAGCCGGCGGCGCCATGCGATTGGTGATCAGCCAGAAGAAGATATTGTCTCGCCCGACCAGCTTATAACGTGAAAGCGCGTAAGTCGCCAGCAGCGCCAGCGCCATCACCAGCAGGGCGTTGCAGGTCGAGACGATGACCGAGTTTGTCATGTAGCGCTGGAATGCGCTGTCAGTCAGGACGTTGCTGTAATTCTCGAGGAAGAGACGGCTGATCGCCAGGTTCGGCCGGCTGAAGAGCTCGACGCGGCTGCGCATGGACACGACGAGCATCCACCAAATCGGTATCAGCGTCAGCGCCGTCATGAAGACCCAGAAGCTATAAGTCGAGACATAGCGTATGCCGCGCCGCCGCAGCCCGATGCTCACTTCAGCTCGCCTTTGCGCCGCCCCATTTTACCAACCTGTATGGGCGAGCCATCGGCTTGTAGTGGTCCTAATTTATTGGACACAAAATCTCAGAAACTTTGAGGGAGTTGCGCTGTTGCCACTGCGCCTCGGTTTCTGCCGGTGTCCGGTAGCCTAGCGCGCTGTGCGGACGCAGCTGGTTGTAGACCACCTCGATGA
>JAJEGA010000058.1 GCA_022820125.1 Anaerolineae bacterium | reverse complement strand
CATAATTTTTGGGCGGAGAGGATGTTTATCGAGGCGGTAGCGACAAGCCTGCCAAATTCAAGCAGTGGATTTAGGGGAAAACTCGTCAAAAGAACCTAAACTCTGTGCCCTCTGTGTTCTCTGTGGTTAAGAAAAATTTGATGCGATTGCCCTGCGGATTAGGGCGCTTGCATGTTGATTTAGCCATAAAGTCGCTAAACTATGGACACTTTGCCGCCGCATAGTCGTGAACGCGATACGCTGATTGAAAGGATCTGACATGCGCAATACAAGCCCCCGAGATCAAATAAAGCTCAGCGCTGATGAGATGCGTGAGATGGGCT
Organism: Anaerolineae bacterium; assembly: GCA_022820125.1. Classification (GTDB taxonomy): domain Bacteria; phylum Chloroflexota; class Anaerolineae; order Aggregatilineales; family Phototrophicaceae; genus UBA6055. Next base: position 5,831 of record JAJEGA010000058.1, on the reverse strand, counting down.
ATCGCATCATCGACATGCTGGTGGATTACACGGGGGCCCAAGCCCAATTTCCGGCGACGCGAGCGCTGGATCCGGTGACGTTCGATGAAATCCTGGAAGAGCCGCTGCCGGAGAAGGGCACGCCTTGGGAAGATGTTCTGGAACAATTCGAGCGCCAAGTGCTGACGACCATCGACCACCTGGATCATCCGCGCTTTTTCGCTTATATCCCCTCCCCCAGCAACTTCGTCGGCGCCATGGCTGATACGCTGGCTTCCGGCTACAACATCTTCAACTCCTTGTATCCGCTGGGGACGGGCGCGGCGATCGTCGAACGGCTGGTCATCGGTTGGCTGCGCTCGCTCTGCGGCATGCCGGCAGAATCGGGCGGCTTGTTCGTCAGCGGGGGCTCCGTGGCGAATCTGATGGGTATGGCTGTGGCGCGGCAGATTCAACTGAACAACAACATTAGCGATGCGGTTGTGTACTGCTCGGACCAGGCGCACTTTGTCGTCTCGCGCGGCTTGCGCATCCTCGGTTTCGCGCCGGAACAACTGCGCGAAATCCAGGCGGACGCCGATTTTCGGCTGCCGGTGGCGGATCTCAAACGGGCAATCGAGGAAGACAGAGCGGCCGGCAAGCGCCCCTTCTGCGTCGCCGCGACAGCGGGCACGACCAATACGGGCGCGGTCGACCCGCTGAACGACCTGGCGGATCTGTGCGAGCGGGAGGGCTTATGGCTGCATGTCGATGGCGCTTATGGCGCGACCGCCTGCTTAATCGAACATCGCAGGCAGCTGCTAGCTGGCATCGAACGCGCCCATTCGCTGACTTGGGACGCGCATAAATGGATGTTCCAACCAGTCGAATGCAGCGCGCTGCTGGTGCGGGACCGTCACTGGTTGAGCGCGACATTCAAGGAGACAGCGCATTTCCTGACCGACGCCGAAGCGCACAGCAAAGAAGAGGCGGGCGAAGAGATGAACTTCATGTATCAAGGCATCCAGCTTACGCGGTATTTCCGCGCCTTGAAACTGTGGATGAGCCTGAAGGTATTTGGTCTTGGCGCCATACGCCAAGCAGTCGAACGCGGCATTGAACTGGCGGAATTAGCGGAATCGCTCTTGCGCGAATCGGGAACTTGGGAGGTCGTCACGCCGGCGCAACTGGCGATTGTGACATTCCGCTACAAGCCGGCGGATGGCGATGAGGCGCTGGCGGACCAGGTGACGGATGAGTTGAGCGGAGCCTTGGCTGCCAATAGTTTCGCCTTCGCCTCGACGACCAAGCTGCTGGGGAAAACCGTCATGCGCCTGTGCACGAACAATCCGCGCACCACCGCATCCGATCTGCGGCAGACTGTTCAGATCATGGGGCGGCTGGCTGCCGATTTGGAAAATCAACTCAAAGCCGCTCCCTCAGTCAATTAGTTTCTGGCTCAGCCCAACTATTGTACAGGCTGTACAGTCAGAGTTAAGTTGCTAGAATAGCGGCGCATTCTGGCAAGATATTTTCTCAACCCACTAGCTCAGGAATCGAACTTTGGATTACGGTCTGCTGGCCTTTTCCCTTGGCAGTTTCGCCTTCACAGCATTAGCCGCTTATCAGATTGGGCGATTCGCGACGCGTTTTCATCTGCCCTTGATAAGCGGCTATCTGCTGGCGGGTCTGCTGGCGGGTCCTTTTGTTCTGCAATTAATGGCGCGGCCGAATGTCGAGATTCTGCGCTTTCTGGACGAGGTGTCGCTGGCATTCATCGCCTTTGCCGCCGGCAGCGAAATGGCGCTGGATGAATTGCGCGGGCGCTATCGCAGCATCGGCTGGAACACGCTGACGCAGATCGCCGCGATTTACATCTTCTGCGGCGCAACAATCTTCTTGCTGGCTGACTACATCCCATTCATGCAAGGCTTGACCACCGCGGGCAAAGCGGCGGTGTCCTTGATGGCGGGCACGATCCTGGCGGCGCGTTCGCCGTCGTCAGCCATCGCCATCATCAATGAGATGCGGGCGCGCGGTCCATTTGTCAAGGGCGTGCTCGGCGTGACCCTGGTGAAAGACGTGCTGATCGTTGTGCTTTTCGCCTTTAGCACATCGGTGGCGGCGACGCTTCTGACCGGACGCAGCTTTGACGCCGGATTCATCATTTTGGTGGCTTTTGAGATTCTGGCGTCAATCGGCTTCGGCATCCTGATCGCGCAGTTGATGGCGCTGCTCTTGCGCAATCACTGGGAAGACTGGCTGAAGATCCCGCTGTTGCTGCTGATTGGTTACCTGGTCTTCGCGCTGGCGGGCGAGATTCGGCAGTTCAGCCATGACAATCTCCCCTTCGAGCTGCTGTTTGAGCCGCTGCTGATCTGCATGGTCGCCAGCTTTTGGATCACCAATCGCAGCCCTTATCGCTCGGAGCTGCGACATCTGCTGCATCGGGTGGAGACGCCGATTTTTGTCATCTTTTTCACGCTGATCGGTCAGGCGCTGGACTTAAGCGTATTGGGGGCGCTGCTGCCAATCACGCTGGTGATATTCGCCGTGCGGCTTGCAGCGCTGTTCATAGGCGGTTATATCGGCGGGACGCTGGCGGGCGATCCGCCACGATTCAACCGTCTGACCTGGATGGCTTACATCACGCAGGCTGGCGTCGGCCTTGGGTTGGCAAAAGAAGTCGCGATTGAATTCCCGCAGTTGGGCAACGAGTTCGCCACCTTGATGGTCGCCGCGATCGTCTTGAGCCAATTGGCGGGGCCGCCCTTCTTCAAATTCGCTATTCGCATGGTGGGCGAATCGCACCTGCCCAAGGATATCGCCGATGACGAAATCCTCGATGTGGTCATCGTCGGCATTGAGAATCAGTCGCGGCAGTTGGCGGAGCGTCTGCTCGAACATGGCTGGCGCGTCAAGCTGCTTGATATCGACCAATCACACGTATCGCAGCTGACGGCTTCTGACGGGCTGCGGCATGAGCATTGGCTGCCCGAAATATCGGCGGAGAAGGTGGGCGCGCTCATCGAGCCCAAGACCGAAGTGGCGGTCACGCTCTTGCCCGATGACGCCGACAGCTTAAAGCTCTGTCAAATCTTTTATGAAGACTTCGGCATAACGCGACAGATCGCGCGCTTGAATACCTTCAATCTCGTCGAGCAATTCCGCGATTTGGGCGTGCATGTATTGGATCCGGCGAACGCGATGGTGCATCTGCTGGATAATTTTGTGCGCGCGCCTCAATTGGCGGCGATGGTCTTTGAAGACGACCCCGATCACGATGTGGTGCAAGTGACGATTGCCGACCCCAATGTGGACGGCTTGCATCTGCGCGAGTTGATCTTGCCCGATGATGTGCTGGTGATGGCGATTGTGCGGCGCGGGCATTCGATTGTGCCGCATGGCTACACCAATCTGCATCTTGAGGACGAAGTGACGCTGATAGGACCCACAGAAAGCCTGGAAGAAGTGGCGCTGAAGCTGGGCTATTAAAAAACTGCCACCGAGTACACCGAGCAGATTGAGTACCCCGAGGGATTTCCGGCGGTCGGCTTGCGAGATTGGGCGGCGCAAGTAAGACGCAGGGCGGGCAAGCTCATCTAAAAGCCAATTGAGCGAGCGAAATCGGCACGACAAGGAGAATAACGTTATGACCGCTTTGCCAGTGGCGATAATCGGCGGCGGACCGGTCGGCTTGGCAGCGGCGGCGCATCTGATTGAGCGCGGCGAGCGCCCGGTCGTCTTTGAAGCAGGCGAGCGCGCGGGCGCGAATGTGCTGGCTTGGGGGCAGGTGCAGATGTTTTCGCCCTGGGAATTTAATGTGGACACGGCGAGCGTAAGGCTGCTGGAGCGCGCGGGCTGGCGGATGCCCCCCGCTGAGGAATTGCCGACCGGCGGCGAATGGGTCGAGCGCTATTTGCAGCCGCTGGCGGCGCTGCCGCTGATGCGCGCTGCCATTCGCGCCAGTACGCGCGTCGTTAATATCAGCCGGCGCAACTGCGACAAGGTGAAAGATGCCGGCCGCGAGAACGCGCCCTTTCAACTCCGCACTGTTAGCGCTGAGGGGCGCGAAGACTTGATTGAGGCGCGCGCCGTCATCGACGCCTCGGGCACTTGGGGCAAGCCCAACCCGCTTGGCGCCAATGGCATTCCGGCGATCGGCGAAGCAGCTTTGCGCGAGCGGCTGGTTTATGGCATTCCTGATGCGCTGGGCAGCGAGCGCCAGCGCTATGAGGACCGGCGCGTCATGGTCGTCGGCAGCGGGCACTCGGCGATCAACATCCTGCTTGACCTGATCACGCTCGGAGAGGCGCAGCCGCAGACTGAAATTACCTGGGTTATGCGCGGCGACAACCTGCGAAAAGTGTATGGCGGCGGCGAAGATGACGCCTTGCCCGCGCGTGGTCAGTTGGGCTTGCGGATCAAAGCGGCGGTTGATGCCGGCGCGCTGCGGATATTGGCGCCTTTTGCAATCCAAGAAGTGGCGCTGGCGGGCGCCGGGCTACGCGTTCGCGGCGAAGTGGATGGCGAGATACAAAGTTATATTGCCGACGAGATCATCGTTTGCACGGGCGCGCGGCCCGAGCTGGAGATGCTGCGCGAATTGCGGCTGGATCTGGATCCGGCGGTGGAAGCGACGCGCAGCTTGGCGCCGCTGATCGACCCCAACTTGCATAGCTGCGGCACGGTGCGGCCCCATGGCGAAGCGGAACTGCGGCAGCCGGAGAAAGACTTCTACATCGTCGGCATGAAAAGCTATGGACGAGCGCCGACCTTTCTGGCCGCGACCGGCTATGAGCAGGTGCGCTCGGTGGTCGCGGCGCTCTGCGGCGATTGGGAAGCGGCGCGCGCTGTCCAGTTGATGCTGCCGGAGACGGGCGTCTGCGTCACCGATTACGCGGCTGAAGGCATTTGCTGCAGCCCAGCGCAGCCGACGCTGCTCGCCATTGACGCGATACCGGTGGCGGAGGGCGAATTTGTCCTGGCGCCAACGCAGACGGAACGCTGCTGTTAAAGTCTTTGCTGGAGACAGCTCAATTCTGTAATCAAATCGTAATTTAATTACCCCTTGTCGTGGCGCTGACCCTCCTATAATCTAACGAACGTTTGATTAATTAATGCAGACGGAGAGTGAATGATGATGAGTCGTGGTCTTAGCGGCAAGCTGATGGCAATGTTGATCTTGTTCGCGGTATTGTTTGGCGGCGCGCTGGTACAGGCGGAAAAATACTATCCCGAGATTACACATGTTGAGGTTCATTCTTCAGCCCATCCTGGCCGGGCTATGCTCATTTGGGAGGCGCACCCGGAAGCGGTCAGTTATAAGGTACATATCCGCGGCTTTGGCGACGCCTGGGCGCCAAGAGATCGAGGCGGCCAGGGCGGTTGGTATCAAGCCGAAGCGATCAATTGGCATCGATTCCCTGACCTTATGCCCGGCAACCGCTACAACTTCCGCATCCGCGGCTTTAATGCCGAGGGCCATCGCACCAATTTATCGGCTCCCTATGGAGTACTCATTCCGCCTTGTTGGGTCTTCGCCAGGCATGCGGCAACCGGCGAGAAGTGGACTGAGAAAAATGACCCGAACCCCCTCCAGCCGCCACCAGAATGGGCGCACATCGAGAACACCGTCAGGTGCGAATAGCGTCAGCCGGCCTCGCGCGAAAGCCTACTCGTTCAAGACTATATTACCCGCATCAAAATTCGATGCGGGTATATTTTTTCCCTGGTACGTCTTATGTGAAATCAGTTGAGCCTTGAAAGTTTTGGATGTCAATTTGGTATGTTACGCGCAGAATGCGCTTAAACAGATGCGCGGTGATTTTTGTAATCAGGCGAGTTGCCAAGCCATCCACCGTTTTCGCTAG
>JAJEGA010000030.1 GCA_022820125.1 Anaerolineae bacterium | reverse complement strand
AGTAGAACAAAGTAAGTAATGCGAAAAAGGGCGATGCTAATCTGATTCGAGATCTGTAGGGGCGAGACTTGTCTCGCCCACTATGTCGCCATTGTACATGTGGGCGACTCAAGAGTCGCCCCTACGATGTTCCTTCATTTTGTTGCATTACTTTATTGGACTTACTTCTGTGCCTCTATGGTTAAAATACCGCCATCCAGGAAGACGTCTGTAGGGGCGACTCGGTGAGTCGCCCGCTGCCCCGACCACATGCGCTTCGGGCGTTTCGGCGAAACGCCCCTACAGCTTCTTATTGTCGCGGGCTTGTTATTTTGTGTGAGCCAAGTCGTGATTTGCGAGGGAAAGTGGTTAAAATACCGCCATGCCAAAACCAATCACGATTCAAGACATCAAAGTCATCCTGACGCAGCCGGGCAAGTCGCGCCTGTGCGTCGTCAAGGTTATCACTTCCGAGCCGGGGCTTTATGGCTTGGGCTGCGCCACTTTCACCCAGCGCATCTTCGCCGTTGCAACCGCTATCGAACGCCATCTCAAACCCTTCCTGCTGGGCCGCGATGTCGACCGGATTGAAGAAATCTGGAATATGTCGCTGGTGCACGGTTACTGGCGCAACGGTCCCGTGCTTAACAACGCCATTTCCGGCGTCGACCAGGCGCTTTGGGATATCAAAGGCAAGCGCGCCGGCATGAGCGTCTGCGATCTGCTCGGCGGCAAATCGCGCGAGGCAGCGCAGGTCTACGTGCATGCCGACGGGCGTGACAAAGAAGAAGTGCTTGACAATGTACGCGCCTTCATGGGGCAGGGCTATCGCTTCATCCGCGTGCAGCTGGGCGGCTACGGCGGGCAAGGCAGCCCCATGGTCAAGCCGCGAAACGCCCCGCCCGGCGCCTATTTCGACCCGCGCGATTACTGCCGGCGGACGCTCGATATGATCGCTTTCGTCCGCGAGCAGGTCGGAGACGAAGTCGAGCTGCTGCACGACATCCACGAGCGGCTCGCGCCGATCCACGCGCTGGCATTCGCCAAAGATGTCGAGCCTTTCAAGCTCTTCTTCCTTGAGGACGCCTTGGCGCCGGAGGACATCGCCTGGTTCCGCCTGATTCGCGGGCAATGCGCCACGCCGCTGGCCATGGGCGAGCTCTTCAACAATCCGCAGGAATGGCAGCTGCTGATTCAGGAAAGGCTGATCGACTTCATCCGCATGCACATCAGCCAGATGGGCGGCATCACGCCAGCGCGCAATGTCGCTATCTTCGCCGGACAATATGGCATCCGCACCGCCTGGCATGGTCCCAGCGATACCTCGCCGGTGGGGCACGCCGCCAACTTGCAACTGGATCTCTGGCATCCCAACTTCGGGGTGCAGGAATGGTATCGCCCGTCAGAATTGGATTACGCGATCTTCCCCGGTTTGCCGGTTGTTCAGGATGGCTACCTCTATCCCAATGACCAGCCCGGCCTTGGCATTGATATTGACGAGGGATTGGCGGCCAAATATCCCTGCCAGGACTTCGTCGAGCAGTGGACGCAGACGCGCCTGCCCGATGGGGGACCCGCGCGGCCCTGAGCCGAATTGATGACAATTCGCATAGCGCGGACTATAATGGCGTTGTATGAGCGAGGAGCTTGGACATGGCAATCAATCGGTCTCCCGTCATGACTGTCGAAGACTATTTCGAATGGGAATTGCATCAGGAACGCAAACACGAATACATTGACGGAGTAGTCTACGAGATGCCCGGAGTCAGCGACACGCACGACGCCATAACCGTGAACATTATCTATCTCTTCATTAGCTGTCTCGACCGGTTGCGCTTTAATTTGCGCACCGCCGAATTGCGCGTTCAAGTCAGCCCTAGCTGCTATGTCTACCCCGACCTTACGATTGTCCGCGGCCGTCCCGCCTTTGCTGACCCCAGTGAATATAACCTCATCAATCCAATTGTCGTGCTCGAAGTGTCATCGCCTTCCAGCGACGATCGTGACCGACTGGAAAAACTTGGCTACTATTACGATGTGCCTTCTATAGACGCCTATCTCATTGTTGACCAGCATCGCGTTTGCGCGGAATTGCACACGCGCGGCGATGCCGGCTGGCAGAGCCAGGTGTACACCGAGATGGATGATGTGATATCGCTGGCGATGCTAGACTGTGAATTGCCGCTCGACCAAGTGTATCTCGGCATCGATTTCGAGGAGAACTAGCTCGAATTTTCCGCCGGATTGCATACATTCTCCGCCTTCCCGTGGAGCAAGAAATCAATCACCAACTGCGCCGCCTCAACCGCCACGGTGACCTGCGCGTCGGCTGTGCTGGCAGCCAGGTGGGGCGTGTGCAGCACATTGGGCAGCCCAATCAAAGGATGATCGGCTGGTGGCGGCTCCGTCTCATACACATCCAGCGCCGCGCCCGCCACTTTCCCGCTTGTTAAAGCCGCCGCCAGGTCCGCCGAACGAATCAGCGCGCCGCGCGCCGCGTTGATGATGCGGACGCCGTCTTTCATCGCCGAGATGGTATCGGCGTTGATCATGCCGCGCGTCTCGTCAGTGACCATCGCATGCAGCGTCAGGAAATCGGCGCGGACGTAGACCGATTCCAGCGAGAGCAACGGCACATTGACGGCTTCGGCGATGGCGGACGGCAGGTAGGGGTCATGCGCGATGACGGTCATCTCGAAGGCTTGAGCGCGCGCCGCGATCGCTTGGCCGATGCGCCCCAAGCCGATGATGCCGAGCGTTTTTCCCTTGAGTTCGACGCCGCTGAAAGCTTTGCGATCCCAACGCCCCTGCGCCAGCGACTGATGCCCTTGCGGGATATGCCGAGAGAGCGCGATCATCAAGCCGAAGGTATGCTCGGCGGTGGAGATCGTGTTGCCGCCGGGACTGTTCATCACGATAATGCCATGTTTGCTGGCCGCCTCGAGATCGACATTATCGACGCCGACGCCGGCGCGGGCGATGGCTTTCAACTGCGGCGCCGCCCGTATCAATTCAGCATCGGCGCTCACACCACTGCGGATGATGAGCCCATGCGCCTCAGCGACAGCATTCAGCAGTGCCGCGCGTTCCATTCTGCCGGGCGCCGAGACGACGATCCCTGCGCTCGCTTTAAGGATGTCAATTGCCTTCTGATGCACACTATCAGGAACCAGCACGTGAAATGTCATGTCGGTCGCCTTTCTTTTCTCCCCTTCCCTCATTTTGGGGACCCGGGGATGGGGTGTAGTGGTCCTAATTTATTGGACACAAAATCTCAGAAACTTTGAGGGAGTTGCGCTGTTGCCACTGCGCCTCGGTTTCTGCCGGTGTCCGGTAGCCTAGCGCGCTGTGCGGACGCAGCTGGTTGTAGACCACCTCGAT
>JAJEGA010000068.1 GCA_022820125.1 Anaerolineae bacterium | reverse complement strand
CTTGCTAGCGAAAACGGTGGATGGCTTGGCAACTCGCCTGATTACAAAAATCACCGCGCATCTGTTTAAGCGCATTCTGCGCGTAACATACCAAATTGACATCCAAAACTTTCAAGGCTCAACTGATTTCACATAAGACGTGTCATATTCAATGGGCGTATCGGCGATACGCCCCTACATTTTCACAATTTTCGTGGCGAGCGGCGCATTATGATTTTTAGTGCGATTGCCTTGCGCATCGAGATCAGAATGTTGCCAGCTAGGTATTTGCACAGTATAATGATTTGTGACGACCAAATGTCGAGACTTGGGGAGCTTGCGCGAGCGGGCTGAGAGGGCGTGTTGCTCATGCCGACCCATCAACCTGATCCAGGTAATGCTGGCGTAGGGATGTCTGAAACACCCTTGTTTTAGCCACCCCTGTACACACCCCGACAGGGGTGGCTTCAGTACAGGACCAGTCGCGCTTTCAAAGTCTCAGGCAAACGCGAACTCCAATCGCCTTCGATAGGAACGCTTCTGCCATGATCGTCAATTGCCGATATGAGACAAAGGAAGCGATTCATGATTCTTCGCACAGTTGCCGCAATTCTATTGACCTTGGCTGGCATCTGCGCCGCGGCCGCGCAAGATGAAAGCAGGCTGGTTCTGCTGACGCATGACAGCTTCGCCATGACCGAATCCGTGCTGGAAGCATTCGAGCGACACAGCGGCGTATCGGTCCAAATCCTGCGCTCGGGCGACGCGGGCCAGATGGTGAACCAGGCGATCTTGAGCAAGAACAATCCGCTGGGCGACCTGCTCTATGGCGTGGACAACACCTTTTTGAGCCGGGCGCTGGAAGCCGGGATTTTTGCCCCTTATGAATCTGCTGAGCTCGCATACGTCGATGAAGCGTTCATTCCCGACGACAGCTTCCGCGTGACGCCGGTCGACTTTGGCGATGTCTGTCTCAATTATGACATTGCCTATTTTGAGGAACGCGAATTGCAATTGCCCGCGAGCCTCAGCGACCTCACGAAGGAAGAATATCGCGGATTGCTAGTCGCGGAGAACCCGGCGACATCTTCGCCCGGGCTGGCGTTTCTGCTCGCGACCATCGCCCAGTTTGGCGTCGATGGCGAGCACACTTATCTGGATTACTGGCAAGACCTGGCGGCAAACGACTTGCTGGTTGTTGATGGCTGGACCGATGCCTATTACGGCGAATTCAAAGTGACTGGCCGCGATACCGGCTCGCGCCCGATGGTCGTCAGTTACGCCAGCAGTCCGCCGGCGGAAGTATACTTCAGCGAAGATCCAGACGCGGGCGCGATAACCGGCGCCATCGTCGGCGACAATATGTGCTTCCGCCAGGTTGAATATGTCGGCATCCTCGCCGGCGCGGCAAATGAAACGGCGGCGCGGCAATTCATCGACTTCATGCTGAGCCCGGCTTTCCAGGAAGAGCTGCCGCTGAATATGTTCGTCTTTCCAGTGCGGGAAGACGCCATGCTGCCGGAGGTCTTCGCCGAATACGCCTTGATCCCCGAGAATCCGGCAGTCGTCGATCCGGCTGATATCGAAGCCAATCGTGAAGACTGGATACAAGCCTGGATGGAGGTCATGCTGCGTTGAAGCGGCGCGCGCGCGACTACTGGGGCATCGTCTATCTGGTCCCGCTGGTTTTCCTCGGCGTCTTTTATGTCTATCCGCTGCTGTCCATCTTGGATGTCAGCCTGCGACCCGCTGGCGTACTCGATCTAACCGCCTTCGTCCGTCTGCTTACAAGCGATTACTACAGCGGGACATTGCTCTTCACTGTGTATCAGGCGGCGCTTTCGACTGCATTCACGCTTCTGCTGGCTACGCCCTGCGCCTTTGTCTTCGCCCGCTATCAGTTCCGCGGCAAGACGCTGCTGCTCTCACTGGCGACACTGCCCTTTGTCTTGCCAACGGTTGTGGTCGCGCTGGCTTTCGCGACGCTGCTGGGCGCAGACGGGCTGTTCAACGACCTGGTGAAGACGCTGTTTTCGCTGGACTACGCGCCAATCCAACTTGAGCGCACACTGGCGATGATCATCATCGCGCATGTCTTCTACAACTTTGCGGTGGCGCTGCGCATCATGACGAGCTACTGGTCCTCAGTCGGCCTCGGCATCGAAGAGGCGGCTCGCTGCCTGGGGGCGGACGAGCTGGCGCTCTGGCGCGATGTCCGGCTGCCGCTGCTGCGCCCGGCTCTGCTATCCGCCGGCGCATTGGTGTTCATCTTCACCTTCACCAGCTTCGGCGTCATTCTGATATTGGGCGGCATACGCTTTGCGACGCTTGAGGTGCAAATCTATTACCAGGCGGTTAATATGTTCAATTTGCCGCTGGCGGCCGCGCTGTCCCTGGTGCAAATCTTCAGCATGCTGGCGATGATGGTCGTTTACACCGCCACGCAAAAGAAGCTGCATCTGGCGCCTGTCAGCAGCAAGACGACGGCGAAGCGGGCGAAATCACTGGTTGAGCGGCTTGGCTTAAACGTGTGCGTCGCGCTGATTGCGATACTTCTGTTTTCGCCCCTTGTCGCCTTGATCTTGCGCTCCATGCTGGCTGCGGGTCAGCTGGATTTGGCCAACTACGCCAGCCTGGCGCAAAAGTCGCGCGGCTCGCTGCTCTTTATCGCTCCGCTTGAGTCCGTCTTCAATTCGCTGCGATTCGCCCTGATGGCGATGACGATGGCATTGATCCTGGGGTTGATCGCATCCTACATGATCAAGCGCCGCGGACGGCTGTCTCGACTTTTGGATCCGCTCTTCATGCTGCCGCTGGCGACCAGCGCCGTCACCCTGGGTTTCGGTTTCATCATTGCGCTCGATGAACCGCCGCTGAACCTGCGCGCGTCTTGGCTGATCATTCCGATATCGCATACTTTGATCGCCCTGCCTTTTGTCATCCGCAGCGTGTTGCCCAGCCTGCGGTCGATTCCGCCCTCATTGCGGGAAGCGGCGCAGACCCTCGGCGCCAGGCCAATTGACGCGCTGCTGACAATTGATCTGCCCTTGCTGGGGCGGGGCATCGCGGTTGGCGCCACATTTGCTTTCACCGTCAGCATGGGCGAGTTTGGCGCCTCGCTCTTCGTCGCCCAGCGGGAGTCGGTGACAATCCCCGTGGTGATCTACCGCTTGCTGGGCGACCCCGGCATGACGTCTTATCGACAGGCGCTGGCGATGAGTGTCCTGTTGATGCTGGTTTGCGCCGCCGGCTTTTTACTTATTGAACGGCTGCGTATCGCCGGGGTCGGCGAATTCTGATGCTTCGTATCGCGGGCTTGTCTCATGCTTATGGCGATCTCATATCTCTGCGCGATGTGTCGCTGGCGGTCAAGGACGGCGAGATTGTTTGTCTGCTTGGTCCCAGCGGTTGCGGAAAGACAACGCTGCTGCGGATCATCGCGGGCTTGGAGACTGATTATGAAGGTCGTATCACCCTTGACGGCGACGACATTCGACCAGTCCCTGCGCACAAGCGGGGATTCGGCTTGATGTTTCAGGACTTCGCTTTGTTTCCGCATCTATCGGCCGCGGGCAATATCGCTTATGGCTTGAAGCGGCTTGGTCTAGGTCGCGAGAAGGCGAACGAGCGCGTGCAATCGCTCTTGCGGCGCGTCGGCTTGGAGGATCTGGACGAGCGCGATGTCGCATCGCTCTCCGGCGGGCAAAAGCAGCGGGTGGCGCTCGCCCGCAGCTTGGCGCCTAATCCTCGCCTGTTGATGCTGGACGAGCCCCTGGGCGCCCTTGATGCGCTGCTGCGCGATCAGCTGGCGCTCGAATTGCGCCGGATAATCAAAGAGGCGGGCTTGAGCGCAATCTACGTCACCCACGATCACCGCGAAGCCTATGCCGTCGCCGACCGCATTGCGGTGATGAACATTGGCAGCGTACGGCAGCATGATAGGCCTCGCCAGATTTATCGACGACCCGCCAGCGCTTTTGTCGCGCGTTTCCTGGGATTGACCAACGTCTTTTCGGCTAGCGACAATCGACTGGCGAATCTGCTCCGCCTGATGGACGACAGTAAACTGAAAGGCGCCCCCTGGCTATTGATTCATCCCGCTGGCGTCCGCGTCGCCGGGGACGGCGGGGATGACGCCTTCGAATTTGACGCCACGATTGAAAGCGCCGTATTTCGCGGCGGGCATTTTGATCTGACCGCCGTGGCGGCATCCGGCTTGCCCTTGTCGTTCAGGCTGAGAGAGCTGCCGGTTGAGCTCGGAGGCGATTTACGAATCTCCCTGGACCCGGACGCGCTGATTCCGCTGGGCGATTAGCTGGTGAAGCGACTGTACCATCACTCAGCAGGTCGTTATAATGACCGGGCAAACTCACAAACTTAGCCACAGAAGGTCGTGCTTATGCCCCGGGCGTTGTTCAGTGTGTCTAGCAAGCAAGGCATCGTCGGTTTTGCCAGCGAGCTCGTCAGGCTGGGCTGGGAGATCGTCGCCAGCGGCGGCACGGGCCAGACCTTGTCCGACGCCGGCGTATCAATCACCAAAGTCGCGCGAGTTACGGGTCAAGGCGAAATGCTGGGCGGGCGGGTCAAGACTTTGCACCCGGCAATTCACGGCGGCATCCTGGCGCGCGACACAAGGGAAGACTTTGAAGAACTGGCGGCGAACGGCATCGCGCCCATCAGCCTGGTCGTCTGCAATTTGTATCCTTTCAGCGAGACGATACGGGACCCGGACGTTACTGTCGATGAAGCGATTGAGCAGATTGACATTGGCGGCGTGACGCTGCTGCGCGCGGCGGCCAAAAATTACGCCCGCGTTTCCGTGATTTGCGATCCGCTTGATTACAGCAGCGTGCTGGTTGCGCTGAAGACCGAAGGCAACACGAGCCTGGCGCAGCGTCGCGAACTGGCGGTTAAGGCTTTTGCCCAGAGCCGCGATTACGATGAGGCGATACACGCTTATCTCTGTGAATCAGACGTGGCCGAGCCGGCCAGCGCCGATGTGCCGGACGGCATTTCAATCGGTCTGCAGCGCAGTCATGAATTGCGCTATGGCGAGAATCCCCATCAAGCGGCCGCCTATTATACGCGCAGCGATGAACGGAGGCCCCTCGGCGCCGATCAATTGGCGGGCAAGCAGCTCTCTTACAACAATATCCTGGATGTCGATGCCGCCTGGCGCGCGGTTAGCGCCTTCGACGAGCCGACCGTCGTCATCGTCAAACACCTGAATCCTACCGGCATCGCAAGCGCGAACACGGTCACGGAAGCCTTTCCCTTAGCGCTGGCATCGGACTCGAAATCGGCTTTTGGCGGCATTATCGCTGCTAATCGCTCAGTGGATACTGAGTTTGTAGCGGCGCTGGGTTCAATGTTTGTCGAGGCGATCATTGCGCCCGGCTATGCCTATGAAGTTGTGCAGCAGATCCAGGCGGGCCGCAAGAATTGCCGCGTACTGCAGATGCCGCAACCCTTCAGCGGCCGCGGATTCGAGTTTCGCAGCGTGATGGATGGTCTGCTTTTGCAACGTTCTGACCTGGGCGATCCGCCGGAAGTCCGTATGAGAACGGTTACCCGGCGAGCGCCGAATGACGCGGAAATGAATTCGCTGATATTCGCCTGGAAAGCGGTTCAGCATGTCAAGTCCAACGCTATTGTGTTGGCGCAAGGCAAACGCACGGTGGGCATCGGCGGCGGTTTGCCCAGCCGGGTGGATGCGGCTGAACTTGCGATAAAGAAGGCGGCAGGCGAGACCAGCGACGCCGCTATGGCCTCCGATGCCTTCTTGCCATTTCCCGACAGCATTGAATTCGCTGCAAGAGCCGGCGTAACCTGCGTCATACAGCCGGGCGGTTCCATACGAGACGCCCAGGTGATCGAAGCGGCTGACTATCATGATATGGCGATGATACTAACCGGCGCTCGTCACTTCCGCCACTGACGCGGAATCAGGCTTGGTCTTCCTCGGCTTCACCCGAGTCAACTTGCGCGCGCCGGCCGAGGAGCGGCAACTCGCCTTTTTCCCAGGCGACCAGCAGCGGCACTGCGGTGAAGATTGACGAATAGGTTCCTGATAGCAAGCCGATGAACAAGATGGCGATGAACTGCTTCACTGTTTCACCGCCAAATAGCAAGATCGCAATCATGATGAAGAAGGCGTTCAGTTGCGTGGCCAGCGAGCGGTGGATCGTTTCCCAGATGCTGCGGTTGACGATCGTTTCGTAAGGTTCGCCAAGATGCTTTGGAATGTTCTCGCGGATGCGGTCGAAGACGACTATCGAGTCTTGAACCGAGAAGCCCACCACCGTCAGTACGGCGGTCAGAAATAGCGCGTCAATCTCCCAGCCCAGCAGCAGACCAAAGAGCGACATGACGCCCATGACGACTAGGATGTCGTGAATCATGGCGGCGATGGCGCAGACGCCGTAACGGATCGCGTTTGGCACCTGCCTGAAGGCGATCACAATGAAGCCTGTGATGACCAGCGCGCCAACCGCCACCGCCGCCAGCGCCGACCGCGTGACCTCTTGCCCGATGGTGGCTGACACCGTCTCGACGCGGAAGCTGTCGCGGTTGATCGGCGCCATCGCGGACAAGCTCGTCAGGATGCCCTCGGTGACGTTCACATCGTGGAAGCCCGCGCGAACAGACCAGCGATAATCAGCTTGAGCGCCAATCTGCTGTATGATCACGTTGTCGTCGCCAGATGCGCTGAATACGCGGCGGATGCCGTCTTCACTGGCGCCGCTCTCGTCGAACTTCAACTCGTAGATGCTGCCGCCCAGGAAATCGATGCTGAGGCGGAAAGGCGCGCCGGTTGATATCGTCGAATAGATCATGATGACGAGGCCCGGCACAATCACCAGGGCGGAGAGGACGAAGAACCAGCGCCGTTTCTGTACGATATTAAACATCTGTGGTCGTCCTCAAGCGCCGAGGATCGCGCGGTTGTTTTCGATTGGACCGCGGAATACGCTGACAAGAATGTACAAGAAAGTGCGCGTGACGATCACCGCCGTGAACAAGTTGAGCACAAGACCAATCGCCAGGGTCACGGCGAAACCGGCGACGATGCTGGCGCCGGGCGTCTGCCCGAACATAAAGAGAATCCCGCAGATGATAATTGTGGACAGGTTGGAATCGCGGATGGACGTCCAGGCGCGGTCGAAGCCGGCTTTGAGCGCGGCATCCAGCGGCAAGCCAGCGCGCAATTCTTCCTTGACGCGTTCAAATATGAGAATGTTGCCATCGACAGCCGTGCCGATAGAGATGAGAAAACCGGTGATGGCGGGCAATGTCAGCGTAACCGGCAGCAGCTTGAACACGGCGATGTTGAGGAAGATAAACACGACAAGCGCCAGATCGGCGGCGAAGCCGGGCAAGCGATAATAGATGAGCATGAAAGCCAGCACGACGATGACGCCGATCACGCCCGCCTGAACGCTCAGCCGCACCGATTCCTGCCCGAGCGTCGCGCCGACCTCTTGCGTGCTTTCAATCCGCAGCGGGATCGGCAGCGCCCCAGACCGCAGCTGCAGCGCCAGCGTGTTGGCTTCTTCTTCGCTGAATTGGCCCGTAATCACGCCGCCGGATGATAACTGCGCCTGGATGATCGGCGCCGAAAGCACTTCGGCATCCAATACAATCGCCATTGGTTCGCCAATGCGATCCCGCGTGAAGCCGCCAAAGATCTCCTGATAATCTTCCTTGACTTCAAAGTTGATCATCCACTCCGGGCTTCCCGTGCCCTGTGGTGGCGAGAGCACGGCGCTCGCCGCCTGCAAGCCCGCGCCCGTCATCACTGTTTGGAAAGGCAAGCCCGTCACCGGGTGCGCGCGGCGCAGGGCGAGCGGGTCCGCTTCGCCTTCCGCCAATGCCGCGTTCTGGCGCAGCGCAACCTGCTCGCTGGTGACAATTTCGCCGCCGACCAAATCGACGACTTGATTGCGCAAGCCGCCGAAATCAACAAACTCCAGCAAGGCGGTGCGCTGGATCGTCGCCACCGCCTGAGCCGGGTCGCGAACGCCGGGCAGCTCAACCAGGATGCGGTCGCGGCCCTGAACTTGCACCGTGGCTTCGGTCAAGCCAAGGGCGTTGACGCGCCGGGCGACATTGTTGGCGGTCTCCCCCAGGTCTTCCAGCGTAAAGTTGTCGATTGAAGTATCAGCTTGAAGCAGCACGCGCAAGCCGCCGACGAGGTCCAGCCCCAGGCTCTGCGTAATGTTCAAAACAAAATCGGCCAGGCCATCGCCGTTGAAATCAATCTCCAGGTTTTCGCTGCATTTGAGATCGGCGCCCGCGTCGGCGGCCGCGCAGGCTTCAGCCTGAACGCCTTTGAATTCGGGCGGCGTCGCCACCCAGATGCAGAACGCGCTAAGCAACACTATGAAGATGAGCCAGCGAGCATGGCTGCTCATATAGGCTTCCTTCCGCCGTTTAGGTTTTGCGTCACGATGCCGATTGCTCGCCGCGGCGGCTGCCCATGCCGAGCTTGGCGTTGTATGCCAGCTCCTCTGGATCGTAAACCTGCTGCAGCGCTGCCGTCAGCAGCCTGATGCGGACGCCGTCCGCGATCTCAACCTGCGAAATCCCTTGGTCGACATCAATATCAATTATCTTGCCAACGATGCCGCCATAAGTGACGACCTCATCGCCGACGTGCAATGAGCGCACGACGCTTTGTTTTCGCTGGAAGGCGCGCTGTTTAGGGAAGATAATCAGCGCCCAATAACCGCCCAAGACCAGGGCGAGGATCGCGAATACGAGAACAAACTCCGGCACTTTAATCCATCCGCCAAACTTAAATCGCGAGCATTATAGCTGCGAAGCCCGTCTCAAACTAGACCCGTTCGCTTGCTTGACCAATCTTTGATTCGAGCCTAAAATACCCTTGCAGATGTCGCCCGATGATCAAGGTGAATCAAACTATGACCATCTTGCGCAACAGACTTGGTTTGCTGATAACCCTCTTTTTTCTAGTATTCACCATAGCCGCGCTTCCGGTTGCAGCCGAAGACGCGCTGCTTAGCAACAACAGCGGCGCTGAGAATGCCGTCTTTTTTGTTAAAGACGAGCCTTCGCTGGTCATCAACGGCTTTGACTTGACACCCTTCGGGATACAGTTGCCCACCGCCATCATGGCGGTAAGCATCTCGGTGGACGCCCCTGTGCCCGGCAGCTTCATTCAACTGGTGATTTATCAAGACGCGAACGGCGGCTCGCCAGTGGATGCAACCCTCGTTTACCGCCAGTCCGTATCGCTCGACGCTGCGGGCGTCAATCGCATCGTCCTGGACAGGCCCGCGCTCATCACCGAGCCCGTCGTCTGGGTGGGGTTCTATCTTCCAATTGATTTTCGCTTTCACGCGGATCAATCCGGATCGTCCGTATTGACCTATTGGGCTTGGACGCCGGGGGGCAGCTTTGATCTGGCATCGCTTGCCAGCGCTGAAGTGCTCGGTCCTGGAGACGGAAGCGACCCGGTCGGAATCGCCATGGATGGCATCGCGCGCATCACGGCGGAGACTCGGACGCCGGAATATGATGAAATGGCCGCCGCCTTTACCTTGACCGAGCAATTGCCAGAACAACTGGCAAGCGCCGTGGCGCAAGACCTTAGCGCGCTGCGGGTATATGACAATTGCGACCTTCTCCTTCACGACCCGGCGGACCACTCGGTCAATGTCGCGCTCTCGTTTCCCTTGTATTGTCGAGTGGCTGAAGCCTACGAGGCGCCGAACCAGATAGCCAATCCGGCCGATCAAATTCTTGAAGCGGATCGCGCCGGTCCGCTATACAAGCTGTCGACATTTTTGAGCGATGCCCAGCGTGTCCCCGGGCGATTCAGCCAATTGCCCGTCCGCGTTACACATTGTATGCGAGTCCCGTCCGGCGATCTTGAACGCGCCGTCATTGCCGAGGTGCGAGAATCGGAAACCGCGGGCGAGCGTTGGTATATCTTGCCGACGGCGCGCATCAATGATGTTATTTGCGCCGAAGTATCGGTGGCGCACTATCTGTCCTACTTCGTGCCGCGAACGGGTGAATCGGCGCCGAACGTCAACCTTGTCCTTGGCTACCCGCGCGTGGAGCCGCATCCGCTGGTTTGCGGCGTCGGCGCCATGGTCTACGTGCCGGTTGTCAATACGGGCTTGAATTGGTTTGATACGCCCTCGGGGCACGTGGGGGTGGCGCTTGAGGATTATCACGTCTTGAGCGGGAATTCGACCGCCAGGTATGTCCTGCAAGTCAATACAAATCAATTCGGACCGGGCGTACGTCGAGTGCTGGAATTGGGTCCGATAGCGGTGACCTCCAATGTGAACGAACTGCATCGGCTGGAGGTGCGCTTAGACGACGCTAACGCAGTCGCCGAGGTCAACGAAGTCGACAATATCTGGTTTACCGAATACGTGCTGGCGGCATATCCCCTTGCCGATGAAGACGAAGACTGCGCCGATCCCGACGAACTGGAGCAGTTGGCGCAATCGGAGTTCGAGAATTTGCAAAGGCGTCTGGCGGATTGGGCGATATGGGAAGCGTTTTGCCTGACCACCGATATTTGCAACTTGGTTGACAACGTCAGATTCTCATTCACCGTTCCATATAGCGATTTCGTGAGCAACCATGAAACACGTTGCAGGCAAACCGCGTCGGTATGCAGCTGGACCACAGACGGCGAAGCCGGCCTTACTACAGTCGAGCTTGAACTGGGCGGCGTGTGAACGGCGCTCTCGCAAGCGGCTGAAATAGCGGGGCAGGCCCGCGCTCTCCCTGTTCTGAGTGGCGGAAACGGACGAATTCATGCGCGTAGTAACAAACAAAAAGCTGGCTCGCCGAAACAAGAAGATCACCAATTACTTGTTCTTCGGCACCTTTGGCGCCTTGATTCTTGGCTTCGTCTTGATCAACGCCTCGATCTTCACCGGCGATGTGCCCAGCAACTTGACCTTGATAGCGCAGTCGGCGGTATTGCCGGTGCTGCTGATTCTGACGGTGATCTCGGTGCGGATGACAAATATGTGGGCGCGCGCGCCGCGCCCGGAGGCGGCAATTGAGAATGGTTTGAAGGGCTTGAGCAACAAAAGCATCCTTTACAACTATTATCATTTTCCCGCTCGTCACGTTTTGATCTGTCCGCAGGGCGTGTTTGCTATCGCTACCCGCTGGCACGATCAAGCCTTCACCTTCAGAGACGGCAAGTTCTACAGCAGGCGCAATATCATCAGCAAGTTCTTTTCGCTGATTCGCTTTGATGGCGTGGGCAAGCCGCTGCGCGATGCGGAATTTGCCCGCAACCACGTCCAGCGCGCTATCGATGAGATTGATCCCGAGATACGGGTGCAGCCGCTGGTGGTCTTCATCGATCCAACTTCGGAGGTCTTCTTCGAGAGCGAGCCGGAGACGCCGGTCCTCTATGCCGATCCCAAGAAAAGCCCGAATCTGAAGGAATTCATGCGCGATGCCAAGCGGCAACTGGATGATGCCGTTGGCGATTCCAGAAAAAAGAACGCCAGCTTGATGCCCCTAAGCGATGAGCAGATCGATGCCTTTGAAGAGGCGACAATCTGAGCGCGGATGGCTTCGCTGCGTCTTAAGCTCCCAATCATCGTCATCATACTTGTTGGTTTCTCGCTGAGGCTTCATGACCTTGAGGCGGTGCCTTTGCGCGGCGATGAAGCCTTCAGCGCGCTTTACTGGTCGGACCTTCCCATTTCGCAATCGCTAAGTCAGATTGCGCCAATCGATCCTCATCCGCCGCTCGCCTTCCTGCTGTTTCGATTTTGGGCTTTGATTCTCGGCGGAATCGAATCGGTATTTTCTTTGCGTTTCGCGAGCGCCCTCGGCAATACGCTTGGCATACCGGCGATGTTCGCCCTGGCATATTTGCTCACACGCAGTCGCAGCGCAAGCTTGATTGCCGCGCTAATCTGGGCGCTGCATCCTTACGAAATATGGCACAGTCAGGATTATCGCAACTACGCCATCTGGGCTGGCTTGAGCGCAGTCTCGTTATGGCTGGGGCTGCGGCTGATTCAACGGCGCGGTCGCATAGACGTTGCGCTTTATGCCGTGGCGGCGTTCTGCGCTGGGCTGATATTCTACTCCGAGATCTTCAATATCTTGGCGTTGTCTTGTATAGCAATCGTCTTGGCTTGGCGGCGGCGCCAGTTCCTGTACCGATTTCTAAGCCTTCAGCTTGCGCTCGGCTTGGCGCCAATAGCTGCGTTTGCCCTGATTCAAGCGCGATCGAACTTCTTCGGCGCTTATGGGGGCAATCTCGAGTCTTTCTCGGCAATCGACTATTTGACGCGATTTATCCCGACGCTTGCCATAGGCGATTACTTCACCGTAAGGTTGCCGGCGCTATGGCCAGTGGTTGCGTTGCTTTACCTTATCGCGGCTTTAATCGTTCTTAGGACTTCAAAGCGTCAGTTTGCCTCGCTGATGATATTGACTTGGCTGCCTTTGCTTCTGCTCGGCGCGGTTTCTCTGTCGAGGGACATTTTTAACCCACGCTACGTGCTGAATGCCGTTCCCGCACTCATCCTGTTATTTGTCATCGCCAGCCTCCGCGCCGCCGAAGGGCTCCGAAAATTCTTGCCGCTGAGCCGCGAGGCATTAACCCTATCCATTTTGGCGCCCTGGTTTGCGCTGGCGGGAATTGCCTTGCATGCCTATTTCAACGATCCCGAATTTCGGAAGTCGCCGGCTTGGGACGAGCTTGGGCGCTTCCTTTCCGCCCGCGTGACAGAAGATGACCTCGTTATTCAGCTCTCGGTTGATCCGGCTTTTGCCTACTATTACGCGGGCAAGGCGCCCGAAATGGCGCTGCCGGCGCAGGCGGCGCAGCCCGAAGCGGAGATAATCGCCACGCTCGAAGGTTTACAGAGCCGCTATGAAACAGTCTTCGTCGTAGCCCGCGAGCAAGCCGGCTGGGGCAACGCTGGCGCCGTGGAGCGCTGGATGAACGAGCATCTCCAGGAAGTGATGCGGACCGATGCGGGCGGGCTTCCGGTTCGGCAATATGCTGATTGGCCGCGCGCAAGCGACTTCCCCGGTGATTTCATAAATTTCGCGGACACAGTTGGTTTGCTGGGATACAAGTTCTTCCCGACGCCGCTGCCCACAGGCGAGCTTGTTCTGTGGGTGTATTGGCTGCCCCTATCAAGGACCGAGCGCCCGCTGAAGTCCTTCACGCATGTATATGGAGCCATCCATCCAGAGACGGGCGGCGCGCTGTGGTCGCAAGATGATCAGTTTCCGCTAGGCGGACGCCGAGATTCGACAAGTTGGCAAATCGGCGCCGTCATGCGCGATGTTTATTACCTGCCGGCGCGCAAGCTGCAACCGGGCGATTATCAGATCGCCATCGGCTGGTATGACGCGGCCACTGGTCAGCGGCTAACGATGGCGGACGGCGATGAGGCCTTGGTTTTGGAATCATTCCATCACGCTAACACTCTGCGGACGAGGTCCTAATCACTTCAATTGAAATGGCGCGCCGCGCCGCTTGCCTGTAGACTGCTAGCAATGCAAGTCCTTTCAATTTCAACGGATATGCGCATGCCTCGCCACGCTGCGGTAATTCTGTCTATCATTCTGTTTGCGCTTGCCCATTCTGTGTACGCGCAGAGCGAGAGCGCAAACGAGCCTGAGGACGCTGCCGACCTCGAGGGACCGGCCGACTACGATACATATATCGTCCAAACCGGCGATACGCTTTCTAGCATCGCCTGGAGATTCGGCACGACAATCGAAGACCTGAAGGCGCACAATGCAATCGCCGATGCGGGCCGGATAATTGCGGGACAGGTTCTTCTGATTCCAACAGAGGCAGGCAGGCCTGTTGACTTGTACGAAGTTCAGCCCGGCGACACGCTGTTCAGCATTGCCGCGCAATTTAATACAAGCATCGGCGCGTTGCAGCGCTTGAATGCGCTTGGCGGCGTCAGTGGCATCGTCGCCGGTCAGCGCATTGCCGTTCCATCGGAGGCCACGCCCCCGGTTGCGGACGCGACCGAATCTGCGCCGTCCATAGACCAGCCGAATGTCGATGATGACAAGTACACGATTCACATCGTGCAGCGTGGAGACACACTCTTTGATTTGTCGCGTTTGTACAATACCACGGTCGCGCAGTTGGGAAGCCTCAATGGGCTTGAAGCAGGGGCGAGCTTACTGGAAGGGCAAAGCATCATCGCGCCCGCAGTGGACGAGACCGTGGTCGAGCGATATATCGTGCAAAGCGGCGATTCGCTCTATAGCATCGCAAGGCGTTACGGTGTTGATCTACAGGTGCTGCAGGTGCTCAATCGGCTGGCGGATATACGTGATTTGCGCGCGGATCAGGCTATCTTGGTGCCAATTCTCGCTGGGGCGACCTTTGCCATTCATGTGATTCAAATCGGCGATACGCTCGAAGACATTGCCGAAACCAACGACACCACTGTCAAGCTGCTTCAATCACTCAATGGCATCACTGATCCAAGCCTTATCGAGCTGGGCAAAACCATAATTGTGCCGACGGCGAAGGAGATTCAGGCTAGACCCGGCTTTGGATTTGGCATCCAGGTCTTCATTGACGAATCGCGCGCCCGTGATCTGGCCGCATCGGCGGTTCAACTTGGCGCCGACTGGGTCAAGATTGATGTGTCTTGGGCAAAGATCGAAACCGCCCCGAACATTTATTCGTTCAGCGCGCTGGATTCGATGATCGCGGCGATGAAACTGGCTGGCTTAAAAATCATGCTCAACGTTTATGACGCGCCGGCTTGGAGCCGGACCAGCTATACTGAGAATCTTAACAGCCAGTTTCTAGACTATACCGGTCCGCCGGAGAATTATGAGGATTTTGCCGATTTTCTTGCGAACCTGGTTGTGCGCTATGCGGGCTTAGTTGATGCCTATGAAATCTGGAAATCGCCGAATCTCTTGAAGTTTTGGTCGGTTCCGGTCTATACGCGGCCGCGGGAGACGACCCCTGATGGCGACTACGGCATTCCCGATGAGATCCAGCTGGGCGCGCGCCATTATGTCCCGCTGCTTAAGGTCGCCTTCGATACCATCAGATCTTTGGACGACGGGGCGATGGTGGTCACAGCCGGGCTGGCGCCAGTCGGCTTTAACGACAATTACAATTCGATTGATACCGGGACCTTTTTGAAAAATATGCTGCAGGTGGGCGCTGCTTCGCACAGCGACGCCATCGGCGCGGTGTTTAGCGCGTCGGCGGTTCCGCCAACCTTGGCCTGCTGTGACAAGCCTCCCGGCGTGAACACGCACTATGAATCATTTCTGCAATATTACGTCGACCTATTGTCATTTTATGCTGAGACGCTGAAGGAGCGCGGCATAGACCAGCCGATCATCATGACGCAGTTGGGTTGGGGCACCATGGATGGCGCCAATCTGGCTGTGCCGGCGACCGGATTCGAGTGGTTGACGTACACAAGTGATGATGAGCAGGCGCTTTATGTGACGCAAGCTTACCGGATCGCGCAGAAGCTGGACTACGTCTCCGCGATCTTTTTGTACAACCTCAACGGATGCGCGGTTGGTGATGAAGAGGCTTGCTTCTTCAGCCTGGAAGACGCCGATGGCGAGCAGAGGCCCGTCTACGCGGCGTATCAAGCGGTGCCCAAGATCGACGCCGCCGCCTAAGCCTGGTTGGATGACGATCCGTGGTCCGGGCGCTCGCCCAGCCTCGGCATAAGCGCCCAGCAGGCAGGCTAGCGGCTTTGCCACTCAAATGTATTAATGGCGCCCGGCGCGCCGACATAATAATACTCGCCCTGGTCGTTCCTCCGCGCGACCGTAACCTGCCACTGCATAAGGCGCGTCTGGCCGTCGTTCGGTATGAAAGCCGCGGGAACGACATAAGCGTTGGCGCGCGTCACTTGACGAAAGGCCGCGTTTGCTGTTTGGTCGATCAGTTCCAGCAAGTATTCATCTCTGGGGTTCATGCCGGCAATACCCACCCAGTGCAGGGTTAGCGGCCCAGGCGCGATCACATCGCCGTCAGCCGGGTGCAGCAGCCGGGGCGCGCGCTTGGTTGCGGTTGGCGTCGCCGTTTCCGCGCCGGTGGGCGTCGGAATCTTGGTCGGCAAGGGCGTTGGCAAGGGCACGCGAACGCACTGTCCGATATTCAGGGTGGGGCGGCAATCGGGTCCCCCAGCCGGTTCCTTAAAGTTGCAGCCATACCAGTTGACTTCGCCGCGGTTCAGGTCGCTTAGGATTTCCAGGGTTGTAGTGTATCTATGGGCAATTGTCACCATGGAATCGTTAGCGACAACATCGTGACAGCCGACGATCGCGCCCGAATCCAGCACGGCGCCTGACGAGTCGTCCAAGCCGATGGTCGCAAGCAGCGCCTGGGTCGCTTCCGCGCCGGCTTCTGTCGCTGTCGCCGTCGGACGCGGAATCAGGATCTTTATCCCGCCAATGACCGAATCGGCATCGCGGATATTGGCATTCAGGGCAACGACCGTCGCCGCGACATTGGGCTCGTAGGAATACCCGTGCTGCGGCAATTGAATGATGTAAAAGAGCGTCTCGCCTTCTTGCACGACGTATTCATAAAATGGCGAGGTTGCCGTTGGCGCCGGCGCCGGCTGTGCTGTCGCTTCAGTCGCCGCGGGCTCGGGCGTGACAATCTGCAGCGGCGGGGCGGTGGGCGAGGCAACCGGCGGTGAAGGCGAAGCGGTCGCGCTCGCTAAGGGCGCCGGCGTGGCAATCGCTTCGACCTGATTGGTGGGCGACGGCGGCGCATTTGGCGCGCTGATGTTGCAGCCTGGCGCCAGCAGCAGAAGGAGCGGCAGCAGAGCCGCTAGAATGCGCTGCGTCATGAGCCGGTTTGACCCGTACCCTGCCAAACGAAGCTGCGCTCGGCTGAGGTATGCGAGACGCGGCCGCTGCTCGTATCCAAGACGCCGACCTGCCAAGTATAAACGTGGCTGTTCAGGCCATTTGGTCTCCAGGCCTCAGGGAGGATATGGAATAGCTCGCGCGTTTCGGCTGTGTAACGCGCGCCGCTGTCGGTGTCTGTGAGCGCGAGACGATAGACTTCAGTCGCGGATAGCCGCCCAGTCGCGACCCAGCGAAGCGTTACCTGCTCAAGCGCCGAGAAAAAAGCCTCATCGGGCGGGCTTTGGGCGATAGGCGCGTTGAAGGTCGCCGTCGGCAGCGGCGTTGGCGTTTCACTGCCAGAAGCTGTAGGAATTAGCGTCATGGTCGGCGTCGGCGCTGGCACCCGCATTCTTTGTCCCTGGAACAATTTTACCGTACACTCGGGACCACCGTAGGCAACGCCAAACTCGCAGAGCAGAAATTCAATCTCCGGGTTCAAATCCGAAAGCGCCTTGGCATCCGTCTTGTATTGCATCGCTATGACAATCATGTTTTCGTCCGGCTGAACTGTATGCCACATCAACCCGGGAAGCAGCGTCGGCGTTTCTGTCGGCGACAGCGGATCAAAAGCCAGCAGCGCCAGCTCAATTGCGCGAGAATCGGCGGAGGCTGAATCGATTTCGCCTGAGTCGGTCGGCTGCGCAGTCGCTGCGGGGTCGAGCGTCGGGCTGGGCAGCGGCACAATGATCTCCTGCCCGATTCGAATCAAAGCCTCATCCGCGATGCCATTAAGCTGCATGACAGTCGGCAGGATATCGAGCTCGCGATGGCCGCAGCGCATAACGATGCCAATCAGAGAATCGCCCGCCTCAACCTTGCGCAGGCAGGGGGCAGGGGTCGAGGTAATTGTTGGGGCTGCAGTCGGAATCGGGCTGAGCGTAAAGGTCGCGCTTGGCGGTCCTGGCGTCACCGTGGGCCCAGCGACCCGTGTTGGCTTCGCCGTCGGCAGGTCGTCGGCGCCGGTGGCGATAGTTGTCGTACGAGATGTTATGACAGCGTAGGCGATGCCCGCCACGCTCAAGACCAGGAATAGGATGAGCAGGGCGCTCAGTATGCGCCCGGTGCGGCTGAGCGATTCCTCCGCCAGGTCGGTCTCGCCCAAGCGAAAGTCGTAACGCGATTCAGCGAGGTCGCGTTCCTGGTTCGGCTTTTGCGGCGCCACATCGGCGATTGTCGCGCCGCAGGTAGCGCAAAGCGCGGCATGTCGCTGATTGCGAGTCTCGCAGATCGGGCAGACCTTGAAGGCTTCAGACAACGCGGATTCCCAGACTAAACGCTGCTTCAGCCCGATTATAACCGATGGAACCGCAGGCAAGTCATGTAAACAACAAGGAGCGTGTAGGGGCGACTCGCCCAGTAGCCCCTACAGATTCCAGCACCCTGCCAGTCAGCCGCAAAGCTTGGCAATGCGTTCTTCTAGCTGCGCCTTCGCCGTATTTAGATCATCCAGCCGATCGCGTTCGCGCTGAACGACATCGGGCCTGGCGCGTTCGACAAATTTCTCGTTGGCGAGCATCTTTACAGTGCGCGCGAGTTGCTCCGCGATCTTCAGCTCTTCAGACGCCAGCCGCTCGCATTCAGCGGCGATATCAAGCATGCCTTCGAGCGGCAAGAAAAGCGTAATGTCGCCTGCCACGATGCTGGCTGAGTTTGCCGGCTCATCAGCGCCAGCCGGCAGCAGCGTCAGCGATTCGACGTTGCAAAGACGCGCAAGGATATAGTCGTGCTGCGCCAGCGCTTTTGCGGCGGCGCTTTCGCGGGCGATGGCGCGGATGCGTTTTCCCGGATCCACTTTGAATTCGCCGCGTGAATTGCGTATCTCGCGCACGAGTTCCAGGAAGGTTTGCATGCGCGCTTCGACCTCGTCGTCGATTAAGTCGCCGTCGGCTTGGGGCCAATCGGCGATGATCAGCGCTTCGCCTCGGTGTGGGATATAACGCCAAGCTTCCTCAGTCGCGAAGGGCATAAAGGGATGGAGCAGGCGCAGGCAGCGATCTTGAACATGGACAAGCACGCGGCGCGCGGCTGATTGCTGCGCTTCCGCGCCCTGATACAGCGCCTCCTTGCTGATCTCGAGATAGAAAGGCGCGAATTCATCCCACATGAAAGCCAGAATTTGGTTGCCTGCCTCGCCATACTGATAGATGTCAAAGAGATATTGAACATTGGCGATGAGGCGATTCAAGCGGCTAAGAATCCAGCGCGAGGGCAAATCCAGACTCTCAACCGGCGGGAGGCCCAGCTCAAGCGCGCCATCGAGATTCATGTTGATGAAGGATGTCATCTGCCAGATCTTGTTGATGAAACGAAAGCTGTGGTCGAGGCGCGTCTCATCGAGATGGCAGTCGTTGCCCGGCGTGCCGCTGGTGATCAGCGTAAATCGCAGCGGATCGGCGCCAAGTTTGTCAACGACCGTCAAGGGATCGATGGCGTTGCCCAAAGTCTTGCTGAACTTCACCCCGCCTTCAGCCCGCACCAACCCGTGCAGGTAAACAGTGTCGAAGGGCGGCCTATCGGTGAACCACAAGCCCATCATGATCATTCGCGCGACCCAGAAGAACAGGATATCGTGGCCCGTTTCCATCATCTGGGTCGGATAATAGCGTCCCAAATCGGCTGTTTCTTCAGGCCAGCCCAGGGTGCTGAAGGGCCATAGGCCGCTGCTGAACCAGGTGTCGAGAACATCCTGCTCCATCACCCAGCCGTCGCCGGTCGGCGGCACGCGTCCCACGTAAATCTCGCCTTCCGGGTCGCCGTCTTTCTCGCGGTACCAGGCGGGGATGCGATGCCCCCACCAGAGCTGGCGGCTGACGCACCAGTCTTGAATGTTCTCCAGCCAGTGGAAGTACACCTTTTCAAAGCGTTCAGGCACGATCTTGATGCGCCCGGCGCGCACGGCTTCTATCGCCTTGTCCGCCAGCGGCTGAATGCGGACGTACCACTGTATGCTCATCATCGGTTCGACCACTTCGCCACCGCGTTGGCTGCGCGGGATGCGCGTGAGGTAGGCCTCGGTCTTGATGTTCAAGCCCGCCGCTTCCATATCGCTCCAGAGCCGCTCGCGGCAGGCGTAACGATCCATCCCGGCGTACTTTCCGGCTTCGGCGTTCAGGCTGGCGTCCTTGTTTAGGATGTTAAGCAGCTTCAAATCGTGTTTCTGCGCCAGCTCGTAATCGTTAAAATCGTGCCCCGGCGTGACTTTCAAGGCGCCCGTGCCAAATTCCATATCGACGCTGTCGTCGGCGATGATCGGAATCTCGCGCTCCAGCATTGGCACAAAAGCGCTGAGCCCAATCAGATGGCGATAGCGCTCATCATCGGGATGCACGGCGACTGCGGTATCGCCGAGGATCGTCTCCGGGCGAGTGGTGGCGACGGGCAGAAATTCGCCACCCGCGACCGGATAGCGAAAATAATAGAGCGTGACTTCTTCTTCGTTGGATTCCACCTCGAGGTCGGAGACGGCAGTCTGCAAGCCCGGGCTCCAATTCACCAGGCGCGGTCCGCGATAAATCAGACCTTGTTCCCAGAGCGTGATGAAAGCCTGAATGACGGCATTCGACAAGCCGTCGTCCAACGTGAAGCGCTCGCGATCCCAATCGCAGCTGGCGCCAAGCCGCCGCAGTTGCCGGATGATCGTGCCGCCTTGCTCTTCCTTGAATTGCCAGGTGCGATGGAGGAATTCTTCGTAACCGACTTCATCTCGGCTCGTTCCTTGGTCGCGCAGCATTTTCTCGACTTGAAGCTGAGTGGCGATGCCGGCGTGATCGGTGCCGGGCAGCCAAAGCGCGGCTTTGCCCCGCATGCGCTCGTAGCGGATCATCATATCTTCCAAGGCGGTGAAGAGGGCATGGCCGATATGCAGGCTGCCGGTGACGTTTGGCGGCGGCATACTGATTACATAAGGCTCGGCGCCGACGGCGGCGGTCTCCGGTTTGAACCAGCCATTCTCCTGCCACCAATCATAGACGCGCGGCTCCACTTCGCCGAAATCGAAATTGCGGGGCATGTTCTTTTCAGCCTGTGCTTTCATCGCTGTCCTCCATATTGCTCCAACAAAAAAGCCTTCCACCCTCTACAAGGACGAAAGGCTGTCTTCCGCGGTACCACCTTGCTTCAGCGGATCAAATACCGCCGCGCTTGAGACGCGATTACGGGCGTAAACCGGCCCGATTCTACTGGCGGATGCCTTCTTTCGGGCAACTCCCGGGCGACATTCGACGCTGGCTCACAAGCGGGCTCCCAGCCTTTGACCCGCAGTCTCTGCTGTGAACGGAAGCGTCTACTCTTCCCGATCAACGTTTTTTGCATATTCAGTTTTGAAGCGGCCTCGCCGCGCAATCGGGCGCCGCCTGAGCCACCCATGGGACTTGAACCCATAACCTATCGCTTACGAAGCGATCGCTCTGCCAATTGAGCTAGGGTGGCAATTGCAGAGACAGCAGTATAGCAGTTAGGCGGAAGCCGTTCAAGTATCCAAAGGGCGGGGAGTGGCTAATTCCGTGGACTGGAAAACTCCGCCAAGCAACGTAAAAAATCTCTGCGCCCTCAATAAGTCCAATAAAGTAATGCAACAAAATGAAGGAACGTCGTAGGGGCGACTCTTGAGTCGCCCACATGTACAATGGCGACATAGTGGGCGAGACAAGTCTCGCCCTTACAGATCTCGAATCAGATTAGCATCGCCCTTTTT
>JAJEGA010000001.1 GCA_022820125.1 Anaerolineae bacterium | reverse complement strand
AAAGGGCGATGCTAATCTGATTCGAGATCTGTAGGGGCGAGACTTGTCTCGCCCACTATGTCGCCATTGTACATGTGGGCGACTCAAGAGTCGCCCCTACGACGTTCCTTCATTTTGTTGCATGACTTACTTGGAATTACTCCTGCGCGACATTTCATCACGCAACGGCAGGTCAGTCGCGATGGAGCGCCGGCGTCAAATCGCGATATTCGGGCGGCATGTAGGGGCGCAGGTCAGCTAAGCGCATGAATTGGTCCAAGAGATCGGCGCTCTCGGGCAGATCCGGGTAGTGGCGGCTCTTCCATTGCAGGAAGGGCCATAGCCGCATGCGGGCGGTCTGAAATTCTTGCGCGAGCAATGCCGCGGCGACGCCTCCGCGCTTGACAAATCCTTGATTTTCGAAGGCGTCGAAAATGCGGTCGCGCTCAAACGGCACGCGGCGATGCGCCGCAAGCGCCCAACCCTTGTGGTCTCCGTCCAACACCATGTAACTGGCGCTGCGCTCGCCATCAAGCGGGATGCCGACTGAACCCGGATTGAAGATATGCCAGCGCCCGACATGGCGTTCCAGCGGGATATGACTGTGGGCGCAGACGACAGTGTCTTCGGCTGTTTCGCCGAGCCAGCTTTCGACATCGCTGCTGGTGGAATGCGGCGTGATGGCGACCCAGGGATTGCCCGGGATGCCGTGGAGGACGCGAAGGGGCGCGGCATCCGGGAAGCGCAGCGAGAGCGCGTCGGGCAGGCAGGCGATGGCTTTGATCCACTCCGCGCCCAATTGCTCAAGCAGCAGAGGCGGCAAGGTAAAGCGGGACCAGTGCGCCGGCATGCGCGGCGTCTTGTACTCGGTGACGTAGAGCTCGTTGTTGCCGCGGATGATCGCCCAGTTGCGCTCGCTGATGAGCTCGAGCGCTTCGCGTGAAAATGGACCGCAATTGATGCTGTCGCCAGCGACGACCACGTGATCGACCTCGAATTGCGCCATGTCGTTGATGACGGCTTCCAAGGCGGGCAGGTTGCCATGGATATCAGCCAAGACGGCCAGTCGAGTCATATCAACTCCTCCTTGAACAGGTGTTGATAGCGCGAGTTCGTTGTTTCACCGCTCAGGATTTGTAGCCGTCCGGATGGTGGCGATGCCAGTTCCAGGCGGTCTGGATGATGGTTTCGAGGTTGTTGTAGTCGGTCTCCCAGCCCAGCTCACGGCCGATTTTCTCGCTATCGGCGACCAAGACGGGCAGGTCGCCCGGGCGGCGGGGCGCTTCGATGATGGGGATGGCCTGCCCGGTCACGGCTCGCGCGGCTTCAATCACCTCCAGCACGGAATAACCGCTGCCGCTGCCGAGGTTGTAGACGCGGCTTTCGCCATCTGCCAGCGCCTCAAGCGCCAGAATATGAGCGCGCGCCAGGTCAAGCACGTGGACATAATCGCGAATGCAAGTGCCATCGGGCGTATCGTAATCGGTCCCGTAGATTTCAATCGACTCTCGTTGACCGAGCGCCACCTGCAGCACGAGCGGGATGAGATGCGATTCGGGGTCGTGCGCTTCGCCAATATGTCCGTCGGGATGGGCGCCGCAGGCATTAAAATACCGCAGGGCGCAATATTTCGTGCCTTTGAGCCGATCCATCCAGGCGAGCAGACGTTCCGCCATATATTTGGTTTCGCCGTAGATGCTGCCGGGGATTAGCGCCTCGCTTTCATCAATGGGGACGCGCTCGGGCTGGTCGTAGAGATTGGCGGTGGAAGAGAGGATGAAGCGCTTGACGCCGTGCCGGCTGGCGCATTCGAGCAGGTTGATGATGGTGTAAAGGTTATCGCGCAGGTAATCGAAGGGCTGCTCCATGCTCTCGCCGACCAGAATCCGCGAGGCGAAGTGCATGATCCCGTCAAACTGGTGGGCTTGGAAGAGCTTCGCCAGCGCCGCTCGGTCGCGCAAGTCGCCGACGATCAGGGCCGCGTCCGGGTGTACGGCGCCGCGATTGCCCTTGATCAGATTATCAAAGACAATCACTTGGTAGTTGCGCTCAGCCAGCAACTGCACGACATGACTGCCGATGTAGCCAGCGCCGCCGGTCACCAGGACTTTCATCTGCCTTCTCCCTGCACAGCAACACAGTATAGCTTACTTTCCCGCGGTCGAAAAAGCGGGCGCCGGCAGCCCGCGTCTTAACGCGCGAACAAACGTATATAATGGGGCATGGACGACCGGGGGATCAATCAGCATTACCGAACCTTGCTGAAGGGGTGATGATGAGGGACGAGCCCAAGCGCGAGAGGGGCTGGACAGCGGCCGAGCGGCAGGCATTGCGCCAGCTAATTCGCATGGCGCTGATCTTGCTGCTGGCGATTGCGGTCGCGGGCACGATCGCCGCGCTTTTGAGCGCCGCGTTGGGGACGGTGTAAAGCGCGCTGGGTGATTCGCGCTCGGATACCGGGTATAATTGGGCGGAGGTAGAGGAGAGATCAACATGATTAACGCGCCTGTTCGCAATGCGATTGATGTTGTCGCCGAGTTTTTGGCTTCTGACCCGTCCGACGAGGAATTGCTCGCGTATCGGTTTGCCGAAGACTTGCAGGCGCGCGTTCATTATTTGCTGGAACGAAATGGCGAGGATGAACTGACCTGCGATGAACGGCATGAATTGGACGATTTCATCCGCGCGAATCGAATGATGACGTCGTTGAAAATCAACCGGGAACTCCGCCTCAAAGGCTTGAAACCTTGACCATTTCAGCACAACAGAGACGTTCTGTTTTTAAGCGGGCGGGCAGATGCTGTGAGTATTGCCGCTTTGGCGGAGGCAGACAACCAGTCGATTTTCACATAGATCATATTGTCGCAATAAAGCACGGCGGCGGTGATGACAACGACAATCTTTGCTTGGCTTGTGCTGAATGCAATCTCTTTAAGGGTGCCGATGTCGCTGCGATTGACCCACTCACCGGCCAAGCGACCAGACTCTTTAACCCTCGCCGGCAGAACTGGGATGAGCACTTTCAAGTCAATCCAGACGCATCTCTTTCGGGTCTCAGCCCAGAAGGTCGGGCGACGGTCCTTGTGCTGCGAATAAATGAAGCTCCCCGCGTGAATCAGCGCTTTGGCGAGCGGCTGCTCGGCAACTACCCATGCCAAAAGAACAGCTAATTCTCCTCGTAGACGAACCGAATCATCGCCTAGACAAATTCGTGCTGGCGCATCTGAACGGTTTCTCGCGCGCGCAGGCGCAGAGTTTGATCCGCGAAGGCTGCGTGCTGGTGGATGGGGCGGCGCGGAAGACGGGCTACAAGCTCAAAGGCGGGGAGCGGATTACCGTGCGCATCCCGCAGCGCGAAGAGACATCGGTCGAGCCAGAAGACATCCCGCTGAAGATCGTTTATGAAGACGCGCATCTTGTGGTCATCGACAAGCGGGCCGGCATGGTGGTTCATCCCGGGCATGGCAACGAGACGGGCACGCTGGTGAATGCGCTGCTGGCGCGTTACCCGGAACTGGCGGCGATGATGGACGACCCGGAGGCGGGCGAGCGGCCGGGCATCGCCCATCGGCTGGATCGCGGCACTAGCGGTCTTATCGTCGCCGGGCGCGACAAGCCGACTCTGCTAGAACTCATGGCGCAGTTTCAGGCGCGTACGGTGGACAAGGTTTACCTGGCGCTGCTGGAGAAGCGACCGGCGTCAAATCGGGGCAGGGTCGACGCGCCCATCGCCCGCGACCCGCGGCAGCGCAAACGCATGGCGGTTCGGCGAGACGGCAAGCCGGCGGAGACTGAATTTGAAGTGCTCGATGACGACTTTCAAGGCGACCGCGCGTTGGTCAAGCTCAAGCTCTTAACCGGGCGCACGCATCAGATTCGCGCGCACATGGCTTTCATCGGCTGTCCGGTGGTGGGGGATACGGTGTATGGGCGGCGCAAGCAGCGGGTGAGAATGAAGCGGCAGTTCCTGCACGCGCATGAACTGGCGTTTGATCATCCGGTGAGCGGGAAGCGGGTGAAGTTTGTGAGCGAGTTGCCGGTGGGGTTGCGGAGTGTGATGGACAAGTTACGGTGACTATGCGCCTGCTGCCGGCAGTCTAACAATCGCGGCAAAGATGGCTGTCATAATGCTCATGGCGATGACGATTCTCCAGGTCAAGTCCGATTTCAGCTTTTCCATCTCAGTGCGCAGTTCGCCCCGCACAGCTTCAACATCTGCTTTGGTGGCGACGTGTTCCTGGCTGGCCTCGAGCTTGGCGATCTGTGCGACCTGCCTGTTTACGGTATCGAGTACGAATCTGTCTTCTGCATTTGTTTGGGCAGCCATCGGCGTCTCCTTAGTGCGTAATGTAAATCCGTATTGTTCTGTTCAGTTTGTTTCATCCCCGGAGCGTTGTCAAGCGTTTGCTCGGTGGGGTTGCGGAGTGTGATGGAGAAGCTGCGGTAGGGGCGCTGGTTGAACTACAGAGGGCGCAGAGAGCACAGAGGTTTTTATTTGGCGTTATCGAGAATACGGCGCAAGAGTTCTTCGTCATGTCGCAAATCATGTATTGAGCGCAATTCCCCTGTTGCCGGGTCGCTCAGTTTCCAGTCGTACCAGCCTCGTCCGCTTGGCGATTTGTAATTTGGACGAACAAGGCGGATGGCTCGCAGGTAGGCGTTGTTGACGCTGACTTCATCTCCGCCAAATCTGATCTTCGATTTCCTTGTATTGGATCTATCAAAGATCAATATGGCGTCGGATCGGTCGATACGCTCTCCTGCCCGCTCTGCGAAAATCGGAATCTCCAGCAGATTGCCAGCTTTGTAGGCAGGCATAGGCGCGCTAATGTTTTCTGGATTAGTTGTCACCTCAGGCGCAGGTGGATCTGCGGCCGGGCTATTCGCCCGCTCTTGCGCTCGCCAGAGGTCTCGCCATTCTTGCTTGACGATCGGCGCGAACTCCGTCTCGACCTCGTTATTGAAAACCCCTTCATATAAACCCCGCGCGAAATGCTTCACCAAATCGGGGGACGGCGCGTCAAATTCCCGCCGGAATCTCGCCTGGATCTCCCGCCGTATATTCAATGCACGAGCGCGCGCCAGAACCAGCTCTGGGTTAAAGCCACCCTTCGTCAGCCCCTCAACGACGCCAATCATACGCTCGTCGAATTCCAGCAGGTCCATGACGATGAACGGCTCCCTGTCCATGACATTGCTTTTGTTCAAGTCCGCAAAGAACTGATATGACTTGCCATTGGTCAAAATGCCTATGCGCGTGTCCATGGTCGAATAATAGCGGTAGAGTTGCGACGCGTGACCGACATGCAGGGCGGTACGAGCCGACTTGGCTTCGATTAGCAGCGCCGGTTTGCCCTCGCGCATGACGACGTAATCGATCTTCTCCCCGCTTTTTGTGCCGAAATCGGCGGCGTATTCCGGCACGACCTCGGTGGCGTCGAAGACATCGTAGCCGAGCAAGCGGATGAAGGGCAGAATCAAGGACGTCTTGGTTTGGTCTTCGTTGCGTACGTATGCGAGCTGCTGTGAGACGCGTGTCACGTGTTGTCGAAGGTCGTCAGGCAGTCCCATCTTTGCGTGGCTCCTGATTAATGGCAAATACTAACGGAAAGTATAGCACAATGCGGGCGAGGCTCATGTAATGTAGAAGCTGCGGTAAGGGGGATTTCACCACCGAGGCGCATAGGGCGCAGAGAAAAATTGGCTAGGTTTTGTTTTGCAGTCGTCGCACTAAAGCTTCGTCACTTCGCAAATCATCTATACGACATTCCTGATTACCATTTGGATCACGGAGTTTCCAAAAGTTCCATCCATTGATAGCTTTGAAATCGGGCACAACAGAGCGGATTGCTTTTAATGCAGTTTTGGAAGGCGTTGCGGTCAGCCTGTCAAATGTGATTCGGGAGCTGCGATGATGCGATTCGTCGAAAACCAGCGTTGCTTCAAATGAGTGTCCATGCCATACAGCGTATACCGGGATTTTCCTGCTATATTCGGCAGTGAATGTTGTAGGCGTCTCTTCTACGGTAAGTTGAGCTTTATGTTCTGCAATAGCTGTCTCAGTTTGAACGACAGGTTGCGGGTGACTGGGAATCTGCTGTTTTATAAATTGTCTCCACGCTTGACTGAAGATGGGCATAAATTCTTCAATAACCGATTGTGTTATGCGCCCCGGATAAACTTGTCTGGCAAAATACTCAGCAAACTCTGTAGTTGGTTGTCGATACTCATTTTCTAGCAAGCGGACAACCGCCAACTTTCGCGCGCTTAACAAAATCCTCTCAGCATCGAAACTGGACTTCGTAAATCCTTCCAATTCCTTCACCAGCCGCTCGTCCAGATTGAGCATGTCCAGCGTCATGAACGGCTCCTTGTCCATGATATTACGTTTCTTGAGGTCAGAGTAGAAACGAAACTCCAGCCCATTTGTCAGAATGCCAAAGCGAACTTCTTCCGCATTGAAATAATGGTGCAGTTGTTTCCAGTGATTTTCGTTGAGCACAATGTTTGAAGCCTTTGCCTCTATGAAAATAATAGGCGCACCGTCGCGCATAATCGCATAATCGACTCTTTCACTGCCGCTTGACTTGGCGTCGGCGGTGTATTCCGGGCGAACCTCTGCGAGATTATTTGTGTCATATCCTAATACGCGGATGAAAGGGTGGATTGCGACATTGATAGTCGCCTGCTCAGTTGTCATCCATTGCTGCTGCTGACTAATTTGCTTGGCAATTGCATCAAACTCTTCAATTAGTCCCATTGCCCACATCTCGTACACATTCCCATTATTGAAATAAGTCTAACACATCCACACCTCCACCGCTTTTCTCTGCGTTCTCTGCGTCCTCTGTAGTTCAAGCAAAACATGTTATACTCCCCACCATGCAAACCACTACGCAGCAACCCACCGCCTTCCACCTGATGACCAAGCCCCGAGGCGCCATCTGCAACCTCGATTGCAAGTACTGCTATTTCCTCTCCAAAGAAGCGCTCTACCCTGGCAGTAAATTCCGCATGTCGGACAACCTGCTCGAAGAATACATCCGCCAGTACATCGAAGCCCAATCCGTGAACGACATCAACTTCGCCTGGCAGGGTGGCGAGCCGACCCTGATGGGCGTCGAGTTCTTTCGGCAAGCCGTGCGCTACCAGCAGAAGCACAAGCGCCCGCATATGCGCATCACTAACGCGCTGCAGACGAACGCGGTCACGCTTGATGACGAATGGTGCGAATTCTTCGCCGCCAACGATTTCCTGCTGGGGGTCAGCCTCGATGGTCCGGCCGATGCGCACGACTACTACCGCGTGGACAAAGGCGGCAATCCCACCTTCGACAAAGTCATGGCGGGGATTCGGCTGCTGCAGAAGCATGGCGCCGAATACAACATCCTGACGACCGTGCACGCCGCCAACGAGGGGCAGGGCGCGCGCGTCTACCGGTTCTTGCGCGATGAGGTGGAGACCAAGTTCATGCAGTTCATCCCCATCGTCGAGCGCGATAACGACACCGGTTATCAAGAGGGCGATCAAGTCACCGAGCGTTCAATCACGGCACAGGGATACGGGCAATTCCTCATCGATATGTACGAGGAATGGATTCGGCGCGATGTTGGGCAGGTCTTCGTGCAGATCTTCGATATCGCCTTGGCCGCCTGGACCGGCGCGCCGCCCGGGCTCTGCATCTTTGACGAAACCTGCGGCTTGGCGCTGGCGATGGAACATAATGGCGATGTCTTCTCCTGCGATCATTATGTCGAGCCCGATTACAAGCTGGGCAATATCATGGATGTGCCGCTCAGCGATATTGTGGTCATGGACGAGCAGATCAAGTTCGGCCAAGACAAGCGCGATACGCTGCCGCAATACTGTCTCGATTGCGAAGTGAAATTCGTCTGCAATGGCGGCTGCCCCAAGAATCGCTTCATAGAGACCCCCGCTGGCGAGCCCGGCTTGAATTACCTCTGCGCCGGTTATCGCGCTTTCTTTAATCATGTGCGCCCGACGATGAATTTCATGGCGCGCGAGTTGGCGGCGCGGAGACCGCCGGCCAATGTGATGCTGGAGATGGCGCGCTACGATGCCGAGTTGGCGCGGGCTTTCGCGAATGCCGGGCGCAACGATCTCTGCCCCTGCGGCAGCGGGAAGAAGTTCAAGCGCTGTCATGGGCGGCGGGGGAAATAGCGGACGACTGCGCTGGCGATGCTCCGTTACAATGAAGGCGCCGAAGCGAGGGACAAAGGCTTATGGAACAGCCGACAAAGGAATTGAAAGTGCCTGCTGCGATTTATGAGCGCGCGGAAGAAATCGCTGGCGAGACCAATAGAACTGCCGAATCCGTGCTGCTTGAAAGCCTGGCTATGCTGTTTTCGCCGGATACGGGGGACATGGAAGAACCAGATGCGCTATCTTGCTTCAATGATGACCAGCTATGGATGACTGTGCTGCAGCGGTTAACGCCGAAACAAGACGCGCGCCTGCGTGAGTTGGCGGACCGTGGAAACCGAGGCGTCCTTAGGGAGCGAGAGGCGACGGAATTGGAAGCATGGGTGGCGAGAGTTGATCGCCAGATGCTCTTGCGTTCCAGAGCGCTGCTACTTTTGCAGCGGCGCGGACACGACATAAACCTTTACTTGGAAAACCACGGTGCATTAGATGGCTCGTATATCGAGTCGCTTGCGTAACGAGGTTTCCAAACGCGCGCGCTACCGTTGTGAGTACTGCCAGACTCAAGGAACAATTGTAGTGACTCTGCAAATTGACCATATTATTCCGCAGGCCGCCGGCGGCACTGCAAGCCCGGACAACCTCTGTCTTGCTTGTATTAGCTGCAATAGCTTCAAGAGCGATTATGAGTTTGGTTTGGATCCGCTCACGGAAACGGATGTGGCTCTATTTCATCCCAGGCGGCAACAATGGGAAGACCATTTTCGTTGGAGTGACGACGGTTTGCGTTTAATCGGCTCAACAGCGATTGGGCGAGCGACCGTCAATCGCCTGAGAATAAACCGTGCGGAGGCGGTAGCGTCACGGCGCGTATGGGTGGCCGCGGGATTGCATCCGCCTTTCGACTGAGTTGCAGGTGAAGTCAACCCCTATCGTCTTCGGCAATGATTTCTCGGAGTTCGCGCGAGCCTTGCGACCTGTTTGTCAAAGTCCTCAGTGGTCCTGACGCGTGTTGGCATCGGCTGCTAACATTTCGCGGAGTTCACGCATTACTTCGCGTGCGGGGCGAGTTTGACCTGTATTGGCTTCGTGCAGCGCTTGCCGCAGCATCTCAACCAACTCTTCCGAAGTCGGCTCGTCATCATCGTCTATTTCTGCGCTGCCTTCAATGTCTACGGAGAACAGCTTGGGTTCTGTCTTGCGTTCAACGGGATCCATCAGCGCATCCTCTCCCTTGACAGCCGCCTCAAAGATACCACAATCGCTGCATATTTGGTAAATACAGGAAAGGTTAATCCGCATGCCAAAGCAAGTCATCTCCACAAGCGACGCGCCCGCCGCGGTCGGCGCTTATTCGCAGGGCATCATCGCGAACGGATTCGTCTTCACCGCCGGGCAGGTTCCGCTCATCCCGGGCGCATCGAACCTTAGAGAAGGCGGCATCGAAGCGCAGACGCGCCAGGTGATGAACAATATCAAGGGCGTTCTCGAAGCGGCCGGCAGCGGACTCGACGGCGTTGTCAAGACAACTGTCTTCCTCGCTGATATCAACGATTTCGCTGCCTTCAACGCTGTGTATGCCGAGTTCTTCCCGTTGGATCCGCCGGCGCGCACGACGATTCAGGCGGGCGGATTGCCGCTGGGCGCCTTGATTGAAGTCGAGGCGGTGGCGCTGCTGCAATCGTAGGCTACGCAGCGGGGGCGCCCTCTGCTATAGTGGCGAGTTGTGAGGCAAGCGAGCGAGAGCAAAGGAATTAAGCGCCGATGATCGACGTCAATCAACTGCGCAAGGGCACGACATTCACCGAGAATGGCAACCTTTATCGCGTATTGGAATACCGCCATCACAAGCCCGGGCGCGGCAAAGCCACTATCCGCGTGACCGTGCGCGATTTGCGCAGCGGCTCAACGATTGAGATGACCTATAACTCGGGCGAGCGGGTGGAAGATATCCGCGTGGAAGCCAACACGGTGGAATACCTCTACGCCGATGATGACTTTGTCACCTTCATGAATACGGAAACCTATGACCAGCCACAGCTAAACCGCGCCATCTTCGGCGATGATCTCAGATTTATGAAAGACAACATGGCGATCAAACTGCTCAGTTACGAGGGCGAGATCATTGATTACGAATTGCCGAAGACGATGGAATACGAGGTGATTGAGGTGGAAGCCGCCGTCGCTGGCGACACCGCCAACAGCCCCACCAAGAAGATCCTGCTGGAAAGCGGCTTCGAGGTCAGCGCGCCGATGTTCATTAAAGTCGGCGATGTGGTCAAGATCAATCTGGAAGACGAAGCCTACGTCACCCGCGTCAGCAAATAGTCCGCTTGAGAATTGTGAAGGGGCGTGCTATTGGGTCGCCTGCTTGAACTAGCGCTTGTTCGTCACGGCGACAAGCCCGGCGCGATCACGCGAAACAGCAGATAAATGTCCAAGGCGACCAGGCTGGAAAGCGTCAGGGGCGTCAGCCAAAGAAAAGCATCCCAGCGCGAGAGTATGCGGACGCGCCACCAATCGAGGCCGTAGGCCAATGTCAAGGCGATTGGAATCAGCGCGGGGAAAAGGTAACGCCCTTGCCATTGCTGAAACTCAAGGTTGTAGTAGCTGAACTGCAATGCGACTAAGAGCGCTGTCGTCAGCAAGATGATGAATACCGGGCGGGGAAAGCGCGGTCGCGGGGGCTCCGGTTCCTTGGCGGCGCCATAGCGGCGAGCCAGCAGAGCGCCCGTAAAGCCCGCTAGTAGCAGCAGCGCGAAGCCGCGATAGAGCCAGCCGCCGAATACGCTATCCAGCGGCAGCGCCATCCAGCCGAATTGACCCCAGAAGCTCTTGAATGTCGTGCTTGTCATCTGCGCGACGGTAGTGCCTAATCCGTGCTGCGCGATGTAGTCGGCGGTGCGCGGCTGATCGGCGACCACCGCGTCGTGGGCGCCCAAAGCGAGGAAGTCGGGGAAGCCGTAGACGGCGATATTGCGCAGCCACCAGAAGCCGCCGGCGGCGCCCGCAATCAATGCGAAGATGGCGAGGGAATGCAGCAGCGCGAGCGGCGGTTGTTTATCGCGCCGCCACTTGAGCCAGAAGGCTAGCGGGACGATAAGCGCCAGAAAGTAAATCGTGATCTTCGTCAGCAGCGCCATGCCGACGATCAGCCCCAGCTGCCAAATCGCTACGCTTTCTGAGTTCAGAAAACGTATCAGCCAGAGGAGTGTAAGCGCGACGAGCGCTTCTGCCAGCGCGTCGTTGTTGACCGATGCCATCATGCTCAGGTGCTGCGGGAGAAAGGCGATCAGCGCCATCGCCCCGAGCGCGACTTGCGGCTGCCCGGGAATTACGCGGCGGCCGACGGCGTAGCTCAAGCAGACGACGGCGGCGCCAAGCATAACCGAGAAGAGCCGCAGCGCAATCAAATCGCCTCCGCTTAAATGGTAGACGAGCGAAGCCAATAGGTAATAGAGCGGCGGGTGATGATCTTCGTATTGAATCGAGTCGAGCCGGTCGAGATGCGCTGGCGCGAAGCGCGCCGTCGTAAGCCGCGCCAGATAGTCGCTGTCCCAGTCGCCGGTTTCTATTCGTGGGCAGCAGCCGTCTTCCGCCACCTGCCGGATATAGTTGAAGTGCGCCGGTTCGTCAGGCGCTTGCCAGGGCGGACTGTATATGGCATAGAGCGCGCCGGCGACAAGATAGCCCAGCAGGATGAGGGTGAAGAGCGTCTTCTCGGCCCGTGTTCGAGGCATGGACCTCTCGCAGGATTCGGCGTGTGTTCGCAACCGTTATAATGGCATAAGTTGGCTGATTTGCCAGTTGGGTCCGCCAATGCGTCTAGGCGGCGCGGGCGCGCCAGGCGGGGGCGAAGCCGGCAACAGTGCGGGCGATGCGCGCTGAAATCCGTTCGCCATGTCAATTCGGCGTCAAAGAATCTGCGCTATACTTAGCTAAGTTTCGCCAAACGATCGAGGCTGGGATGAGACAGAGCGGGACAAAAGTTGTATCCATCGGCGGCGGATTGGGCGCCGTGCAGATCATGCGCGGCATGCAGGGTCACTTCGACAATCTGACCGGCATCATCGCGGTGACCGACACCGGGCGCAGCACCGGCATCGTGCGTGAATTCGCCCAGATTCCCGCCCCGGGCGATATCCGCAACGCGCTGGCGACCCTGGCGCTTGATGATGACTCGCTGCTGCCGCGCTTGATGCAGCATCGAATTGCGGCGCCGGGCGATCCCCAGTTGGATGGCATGGCTTTTGGCAATCTTTTCATCGCCGCTCTGACGCAGATGTCAGGCAGCTTTGTGCGGGCGATCGAACAGATCAGCGAAGTCCTGAAACTGCGGGCGAGTATTTACCCGGTCACGGAAGAGAATACGCATATCTGCGCGGAGCTGGTGGACGGCACGATTGTGGAACAGGAGTTCAATGTACGGCGCCTGGACAAAGCGGCGATCAAGCGCATCTTCGTGCAGAACCCGGAGGCGACTGCCTACCAGCCGGCGGTGGACGCGATCCTCGATGCGGATTTGATCACCATCGGTCCTGGAAGCCTCTTTACCACGGTGATCGCCTGCCTCGCGTTTAAGGAAATATCGCAGGCGATCCGCGATTCAAAAGCGATGAAAGTCTACGTCTGCAATACGACGACGCAGCCAGGGCAGACTGACGATTACACGCTGTCCGATCATGTGCGGCAGGTGATTTCATACCTGGGCATTGGCGTGCTCGATT
This sequence comes from Anaerolineae bacterium, assembly GCA_022820125.1. Taxonomy (GTDB): domain Bacteria; phylum Chloroflexota; class Anaerolineae; order Aggregatilineales; family Phototrophicaceae; genus UBA6055. Next base: position 60,065 of record JAJEGA010000001.1, on the reverse strand, counting down.
ATGTGGTGTTGAATTCGTCGCATCCGAGCGATGAGCTGATGAAATTGTACGCGCGCGAGAAGGTTGATGTGCTGCTGCCCACCTCACACGAGATCCACAATATTCTGACGATGAACGTACAGCCTAAACTGGCTGATGTCGCCGATACAAAGTCGGGCAAGCGGGAGCTATGGCAGAAGCAAGACACGATTCGCCACAATCCGGAGCTTATCGCCAATACCTTGATGGAGCTGCTGGGGGCGGGCGCGGCGGTCGCCGAGCGCTAGAAGGGCAGTTCGTCGACCGGTTTGACCGGCGCATCGGGCAAACGCGGCGGGCTGAAGTCGTCGCTCGCTTGCAAATCGTCGCTGGTGGTGAAGTTGTCGATTTTCACGAATTTTCGATCCAACTGTCTGGTTCGCGTACCGGTCAAAGCGTGAAAGTCGTCGTGCATCCCTTTGAATCGACGTTCCAGCTTGTCCATCTGCCCAGTATATTTTTCCCATTCTTTGCGAATATCGTTGACGACGTTGACAATTTCTTGTGAGCGCTGCTCGATATTGAAGTTCTGCGCCGCCTGCCGTATCACCGCTAGCACGATATAGAGCGTCAAGGGCGAGCACATGATGACTTTCTGCTTGAGCGCGTTGTCTATGATCCGCTGGTCTTCTTCATAGATGAAGCGATAGACTTGTTCGTTGGGGATAAAAATCAGCACGCAATCCAAGGTCTCCGCCGCGATGTAATCTCGTTTTTGAATTTCGCTCACGCGTTGGCTCACATCGCGCAGGAACTTCTGGCTGAATTCCTTCTTTTCCGCCTCGTTATCAGCCTCGATATAACGCAGGTAATTGTCCAGCGGGAATTTCGCATCCATGTTCAGCGACTTTTGGTTGGGGAACAGGAAGGTGAAGTCCGGGCGGGTGCCTGCTTCCAGGGCGCTCTGTTTGGTATAATTCACCCCCTCGACCAAGCCCATAAAACTGAGCATATCCTCAGCCATGCGCTCGCCCCATTGGCCGCGGGCGCGGTTGTCCGCCAGCGCTCTTTGGAGCGAATTAGCGGTTGAAGTCAGGTTTTGCAGCCGTTCGCCGAGCTCGCCGAATTGTGCCTTGCGATCGGCCTGCAAGTCCTGCACCAGTTGCTCGACCTTGCCCAGCTTGACATCCATATCGGTCAGGCGTTGGTCGATGAGTTCTTTCTTGGAGTCAAGTTCCTTATTATGCGCTTTGGTCTGCGTATCCGCTTTCTCAGTCAGTTGGTTCAAGTAATTTTGATTGGAATCCTTGAGGTCTTTTGTTGACTTGTCCAAAACATCGGCGACCCTATTCTGATTCTTCTCCAATTCAGTGGGGACTGTATCCAGCGTTTTTGTCATCGACGTTGACATGGACTGCAACTGCTGGTCGATCAGCTCTTTCTTGCTTTCAAGCGTCGAGTTGTGTTGCTTCTCCTGATCCTCGAATCGGCTCTTTGCCAAGTCCAGGAATTCCTGTTGATTTCGCAGCAGCGCTTCGTTGGACAGGCTTTCAAAAGAGGCTTTCATGTCGCTGGCGGCGCGCTCGTAAGCGCTTTTGGTCTCGCCAAGCGTTCCATCAAAGGTAGACTTCTGCTGCTCCAGCGCCTGGTTGAAGGAGCGTTTCATGCTGTAGCGCGTTAGCATCAGCATACTGACGCCGGCCAGCAAACCAATGACCGCGCCAACGAACAAGCTAAAACCATCCAATCCCGCAATCAATTCACTAATATCCATATCGTTGACTCCCGTTCAACGCCGCATTCAGCTTACTCTGATTTAACCGACTGTCAACATTGGCTTCAACGGCGCCGGCTGGCTTCCCCTTTCGCGCGTTTACGCTCGTGTTATAATGAACGGCGTTGCTTGAATTGCGGGCGAGGTCCGCAGGGCTGGAATGAGAAAGGGAATCGCTTGACTTCTCTAGTGCTAACGGTGCGGGAGACTCTGCGTTACCGCGGCGCGATCGGTCAGTGGAGTTGGGTGCTGCATCGTCTCACCGGCGTCGGCGTCGTGCTCTTCCTGGCGCTGCATGTCATCGACACGTCTTGGGCCGTCTTCTATCCCGACCTCTATGTCAAAGCCATCGCCGCTTATCAATCGCCCTTGTTCACGCTGGGCGAGTTCGGCCTGGTCTTCGCGGTTGTTTATCATGCCTTCAACGGCATTCGTATTGTGATATTCGATTACAAGCCGGAGCTTTGGCGGCATCAAGCGCAGGCGGCAGTGGCGGTGCTCGTCTTGACCTTGCTGGTGCTGGCGCCGGTCTTCCTGGGCATGCTATCGCATGTCGTCGACTTTTATGTGACCGAGGCCGCCATCGCCGGCGACAAGATGCTGGATGTGGTGGTCTTCTCGATCCTGGAGCAGCTGCCATTCATCGCCGGTTTCGTCGGCGTGCTGGCGGCGGCGATCGTGCTGGCGGCGCTTTACAGTCTAATCAGAGGCGATGCGCCCGCGCGCGGCAAGTATCCGCAGGCGAGCCCGATCGAGCGTTTCTGGTGGGGTTTTATGCGCTTGAGCGGGATTCTAATTGTGCCGCTGGTCTTTGGCCACCTGGCGCTGATGCATGTGGTGCAGGGCGTCTTCGATATCACGGCGGCGCAGGAAGTGGCTGGCACGATGGCGGTTAATGGCACGATCGGCGCGGCGCCCAGCGCGGTCGAATTCGTGTATCATCGCTGGTCTTATGCCGCTGGCGGGCTGTTTGTCTGGCGCGTTTATGATCTCTTCCTGTTGGTGCTGGTGACGATACACGGCTTTAACGGGCTGCGTTATGTATTAACCGATTACACCAGCGGCAGCGACTTCGCCCGGCGGACGGCGGTCGCGCTTTGCACGGTGATGGCGGCGATTCTGCTGGCGGTGGGCGGGGCGTCTTTGCTGGTTCCGCTAGAGAAGGATATCGTAGACGAGGCGATGGCGGCGACGGCGGAGATCTACGAATTGCGCGGCGAAGAGTTGCCGGCGGCGCTGGAAGCGTATCTGACTGAGGACCAGTAGGGGCGATTGCCGGTCTGCGTTGGCGCGGCTGGCGGGATCGCTCGCCTGATGGGGGCTGAATGCAAATCCACAAGCACGATGCGATCATTATAGGCGCGGGCGGCGCGGGGCTGATGGCGGCGCTTTATGCCAGCAAGAGCGGCGCTGACGTCGCGGTGGTCAGCAAACTCTACCCGACGCGCAGTCATACCGGCACGGCGCAGGGCGGCATCGGCGCGGCGCTGGGCAACCTGGATGAAGATAAGCCGATCTACCACACCTACGACACGGTTAAAGGCGGCGATTACCTGACTGATCAGCACGCGGCGAAAATCCTGGCGGAGAACGCGGTGGAAGCGGTGATTGAGCTGGAGCACATGGGATTGCCCTTCGACCGCACGTCGGAAAAGCGCATCAGTCAGCGGCGCTTCGGCGGGCATACGCGCAACTTCGGCGAAGAGCTGGTGCGGCGCGCCTGTCATGCCGCCGACCGCACCGGGCATATGATCTTGCAGACGCTCTATCAGCAGTGCATCAAGAACGAAGTCAACTTCTTTGATGAATTCCAAGTGGTGGACATGATTGTCGTCGATGGGACCGTCGCCGGCGTTGTCGCCATTGAGCTGGGCACGGGCGAGTTTCACATCTTCCAGGGCAAGGCGAGCTTTTTCGCCACTGGCGGCTGGGGGCGCTGCTGGTCGGTGACGAGCAACGCCCATTCGCTGACCGGCGATGGCGCCGCGATTGCGCTGCGGCGGGGGGTGCCGCTGCAAGATATGGAGTTCTTCCAATTCCACCCGACCGGCATCTATCGCATGGGCATTCTGATCACCGAAGGCGTGCGAGGCGAGGGCGGCGTCTTGATCAACAGTGTGGGCGAGCGCTTTATGGAGCGCTATGCGCCCAGCGCCAAAGATCTGGCCAGCCGCGATGTGGTCAGCCGCGCGATATACCTGGAAACGCGGGCGGGGCGCAGCATCAAGAATCGCGGCTATATGCACCTTGATGTGCGGCCGCAGACGGTCAATCGCTATTTCGCCGAAGAAGGGCGCGACCGTGCCGACTTCATCGACGACTCAACTGTCGAGCGCAAGCTGCCCGATATCCTCGACTTCTGCCGCACTTACTTGGGCGTCGATCCGGTGACAGAGCCGATGCCGGTGCAGCCGACGGCGCATTACGCCATGGGCGGGATCCCGACCAATATCGATGCCGAAGTCGTCATTGATGCTAATGGCGCTGTGATGGCGGGGGCATACGCGGCGGGCGAGACCGCTTGCGTCAGTGTGCACGGCGCCAATCGACTGGGCACAAATTCGCTGGTTGATCTCGTCGTCTTCGGGCGGCGCGGCGGCATGAAGATGGCGGAGTATGTCAAACGGGCGGATTGGGCGCCGCTGCCGAAAGACGCCGGCGCCGAGATAGAAGCCGAATTCGAGCGGATTCGCAACGGCTCCGGTGGGTCGCGCCCGGGCGAGCTGCGCGCCAAAATGCAAGAGACGATGATGGACAATGTGGGTGTCTTCCGCAGCGAAGAAACTCTGACGCAGGGCATTGATGACCTGGCGGAATTGCGCGAGCGCTTCACCAAGGATTTGCAGATAGACGACAAGTCGCGCGTCTTTAATACCGATTTGATGGAGGCTTGGGAATTTGGCTGTCTGCTGGATCTGGCTGATGTCACCGCGCGGGCGGCGCTTGAGCGGAAGGAGAGCCGCGGCGCCCATAGCCGCGAAGACTTCAAAAAGCGCGATGACAAGAATTGGCTCGTCCATTCGCTGATTTACCAGACGGGCGCGATGAGCGACCCGGCGTACGAAGCCCGCTTCGACAAGAAAGTGGATCTGTCGCTTTGGGAGGCGGAAATAGAAGAGGGCGCCCCGGAAGATCAGCAGAAGTTCCGGCCCGTTGAGCGCGTTTATTGATAGACGCTTGCGAAGATGAGTATGCCGATATGAAGGACAGACCGATAATAAAATTGATCATCGCGCAGGTTCAATTTACCTGCTTGCTCATTGAGTACATTTATTTGCGCATTCGTTATGTTGAATTGCATATTCGGCTTTATCTGCTAAAAGCAGCGGGCGCGCTGCTGATAGAAGCGGTGAAGCTAGAGGGATTCATAAAATCGCTTTCCAAAGAAGACCGCGTGATTTTTGCGGCTTGTATTTCAATCTCAATATTTACCCTGGCGCGCTTCATGTTTATCCGCATATAGACAGGACTTGAGCGAATGGACGTCACCTTCAGAATCAGACGGCGGAACCCGGATGTGCCGGGCAAAGAAAAGCCTTATTGGCAGGAATTCTTGCTGGCTGATGTCGACCCGACCGACCGTGTGCTGGAATTGCTGCACCGCATCAAGTGGGAGCAGGACGGGTCGCTATCGCTGCGGCGTTCCTGCGCGCACGGCGTCTGCGGCTCGGATGCCATGCGCATCAATGGCGTCAACCGCTTGGCTTGCAAGATTCTCATCCGCGATGTGGGCGAGAAGGTTCAGGTGGAGCCGATTTTAGGCTTGCCGGTGATCAAGGATCTGATCGTCGACATGGAGCCCTTCTTCGATCATTACAAGCAGGTGATGCCCTTCTTCGTCAATGATGATCCGCTGCCGGAAGATGGCCGCGAGCGGCTGCAAACGCAGGATGATCGCCAGCAATTCGATGATACAACCAAGTGCATCCTTTGTGCATGCTGCACGACATCTTGTCCCAGTTTCTGGGCGAATGGGCATTATGTAGGTCCCGCCGCCATCGTTGGGGCGCATCGCTTCATCTTTGATACGCGCGATCAAGCGGGTAAAGCGCGGCTGGATATCCTCAGCGAGCCGAATGGGGTATGGCGCTGCCGCACTATTTTCAACTGCACGCCGGCTTGCCCGCGCGATATTGAGGTGACCAAGGCGATTGGCGAAGTCAAATTGGCAATCCGAAAAGGGACAAATGTTGGCATTATCGAATCAAGTGCGATACACTAATGTGGAATGAACGCATGCTGCGCTAGAATCGGTCAGTATGCGCGCTAGAATTGCATAGTTATTTGGAGGTCGAAATGAAGCGTATAGAGGGAAGATCACCGTTTTGGTCGCGGCTTCTCGGCTTGCTCATCACCTTCGCGATCATCGCTGTGCTGGTGTTCGGCGGTGTGAAGAATTTGACGAGTGAATTGAACGCCGCTCATGAGGCATTGGCTGCCAGCCAGTACGAGCTTGGCAAGACGCAATCCGCGCTTGACAACGCGCGTGCGCAATTGGTCGCCAGCGAGAACGAGCTCGCCCGCACTGCTGCCGAGGTCGACAGGATGGGGCGCAAGCTGGAAGTGAGCCAGCAGCAGCTTGAAGCGGCCGGCAGCAAGATCGTCGTCTTGAGGCACGGCCAGGAGCAGATGAAGCAGCGCTGGGGCCAGACCTTGCAGGCGCTGGCGCAGCGCAACGAGCAGCTCTTCGCGACCGACCAGGCATTGCGCGCGGTTCAGGCGGAGCTTCTGCGGCTGCGCAATCAACCGCAATGGAGCGTGATCGTAACCAGCGAGCGGCAGATGCAGACGGCTTATCGCGAGCGTATGGCGGCATCGCGCGTGCGCATGTATGCCGAGGGCGATGGCGGCATGATGTTCTATGACGGACGGGAAGCGCTGCGCGAAGTCGAACAATACGCCTCATACGCCGAGCGGACGCAGGTCATCCTGACGACCACGGCGCCGGGGCAGGATGTGCTGCGTTGCTTGAACGACGCCAGCCTGGGCTGCGGCATGGTGGTCGCGGCGCAGGAACAGGCGGTTCAGATGCAAGCCTATTCGTATGAAGCGCAGTACGTCAGCGAAGAAATGCTTGTGGTCGATGGGCGGCGCGGTCGGCGTCCGGGCCGGCGGCGTTAGGCTGTCGCGGCGCTTTCCGATTAACGAAGCTGCCTTCAACAATTCAAATCAATGGGGCGGAGGGCTCTTGTCGGAGCCTTCCGTCTGACATGCAGCTTGATGTTCTAAGCCGGTTGGATCAGTCAGATATGCATTTCGGGGGCGACCCACAGGGTCGTCCTTGCATTTTACGGCTAAGCCGCAGCAAGATGCCGACACAGAACATGACTGGCTTCGTGGCATTCAGGAGCGCGTATGGCTATTTCGGGTGAACGACTAAAGCGCGCCGCCATCATCGGCGCCGGCACGATGGGCTTGGGCGTCGCCGAATGCTTCGCGCTCAACGGGCTGGATGTTGTTCTCGTGGACGAGACGGCGGAAGCGTCTCAGCGCGCGCTGGGAAGCCTGGAAGAGCGCGTCCGCGGACATGTCGATGCCGGGCTCTTGCCGTCAACGGCGATTAAAGCGGCGCAATCCGTGCGCGCGGCGGCCGATATCGCGGCGGCGGTGGCTTCGGCTGATCTCGTCTTTGAGGCGGCGCCGGAGCGCATCGAGATCAAGAGCGCTGTGCTGGCTGAATGCGATGCCCGGGCGCCGGCGCGCGCGATCATCGCGACCAATACCTCATCGTTGCCAATTGACGAGCTCGCGGCGTTTGTCGAGCGCAAAGACCGCTTCTTCGGCATGCACTGGTTTAACCCGCCGGAGTGGACGCCCGCGGTCGAGCTCATCCCGTCGGCGCATACGGACGCGGCGATTGTCGAGCGAGCGCTCGAGTTCCTGCTGGCGATAGGCAAGCGGCCCGCGAAGGTCGCCAGCGCGCCGGGCTTCGTCGCCAATCGCATTCAGTTTGCGCTTTTCCGCGAGGCGCTGGCTTGTGTGGAAGAGGGGCTGGCGACGCCGCAAGAGGTTGATGAAGTCGTGCGCAGCAGCTTCGGCTTCCGCCTTCCCTTTTATGGTCCCTTCCAAATCGCTGACATGGCTGGCTTAGATGTCTACGCCAGCATAATGGATGTGCTATCAGCGGGATTGGGCGCTGGCTGGGAGGCGCCGCAGCTCCTGCGCGACATCGCGGCAGACGGGCGCATTGGCACAAAAGCGCTGGCGGGATTCTATAGCTACAGCGAGGCGGAACGGGTGGCGCTGCTGCTTGAGCGAGACAAGCGCTATGCGGCCCTGGCGCGATTGCTGGGCGAGTTTGGCGCGCGGGAACTCGGGCAATCGGCGGGTTCGGATTGAGAGACATCCAGATTATGGATTACAATAACAGGCTAAACGGCGCTGGCGCGCTAGCCGATCGCGAGCGAAGGCGATGGGTTGCGCTCGGCTCTTGCGCGCCCAAATGCCAGGCGAACTCAAGTGGCAGGCATCAGCCTAGGGTAGGGGATTGGAGGAAAATTATGCTTCAAGGTCTGTGAATTCGTATCGGGCAAAGCACGCATCCAATTTAACAGGAAAGGACGGAGACAATGAAAGGCTTAAGCAGAATTCTACTCGTGGCAGCCAGCGCAATGCTGTTGCTTGTCTCGCTTGGCGCGGCGGCCGCGCAGGATGAAGAGGTGACGCTTGATTTGTGGATGTTTCTGGACGGCACCGGCTTCTTGCCCTCGGTGGTCGAGGCTTTTGAAGCCGCGCATCCGAACATCACAGTCCAGATCACCGATGTGCCGGAAGGCGAATATGTCACTAAAGTAGACACGGCATTCCTCGCCGGGCAGCCGCCGGATATCGCGTTTCCCTACGTTATCCGCTGGATCAGGGCTGGATTGGTCGCGCCGATTGACGACGTCTTGGAGTCTGCGGGCGTCGATATCGAAGACTACAATGCCGGTGCGGTATCGAGAAACTGCGCGCTGGACGGTCAAGTGTACTGCCTGGGCACCTTCACAGCCGGATACAATATCTTCTACAACAAGGATGTCTTTGATGCCGCTGGCGTAGCGCATCTTTCGCCGACGGCGCCGATCACGATTGACGAATATGCCGAGCTCGTCGCCCGGCTTACGGTGTACAGCGATGATATGTCGGAGCGGGTTTGGGGCGGGACGCTGCCCATGCCCTGGTGGACGGACGCCGCAAATTACTTCAGCGAAGATGGCCGCAGCGTCATCGGCTATGTCAATGACGAGGCGACCGCGCACTTCTATCAAGTCGTGGCGGATATGGCGGGCACGGAAGGCATCCTGACTTCGGCTGACCTGAACCTGGCGGGCAACTCCGCCGATGGGATGTTGGCAGCGGGGCAGTTGGCGATGGCGATGGCTGACAGCCCGATAGCCCAGCCCTTGCTGGAAGCTGCCGGCGTGAATTGGGGCGCCGCGCCGCCGCCGGTGGAATCTGAGGGGGATCCGGCCTGGGTGTACACCGGCTCTGATGAATTGATGGCGCTCAGCGGCAGCGACAACCTGGAAGAGGCGCTGCAATTTATCCTCTTCTGGGCGACGGAAGGCAACCGTATGCGCGCCGAGGCTGGCGGGCTGCCGATGAACATGCGCCTGGCGGAGGAGATGAACTGGGCGGAAGGCAGCGAGGGCCGCCAGGAATTGCTGGACGCCATTAACCTGGGCCGCGCGACCGTTTTCGTTCCGACTGTCTGGGACGCTTATGGGGAGATCGCCGAGGCGATTAATAGCTTGATGATCGAAGATGGCGTACCGGCGCAAGAGGCGCTTGATGAGATCGCGCCAGGCATTCAGGACGACCTGGATCAGCTCTGGGAAACCTGGGACAATTTCGAATCCGAATAATTGCGCTAAAGACATGGCGCTGTGGGCCGCTTCAGGGGCCTGCGGCGCCATGTTGCGGCTTTTTAGCTTATGCAGGCAGCTATAAAACATTCTCGCCTTGGAGGCCGGTTTCGCGGCGGGCGGACGTTGGGGAAAATGGAACGGCGCGAAGAACGCGTCGCCTACCTCTTCCTGTCCCCTTGGCTAATCGGCTTGGTTGTCTTCATCATCGGTCCGGTCATCGCATCCTTGCTCATCAGCTTGACGGACTGGAACCTGCTGACGCCACCGAACTGGGTCGGGCTAAAGAACTACGAGAAGATGTTCTCCGATCGCGACTTTTATAATTCGCTTCGGGTGACATTCCGCTTCGTCATTATGTCGCTGCCGATCTATACAGTGGTCAGTCTATCGCTGGCATTGCTGCTCAATCAGCGAATACGCGGCATGTATTTCTTCCGCACGGTGCTGTTCATGCCATCGGTTATCGCCGGCACCGCGGTCGCCGTTTTGTGGTCCATATTGCTGAACCCCGATGTCGGCGTGGTCAATCAAGTCTTGGGGGCGATTGGCATCGCGCAGCCGCCCCGCTGGCTTGCCAGCCGCGACTGGGCGATACCGGCGGTTATCTTGATGGGTTTGTGGGGCGTCGGCGGCGGGGTCATCATTTACCTGGCCGGGCTGCAGAATATCCCGCCCCACCTTTATGAAGCGGCAACCATTGACGGCGCCAACGCCTCGCAGAAGTTTCGCTTTGTGACCGTGCCCATGCTGACGCCGAGCATATTCTTCCAGCTCATTACCGGTTTGGTCGCGGCATTTCAGGTCTTTGACGTGGCTTATGTGCTGGCGGGGCGAGGCGGAACGCGGGCGAGCGCGCTGCAATTCTATCTGCTCAATGTTTATGAAGAAGGCTTCCAGAATGGGCGTTTTGGTTATGCCTCGGCGCTTTCCTGGGTATTGGTCGTCATTGCGACCATCGTCATTTTGATCACGTTTCGCACTTCCGAACGCTGGGTCTATTACGAAAGCGAGGAGGGCAAGTCATAGTTATGCGCGGCAGCCCGTCTCTGAATCCATCTCGCGATATTGTCATGCGGCGGCTGCGCGATGATATTGTGCCGCGCGCGCGCAAAACCCTGCGCCTGCTGGCGCTCTACGCGATTCTTCTTTTGCTCTGCGGCTTTGTGCTGCTTCCGGTTTCCTGGATGCTAACCGCGGCGCTCAAGCCGGACAATGTTCCCTATTTTAGCATCCCGCCGCAGTGGTTCCCCACCGAGCACTTTGAATGGCGCAACTTCGAAATCGCGCTGCTGGACCCGGTGCGCCCCTTCCTGCGCTTCACGCTGAATACATTGATTATTTTTGGCGGAAATGTTGTTGGCACGATTTTCTCGTGTACGTTGGTGGCTTACGCCTTCGCCAGGCTGCGCTTCCGCGGCAGCGGATTTCTGTTCAACGTCTTGATTATCACCATGCTGATTCCCTGGCAATCGCAGATGATTCCACAATTTTTGCTCTTTCTTGAGTTAGGCTGGTACGGGACTTATCTGCCCTTGATTGTGCCGTCATTTGCTGGCAACGCCTTCTTCATCTTCCTCATACGTCAGTATATGCGCACCTTCCCGCGCGATCTGGACGAAGCGGCGAAGATCGACGGCTGCAGCTACTTTGGCATCTTTCGCTTCATCATCTTGCCGCTGTGCAAGCCGGTGCTGGCGGTGGTGGTGGTCTTCATGTTTCTGAGCTCCTGGGGCGATTTGCTGGGACCGCTCATCTACCTGAACAATACCGATCAGTTCACCATCGCAATCGGCTTGGCGAACTTCGCCACGCGTTACAACCCCAACACGAATCTGCTTATGGCGGCTAACCTTGTGATGATGATCCCGCCTATCCTGGTCTTCTTCTTCGCCCAGGAGCAACTCATCGGCGGCATCGCCTCGGTGGGCTTGAAGGGTTAAGTAACTCGCCGACATTCAAGAATTGTGTTAAGTTATTCGAGGCGAAATCCTTCGCCAGAAAGCAAACAAGCGCCCGGCACGGCGCTTGTTTATTCTGAAAGGAGGAGGCTGTGAACGGTTACGTTTCAATTAGGCTAACTGTTCGAGTCCGCGGGCATCAGATGCTCACGGTCATCTGGCATTTCAGACATGCCAGACGGCAGTAGCCAAGTACTCCCCTCAGTTAACGCTGAGGGGAGTATACTAGATTCTCCTATACTTAGTCAAGTTATCTGTCAAAGGGGAGTGGCGAATTCTGTGGACTTGAAAACTGCGCCAAGCATAGAAAAAATCTCAGTAATTCCAAGTAAGTCATGCAAATAATTAGAAGTCTGTAGGGGCGGCTCGCTGAGCCGCCCGCTGTCCCGACCACATGCGCTTCGGGCGTTTCGCCGAAACGCCCCTACAGCTTCTTATTGTCGCGGGCTTGTTATTTTGTGTGAGCCAAGTCGTGATTTGCGAGGGGCTGTGGTGAAAAAACCTGTGTCGTGTTCGCAAAGAGAATTATATCCACGATATTTGCCACTCCCGTCAAAGACGGGTCAGAAAAACTGCCAATGACAGGATAGAATAAATGGTGAACATCAACCAGACAGCATAACAATAGAAACGCGCGCTCATAACAGGGGCGCCGCTGTCGCATGTATTTGACATAGCAAAACATGGAAGATTCGAAATGACCACAACGAATCGCGATTTCGCCGAGCAGCGCCGAAGCCTGGCGCAGGATTTCCACCGTCCCAGCTATCATTTCATCGCGCCCTCGAGCTGGATGAACGACCCCAACGGCGTGATCCACTGGGATGGAGAGTATCATCTCTTCTACCAGTACCACCCGGAGAGCCCCCGCTTTGGTCTCGCTTATTGGGGGCATGCGGTCAGCGACGACGCGATTCACTGGCGGGATCTGCCGGTTGCGCTTGCGCCAACGCCGGGCGGTCCCGATGCGACCGGCTGCTGGTCTGGCACTGTGGTGGATAACGAAGGCCTAGCGACGGCGGTTTATACCGGTGTTGGTCCAGACGGGTATGGTCAGCAATCGCAATGCATCGCCACCAGCCAGGATGGCTTGCTCACTTGGGAGAAATACAGCGGCAACCCGATCTTGAGCGAAATCCCGGACTTAGCCAATCAGACCATCGATTTGCGCGACCCGATGATATGGCGCGAAGGCGAGTGCTGGTATATGCTGCTCGCCTCGCGCATCAAAAACCGCGGCGGTTCCGTATTTCTCTATCGTTCGACTGACCTGATCCAGTGGGAATTCTTGCATCCGCTATTGACGGGCAGCTATGCCAATGACGGCTGCGTCTGGGAATGCCCCTCGTTTTTCCCGCTGGGGGACAAGTGGGTGCTGATCGTGGCGGGCAAGGGCAGAAGGATTCCCTTCACCGTTTTCTACTTTATCGGCGAGTATTTGGATCAGCAGTTTAGGCCCGAGACCAGCGGGATCCTGGATCACGCTTATTTTTACGCGCCCTTCACGATGGAAGACGCGCGGGGCCGCCGCCTGCTCTGGGGCTGGCTGCGCGAGGGCCGCAGTGAAGACGCGCATGTCGCCGCCGGCTGGGCCGGATGCCATTCAATCCCGCGTGAACTGAGCTTGCGAGATGGACGGCTCCACATGACCCCCGTGCCGGAGCTAAAGCGCCTTCGCGGCCAATGTACTGAGATCAGCGATTTGCGGCTGACCGGCGGCGAGCGCGATCTCGAGCTCCGGGGTGCGGCGCTCGATATCGAGCTTGAAATCAAGCCGGAGGGCAGCGTTGGTCTGGCAGTCGCCTGCGCCGCTGATGGCAGCGAAGAAACGCGCCTCAGCTACAATCCGGATACCAAACTGCTGAGCGTGAACCGCGAGCGAGCGAGCCAGGACGAGGAACAGGAAGCCTTCGCCAACGAAGCGCCGCACGAGCTCGCGCCTGGTGAAAGCTTGCAGCTGCGCATTTTGCTTGACGGCTCGGTTTTGGAGATCATCGCCAATGGCCGAACCAGCATTTGCAGCCGCATCTACCCGACGAGCGCCCAGAGCCAGGGGCTGCGCTTATTCGGGAAAGGTGAGGTCAAGAGACTGTCAGCCTGGCTGATGCGCTCCATCTGGCATTAGCGACGCCGATTAGAGGGGACGGACGGAAACGTCGTCGAAGAAGATGAATCCGGTTTGCGCGATAAGGGCGATACCGCCGCCGGTCAAGGCATTTTCCGGGTCGATTGCTTGCAGCGTCTGCTCGCCATTGACGAAGGCGCTCAGCCTATTGCCTGCGACAATCAACTTGAGCGCGTAACTCTGCTCGACCGACCAGCCTGAGTCGTTCTGCGCCAGGATGGTTTCGCCATCCAGGACGCGTACGATGCGTGTCCGATCTTGATCCAGCAGCAGGGCGTAATATCGCTGCAAGCCCTGCACGCGCACGGCGATCCCCCCGGCTTCGCAGACGCGCGGCATGGCGGTGGCGGCAAACTGATAATCGATCCAGTCGCGTGTGCCTTGCATTAGCAGACCGCGGCCTTGATTCTGTATCAGCCGGTAGGCATTTGTCCAGTAATCCCAGGAATCGAAACGTTCGCTGGAATCCAGCGCGTAAATCCAGGCTTTCTTCCAAAATACTGGCCGCTTTCGCTTCTCTTGCCCAGCTTGGCTGATGGTTGGACGGTTCAGGCTTATGTTGGGCGCGCCGTCCCATGCCAGCCGATCCAGATAGACGCTGCCGCTGGCGCCATGCTCACCGGCAATCTCGATGCCGATGCAGGCGATGGGCTGGTTGCCAGTCTGCGGCACTAGCCAGGACAGCTTGGCTTCGGCGTCGGGCGCAAGCTCGACGGGCTCGCTGCCGATGATCTCTAGCGCATCGTCTTCGTTGTAATGGCGCGCGTAGAGTCGCAGCGTCACCGCATCTGCATTGGCGGCATCGGCCGCGAGGCGGGCGCGGACAACTTGCCCCGGATACAAGGTCGGCGACGCCAGCAAGCGGTAGCCGCGCTCGTCAAAATAATCAGCGATTTCCTTGGATGGGATAAAGGTGAGCGTTGCGACTCTGGCGATGCGCCCCGCCGCCAGCCGGTGAAAGCGAATCGCCAGCGAGCGGTCGCCGCTTTTGCCCGGCGCCGGCACATTTTCGATGGTCGCCGTATTCTTGCATTCTGGCGCCGTTTCAGGCTCAAAACCCTGCACCGACCCTGGCAGGCTGAAATGATATCGCGCTCCGTCTTTCGGCTTGTGCGGCGCCAAGCCCCGCATCCCGCGAGCGATATTAACCAGCTTGGTGCTTTCGCCGAGCGCGTCGCTGATGGCGCTGCCGCCATCCGCCGTTGGCAGATACAGGCGATCCGCCATCGGACCGCGCCAGTCCGGTCCGGCGTCGAGCCCGGCAAGACCTTTCATTATGCCCATAATGCAGCCAACATTGCCCGAGTTGCAGTCGGTGTCAAAACCCGATGTGTTAACCACCATCATTGACTTTTGAAAGTCGTCGTCGCCATAGAGCAGCGCCAGGATAATCCGCGCATGGTTCGGTACGATATGGCAATTGCCGGGATAACGCTCGCGGTTGTATTCGCGGTCGATCTGCCGCAGCGTCTGATGCCAATCCGGCTGCCGGGCGTGCCAGGCGCGTACCTGCTCAATCATTCGGTAGATGATCGAATCGGCGGGGATCAAGGCGGCGGCGTCGTCGATCAGCTTATTCGTGTCCGCTTCGACGAAAGCCTGCGCGACCAAGGCGGCGACCACCTGCGCGCCATAGATAGCTTCGCCGTCGTGGCTGACGCTGGCCGCCCTTCGCGCCAGGTCGGCCGCCAGTTCGGGGTCGCCAGGCGCGATCATGCCCCAGCTGTCAATGAAGATCTGCGAGCCGATCTGCTGCGCCATGACCGGACCGTTGAGTTCAATCGAGCCGCTGCGTGGAGGCTGAATGCCGTCTTTCAGCCGGAGATAGGCGGTATGTTCAGTGACATCGCCGATGCCGCCCCACCACAAGATTGTCTTGCCTTCGATGATGTAATTGAGCCAGGTCTGGCCGATCTGCGCCGGGGTCAGATTCGGGCTGTTGCCGTAATCCGGCAGGGCGCGCACGAAGGTAAATGTGCCAGAGAGATCGTCATCGGTCACGATCAGCGGCTGATCAAGCGCCTCATGCACATAATAATTGATCTCGCCAAATCGTTTCATGATCATCTCATAAGACCAGCCTTCGATCGGGCGGCCCAGGTAGACGCCAATCATTTTGCCGAGCGCCCCGGCATAGACGCGTTCGGCGTAATCGGGTGGCAAGGTCATGTTTGATACTCCTGCTAAAGGCGATTATGTCGCCTGGTCGGGGCGGCATCGGCTTTGGATCCGCGCTCGGCGCTGGGCTGGATGCTTGATGCGCCGCTGCCTGCGTTCCTCGCCTGATTGTATTGGATAATGTTGCAAGCCACAAAATCGAGACAAGCGCAGTAGGCGCGCTCAGACCTTGATTGGATTCGCTTGCCGCGAATTGGTCAGTTCTCGCATGCGCTCGAAGACATCGACGCCAAGTTGATCGTAGATGTGCAGCAGGTCAACCAGCACCCAATTCTCGCGGACCAAGCCCTTTTCGCAGCGCCAGAAATCCAGGCTGCGCCGCGTCAGCTTTTGACCGGAGGGCGCGATCCCCAGCCAGCCGTCGCCGACCAAGGTCGATTGGCCGCCGGGCCAGGCGGTGAAACCGACATAGTCTTCGTCGCCGAACATGACGCCTTTTTCCAGAAAAGCGAATCGATCGGGCATCGCTTTAAGGAAAGGCGTCTGATGCCAATTGCGGAAGCCCGACACGCGCCGCATTGAGCCGATGCCAGCGGGCCCGTGCCACATCATCCCGGGATGCCAATATCGATCCAGCTCCATGGCTTCCACGCCCTGTGGCGAATTGCGCAAGGCTTTCAGCATGTCCATCACCAATTGCGCGCTGGCTTGCGCTTTTGCGCCATCGCGCGGCGCGGTGATAATGCCGTCATTTGAGGCGGGAGCGGGAATCACGGGCCAATCCGGCGCCAGACTCGGCGACAGCGGCCAGGCATGGGCTTGCATCATCACCGCCGGGATATCCCAGAGCGCTTGCATCTCGACAATCATGCCGTCGACAAAGCGAAAGAACTCGTGATAGCGCATGGAGACCAGGTGCTTGGTCGGCGGAATATCAAGCCATGGCTGCTCGAAGACGCCCATGTAATGACCGCCGCAGCCGACCCAATTGCCGCTCCATTGACCGGGCGAGTGACCTGCCATCACGATGAAATCGCGCCGCTCCAAGTCCGGGATTGCCTCAATTAGTGGTTGGTAGGCGCGCTCCAGCAATTCAGCCGGTCCGCCCAGATCTTCAAAGGGCGAAGCCAGATGAATTTCGCAGTCGGCGGCGAAAATGCCGTTCAGCTGCCGCGGAAGCTGCGCCGGCTCAATGTCGTATAGAGCGGCGCGCAGGGTATTGATGCGCTCTTTATTGGCATTGTGTACGCTCGCAGTCATAACTCACGCGCTGCCCTTTCACTCGATATTGAGGCGCCTGTTTGATTGAGGCGCAGCCGGCGGATATGAACCCCGCCAGCAGCGCATTCTGGCTTTGCTGCTGGGTGGCTGCGGGGAATTGCGCGAAATCCTTGCATATCGCGCACACTTATGTTACCCTATCGGAAATCGATTTCCCAGCCTACTTTCTTGAGACTTTCGCCGTTTGATAACCAATGTCTGTTACGATTAAAGACCTTTCAAACGCTTTGGGCGTCTCCCGCTCAACCATTTCCAAGGCCCTGAACGACCGCCCATACGTCTCGCCCGATACCAAGGCGCGCGTCTTGCGGGCGGCCCATGATCTCGGCTATCAGCCCTCAGCCGCCGCGCGCAATCTTCGCCGCCAGCGCACTGACAAGATCGGCTTGGTCGTCAATTATCCTATTTATCGCGTCTCCGACTTTTTGGCGGAACTGATCCCCGGCATGGCGTCGGCTTCTGAAGCATCCAAATACAATCTGATCCTCTATACATCGTTGGCGGGCAAAGCCGAGCGCATCAAGAGTTTGTGCCGTTCGCGCGAGGTGGACGGCATCATCATCGCCTGGCCCCAAGGGCTGGACGAGACGGTGGCGCTATCGCAGCTGATGACCGAAGAGGACATGCCGCATATCTTCTTGCCGCGCCGGCTGCCCCATGCGGATCTGTCTTATGTCGCCACCGACCACGTCCAGGGCGCCCGCCTGCTGACCGAGCATTTGATCGCCTTGGGGCATCGGCGGATCGGCTTTCAGCGTCTGCCCGAAGTTTTTGAGACCGACCAGGACCGGTACGCCGGTTATGCTCAGGCGCTGCAAGAGGCTCATATCCCTTACGATCCCTGCCTGGTGATTTCGGCGAATGCCAGCGCAGAGGATTATGGCGAACGCGCTCTGAACACCTTCACCGCGCTGCCGAACCCGCCGACCGCGATTCTCTTTTTTACCGATCCGGTGGCGATCAAGGTTTTGTCGCTGGCGAAGGGACGCGGCATTCGCGTGCCGCAGGACCTGTCCATCGCTGGTTACGACGGCGTTTTGTCGTCCGGCGTCACTGAGCCGGCGCTGACGACGGTGCGCCAGCCGACGTCCAGGATGGGCGAGTTGGCGGTCGATAGTCTGCTGCGCTTGATTGCCAATGGCAGCGTGGAACCGCAGCAGCACATCCTGCCCGTGGAGTTGATCGCGCGCGGCTCAACGAGCTTGAATCTGCGAGCGAGGGTATGAACCATGAAGATGACGCTGGCGCGCCCGCAGTTGTTGGAAAAGGTGGCAGTCGCTTGAAGAAAGCGCGCCTTTTTGTTCTGTCAGAGAAGCTTAAAGCCAAGTGTATGAGGAGCATGTTATGCGCAAGATTCTGATTGTTCTGTCTTTGCTGGGATTGCTCATCGGCGTCCCGGCATTCGCCCAAAGCGGAGACGCCTGCAATATCGACGCGCCGGCCGAGCCGGTGACGATTGAGATGATCAGCTGGCCCTTCGCCATTACCGAATTCTACGCGGCTGAGATGGAAGCCTGCAGCGAAGTCGACAACCTCACCGTCAATACCAACCTGCTGGATTCGGCATCGCTGCGGGAGCAAGTCGCCCTGGCGCTGTCTGGCGGCGGCGATTCACCCTATGACATCCTGCACGGCGCCAATGGCCAGATCGCCGACTGGGGCGCGCCGGGCTGGGTTATGCCGCTCAACGATTTGGTCGAGAAATACTGGGATGAGTACGATCTCGGTGATATCCCGCAAGGCTATTGGGACAGCGCCAGCTACAACGGCAATATCTATGGCGTGCCGGTGGTCGGCAATACCCTGCACCTGGTCTACCGAATTGATGTCTTTGAAGAGAATGGCTGGGCAGTGCCTGATACCTATGACGATCTGCTCAACTGGTGCGACGAGGTCGGCTTGGGCAACCCGGATTGGGAATTGATTTACGCCATGGATGTATCGCGCTCGCGCGCCTGGGAGCTGGAATTCTTCATGCTGCTGCGCGCCATGGGCGGCGATTATCTCGCTGAAGACAATATGCCCGCCTTCAACAGCGACGAAGGCGTAGCGGCGGTCGATCTGATGATCGAGACTGTCAACCGCTGCGTCGGCGCCGATGGCGTCGCCTTTGGCTTGAACGAGATTCAGGTGGCGATGGGCAACGGCGGCTTGCCGCTGACGAAGATCTGGGCCAGCCGCGCCGCAACCATGGCTGACCCAGAACGCACCGACCTAGGCGAGGTCATCGGTTACGCGCCGGCGCCGAGCGTCGTCGAGGGCGGTCCGCGCGCTGGGTCGGCTTGGCTGGATTTCTACTTCATCCCGACCAACACCACCAACGACCCGGACCTGGTCTTCCAGGTGATCATGGAAACGGCTGACGCTGCCAGCCAGCAAGCGGCCGCCGCCGTCGGCTCAACTACGCGCAACTCGGCTGCCGAATATGGCGGACCCTACCTGCCGGCCGCCAACGAGACCATCGGCAACGGCATCGGGAATTATGCCGTGAACCCGGCGGTCTCCATCGCCATCGCCAAGCTGGAGCAGTATCTGCCGCTGGTATGGCCCGGCGATATGACGTCGGAAGAAGCGCTTGAAGCCGCCGCCGCCGATTACATCACTGAAGCGACCGCGCAAGGTTATATCGAGGGCTAGGAGCGCCTGACTTGAACATTTGCAGGGGGTCCTGTGGGATCCCCTGCTCCTGCGTCAGTGATGATTGAGAAGTTTTTAGCCAAGAGATGAAACGCAACACTTTCTTCGCCTTCGCCTCGCCCAGCATCGTCGTCATGCTGCTGCTGATGGTTGTGCCGCTGCTGATGGCATTGTGGCTGGCGATGCAATACATGACCTTCCGCAACATTACCGCGCCGGAATTCGTCGGCTTTCGCAATTACATCGAAATCCTGAATGATCCCTTCTTCTGGCGCTCGTTCAATTTCACCGCGCTCTATATCGCCATAGTCGTGCCGAGCTGGGTCGTGATCGGCTTCATTATCGCGCTCTTCCTCGACCAGGTCTCCGGTTTGACGCGCGGCGTATATCTTTCGATTTTCCTGCTGCCTTTTATCATTGTGCCCGTGATCGGCACGATTATGTTTAAGCAGCTCTGGGAGCCATCCGGTTTGTTAACCTGGGTTTATCAGGAGTTGACGGGCGCGCGCTTCCGCGTCAACGAGACTTCAGTCAAGACGCTGATCATCATCTTCGGCATCTGGTACGTCACGCCCTTCACCATCGTCGTCTATTTCGCCGGCTTGCAGACCCTGCCGGCCGAAATGATTGAAGCGGCGTCGATTGACGGCGCCAGTCGCTTGCAGAAGATCCGCCATATCGTCATCCCCTACGTCAGCTCGCTCACCGTTTTCATCCTGCTATTTTCGATCATGGATTCCTACCGCGTCTTCGACAGCGTCTTTGTCTTATCTGAGCTGAATCCTCAATTCAAAGCGGATACGGTCATGACCTATACCTTCCTGACGGCAATGCAGTTTCAGCGACTGGGCAAGTCGAACGCCATGGCGATATTGACCGTCATTGGCATTATGGTTGTGCTCGTGCCATTTCTCTATTTGATGTACAAAGAGCAGATTGCGGAGCGCTAACATGGACCGCGTGAACAGCCCGGCCGGTCGCGTATTGGTACACCTCGTGCTGGTCATCTTCGCCGTCTACAGCCTGGTCCCCTTCTTTTGGACGACCCTGCAATCGTTCAAGACATTTAAGGACGCCTTTTCGCGCCAGCCTGTATTCATCTTTGAACCGACCTGGGCGAATTATCAGGATGTCTGGATTCGCTCGCTGCCGGAGGCGGGCTCGTCCGTGGGCTACTTCATCCTGATGGCGGCGGTTGTCATCACCTGTCTCATGCTCTTCGCCCGTTATCTTCCCATCAAGTCCACCTGGATTTACATCGGCGGCTTGATCGGATACGGCCTCTTGCTCTGGGCGATCCCGCAATTGGTTTATATGCAAAAGTATTACAAGTATTTCATAAACACGATCATCGTCACGGTTTTCACCATCCTCACCTCGATCAGCATCGGCTGCCTGGCGGGTTATGCCCTGGCGCGCTACGCCGGCATGGCGGCAGTTGTCATTCTGATCGCGGCGCTGGCTTTCCGCGCGCTGCCGCGGCTGGCATTCGTCCTGCCTTATTTCTGGATCGGCTCGCTGATGAACCTGCTGGATACGCATATCCTGGTGATTATCGCTCTGGTCGCCGTTAATCAGCCCTTCACGATCTGGATGCTGCGCAGCTTTTTCATGGAAGTGCCAAAAGACCTCGAAGAATCGGCGATGGTTGACGGCGCGAACCGCCTGACCTCGTTCCTGAATGTCATCGTGCCAGTCGCCTGGCCCGGCATCATCTCAACCGCGCTTTTCACCCTGCTGCTGGCATACAATGAATTCTTGCTGGTGCGCGTCTTGACGCAGACCAATTGGACGCTGCCGGTCGCTATCTCGCGCTACACTGGCGCGGAGGATCCCGCGCAGTTGACGCTGGCGGCGGCGGCGTCGGTCTCCGCAACCATACCCATCATCGTGGTTATCCTCTTCTTCCAGAAGCATCTGATCAAGGGTTTGGCGGCCGGCGCGGTCAAGGGCTGAGCCAAGCCTGGATTACTGGCAATAGCGCAAGGCATGAAAGTCGAATCAATGCGGCATACGAGACATCATCTATTCACTCAGGAGACCCCACATGGCAACCTCTACAGCGCAGCGCAACCGCGAAACCGTCAGCGCGTTTTGGCGGGCGATGAACGAATCGGACGCGAGCCAGGTTCCAGCTATCCTCAAGGCGCATACGCGCGATGATATCGCCTGGCATGGACCCGAACCCTATAACGACATTCATGGGGCGGACGCGCTGATCGAGCAGTTCTGGCAGCCGCTGCTGCGTTCATTTCCCGATTTGCGGCGCCGCTGCGATGTGCTGCTCGCGGGGCGCTATCGCGATCAGGATTGGGTGAGCGCCTCCGGTTATTTTCACGGCACGTTCCGAGAAGATTGGAACGGTATCGCGGCGACGGGGACAGAGACGCTGATTCGCTTCGGCGAGGTTATGTCGCTTGAAGCCGGCAAGATCGTCAAAACCTACCTTCTGCTCGACCTCATTGATGTGATGCAGCAGGGCGGTTTCCAGCTTGGCTGGGCGGCGCCGGCAATTGAAGGGCTGCGGCCTAAGGTCAAGATCGGCAGCGGCCTGCTGCAAAGCGAGCAAAGCGCGGATGAGACGCGCCAGACTTTGCTGCTGGTCGAGGCGATGCTCTTTGGGCTGGTGCGCAAGGATCAGCCGATGGAACTCTACTGGGATCCAAACATGGTCTGGAACAGCCCCAGCGGCATTGGCACGACGAGGAACCTGGCGGAGTTTCTCGACAAGGTCCATACGGTATTCCTGCATGGCTTGTCGGGGACTTGGGAGGGTTCGCATAATGCGCGTTACGCTGAGGGTAGATTTGCGGTATCGACCGGTTGGCCCAGTCTGGTCGCCGTGCATAATGGCGAGTTCCTCACCATTCCGGCCAGCGGCAATACATTGCGCTGGCGCATTATGGACTTTTGGGAACGCAGCGGCGACAAGCTGATGACGAACTGGGTGCATATCGATATGATCCATATCTTTAAGCAGATGGATGTTGATGTCTTTGAGCTGTATCAGCGCCATCGGCGGGGACAAGGCGCCCATGAGCTTTAAGCGCGATCGCTGAGCCGTCCAATCTTGACAGGGCAGGCGCGGCGTCGTAGAATCAGCGATCGTCGCGGGAGGCGAACCTTGAGGACGCTCTGCTGGCGTGGTACAATTTCGCGGCTGCGCCACCATAGCTCAATTGGCAGAGCGCCTGTTTTGTAAACAGGTTGTTCTGGGTTCGAGTCCCAGTGGTGGCTAGGGCTTAACAGCCGTATGAGTTGGGTCGGTGCCCGAGTGGCTAAAGGGGGCGGACTGTAAATTCGCTGGCGAGAGCCTACACTGGTTCGAATCCAGTCCGGCCCACTGTTTACATGGACCATTCGTCTCATTGAGGCGGGCGGTTCCGCGCCTCCGTAGCTCAGGGGTAGAGCGCTCCCTTGGTAAGGGCGAGGTCATGAGTTCAAATCTCATCGGAGGCTCTTGTCCTGACAATTACAGTTGATTAGCTAAAGGGAAGACCATGGCGAAGAAAGGGCAGCGCATCGTCGTCAAGCTGCGCAGCACGGAAAGCGGGCACATTTACATCACCGAGAAGAGCCGGCGCAATACGCAGGGACGGCTAGAGTTGCGCAAGTTCGATCCTTACCTGCGCAAGCATGTGCTGTATCGAGAAACCAAGTAGATTTGCGCCGCGTAATGGTGTATAGTAGTCACGGGACGCGCCGATAAGTAGGGGTATAGCTCAGTTGGTAGAGCGACGGTCTCCAAAACCGTAGGTCGAGAGTTCGAGTCTTTCTGCCCCTGTATCGAAAGCCATAAGCACCGTCCTCCGCGGCGGTGTTTAGTTATCAGGGGCGGGCAGGATTGCCCCGAGACAGTGTGAGGAGCAGAGGCCAATGGCGGTAGAAGAACAAACACAAAGCGCCTTGACCCAGAAAAAAGGCAAGGCGACGCCGGGCCGGCGCAGCCGCAAGGTCAAGACAACCGCGAAAGCCGAGCCGCAGGGCAACGCCATCACGCGCCCGCTGTACATGACGGTTGACTACTTCAGCAATGTGCGTTCCGAGCTGAACAAGGTGGCATGGCCCACGCGGCACGATACCCGCCGCCTGACGATTCTCTGCATTAATGTGACGATCGCGTCCGCCATCTTCCTCGGCATATTGGCGGTGATATGGTCTGAATTCATGCGCATCGGTTTGAACCCGGGCATGGCTTGGATGCTGCTGGCGGTGATCGCGGCGATGATCCTCGGCGCCTTGTTCATGATCCGGCGCGGCTCGATTTAGAATGAATGGCGGCTGTTCTGTCAAACTGGACAAAGAAATCTCATGAGCGAGCAAAGGCAAGACACAATCGAACAGACCGATTACGATCCGGAACCCGTAATCCTTGACGGCGCCGCAGACGATGTCGCGGGATTGAACATCACGCTGGATGATGGCGCGGCCGCCGAAGATGACCTGGGGCGCAGTTGGTTCTTCATCCACTGCTATTCGGGCTACGAAAAAAAGGTTGAGCATGCCTTGCGCCAGCGCATCGAAACGATGGGCATGCAAGATCAAATATACGATGTGCTCATTCCGACCGAAGACGAAATCGAGGTCAAAGACGGCAAGCGCCGCACGGTCGAGAAACGCGTCTTCCCGGGTTACGTCATGGTGCAGATGCGCTGGGACATGGATGAAGGCGAACTGGATCAGGACGCCTGGTACACGGTGCGCAACACGCCAGGCGTGGTCGGCTTTGTTGGTGGCGAGAGCCAGCCGACGCCGCTGCGGCCCGAAGAGGTCAAGCGGATCATGGACCGAATGGATTCCGAAGATACGGTGGTGAAAGTCGATTACAAGATTGGCGAGCGCGTCCGCATCGTTGGCGGTCCCTTTAATGACTTCCCCGGCACGGTGGCGTCCATTGATTCCGGGCGCGAGAAGGTGCGGGTGATGGTGGATTTCTTCGGGCGCGAAACGGCGGTGGTGCTCAGCTTCATGGAAGTGGAACGAATGTAACTCATACCTGGAAACGTTGTTTCTGTGGGGCGGCAAGCAACGCGACTTTTTTCTGTTGAGAACTTGTAGGGGCGTCTCGCCGAGACGCCCGAACATCGCTTCCAAAGGTCATCTTGGGTTCGCATAGACACAGACCTTGGCGGGGCTGGGAATAAGGAGAATACAGAATGGCAAAGAAAGTAAAGGCGATTGTCAAGCTGCAGATACCGGCGGGCAAAGCCAATCCGGCGCCGCCGATTGGACCGGCGCTGGCGCAGCATGGCATCAATCTGATGCAGTTCTGCAAGGAATACAACGGGCGCACATCAAGCCGCATGGGCGAAATCGTGCCGGCGGAGATCACGGTGTTCATGGATGGCTCTTTCAAGTTTGCTTTGAAGAGCCCGCCGACTTCCTTCCTGATCAAGAAAGCGGCCGGTATTGAAAAGGCGGCTTCCAATCCGCTGACGGAAACGGTGGCGGTCCTGAATCGCGACCAGGTTCGCGATATTGCGCAGGTCAAGATGAACGACATGAACGCCATCGACATTGAAGGCGCGATGCGTCAAGTTGAGGGCACAGCTCGTCAGATGGGCATCAAGGTTTCTGATTAGACGGCGGATAAATTCGAAGATGTGGGAGGGCGCCCGCGCCCGCTGACCACGAGGAGACGAGAACATGGGCAAGCGATACAACGACGCGTTAAAAACCTTTGATCGGCAGCGGAATTATCCGCTGGAAGAGGCGCTGAAGCTGGTGAAGGCGAACGCCAAGGCGAAATTCGATGAAACGATCGAAGTGCATTTTCGGCTGGGCATAGACCCGCGCCACAGCGATCAGCAAATCCGCACCACGGTGATGCTGCCGCATGGCACCGGCAAGACGATCCGCATTCTGGCATTTGTCGAAGAAGGGCAGGAAGAGGCGACCCTGGCCGCCGGCGCTGATATCATCGGCACCGATGAGGTGATCAACCAGATCCGCAATGATGGCTGGCTGGAGTTTGACGCCACCATCGCCACGCCGCCGATGATGCGAAAGGTCGGACCGATCGCCCGCATCCTGGGTCCGCGCGGCTTAATGCCGAACCCCAAAGCGGGGACGGTTGTGCCGCCGGATGATATCCCGCGCGTAATCAACGAATTGAAGGCGGGACGGGTAGAGTTCCGCAATGACCGCACGGGCAACCTGCATATTCCCTTTGGGAAAGCCAGCTTCTCGCACGAGCAGCTGGCGGAGAATTTGCAGACCTTGATGGACGCGGTGCAGACAGCCAAGCCCGACTCACAGAAGGGCGGCTACGTCCGCCGCATTGTGTTGACCTCGACCATGGGTCCAGGCGTTCGCGTCGAAAGCGCGATCAACTAGCAAATTCGGCAAGTTCAAGATCTCTTTGGGCGAGCCACTGTCTCGCCCTTTTTACGTTGCGCAGCGGCGAATGGGCGACTCAACGCGTCGCTCCTACAGACGTCTTCTTGGATGGGGGTTTGTTAAATAGAGGAAACGAGGCAGCACAGAGGGCGGTGCGGCGGACGCGAACAATACAATATGGAACAAACCTTGTGGGGGTGTCTCGCCACCGCGCGTAGGTCGCGTAGACACTGACCGCCGACACAGCGGGTCAAACGCTCCCACAGCATTCGATAAAACTGTGGTCGAGACTTTCGCGGAACGCGCCTTTTACTGAGTGTTTCGTTACCGATTTCTTGTCTCTGGGTAAGATTTGTAGTAGCGGGCAAGTCTTACAATATCCGATTTGGATCCTGCTCAGATCTTTTGTGAGCCAAGTTCGCGGCTAGCGAACGGCTGTGCGCAAATCACCTACCGCAAGAATCCCTCGCGCAACCCGCCATCCACATTGATGACCTGACCGGTCGTTTTGCTGAAGGCCTCGCTGATCAGCAGGTATGCGACCTCGGCCTGATCTTCGGGACTGATCGCCGCTTTGGTGAGCGTGCGCTGGGCATAGAAATCAGCCAGGCGCCCCCGCAATGTCTCGCTATCTTCGTCCTCGTTGAAATCGATAGCGTATTTTGTCAGCGAGCTAATGACGCGGTCGCGCGGGAACATGCTGCTGCCTTTGACCACGGTCGCCGGCGCCAGTCCGTTCACGCGCACCAGCGGCGCCAGCTCAATCGCCAGCTCGCGCAAGAGGTGATTGGCGGCTGCTTTGCTGGCATCGTAGGCGATCGTCCCCTGCTTGGCGACAACGCCGTTCACGCTTGTTGTTAACACGAGCGATGCCGGCAAACCCTGCGCTGTCCATAGCGGCCGGGCGCAATCGGCGACCACATAGCCGCCGCGGACATTCACGTCAAAGCTCGCGCGCCACTGCTCGGCTGTATTGCGACCATCGCTATCCGGCGTGAAAAAGACGCCGGCGGTCACGATGATGTCGTCAACCCCGCCATAAGCCAGCAAAGTCTGAGCGAGCATGGCGTTAACGCTGTCGGGGTCGGTGATGTCGACGGACTGGGCAATCGCCTGCCCGCAACCGGAAATGCCCGAGCCGGCGACGCCGATGCCAGCGCCGTATTTCTCGGTCAGCGCCTCAGCCGCCGCGCTCGCCCCGTCCAGATTCCTGTCGGCGCAGACGACATGCGCGCCTTCTGCGGCGACGCGATGCGCAGTAGCGACGCCGATGCCGCTGCCCGCGCCGATGACAAGCACCACTTTGCGCGCCAGTTCTTTCTCGGGCGGCATGCGTTGGAGCTTGGCTTCTTCCAGCGCCCAATATTCGATATCAAAGGCTTCCTGCCGCGGCAGGGCAAGGTATTCGCCGGCCGCTTCCGCGCCGCGGATGACGGCAACCGCGCAACGGTAAAACTCGGCGGTGACGCGCGACTCGCTCTTGTTCTTGCCGAAGGCGATCATGCCCAATCCGGGAATCAGAATCACCGTCGGATTCGGGTCGCGCATCGGCGGGCTGTCAGGCTGTTTGCAGGCTTCGTAGTATTTGGCGTAATCAAAGCGATACTGCTTGATGCCGTCTTTCAGCTTGTCTAGCAGGGCGCTTGTGTCATCCGCTGCCGGATTCCAATCGATGTAAAGCGGCTTGATCTTGGTGCGCAGGAAGTGATCGGGGCAGGAAGTGCCGAGTTCTGCCAGGCGCGCGGCATCGGCGCTGTTGACGAAGGTCAGCATATCGTCGTCAAATTGTACAGTTCCGATGAAGCGGTTATCACCTGAAACCAGCCCCCGCAGTTTTGGCAGCAGATCAACCAGCAGCGCCTGACGCGCGTCGGCGCTCGGATTCGCGTATTTCGCGCCGCCGAATGCGCCAGCGCCCTGGTCGCGCTCGGCGAGAAAGCGCACCGCCTTTTCGATTAGCGTAAGCGACAAATCGTAACATTCCTTGTCGTCATCAGCCCAATTGATGAGCCCATGACCGCCAAGGACGATGCCGACGATGCCCGGATTGGCGGCGATGGTTTCTTGCAGGACCAAGCCCAGGTCGAAGCCCGGTCGCTGCCAATCAAGCCAGACGACCTCGTCGCCATAGATTTCATTGGTCAGCTCTTCGCCGTTGCTGGAAGCGGCGATGGCGATGACGGCGTTGGGGTGGGTGTGATCGACGTGGCGGAAGGAGATGAAGGCGTGCAATGGCGTATCGATTGAGCTGGCGCGCGGATTCAAGTTGAAGACGCAATGCGGGTACATCGAAACCATCTCGTCTTCGATCGGGGATTTTACGCCCTTGTTCTCGGCGGCATGGTAGACATCTTGCAGCCGCATCAACTTGTCCATGTAGAGAGAGGCAAAGTTCTCGCGCTTGGCGGTGCGCAGGTCGCCGCCAGAGCCCTTGACGAACATGATATCGACTTCTTCGCCGGTCAAGGGGTCCTGCCGCCAGATTTTGCTTGACGTGTTGCCGCCGCCGGTGTTGGTGACGCGCTGGTCGCCTCCCAGCAGGTTGGAGCGATAGACGAGACGGTCGACCGCATCAAGCGTCGCCGCCTCGGTTTCATCCCAGAGGTAGTTGACGTGACGGAATTCTGATGGATTGAAAAGTTTCATGGCATTTTTCCCTGTCAATTGAATCTGTAGGGGCGACCTACCAGGTCGCCCGCGTCGGGTATATTCCGGGATTACGGGCGACTTTATAAGTCGCCCCTACAATTCTATTTTGGCAACCGCATTGAGGTGGTAGATTGTCAGTACACGGTCAAATACCGGACCAGCGTCATTAGTCCCGCTTTGACAAGACCGTCCGCTCGTATTCGCGGATCTCGTCCATGAAAGCCAGGCCAATCGGCACTTCCTGCGCTTGGCAGTAATGATCCCAGACGGCGCCGAAGGGCAGTCCTTTGAGCTCTTCAAGCAAAGCCAGGCGCCCGGTGAAGTCGCCGTCGTTTTCATAGCTTCGCAGCAAGCCGCGCGGCTCCAGCAATGCCATCAGCAGCGCGCGGCAGGCGTTGCGCGTGCCGATTGCCCAAGCGCCGATGCGGTTGATGCTGGCATCGAAAAAGTCGAGGCCGATATGCACCCGCTCCAGCGCGTCGCAGCGGACGATCTCCTGCATAATCGCCTGCAGGTCGTCGGTCAGCGTGACCACGTGATCGCTGTCCCAACGCACACCGCGGCTGACGTGCAGCAGCACCTCGGGCACATAGAACAAGATGGATGATAATTTGTCGGCGATGGTTTCGGTCGGGTGGAAGTGGCCTGCATCAAGGCAGAGCACTTTCTGGCGCGAGGCGGCGTAACCGAGATAAAACTCGTGCGAGCCGACCACGTAGCTCTCCGAACCCAAGCCGAAGAGCTTGCATTCGACCGCATCCAGATTGTGCGCTGGATTGATTTCTTCGGCGAAGACCTCATCCAGCGCGTCGATCAGGCGCTGCCGGGGCGCGAGACGGTCGGCGGGCATGTCTTTGTAGCCATCGGGAATCCAGACGTTGTTGATCGACGGACTACCCAATTCGGCGCCGAAATAAGCGCTGATATGGCGCGTCGCGATGGCGTGATCAATCCAGAAACGGCGGATGCTGGCATCGGTGTGCGAGAGGGTGAAACCGTCGTCCGCCAGGTCATGGGAAAAGAAGGTGGGATTGAAATCCAAGCCATGATTATTGGCTTTCGCCCAATCGACCCAGGAGGCGAAGTGCTCGGGCTTGAGTTCATCGCGCGGCACTTTGGTCGGGCTATCGAGATAAGAGCCGTGCAGCGCGAGCCGGTGGTCGCCGGGGATCAAGCTGTAGGCTTTGTCGAGATCGCTGCGCAGCTCGTCGATATTGCGCGCCTTGCCGGGATAATTTCCGGTCGCCATGATGCCGCCGCTGAGCCCGCGCTCCGGGTCTTCGAAGCCGCCGACATCATCGCCTTGCCAGCAATGCAGGCTGATGGGCACGGTTTTTAGGGTGTTCATGGCGGCGTCCGTATCGACGCCAAAAGCGGCGTAGCGCTCGCGGGCGATGTCGTAGGCCGTTTGAATCTGTTTATCGGAGGGTTGGAAGGTCATTGTCTTTCTCGCTGTCATTTAGATTATGAACCAAAAAACTACCATATTCTGTCCAGTCAAAATCTGTAGGGGCGATCCTTGGATCGCCCGTTGACTTCTATGTTGTTGGGCGCGGGCGACTCAAGAGTCGCCCCTACAGATCCGTATTGTCTGTTGCATTAGCGGGCGCCGGCCGCTTGCAGGCAGGCTTGCATGTGGCCGCGGGCTTCGGCGCCGATGGTGATGCATTGCTCGAGACCGTAGTCCAGCCGCTTGGTGCCGATCACTTCGAGATTCAGCGGACCGGTATAACCGTGCTCATGCAGCACGCGGATGTAGCCGACCAGGTCAATATCGCCGCGGCCGTTGGCTTGGTCTTCGGGCGCGCCGGGTCCCTGCTGGCTGCCTTTGCAATCGCGGATATGCACGTGCTTGATGCGGTGGATGACCGCTTCAATCGCTTCGACCGGATTCTCGCCAGCGCGATGGATATGCGAGGGGTCCATGTCCAAGCCGAAATTGGGCGAGGTGATGTCATTCAAAATCTTCAGGCTGGTCGGCGTGTTGTAGACATAATTGTTGACGTGCGCTTTGACGCAAAGCATGACGCCGTAATGCTCGGCTCGCCGAACCAACGCGCCCAATTCATCCAGCACCTGCGGATAGGTCGATTCATCGTCCGATTTGCCGCCCGGTCCGACATTGATGATGGGGATGCCGGTCTCGACGGCGGCTTGCATGGCGCGCTCCATCAAATCGGGATCGCGCGAGGACTGCTCCATCGCCAGCAGCTCCAGGTCGTATTCCTTGGCCAGGCGCACAACCTCCGGCGCGCATTCCTGCCAGCGGGACAGGACGAGATGCTGGCTCATCTCGTCAATGGCGGACATTTCGATGCCGTCATAGCCAGCCATCTTGAGGTACTTGAAGGCGGTCTCCATGTCCCAGCTGCCAAATAAAAGTGAGTTTGCTCCGAGTTTCATGTTGCCTTTATCCTCCCATGTGCGGGCGACTCACAGAGTAGCCCCTACAGTTTTCGCGTGAATCGAATCAACATACACAACCGATTCCGTCTCCAGCGCCTCAATCGCGGCCGCCAGCACCTTCTGCGCGGCCAAGCCATCCGCGCCGCTGCCATCGATATCTTCGGGCGCGACGCCATCCGCCACTTGCTGCAAGAAGCAGTGGATGCGCTCGCGGAAGGTGTTCTCAAAATTGTGGAAGCCGCCAAAGAGCGGGTCGGTGTAGACCGTCTTTTGCAGGTCACCCGCCGGGTAGAGCGTCAGCTCGCGCCACATGTCATCCAGCACGAAGCGGCCGCCCGTTCCTGCGACTTCGCAGCGCTCCATCGGGTGCCCGCGCTCAATGTCGTAGCTGCCGGTGAGCGCGCCGACGACGCCGTTGCGGAAGCGGAAGTTGAATTGCGCCGTCGACCAGATTTGCCGCCCCGGGGCCTTGGTCGCGAAGCAATGCACCGCTTCGATGTCGCCGCAGAAATATCGCATCACGTCAACCGTGTGCGGGTGCAGCGACTTGATGTGGTAATGGGGCGAGGTCTCGGCCGGGTTCATGATCCACATGGCCATATTGACGAAGAGCAGGTGTCCCAGCCGGTTTTCGTCCAGCCATGATTTCGCTAAACGAGCGGCCGGCGTGAAGCGATGATTGAGATTGATGCCGTAACAGCGTCCCAGCTCGCTCGCCTTCGCCACCATCTCTTCGGCCGGCGCGATTTCGTTCGAAATTGGTTTCTCGCCCAAGACGTGGCAGCCGGCTTCAAGCGCCTGCATCGTCGGCAGATAATGATCACTGCTGTTTTCGTAGCCGCCGGTGGCCACGCTGACGACATCCGGCGCCAACTCGCGCAGCATGGTTTCGACATCGTAGAAGGCGGGTGCGCCGTGCCGCGCCGCCGCCGCATCGGCTCGCTCGCGAATGATATCGCAGACTGCGACGAGTTCCGCTAGCTCATCCTGCGCGTATAGATTCGCGTGTCGATTGCCGATTGGTCCCAAGCCGATGACGGCTGCGCGCAGAGTCATTGTTGAACCCCAATTTGCGGGCGACTCGGCGAGGCGCCCCTACAAAGGTCATTGAAAGGAGGAATCTCGTAATTGTATTCGCGCATGGCTGGTTCAAAGAAGTCGAAATAATTGACGCCAGTGTCAGTCCGCCAGCGGTTGATGGTGTCTTGCCGCATGACCACGCGCGCCAATGGAATGCCGAGAAAAGCCTCAAGCCGGTCCAGGGTCTCGTCTTGTTTCGTCACAAAATCTTCAAAGCGCACTTCGATCCAGCGTTTCGGCTTGGGCGCCGATTTGACCAGGTCGTACTGATACTTCCAGGAGATGGCGCGGCGCAGGCGCTCGTCGTCGGTATCGGGATACTGAATGCCAAAATCGCGCATGTCGTCCGTTTTATGCGAGCCGATGATGCTATCGCGCGGATTGCGAATCCAGAAGATGTAGTGCATGTCGGGGTACAAGCGCAGGATCCAAGGGAAGATCAGCGTCGTCTCCGGCACCTTCCAGCCCTTCAGCGGTCGCGAGTGATTCAGCACTGATTCCAGGTAGCGATTGAGATTGCGCATGAAGGCAGGCGGAATCTCGGTCTCGTGAGCGCGGCTGAAATCCCAGCTCAGGTCGCCATTCCACTTGACATAGCGGGCGAAGATGCGGCAGGCGTCGTACATGGCGTGCGCCGGCACGAGATCGCCCGACGGGTTGAGCGTCTGGCCCATGTAGACGCCGGATGCGTAGAGCGTATGGGAGATTGTCCGCGTGCCGCTGTGACCGCGCCCGATGATCGTTATCACAAAGCGACCACCTGTCCGCTGTCCCAAGACTCGATCGCCGCTTCAATGATGCGTTGGACGTGCAAGGCATCGGCGCCGGACGCGTCGATTTTCTCAGGCGCGACGCCCGCCAGATTCTGGTCGACCCAATGGTCAATTCGGGTTTGGAAGGTCTCGCCGAAGTGGCTCATGCCGCCGTAGTTTTCGTGGCGTTCCGTTGTGCCTTCAAAACGGGGATAGTAAATGAGTTCTTCGCAGGCGTCCCGCAGGTAGAAGCGCCCGTCCGAGCCGAAGACATCCAGGGTCTCCAAGCCATAGCTGCCGCCGCCCATGCTCGTATGGCCCCAGTTGCCGTCGTAGCTGCCGCGCAGGTGGCCGATGATGCCGTTCTCATAGAGCAGGTTCACTTGCACGTTGGACCAGATCTGGCGGCCCTTGCCCTTTTTGAAAATCGCGTGCACCTGCGAAACGTCCGACTGAGCGAAATAACGCATAACATCGAGCGAGTGCGGGTGCAGCGCGCGCATGTGAAAATGGGGCGAGGTTTCGTTGGGGTTGTTGATCCACATTGTCATGTCGATCATGTTGACTTCGCCCAGGCGGCCGCGCAGCATCCACTCTTTCGCCAATGCGGCGGCGGGTGTGAAGCGGTGATTGAGATTGACGCCGTAGCGCAGGTTTTTTTCGCGGGCGAGCGCGACCATCTCCTCGGCTTCGGGGACGCGGTTTGAGATTGGCTTTTCGCCCAAGACCGGATAACCAGCGCGGAGCAGCTGCATGGTCGGCGCGTAATGGTCGCCACCGTTTTCGGCGCCGGCTGTTGTCACGCTGGCGGCATCAAACTCGACGCCGCTTTCGAGCAGCGTCTGAACAGAATAGAAGCCCTGACAGCCAAAGGCCTCGGCCGCCTTGTCCGAGCGTTCTGGGATGATGTCGCAGACGGCGACAACTTCGGCATCCGGGTGATTGGTATAGCAGCGGCCATGATTATTGCCGATCCCGCCCATGCCGACGATGGCTACGCGAAAGGTCATATTGGGGTCTCCTTCGTATTGCGGGCGTTTCGGCGAAACGCCCCTACAGTATCCGTTTTTGCGGGCGATTCATGAAACGCCCCGACCGATATGCTTTATGCGGGCGACCTGCTAGGTCGCCCTACAAATGTCAGTTGTGGTTATTCTTCTTCGCGCGATTGCGCTTGCAATCGGATCGCTTTATTCACATCGCCGATATACAAGGTGTCGTAAGCTTGCTGCGATGTCTTGAAGGGGCCAACGCCTTTGTGCCCGTGCCAGTCGCCTTGCGTGAGCATGGGATTAGTCAAGCCGGTTTCGGCTTCGCGCTTGGCGATCCAGGCGTCCATGCGCGCCCGCAGGGCTGCGACAACATCGGGCCGCTCTTCAGCAAGATTGTTGTCTTCATTCGGGTCTTCCACCAGGTTGTAGAGTTCGATCGGCGGCCTGAAGTGGAAGTCCGGCTCGAGTGCGATCATCAGCTTCCAGCCGGGCGCGCGCCAGCCGTGCTTGCGCATCCAGGTGCACTCGGTTATGTAGAATTCGCTGTCGAATGACGCGGTACCGCCATCCACCATCGCCATCAAGCTCTGGCCGTCGAACTGGTAATCATCGGCGGCCGCTTGCTCGGCCAGGCCCGCCAGGTCGAGCAGGGTGGGCAGCAGATCCTTGTGCTGATTGAAGCCGCTGAGACGCGCGCCGGCGGGAATCCTATCCGGATAGCGTATGATCAGCGGGACGCGCAGGACGTTGTCAAAGATGCCGTGGTGGTCGAAAAAGATGTCGTGGTCATAAAGCGTCTCGCCGTGGTCTCCATTGAGGGCGACGATTGTATTGTCGGCGATGCCCATGCTTTCAAGCGCTTCAAAGATCGACTGAATGCAGGCGTCCATGTAGGCGACGGCGCCGTCATATTGGGCGATGACGTAATCTTTGTCGCTGACGCCCGGCGGCATCCAGGATTTGAAGAAGTCGCGGAAGGGCTTGAAGGCGAGCACGGGGTCCATTGAGCGATTGTCCGGGTCGCATTCGTCGCCGTGGAAAAACATGCGCTCGTAAGGTTCCGGCGGCAGGTAGGGCGGGTGCGGGTCCATGTGCCGCGTCGTGACGAACCAAGGCTGCCCGCTGGTATGGAGCCGCTCCAGCTCGGGAATCAAGGCATCGTTGAGGTTTTGCGCCTTGGGGCTCCGTCCCGTCGCATAACTGCCCCAGCCATCGAATTCCAAATAGTTGTCGAAGCCGCGTGAACTGGGATTGCCTTTGAATCCGACTGATGTCGTGTTGTAACCATAGCGCCGGAGAATCTCAGCAGCGGTTGGCGCTTCCGCGCGCAAGGGACCCTGATGGCGCAGCGCCACCACCTGCGTGCCGAAGCAATCCCGCCCGGTGAGCATGGAGGCGTAGGCGGGCGTGGTCGGGATATGCGCGCTGAATGTGTTTTCAAACAGGGCGCCGGCTTGGGCGAAGCGGTCGATGTGCGGCGTCGTCAACCTATTGTAACCGTAACAAGACATGTGGTCGGCGCGAATGGAGTCAATGGCGATCAGCAAGATATTTGGGTTATCGGGCACGGGCATTTCTCCTTTGTATCGCGGGGAAGTCTACCATAGGCGTTTACGCAATTGCCAATAAGCCAATAACTTAGCCAGTTTCCAAAGAATATGCAAGTTGGGAAAACCGATTACTTGCAAAGTTTTGAATCTGCGTTACTATATCCTTGCGATTGTCCGTTCTGGGCATGCCGGGGCGCGACCGTGGCACTCTTGCGTTTTTCGTTCCATTTAAGTTAAGGAGTCTTAGGAATGGCAAGGAAGCTTGTACTTTTAGTGTTGTTGGCGCTGCTTGTCGTGCCAACGCTCGTTGGCGTCGCCCAGGAGCCGCAGGGTCTGCCCGTTGAGGTGCCGGGCGGGCGCGCGAATCTGTTTGTCTTCGACCAGATCTTCCGTTGGGGTTCTGTCGGCAACTTCAATGTCTGGCGCACCGGCGGCAATACCCCGCACCACCATGCGTTGATGCTGGAGACCTTCTGGAATGGCGACCAGGAGACTGGCGAAAACATTAATGCGCTGGCAATCTCCGGTCCCGTATACAATGAGGACTTCACCGAGATGTCGGTCGACCTGCGCGAAGGCGTCATGTGGTCCGATGGTGAAGAATTCAACGCCGATGATGTGGTCTATACGGTTGAGACGGTCAAAGCCAACCCTGGTTTGACACAGCAAGGCTGGCACGCGCAGTTGACCAAATTTGATGTCGGCGTCGAAAAGACCGGCGAATTCAGCGTTAAGTTCACCACCCTGCCAAACCCGCGTTTGCATACCGTGTTTGAATCGCGCTGGGCGGGCTTGTACATGATGCCGAGCCACTACGTTTCCGAGGTGGAAGCGAATCTGGCTGATGGCGAGACCCTCGCCGATTGGCATTGGGAAGCGGAAGATGTCATCGTGCTGGGCAACTACCTGCCGATGGATGTCGACCCCAACGGTTATTGGGAGCTGTTCAAACGCCGCGATGATCCGGAGAATTCAGTGGCTGGCATCATCACCGGCGGGTCCGGTCCTCCCTATGTGATGAGCATCTTCTACGGCAATGAGAACATCAAGAAGGCGATCGCCATGTCTCGTGGCGAGCTGGATGTTTACTTCGATGTCGATATCGAGTCCTTCGAGACGACGTTGGACACCACGCCGACCGCGCGCAGTTGGTACAAGGACTTCCCCTGGGCTTTCCCCAATGAATACAG
This sequence comes from Anaerolineae bacterium, assembly GCA_022820125.1. Taxonomy (GTDB): domain Bacteria; phylum Chloroflexota; class Anaerolineae; order Aggregatilineales; family Phototrophicaceae; genus UBA6055. The sequence goes on along the minus strand of JAJEGA010000001.1, from coordinate 23,406 downwards.
CACGCGTCAACTGGCTTTCAACTTCGAAGGCGACCCCCTGTTGCAAAACAAGGACGTCCGCTGGGCGCTGGCGCTGGCGATCAACAATGTTGAGCTGCAGACCGAATATATAGGCGGCATCGCCAAGGTTACGACCTTCGCTGTACCACCAACGGCGACCATGTCGGGGGTATATCATGAGGCGCTGGAGCCCTGGTTGAACGAATTGCAGATTGACCTGGGCGATGGCGAGATGTTCAGCGTTTATGACCCGACCGTCCCTGATCAGATCAACGAGTGGGCGATAGCGCAGGGTTATGATGTGCCGGGCACGCCCGCTGAGATATTTGGCACCGGTTGGTGGAAGTTCGCGCCCGACGCAGCCGAGAAGCTGCTGATGAAAGCCGGCTTGAGCCGCGATGGCGGCGGCAACTGGCTGACGCCCGATGGCGAGACTTGGACCCTAGACCTGCAGTCTGACCCCAGCGAGAACGATGCTTACCGCATGGGGCAGGCGGCGGCCGACATGTGGCAGGACTTCGGCATTGACGTCAACTTCATCACGCTCGATCGCGGCGCCTGGAACCAGAACCATTTCGTTGGCGCTTTCGAAGTCAGCACGCCCTGGATGTCCTTTGCGCTGCCGGCCGGCGACTTCTGGCCGCGCATCAACGGCTTGCATTCGGACTACTATGCCCCGGCCGGCGAAGACTACCGTCCCTTGGGCGGCGGCAAAATGCGGCGCCTGGTGGATCCCAAGCTCGATGAATTGCTCGATAAGATGGAGGGGATCGATCCGATTGGCCAAGCCGATCAGAATATCGCCACGAACATCGAGTTCATCCAGCACTGGGTCGAGAACATGCTCGACATCACCTGCATCGCCTTCAAGAAGCTGGTCACTTGGGACGAGAAGTACTGGACGGGATTCCCGACTGCCGAGAATCCGTTTGCTATGCCCTTGTACTGGTTCCAGGGCGGCAAATACGCCATCCAGGGCTTGAGGACGACGTCGTAATTTGAGTTTGTGTGTGGGCGATCCAAGGATCGCCCCTACAGATTCAATGCTAGCGAATCGCGACTTTGCGAGTGTGTACGGGCGAGCCGCCGGGTCGTGTAGGTCGCGTAGGTCGCGTAGACACCGACCGCCGACACTGACCTGCGCTCGCCCCTACGAATCATGAATTAGGGATCATAGATGAATCTGCTGCGCACCTACATCTTGCCACGCATCCTCCAATGGGCGCTCGTTATATTTGTCGGCATTTCAGCCACGTTTCTAATTCCGCGCTTATCGCCGATAAATCCAGTCGATGAAATGATCGGGCGCATGACCGCGTTTGCGTCTATCGACCCCCATGCGGTTGTCAGTATGCGCGAATCGGCAATGGCGCTCTTTGGCTTGGAAGGCACATTGCTTGAGCAGTATGGCCGCTTTTGGGCGCGTCTGCTTGAAGGCGATCTCGGCGTATCATTTGGGAATTTTCCTCGCCCGGTCTCGGATATCATCGCTGCTGGCTTGCCCTGGTCAGTGGGTCTCTTGACTACAACAATCATTATTTCATGGACTATTGGCGTGTTCTTGGGCGCTCTGGCTGGTTACTTCCACAACCGGCGTTGGTCGCAATTCCTCGAGCGATTCGTCGTTATGGTGTATCCCGTGCCATATCTCATTACCGCCTTGGTGCTCTTCATCATTTTTGGAGCATGGCTGCAGATATTTCCGATAATGGGCGGTTCACGCGGGGAGCCGGCTCTCACTTGGAAGTACATCAGCACGGTGCTTTATTTCGGCTTCTTGCCGGCGCTTTCAATCATCATCGGCGCCATCGCCTTTCGCTTCATCATGGCGAAGGCGCTGACGACGACCGAGATCGCCAACGATTATGTGCAATACGCCGAGCTGGCGGCTGTGCCCAAGCGCAAAATCATCTTGTTTTATGTCGCTCGCAACACCATGCTGCCGCAAGTGACAGATCTGGCATTGGCTTTCGGCGCGATTTTTGAAGGCGCGCTCATCACCGAAATCTTGTTCGCCTATCCCGGATTGGGTTTCGTGTTATATAACGCGATTTACAACGCCGACTACAACATCATTATGGGGATCGCGCTTTTATCGATCGTTGGGGTCGCCACTGCTATGCTGATCATCGACCTGCTTTATCCTGTCCTTGATCCGCGTGTGCGCCTGAGATAGGGTCGCGGACGCAGATTACAGTTGTCGCCTTTCGGAGGCTGCATTGTTTACTACGATACGAGACCTGATCAAATTCAGCCCCTCTTTTCGTTTCGGCTCGCTGATTTTGCTGATAGTCGCGGTTATGATCGTGCTTTCTTTTTTCTCGCCCTATGAAGCGGGGAAGCTGCGGCGCAAAGTCAAGCGAAACCAGCCCCCATCGGCTACTTTCGTCTTCGGCACGACATCACAGGGAGAAGATGTCTTCTGGTCGACCACATTCGCTATTCGAAACACGCTGACGATTTCGATCATCGCGGTCACCATTGGTCGCGGCATCGGCGTGATGCTCGGCATGTTGTCCGGTTATTTTGGCGGCATCTTTGACCGGGTCGCGCAGTCCACCGTTGAGAGCTTCATCGTCATTCCGCGATTACCCCTGGTTATCCTAATCGCGTCCATCCTTCGTGGCAGTATGACCATGTATTCCTTGGGCATACTGATCGGCTTGTTCGACTGGGCGCATCCATCCAAGCGATATCGCTCGCAGGTTTTGAGTTTGCGCGAGCGCGACTTCACCCATACAGCTGTATTCAGTGGCATGAGCACCGTCCGGATCGTCATTCGGGAACATCTGCCATTCATCATTCCTTATATGCTGGCCGATGTTATCAGTGGTTTCCTCTTCTCCATTGGTTTTGAAGTGACGCTGTCATATCTCGGCTTGGCCGACCTCGACAGCCCAACTGTTGGCACCATGATTTATTGGGCAACGTATTATCAATCTGTGTTCGCTGGCCGAGCTTGGGTCATTATCGTCCCTATCGTTACCGTGGTCCTCATGGTGTTGGGCTTCTATTTGATGTCGGTCGGCTTGGGCGAATATCTCGATCCGCGCAAGCGCTTGGTTCGTCTCTCGGCGGACGCGGGCGAAGAGTCAGAGGATGAGGAACCGCGCAAAGACAAGGATGGCGCATGGGCACCATAATCGAAACCAACAATCTGCGCGCCTATTACATCACCAAAGCTTACGGCGTTGAGCGCACGGTCAAAGCGGTAGACGATATCACGCTGCGGATTCAGGAGGGCGAGGTATATGGCATCGCCGGCGAATCGGGCTGCGGCAAGTCAACTTTGCTGCGCATTCTGCTGGGCGCTTATCAGCCGCCGCTGACAGTCGTTGGCGGCGAGGTGATATACCATCTCGATGGCGAAGAAATGAACGCCGCCGATATGAGCGAGGAGCAGCAGCGCGACCTGAAATGGCGCACGATTTCTTACATTCCGCAAGGTTCCATGCATGTGCTGAATCCGGTGCGCCGCATCCGCGATACTTTTCATGACTTCATCAGCGCTCATCGCGATGTGACCAAGAAAGAATCCTTTAATATAACCGGCGAATATCTGCGCGATTTAGGGCTGCCGGAAAAGGTGATGGCATCGTATCCGCATCAGCTTTCGGGCGGCATGCGTCAGCGCGTGACCATCGCCCTGGCGACGATTCTCTGGCCCAAGCTGATCTTCGCCGATGAGCCGACCACTGCGCTTGATGTGGTCGTGCAGCGCGGCGTGATTCAGATGCTCAAGGACGTGCAGCAAAAAGAAGGCAGCACCCTGGTTTTAATCACACATGACATCGGGGTGCACGCCAACCTGGCCGATCGCATCGGCATTTTGTACGCCGGCAAGCTGGTGGAAGAGGCCGATGCAAAGACTATTTTGGAGAATCCGCGTCATCCTTATACGCGTTATTTGATCGAGTCCCTTCCCAGCCTTGATTCGCGCGAGGAGCGGCTGGCAATACCCGGGCGGCCGCCGGCGCTGGATCGCCCGCCGAGCGGCTGTCGCTTCCATGAGCGCTGCCCCTTGGCGCAGGAAGTCTGCAAAACAGTCGAGCCCAATCTTATCGAGATTGAGCCGAAGCACTTCACCGCCTGTCATGTTGTCGAGGAGGAGCTAAATGTCGCAGTCTGAGTCGCACGATGGCAGTGTGGACGCGCCACTCCTTCAGATTGAGAACCTGACCAAAGTTTTCCATATTCGCCAGGGCTTCGCTTCGCAGGATTTCCACGCGGTTGATGACGCGTCAATCATCATCGACTCGGACAAGCCTGAGATTTTCGCCGTGGTCGGTGAAAGCGGCAGCGGGAAGACGACGCTGGCGAAAATGGTGCTCGGCATGGAATCCGCTACCCATGGCATCCTGCGTTATAAGGACCGCGTAATCAACGACATCAGCCGGAAGGAAATGAAGACCTGGTTCTACCGCGAAGTGCAGCCGGTCTTTCAAGATCCCTTTGCCGCCTTCAGCCCATTGAAGCGCATCGACAGCTACCTTTACGAAACAGCGCAAAATTACAAAATGGTTGCTGACAAAAAAGAAACGCCGCGCTACGTCAACGAGGTATTGAGCGGGGTTGGCTTGACGCTGGCGGAGATCGCCGGGCGTTATCCCAACGAGCTTTCCGGCGGTCAAGCGCAGCGCGTCGCCATCGCGCGAGCTTTGATCACCAAACCGTCGCTGATTGTGGCTGACGAACCGGTCTCGATGTTGGACGCTTCGCTGCGCATGTCCATCGTGAACATGTTCCGCAAGCTGAAGGAAGAGAACAAGGTCAGCGTCATTTACATCACGCATGATCTGGCGACTGCCTATTACACTGGCGACCGCATCGCCGTGATGCTGCGTGGCTGGATCGTCGAGATGGGCCCAACCGAGCGTGTGTTGGGCAATCCGCTCCATCCCTATACGCAGAATCTGAAGACTTCGATTCCCAACATCCGCTCGGATGCGGCCTGGGACGAGAAAATCGACCTCGCCGTCATTGAGACCGATGAATATACGCGGACTGGCTGCAAGTTTGCTGGACGCTGCCCGGCTGTTATGGACATTTGTCATGACAACGTGCCGCCGACTCTTATGCACGAGGGTCGCAGCGTCAGATGCTTCCTTTACGACGAGGAGGTCGACGCGGCGAAGAAGAAAGCGCTGACGCCGGCCGCCGTCTGAAGTCGCTTCCTCTCAAAGCAGGTCCGAGCCATAAACGCTTGAGCAGCGACCTGTGACTCGCATAGCCAATCGATTCAGCTTCAGTTTCGCAAACAGCTGGCGGTGGTTTTCCCAGCACATACGCGCGCGCAGCGCTCTGTGGCGAATTCTGAGCCGAGACGCTTCTCATCCAGTTGCATCGCGCCTGCGAAGACAGCTGAGCCGGGCGCCTAGCTTGCCGATTCTGCGTGTTAGCGCGGTATTCGGCGCTGTCCTGCTGATATTGATGGCATACGCCTACGCTCATATCGACCACGATTTTATTTGGACACTGCCAATCTGGCTCATGCTGTTCAGCTCCGTCTATTGCGTCATCTGGATCGCGCGCATCATGCCGCTGATGGCAAAGCAGTCCATTTTTGGCGTCTTGGATGAGATTAGCGTGATCCCGCCGGGACGCGTTTTCATCTACATGACGATATGCAAGGTGGTGCTGAACCGTGACGATGCCGTTCTGTGGCTGGGTTGGTTCCGGCGCGTGCTTGCTGGGCTGGCGCTCATCGTCCTGCTGATGTCCCTGTGCATCGCCTTCGCCTTGCTATCGGAAAGCTCAGTCGTGGACCTCGCAGCAATCCTGCTTGATCTGTTTTCCGCCGCTGCCGTAATCTGGATCGAGCATTCGCAGTCGGCTGTGCTCGCCAGCCTGATCGCCATTGAGACTTCCACTCGCTCCAGCGGGAAGATTGACCAGACAGTCGTCGCAATCGTCGCTTTCGCGCTAGCGCAGATTCTGTGTTATGCCGCGGCGTTGGCAATAATCATCGTCCTCAATCGGCTCAGTCTGGGCTTGATGCTGCTTCTGTTCATCATGTCTCGCGAGCTGCTCGCCTCCGCGCTTTGGCGGCTGATTCTGCATCGCGCCAATGAGGAAGACTTCCAGTATACGCGCAACTTATAGACACCCTAATCGGACGTCGAAGGCTGAAATAATCGACTCGATTAAGGGACATTTACAAAAGAAATTGATAAGTGCGATTGTCGGCATTATACTTCGACAAGCTGCCGCGCGCGGCTTGCGGACAAAGGGTGCAGAGGGAGTATGACATGAATCATTTGGTGACGGAAGAACAGATAGCGTTCTATCAAGACAATGGATATGTGGTCATAGACGATTTCTTGAACGCGGAAGAACTCGAAGTCTGGCGGCAGTACGTGGGCGAGGCGGTGGGCAGCCGCGGCAAACTCAAGCTCGCCGCATCGCGCGTGGACGCTGCGAGTGCTGACAAATGGATAGAAGACGATAACTATTACGCGCGCGTTTTCACACAGCGAATCAATCTGTGGAACGACCACGGGGGCATGCGCCGCCTGATGATTGACGACCGCTTGGGCAAGATGGCGGCTGACCTGGCGCAGGTTGAGGGCATTCGCATCTGGCACGATCAGGCGCTGATCAAGCCGCCCTGGGGCAACCCGACCGGCTGGCACCTCGACAACCCCTATTGGTCATTCTATTCGCGCGATGCCATCAGCCTTTGGGTGGCGCTGGACGATGTGACCGCCAACAACGGCTGCCTTTACTTCATTCCAGGCGCGCACAAAACCGCCACCTGGGAGAATGTCAGCATCGGCCAGAATATCGGCGATTTGTTCGATGCCTATCCGGAATGGGGCAAGCGGGAAGCGGCCGCTATCGAGATGAAGGCTGGCTCCTGTTCATTCCACAATGGTTTGTGCGCGCATGGCGCCGGCGCCAATATGACGCCTTATTATCGGCGCGCGATGACTTGCGCCTATATGCCAGACGGCAGCGCCTTCAATGGGCAGCAGAATATCCTATCGGATGAGCAGGTAGCCAGCTACGCGATAGGCGATGTGCTCGACGATGACGCCCAGTCGCCGCTGATTTATCACCGCAGCAAGAACTACGTGCGCCTTGAAGATTTGTAGAGGCGGGTGCGGCTACCTTATCGGCACAGTTCCGGTGTCGTCCAGCGGATAAGCCCATCGATTGATGTAGGACATGCCATCGAGGAACTCGTCGCCGACCGCGTCCAGTTCGCGCTGCAAGAGCGCCTCCAGTTCAGCCTGTATCTCGGCACATTCAGGCTGGTGGACCAGATTAACCAGTTGATATGGATCGGCGTCGTTGTCATAGAGCAGCCAGGGACCGTCCAGCGTTCGGCAATAGGTGTACTGTTCCGTCCGAAGGCCGCGGTACTCGCGCCCGCCGAGGGCGCGCGACCACTCGCCGAAAGGGTGGAAACAGGCGAGCAACGCGCCATCGCTTTCAATGCTCTTGCCCGCCAAAGCCGGGGAAAAATCGCGCCCGTCGACGCTTGCGGGAATCGGCAAATCGCAAACGCCCATCAGCGTCGGCATGATATCGTGCGCGTTGAGGAAGGGCGCCGCTTCTAGCGCCTCGCGACCGTATTTCTGCGGATAGCGCAGCAGGAAGGGCACGCGAATGGACTCTTCCCAGGGTTTCTGCTTGCGGACGGTCCCATGAGACCCAAGCATATCGCCATGATCGGAGGCGAAGACGAGCACGGTGTTTTCATTCAAGCCGCGCGCGTCCAGAGTCGCCATGATATCGCCGACGGACTTGTCGATGGCTGTGCAATGAGCGTAGTAGCCAGCCAGCCACTGGCGCGCGTCGTCAGCCATATCCGCCGGCACATTGGGGCGCAGCTTGATGTTCGGCGGATCGTACAAATCGCGGAATTCGCTTGGCGCCGTTTGGTAAGGATTGTGCGGCGGACCCCAAGAGAGGACCAGCATGAAGGGCTGCTCTTCTGACTGCGATTCGATGTATTGCCGCGCGTCTGCGGTTTGCGCGAAGACATCGTAACCATCCCAGAATCGCAAGTTCGGGTCGTCATGGTCGTAGTAAGCCGACTGATTGTAGTCGTGCGTGCATTCCAGCGCTTTGAAATAATCGAAGCCGAGGCGGCGCTCCCGCGGGATGTATGATTTGCGCCCGCGCCCGTCCACATGCCATTTGCCGATGTAAGCGGTATTGTAACCGGCGCTCTTGAAAGCATCGCCCAGACCAACCGGCTCGCTGCTTATTGGCACATCATTGACGATCACGCCGTGGGTAAGCGGGTACTGCCCGGTAAGGAAACTGGCGCGCCAGGGACAGCAAACCGAATAGCCCGAAATCGCATGTTTGAAGTTGACGCTTTCGGCCGCCAGCCGGTCGATGTTCGGCGTCTGGACTTGCGCGTTGCCGGCATAACCCAGCGCTTGCAGCCGCCACTGGTCAGTCAGCAGGAAGACGACATTCGGCTTCGACATAACGATTCCCTTCCGGCGCTGGGCGGCTCAATTCCAGAAGTCATCCCATTCCTGGCGAAAGGCTTTAAGCCCTTCTTTGACGTTGAAGGCGCGGCGCCCTAATGCTCCCGCCGTGCGATCAGCGCTCATGCGTGTGCGATAGGGGATGCCGATGTGGCGCATTTCGTCCAGCACCGCCTCATCGGTCCGCGTCGGCATAATCAAGGCGGGGTCGGCCTCGAAGGCGGCGGCGATCTCATGCGCCAGGTCGATGCGGTTGATCGCTTCGCTGCCGAAACAATGGAAGACGCCCTTGCCATCGTGCCGCGCCAGACGCAGCAGCATATCGGCGCAATCGGAAGCCAGGGTAGGGTGCGCCACATCATTGACCTTGGGTCCGGTCCAGACTTCCGCCGGCAAGCCCGCTGCGAGCCGGTATATGACATAAACCGAGAAATCGAAGCCCAAGCCATTCTCTTTTCGCGCGAGCGAAGGCGCGGCGTAATTCAAGCCATAGATGCCCGCCAGCCGGCCGACGCCATAATCCAAGCCATCCAGCGCGCCCAGGTCGCGTTCGGAGGCGGCTTTCATCACGCCATAGAAATTCACCGGGTTAGGTGGCGAGCTCTCGTCCACCAGCTCGACTCGACCATCAAAAACCCAATCGGAGGAGACGAAGACCAGGCGCGCGCCGACGTCGCGGCAGGCTTCAGCCAGGGCGCGCGTGCCATCAACCATGATCGACCAGCACAGTTCCCGATTGGCGAACATGAACAGCTGATCAAGTATGGCGGCGCAATGGATGACGGCGTCCGGTTTGAACTTTTGGATCGATGCGCGGATAGCATCGTGATCAGCCAGGTTCAGCGGATCAAGTTCGTAATCGACTTGCCATTCCGGTTCGGGTCCGTATTGGGCGGCGATGATTTCGCTGTCTTGCTCCCGCGCCAGTCGGATGATATTGCTGCCGACCAAGCCAGTGCCGCCGGTGACATACAGTTTCATTTCAAACTCCTGGCTGAGGCGTGCGGGCGCTTACGATTGACCTACGCGCGCCGTCAAATCGGCGATGCGGCTGGCCATTTCGCCGTAAGCTGCGCGCAGCTCGGCCAAGGACGCGGCGCCGCTTTGCGCCGTGTTGATGACCACCGCTTCGGCGGCGGCGTAATCGGCGCAGGCATCGGCGACATCAGCCGCGATATCCGTCGGGATGGTGGTGACGCCATTGGCGTCGCCGTGCAGCAGATCGTTGGGATAAATGTCAATGCCGCCGACCTGAACCGGTCCGTGCAAGTCGAGCAGGTGCATGTAACCATGCGCGCAGACGATGCCATTATAAAAGACGGGAAAATCGAGTGGTTTGATCCCGGCGAAATCTCTGCCCGGACCATTGGTGACCAAGCCAACCGCCCCAAAGGCGCTGAATGAATTGCAGAATACATCGCCGAAATTAGCTGCCGCGCCCTGAGTATCGAGGTTCTGCAGGACGATCACCGGGGGACCGGCGAGCTCGTCGAAGCGGCTGATGAGGTCCGGTACCGCGGGCAGGTCGCGATCGGGCAATTCGGCAAATGTGCGGCAAGTCGCGGTTGATGCGAACCCGACCATCGGCGGCAGCTGCGGGAAGGCCGCTTTGATTTCGCGCTGCATGAAACCTCGATTGCGCGGCCGGACCTGGAAGAGTTCAATGACGTTGGCGATGGTCGCCGAATCGTATGCTCGCAGCTTGTCCAGTACGGTTTGCTGAACCATATAGAAATCTCCCTGTTCGATTTTCTAATGGCGCTTCGCGCGCAAGAATGGCTTTCGCATCTCTTCGACGACCAGCGCTTGGCTGGGCATGACATTGGCGACATTGGCATTCTCGCCGAAGAGCCTGAAATAGAGCTGCAGATTGTCGCGCCAAAGCATGGGACCTTCCTTCGGCGATGTCGCCTCGAAAACGATATTCTCGAGCCCAAGCGCGTCAACCACTTTGCCGATTTCACTCGCGGTATTCTCGCCTTGCAGGTCAAATTCTTCATGGTCAATCATGAGCATGAAGGCGCCGTCTTCAAGGGCGGCTTCGGCGCCGCGCAGAATCTCGCTGGCGGCAGACGCGCGCGGCTTCAGGTTCCAATTCCAATGATGGATCGGATGATGTTCCTGAATGACGCGCATGCCCAGATCCTGCGATAGTTTGCGCCAGGCTTTCCATTGCGCGGCGCTGACTTCGTCGGTGGTGTTCATGAATTCGATTACGCGGAAGCCCAACTCGCGCCCCGCCTCGATGGCGCTTTCAACGACGCCGTGCAGATAGGCTTGCATGAAGAATGAGTGGTCCAAATAAGGCTCGACCATGAAACGCTGATAGGTTGCGATCTTGCGTTTGAGCCATTCATGGGGGCTGAACATGATCTGGGTGGTGACGATCTTAACGTAGTCCAGGCGCTCGGCCGCCACTTCGAGAAAATCCTCAAGCTCGACCAAGCCCATGCGCTCGATATAATTTGGCGCTTCATCGTAGCCGACGTCTTTCAGCCAGGTTTGCCGCAGGCGCCGCGGCTTTGGATAGGCGGCGATTCCGAATACGTCGCGCATGGTCGCAGGTGGCATGGTCGTCGTCTTTCGCTTTTGAGTGCGTTGCATATCCTCCGAATAATAATGCCGATTGCTTTACGATGCCACATTATATGCCAGCTCCCGCGTGGTCTATTCGCCGAGGCTTTTGGTACAATCGGGGCTGGCTTAGGCATCTGGAACGAGCTAATGCGCACGAGCAAAATCATCCATATCGTCAATTGCCATGCCGAAGGTGAAGTCGGCAACGTGATCGTTGGCGGGGCGCCGCCGCCTGCGGGCGATTCGCTTTGGCAGCAAGCGCGTTTCATCGCGCGGGACGAGCGCCTGCGTCAATTTGTGCTGAATGAACCGCGCGGGGGCGTCTTCAAGCATGTGAATTTGCTTGTGCCGCCGAAACATCCCGAAGCCGCCTGCGGTTTCATCATCATGGAGCCTGAACATACGCCGCCGATGTCGGGCTCCAATGCCATTTGCGTCGCCACCGTGCTGCTGGAAACCGGCATGGTCGCGATGGATGAACCGGAAACGACCTTCTTTCTCGAGGCGCCGGCGGGGTTGGTGCGAATCCGCGCTATCTGTCAGGACGGGAAAGCCAAAAGCATCGAGTTCGAGAACGTCCCGTCCTTTGTGGACAGGCTGGACGCCGCGCTCGAAGTTGAAGGCTTGGGGACGCTCACGGTCGATGTCGCCTATGGCGGAGACAGCTTTGTATTGGTTGACGCCGCCTCGCTGGGGTTTGAAATTGTGCCGGACGAGGCGCTTGACCTGGCGCGGTTGGGCGCGCGGATTACGGCAGCCGCCAACGACCAGCTTGGTTTCCAGCATCCGACCAATGACGATTGGACGCACATTTCCTTCTGTCAGTTCACGCTGCCGGTTGAACGGCGGGATGGGAAGCTGCGGGGGCGCAACACCGTCGCCATAGATCCGGGCAAATTGGACCGCTCGCCCTGCGGCACCGGCTGCTCGGCGCGGCTGGCGGCGCTCCATGCGCGCGGCGAGATCGGGCTGGGAGATCAATTTGTCGCCCATTCGATTATTGGCTCGCGCTTTGACTGTGAGATAGCGCGCATCGGGGCGCTTAAGGGCCGCGCGACGGTTGTGTCGCGGATCCGCGGGCGCGCCTGGATAACCGGCACACAGCAACTGATGCTTGATCCTGAGGACCCCTGGCCCCGCGGTTATCGCCTCACCGATACCTGGCCCCAGCCCTAAGCGCGATGCAGCCAGACCGTCATCGGTCCGTCGCCGCGATGCCCCCAGGCGTAATAGGGGATGGCGGTGAATGCCGCCGCGGTTCCATCGGCGTCGAGCGCTCGTCCGTGAATGGTGCTGAGGCCCCCGAGCAGGTCCGGCTGATGTTCGGCGGTTAATGGGCTCGAATCGTCCAGCGTCAGATCCAGCACTGGCGAATCGTTATCCGCCGACTCCAGCGCGTAAACGAGCGGACCGCGCTCAAGCGCTACCATTGCGCGCAGATCATCCACCGCATCATGGGCGACTGCTCGGCGGATGGGGAGCGGCAGGCTCAGCAAAATTTCGCACGAGCTTCGGCAGTCCAGCTCCAGACTTATGTATCCATCCTGTAGCGCATACGGAATTAAAACGCCATTTATAGAAAGATAGACGTCTTCATAGCTTGTCTTCACATAGCGGTACAAGTCGCTTGGGAGCGGCTGATTCTGTGTGAATCCGGGCAAACGCAGTTTCAGGTTAAAGCTTAATGGCTTCGACACGGTGACTTTAAGTTTGATATTGCCATCCCAAGGGTAATCTGTCTCTTGCCGAATGAGCGCATCAGCATCATTGATGCGGAAGCGTCCTTCGCCGGCGACATAAAGGTTGACGAAAATCTCTCGGTCGCGCTGGGCGTAGACGTAGCCTGACAAGGAAGGCAGCAGGCGCACGACATTGGTCGGGCAGCAAGAGGTCTGATACCAGGGCTGTCGGCTCATCGCGGCGCTGCGGTTGAACTGATACTCCCCATCGCAAGCCAGCGGATTGACGTAGAAGAACGACGTTCCGTCCATGCCAATGCCGGAAAGGAATCCGTTGTATAGCGTGCGCTCAAGGATGTCGATGTACTTCGCTTCGCCCGTCAAAAGAAACATGCGCTGATTCCAAAGGATGTTGGCTTGCGCGGCGCAGGTCTCGTTGTAGGCGGTCAAGTTGGGCAGTTCATAATCATCGCCGAAGGCTTCGCCGTCGTGGCGCGCGCCGATGCCGCCGGTGAGCGCCAGCTTCTTGCCCGCCACATTTTCCCACAGCCCTTCCACAGCAGCGCGGTATCGCGCGTCTCCCGTCAGCGCGGCGATGTCGGTCATGCCCGCGTACATATAGCCGGCGCGCACAGCATGGCCGACGGCTTCCCGCTGCTCAGTCGCCGGCAGATGATCCTGGCAGTTGGGACCATAAACCTCGCGCCCGTTTGCCCGCCCGCGCTCGTCGAGGAAGAACTTGGCCAGGCGCAGGTAGCGCGTTTCGCCGGTCACGCGGAATAGCGCCACCAGCCCAATTTCGATCTCCTGATGCCCTGGCACATCACGCAGTTTGTCGGCGCCAAAAACCGAGTCGATAAGATCGGCGTTCTTGAGGGCGACTTCGAGAAACTTCCGCTTGCCGGTCGCTTCATAGTAGGCGGCGGCCGCTTCGTACATGTGGCCGACATTGTAAAGCTCGTGGTTGACGGCTAGATTAGACCAGCGCTCGGGCCCACAGCGCTCGTCGACCTCATCGCCGTCGATGCTGCGCGCGGTGTAGAGGTAGCCGTCAGCTTCTTGCGCGGCGGCGAACTTGTCGATGAGCTCGTCCAGATAGGTTTCCAGCTCGGTATTCGGCGAGATACGCAGGGCGTAGGCGGCGCCTTGAACCACTTTGAAGACATCGGAATCGTTATAATAGATGCCTTGATGCGCGCCGTCCATCAGACCGCCGGCTTTGGCAAAGTTGTCGATGCGGCCCGTCTCTTCACATTTTTCGAAATCATAAGGGATCGTTATGTTGACCGCCGTGTCGATGCGCCTTTTCCAGAACTTGTCGGCAATCTCTACATCGGTGAATGGCAGGGCTTGAATCGGGTAATCTTGTTGTTTTGCGCTCATGCGTCATCCTTTTCCGGCTGCGCGATGGGGAATGCTGCGATTCTCAGTTGAGTTAAGCCAAAGGGAATCAGCGTTATTTCTTCGGTCGCCGCCGCAGTGGGATGAGGACCAGCGTCAATATCGGCGGCGGAATTGTCTTGCAGCGTCCATTGCGGCAGGCGTCGCCCGGCAACCCTTAGCGTGACTGGCGGCGCGTCAGTCGCGAAGGGCGTTTCGCTCGGCGTCGCTTCTTCCACGGCGAGGCCGGCGAGCACGGTCAGATCATCCGGGATCAAGCCATAATTCCAAGCCGACTTGGGATAAATCTCCCAATCGGCGTGCGGGAGCTCGCCGGCGATCTGTTTCCACTCTTCATCGATTCGTGAGCCGAATAGCAGCGGACCGCGATAAACAGAAAGCAAACCCTTGTGCCCCTTGCTCAAGCGCACATCCAGCGGCAATTCGAGGGTGACGCTATCGCCCGATGACCACCGCCGCTGGATCACATGAAAGGTTCCGGCGGCGCGTATCTGGCTTGTCCGCCCGTTGATCGTAAGCCGGGCTTCGTCCGCCCAATCCGGGAGGCGCAGTTGGAAGTCGAATTCGCAGGGCGAATCCAATTCTATGTCAAACTGAATATCGCCCTTGAAGGGATACTCCGTCGTTACGGCGATGGTTGCGCGGCTGCCCTTGCCGACCCTTGTTGTGACCTGGCAGGGCGCATAGGCGACCGCGGCAAGCCCGCCGCCGGGCGTCGCCATGAATAGGCTCTTGCTGAATTTGGGCCAGGCTTGGTGCATGTTGGCGGTGCAGCAGCCATAGTGAGGCTCGAGACCGAAGAGGTTGGATTCGTCGGAATTGTCGGTCCAGTTTCGCTTGGCGACTGTCGCCAGAACTTGATTGACTTGCTGGTCGTATTGATGCGCCCACATATCGGGCGTGAAGGTGGCGGGGAAGGCGTTGAAGGCTACTCGCTCAAGCTGGTCGCCGAAATAAGGATCGCCCAGAATCCGCAGCGATTCTTCCAGCGAGAACATGAACTCCGCGACCGCGCATAGCTCGGCGCCGCTTGTGGGCGATGTGCCGTTGAGATGTTCGTCGCAGCTGAAGATGCCGCTTGGCTGACCGTGATGCCGCATCAGGTTCTCGATGCCGAGGCGCGAAGCCATGTGGTGCCAGGCTTTGCCCGTCTGCACATAAAAGACGCCGCCGGCTTTGACGCCCATCGCATTGTTGGGGCCATGCGTCATCATCCCGTGATTCCACTCTTTCAGCGGCAGCGCGTGGCGCAGGCTGTAGTTCGCTTGCAAGTCGGGCCAATCGAGCGTGTTGTCGATCAGCAGCTGCGCCAAGTCCAGCAGGAATTCGTCTCCGGTGAAATTATAGAGCCAGTGGACCGCCAGTACGTTGTCCATTGCGCGCGCCCAGCCCCAAAGATAAAGGGGTCTCAGGGGCAGAACGCTCAGCTGATAGCGGAAGTAATTGGTCATCAGCCGCAAGACGCGCGCGTCTTCCGTGGCTTCGTAATGCGACATCAGCACCTTGAGCATAATCATCCGCGGCCACCAGTCGGGGTCGCGCGTACCGAAATAGCCGCGCTCGTCCTGGCTGTTCAGGGTCCACTCAATCCATGGCTCGACCTTGTTTAGAAGGCGCTCGTCTTCCAGCAGGTGAGCGAGGGGCAGCAAGCCGTCCAGAAAATAGGGACCGCGCTCCCAGGATTCGCCAGCGCCGCCCAGCCAACCACTGTCCGGCCTCACGTATGGCCAGAACTCGTCAAGATGACCAGTGAGGCCATTGGCTTGCACGCGCAGCTGGTTCAGCAGCCAGCCGCGCGGCTTGATGGCGCCCAGCGGCAGCGCCTGAAATGCGGCGGGGTACAGAGGTTCGCGATTTTGCGGGAGCTTATCCATTTGACGCCTTTGCGCTTGACAGTTTTCAGTTCTTGACGGCGCCGCCCATCAAGCCGTCCATGTAATAACGCTGCAGCGCCAGGAAAATCACCAAGCTCGGAATAATGCTGACGATGACGCCCGCCTGCAGCGCCCCCCAATTCACGTCTCCCCAGATGCCATAACGAATTGTCGTGAGAAAAACAGGCAGCGTGAAGTTGTCCTGGTCGGACATGAAGATCAACGCGGCGAGAAATTCGTTCCACGAATTGATGAAGGCGTAAATGGCTACAGTGACGATGCCCGGCAGCACCAGCCGCAGCATCAGGCGATAGAGAATGCTTAACGAACTGCAGCCATCCAGCAGCGCCGACTCTTCGATTTCATGCGGCACAGCCAGAAAACTGTTGCGCATCAGGAAGATGCCGAAGGGAAGCTGAAACGTGATGTATACAAGCGAGAGCCCGAAGAGCGTGTCGTGCAGGTCGATCCGCACAATCATGACAAACAGCGGAATCAAGATTGATTGGAAGGGGATCATCAAGGTGGAAAGCACCATGACGAACAAGACATTCTTGGCAGGGAAATCGAAGCGGGCGAATCCGTAGCCGCCCAAGGTGCTGAGGATTACGCTGCCCGCCACCGTAATCAGCGCGACAACCGTGCTGTTGTAAACATGCTGGGCGATGCCGATCTTCCCGTAAGTGGTGAGCTCTTCGTAGTTTTTCAGGGAGATTTGGGAGGGCAGATAGGTCGGCGGCACCGCCAGCGCTTCCGAGGGCAGTTTTATCGAATTGATAAATGACCAGGCGATGGGAAAGAGGAAAAGGATTGCGAAAATAATGAGCGCCACATAACGCAGCGTCAACATGAGGCGGCGCCGCAGTTGGCGTAATTCCTGCTGGGAACGTTCGGCTCGGGCGTCTATGGCAGGCGCGGTCATCTAATCCTTCTCCCGCAGGACATACAGCTGCAAACCTGTCAGCGCGACCAAGATACCCAGCAAGACGATGGACATAGCGGCGCCGTAACCCATCTTGAAGTAGGTGAAGGAGTTGTTGAATATCCAGAAGACAATCGAAATCGTGCTGTTGCGCGGTCCGCCGCGCGTCATGATGTAAAACTGATCAAAGGACAGCACCGAGCCAATGACGGACAAGATCAGCGCCAGCGCGATAAAGCGGCGCATTAGTGGCAAGGTGATGTAAATCAGCTTCCTGAAATAGCCAGCGCCGTCGACCTCGGCTGATTCGTACAGTTCGTCGGGGATTGCCTGCAAGCCGGCCAGCAGCAAGATCATGGTGAAGCCGACCGTCTTCCAGACCACCGACAGTATGATGACATTCATCGCCGTGTTGGGTCTTCCCAGAAAGAGCTGCGCCTTTGGGACGAGGTTCAGGTCCAGCAGGATCTTATTGAAGACGCCAATGCGATCGTCAAGCATCCATACCCAGAGCAGGCTCGAGACGCCCAAGCCGATCACCACCGGCAAAAAGAAGATGGTGCGAAATATGCCGATATAAGGGATATTGCGGCGCACCAATGACGCCAATATGAACCCTAAAATAAAGATGGGCGGCGTGACCAGAGCGGTGTAGCGGAAGGTGAAGTCAAGGCTTTTGAGATACTGCCGGTCTTTGCCAAGCTCCTGATAATTCTCCAAGCCGATGTGGGCGCGTTCGCCGAACAGGGGCCAGTCATGAAAAGACATATAAATGGTCATAATCAGCGGGATGATGAAAAAAACCGTCACGAAGGCGACGGTCGGCAAAACAAAGAGCAAGCCCGTCAGTTTGCGGCGCTGTTCCCAGCTGAGATTCAACAACGCGGTCTGCTTATGCAAGGGTTGGATCTTTCCTGGCGCTGCAATCCCGGAGAACCTGCAGGGGCGTTTGACGGTTAGTGTCGGCGGTTAATGTCTACGCGACCTGCGCGACCCGCTGAAACGCGCTCAACATGGCCTGAAGGGCGTCACGATGCGACGCCCCTACAAGTATCGAACGAAATTGAAGCGCCCGCCAAGATGTCGTCCGATCAGGCAGGCGCTCGCAAGCAGAGTGGTTAACCCTCCATGATCTGGGTGAAGCGTTCTTGGCCGAGTTCAAGCGCGCCGTCGATGTCGCCGTCCAGAATCGCAACTTGCAGCATCTCCAGCCAGGGACCGTTGGGGTCGTTGAACAGGTCGTTATAGACCGTTGTGTAGGGTGTATGCCCCACAGCCAAAGCGCTGGCGGCAATGGACTGGCGCTCGTCGCCTTCGAAATATTTGTTGTCGACAAGCGCGAGGCGAACTGGAATCTGACCGTTAGCGGCATAGATCTCAATCTGCGGGTCGTCGCTCATGGTCCATTCGATGAAGCGCCAGGCTTCCTCGGCATGCTCGGTGCCGCTGGGTATGGCGATGACATCGCCCCCGCCAAAGGAAGCTGCGCCACCGTCTTTACCCGGGATATGGAAAATATCGAAGTTCAAGTCGGGATGATCGTTGTAGAACAGCGACAGCGCGAAATTTCCCAATGGCGCCATACCGATATTGCCGC
The DNA here is from genome assembly GCA_022820125.1 of Anaerolineae bacterium. Classification (GTDB taxonomy): domain Bacteria; phylum Chloroflexota; class Anaerolineae; order Aggregatilineales; family Phototrophicaceae; genus UBA6055. Next base: position 4,909 of record JAJEGA010000001.1, on the reverse strand, counting down.
CGGTGAAGGCGCTTACGAAGTTGCTGCCGTTGTCTATGCTTGCGCCTTCGGGCACCAAGCCTTCTTCCCAGATCGTGTTGTATAACTCAAGCGCCTCGCGCACGATCGGGTCGTCGGCGATGGTGGCTTCGGAGTAATCATCGCTGAGCACGTCGCCACCGCTGGCCCAAATAAAGGGCAAGAATGTGAAGGCGTTGCAACCGGCGCAGCCCATCGAGAACCAATAGCCGTAAATATCGTCGCCCAGGTCGTTGATGGCGCGCGCCGCCTCCAGGAATTCGTCCCAATTTGAAGGCGGATTCTCGGGATCCAATCCCGCTTGCTCAAACAGATCGACATTAAAAGCCATGAAAGAGCCGTCTACGGCAGTTGGCACGGCGTAATTGCGCCCCTCATAAAGCCCCAAATTCATGTGCGCGGGAGTCAAGTCGTCGGCGTAGGGGAGCGCCCTGACGAATTCAGTAATGTCTACCAATTGCCCGGCGGAAGCGAAAGCCGGTGTGTAGATTAGATCGATGCTGGCGATGTCGGGCGGTTCGCCGGCGGCGATGGCGGCGCCCATCTTGGTGACAAATTCGCCGGACGGGATGACGGTCAATTCAATTTGACTGTCGTTGTTGGCGTTCCACTGGTCAACCAACTCCTGCGTTTGGAAGTTGATTGCGCGCACCCACATCGTCATGTTAATTTGGTCGTCTTGCGCGGCAAGCGGCAGGCTGCCCAAAATCAACACTAATGCGAGTACAAGCTGGATAGATTTGCGCGAATACATTTTCATTGACCCTTTCTGAATACCGACAAATGCGAACTGTCAAACTTCAAATTACTGACCGACCGATATTACCCCGCTTCGCCACCCGGCGCAAAGAATTCAAGCAATCACAAACGGGGCTAATCCTAACGAGGCGGCGGTTGAATCTGGTCAAAGCAAATTCGGCGGGACAGCCAGCTGCCTGAACGCCGCGCAGGCCGCATCCAAATGCGCCTTGCCCTCACGCAATGAGATTTGCAGATGCCCCGGAACAAGCGCGTCGAAATCGTGTTTCTCCATTTTGAACATGCTGTCGGCGTAGGCATCAATGCGGCAGTCGTGGATGTTCTGCCAGACGACTTTGCCGCCCCAGAAGACGAGGTCGGCGCCAAGCAGGTAGGTGCGGTCGCCGCCGCGCATGAGGAAGCTCAAATGGCCGTCGCAGTGGCCCGGCGTCTCAAAAGTCTCCAATTCCAGATTGCCGATGTTGACCAAATCGCCTTCGACCAGTTCCACATCCACCGGGCAAGGCGGCAGCTGGAAATCGGCCGGGAAGAAGTTGGCCGCTTTGGCGACATCAAGGGCGACCGCTTTTTCGTCAGCCTCCCTGATGACGGGCGCGGCAAATGCCGATGAGTAGACTTCAACATCAAGTCGCTGCTGTGCTTCGGCGGCGGCGCCGACATGATCGCAATGGTAGTGCGTCAGGATCAGCTTGCGGATCTTGCCGGGGTCCAAGCCGTCTGCGCGGATATTGTCCAGGATGGTGTCGAAGTCGCGGTCCATGCCCATGCCGGGATCAACCAGCGCTAACTCCGAGCCGCTGTTGAGCACGAAAACGTGGCAGTCCAGCCGCCCCGAAATGCCGAAGCCAAAGTAGCCGCCGCCGACAACGTGTAAGTCGCTCGTCAGTTTCATCATCATTCTCCAAATGACCAGACAGCTACAAATAGAACTTAATCGCGGGCAATCGTCAAGGAATCACGGAGCTTGGCGTGATATACTCGCGCAATTGCTCTTAGCGAAAGGAAGCGGCGCATGCTCTTGGGCATTGATCACATCGTCATTGCGGGTCCCGACTTGGATGAGCTCAGGTCTGCCTTTGAGGCGCTGGGTTTCAACGTGGTCGGCGGCGGACGCCACCCGATCGGCTCCTACAATACCTTGATCGGGCTTCAGGATGGCGCTTATATCGAGCTGCTGTCTTTTTATGAGGACAGCCCCAAGCATTACTGGTGGGATGCGGCGCGCAGCAGAGGCGGCGGCTTGATCGACTTCTGCATGCAGACCGACGATATTCGCGCCGATTATGCCGTCTTTGAGGCGCAGGGCGTCGAAATGAGCCCGCTGGTGGGCTTGAGCCGCGTCCGCTATGACGGATTTCACCTGTCATGGCTGAACAATGAAATCTACGGACAGTATCAAGGGATGATCCCCTTTATCATTGAAGACGAGACGCCGCGCGAAGAACGCGTTCCCAAAGAGAATAAGCACAGGAATGGCGTCGCCGGCATCGACGCGATCACCCTGGCTGCCAAAGATCTCGGCTTGGCGCGGCGGATCATGAGCGCAACTCTAGGTGTAAAGGGCGAGGCTGTTCGCGATGATTCGCTCCGGGCGTCCGGCGTCGTATTCGAGGTTGGGGCACATCGGCTGGAATACTTGACGCCGGATGACGAGAGCAGCCCGCTGCATGAGCATATCACGCGGAATCGACCGTTGCCTTATCGGATTCGCTTCAAGACGTCCGGCGCAAAGCAGACCGTCGATCCGGTCGAAGCGGGGGGCGCGCGCATCGAATTTGCCTAGACCGCAAGCGTGTCAATTTTGGCAGCCCCCGCAACATTGGATATACTCTGGCTGAAAGCGGCTGACGGTTTGCGCTGGCAGCCGAGATAGTCTTTTGTTGATAAAACTCACATGTGGAAAGGGCTGCTTATGAGCGCGGAAAGAAAGTACCCCGAGTGGATGGGCAAGATGCGAGCGCTGAACGCCGAGGAAATCCAGGAGTTCCTTGATGGTCCGGTAGTCGCGCGGGTCGCCACCGTTGACAGCAAGGGCGATCCTTATGTCACGCCCGTCTGGCAAGAATGGGACGGTGAATCCATGTGGATTATCCCACGCGCGAAAACCGTCTTCGCCCAGCATCTGCTGCGTTATCCGCGCTGTTCGGTGTCTTGCGCCAAAGACAGCAGCCCTTATACCCGGGTTTTACTTCGCGGTCCGGCGGAAGTCGTCGAGGGACCGGCGCTGATGCACGGCGAGTGGCTGGAAATCGGGCGTCGGATGTCGGTGAAATATTTGGGCGAGCGCGGTCCCGAATATCTGGAGCCTTCTCGCTCGCGTCCGCGTTACCTGGTCAAGATCAGGCCCGAGAAGACGATTTCTTGGGAAGGCGTCGAGTGGGCGGCGAAATATCTCGATGATCAGGATGCGCCGGCCGCCCCGCATTAGCGTATGGCAAATCGCTGTGAATTGACCGCGCTCGCTGCCCGGCGCGCGTATCAGGATTGCGCATGAGCGTCGCAAAGCCCTACGAATCAACGACAGGAATCAGTGACTGGCGCTGGCGGCTGCGGCTGTTCATCGCCAATTACGGCGTGTATATCGCCCTGGTGGCGCTGCTGCTCGCCGCTACTGTTTTGACGCCGCGGCTCTATGATGTCAACACCATCGCGGTGGTGATGCGGCAGGCGTCGCAGCTTGGCGTTGTGGCGATCGGCCAGACGATGATTCTGCTGGTCGCCGGCTTGGATTTGTCCATCGGCGGCATCTTCATTATGACTTCGATTGTTGTGGCTGATTTCACGAATGGGCGCGACGAGTTGGTGATCCCGGCGATCTTGATTGCGCTGGCGCTGGGCGCGATAGTGGGTTTGGGCAATGGACGTCAACTAAACCGATTGACGAACGTGACTTGCATCCAATTTGTGTTAGACCGTATTGCTTTAGTAGTTTTTGCGTATCGCGATAGAGCCCTTGTGTTTATTGATTTCCACTTTATAATATCTGTCTTGAATCAAGGCTTGTTGCATCATTTACTCGTCGCAACACTCATGGAGAAGCATTGTGCCGCGCAAGCCTTTACTGATTGCATTTCAAACAGTTGTACTCCTCTTGTCTTTCATCCAAGTCCAAGCCCAGACGCCCCAGCTCCCCTGGCCCGATGTCCGAAACTTCGACGTTTATGACGACGCCCTGCATTGGGACGCGATTGAACATGCCAGCGGCTATCGCGTCCGCCGGCTGGGCATCAGCGATCGGGACAGAATCACTGTCGAGGTTTCGCAGAACAGATTTGACTTAAGCGGATTGCAATATGACTACACGTACTTCACAGACATCCAAGCCATTTCAGGCGATCCGTCGCAATACGAAGATAGCCCTTTTAGCTCGCTCTACTACCTGATTCGTCCTCGCCCAACCGCCACGCCGACCAGCACCCCTACTACCACGCCCAGCCCTACGCCGACCAGAGTCTTCCTGCGAGGCATCGGCACGCCGCAGAATTTACGCCTGCTTTCTGGCGCGACCGTAGCTTGGGATCCGGTGTTCGGGGCGGTATCCTACGCGCTGTTCATTACAGGCGGAGACGAGACGCACAAGGCGAGCGTGATTGCGCCGCAAACCGAACTGACCTTGACAAACTTTCCGGCTGGCGTGACGTATTGGGTGCAAGTCAGCGCGCAAGGAGATGGACAGAACTACGAATTGCAAGGCCGATGGTCTAAGTTCATCTCAATAACGATTCCCAGCGTCGCCACAGCGACGAATACTGCTACCAGTACGCCAACAGCTACCAGCACTGCTTCACCGACGCCAACCAGCACGGCCACCAATACGCCAACAGCCACGAACACAGCCACTGACACATTGACGCCAAGGCCCACTGCCACTCACAGTCCAACAGCGACGAACAGTCCGACTGCGACGACTAGCCCGACAGCGACGACTAGCCCGACAGCCACAGCCATTCATTCAGGGCTTATTCGATTGCCAGCGCCGCAGAACTTCCGTGTGCTGTCGGGCAACACGGTTGCCTGGGATACCGTCGATGGCGCTGACCGCTACCGCCTGCGATTGGATCCGCCGACTGGCAATCGCATTCTGAAACGAGTTGATCCACCGCAAACGCAGTATACATTCGATAATCTGCAA
>JAJEGA010000066.1 GCA_022820125.1 Anaerolineae bacterium | reverse complement strand
TTTTACTGGCTCAAGAGTACAATGTAATTTAGCACGTCCGCTTTATCATCACGAAAAGCGCGGTATTTGCTTTGATATTGCTCGCCATGGGAGACCGGGTTGTGTTTTTGTGGCTGCCCCGAATCACGGGCGAACAACTCTGTGGTTAATTTTTAACTCGAAACGGCGCCATTTCAGATGTCATGTTTCTGGTGCGATTGCGCTGCCGTGGACACATTTCGGTGGACGAATACCAAGCGCGTAGACTACAATCGAGCCGGCGGCATAGGCATGTCTAGGGGGGCTAAAGTGACGATTGATTATTTGGAGCGGTTGGATGGCTTGCTCGGGAAGAGCGGCGCCGATCTCGTCGCCTTTGTTCCGGGCGAGAACATGGTCTACTTCACGGGTCTCCACTTTCATTTATCGGAGCGCCCCATAATCGGCTTATACAGCCGGCGAGGGCTGTCCTTCATCATTCCCGAGTTGGAAGTGGCCAAGCTGGAAGCGCGGCCCGACCTTGAGGCGCGCCGCTTTATGTGGACCGACCAGAGCGGATTTGATGGCGCCTTTGGCGAGGCGGTTGCGGCTTTGACGCATGCCGATGCCACCTGCGCCATGGATGGTCAAACGCTGCGCTTTTTTGAGTGGCGGGCGCTGGAAAGAGCCGGTCTGTCTTCGTCAGCTGCCGTGGACGCGGGAGACGTATTCTTGAACATGCGCGCTTGCAAGGCGCCGGAAGAGATAGCAAGTATGCGGCGGGCAATCGAAATCAGCGAGTCGGCGTTGGAGGCGACGATGGACTGGGCACGTCCTGGTATGAGCGAGCGCCAAATCGCCGACCGACTCTCAGCCGAAATGGTCGAACGCGGCGCGCAGGGTTTAGCTTTCTTGCTGGTCTTATCCGGCGAGAAGAGCGGACTGCCGCACGGGGACACCGGCGACCGTATCTGGGCTGAGAACGAGTTGCTGCTGATTGACTTCGGCGCGCGCTACAGTGATTATCCGGCTGATATCACGCGCACATTCTGCTATGGCGAGCCAACGGCGCAGATTCGCGCGATGTATGACGCGGTGTATGGCGCCAACCAAGCCGCGCGTGAATTCGCCCGCGCAGGTGTGAGCTGCGAAGCGGTCGACCGCGTCGCGCGCGCGGTTATCGAGGCGGCTGGCTTTGGCGAATATTTCATCCATCGGCTGGGTCACGGGCTGGGCTTGAGCGTGCACGAATTGCCCAATATCGTGGAAGGCAATACCCAACTGCTGGAGCCGGGCATGGTCTTCACGATTGAACCGGGCGTCTACATTCCGGGCGTCGGCGGCGTGCGCATTGAGGACAATGTCGTCGTCACTGAGAATGGCATTGATGTCTTGACGTCTTACCCGCGCGAGCTATGACGCGGATTCGGCGAATGCGGACCCGGCAATAAGAGGCTTCCCTATTTGGACAGGCGGATGGTTTTGCGGCAGCAACTCAGATGGTGCTTGATCATCATCAGCTGGCTGATCGCCATCGTCGTGCTTTTGGAGCTTGGCTTGCGTCTCTTTGCCGCCGCGCTGCCCCCGCGCTTGCAGGAAGCAGCGCATATCGCGATGCACGGCGTGCCTTATCCCGAGCCTTGGGACCGCGCTTGGGTACGCAATCCCGATCATTATTTCATACTGAAGCCTGGGCTGGTGGACGCGGTCCAGTTTGGCAGCCCCAGCGTGCGGTTTCAAGTCAGCACGATCGAATTGTGGCAGGGCGGCGGCATTGGCTTCCGAACGCGCCCGGTCGAGTATTTTGTGGATGCCGTTGTCCTGGGAGACTCCTTCGCATTCTGCTTCACCGAGCGCGCTGATTGTTGGGTGACGCGATTGGAGACGGATACCGGTTTGGGCATTGTCAATCTTGGCCAGCCGGGGACGGGCAGCCACAGTCACTGGCTGATTCTGCAAGGGTTCGGAACACCCTTGAAGCCGCGCTTGACGCTGTGGCAGTTCTTCGGCAACGACTTCAATGACGACTACGGCTTGTTCAGCTCCAAGGGCGAGCTCGCGCCCATCGCGGATGCGGCGAACGAAGATGATGCCGTGATCGACGAGACGAGTCAGCTTCGGTCGTGGCTGCGGAGCCGGTTCGCGCTATATGCCGTATTGGAGAGCGTATTGCCGGGCTGGCGCCGCTTTCGCGACCCGAACGCGGCCGAATTTGATGAGCGTTTCGCCGTGACCTTGTCAAGCGGCGAGCAACTGCAATTTGGCCAGCCATACGAAACGAAAGCGATGGACATGACGCGGGCGGTCAATCAAGCGGGTTACGAGATTTCACGCGCCGCCTTTGAAAGCGCGCAGGCGCTGGTTTCGTCTTGGGGCGGGCAGCTTGTCGTCCTGCTCGTGCCGACGCGCGAAGAAGTTTACCAATCCTATACGGCTGCGGCGCTGGGCGACGAGCTCAAGGCGATCGGCAGCGCGCGGCTGGCGATGATGGGGCTCTGCGCTGAACTGAACCTGATCTGTTACGATGCCCTCGACGATTTGCAGCAACGGGCGGCGGCAAGCGATTTGCTATATTACGCCGATGACCTGCACCTGAACCCCTTGGGCAATCGCGTCTTCGCTGAGTTGCTGCGTGATTGGCTGGAGGAGGGCGGCTTGCTTGCTGGCTGATCGCTTATGCGCGCATCACGCCGCAGACCGGGGCTGCCCAGCGCAAGCGATTGTGTCTCGCCAGCAATGCGTCGAGCCTTGCTTTTGCCGCTGAAGGAAAGGGCTTGCCGCGCCGAAGCTTAATGTCGACATTCATCATGACTACTTCGACTGTGGCCGCGAGCTCGCCGCGCGTGTCGTTGACGAGTAAGCCGATGAAGTAGGCGCGCTTTGGGCTTAGTTCCAGCAGGCGAATGTAGACGCTCACCTGGTCTTTATTGAGCAGCTCGGCGAGATAACGAATGTGCTGCTCCAAGGCGAAGTTGCCGATCTCATCAGCTGCGGCATAACGCTCGCCCAAGCCGACGCGCCGAAAGACCTCGCCCAAGCCGCGCTCAACCAGATGCAGGTAATACTGAACATTGACATGCTGGTTTTCATCGAGGTACGTATGCGGGATCGCTGTATGGTAGACGCGCTCGAGTTGACGAATCTCGTCAAGCCTTATGCGGATTCGGGTCATGGCGGCTCTCGTTTGAATGAATCGGCAGCCATTATAATCGTAATGGTCGGGCGCGCGATATATTGACATTGCCTTGTCTGGCGCGATGAATGCGGAGGACGAAACGAGCGAATGGCTATGAGCTTGCGGCGCATCAGCCGGGGCAATGTTTCCGCGCTGGGCCGCCTGGGAAGCGTACGATTCGGCTGGATCTCCTGCCTATGCTGGTCGCCGGGTGGAGACAAGCTGGCAATTGCCGGCGGTGACGGAATCGCGCTATACGTGAACGGCTTTGGCGGCGCGCCGACCATTCGATTGAGCGCGCCCACGGGGCCGGTGAAAGCTATCGCCTTCAGCCCCGATGGCAATCTGCTTGCTGCCGGCGGCGCCGATATGTCGATCAAGCTCTTTGCCTTCGCCAGCGATACCGCCCAGGTCGCAAATACGTTGACGGGTCACAGTGGGGCGGTCGAAGCGCTCGCCTTTAGCCCTGACGGAAAGCTGCTGGCCTCCGGTGGCGCAGACAAATCCATCCGGCTTTGGTCGGTCAATAGCGGTGAAGCGGTCGCAGCGATTGAAGGGCAGCGGGATGAAGTGACGACGCTAGCCTTCGCGAACGATGGCCGCTATCTCTATTCCGCGGGGCGGGACTGCGCGATTCACTGTTGGGAGATTGGCTCGGGGCTTGAAGCGGAACTCCTGAGCCGCCACGATGATTGGATACGACAAATCGCCGCTAGTCCAAGTGGTTCAGTATTGGCTTCGGCGAGTCGCGACTCGATGATAGGCTGCTGGCAGCGGGACAATGCTGCGAAATCGCGCCGTTGGACCGCGCACACGGGCGGCGTCGATGCCCTGGCATTCTCCCGCGACGGGGCGCTGCTGGCCAGCGGCGGGCGCGACAACGCGATTCGAATCTGGGATTTCGACTTGGCGCGAGCGTTGAAGACGTTGACCGCGCATTCAAAGCCCGTCCTGGCGCTGGGCTTCAATCCCGCTGGCACGCTGCTGGCTTCCGGCGCGGGCGATAATAAAGTGATGCTGTGGGCGGTCAGTTGATTAAGCAAGGCGATATGGCGCGGCGGCGGCGATGCGACTAGAATTTGTCATCAAAGAATAGCGCGAAGCGAGGAGCGGTGGCATGAGCGAAGTAGGGACGACCTGGGGGCAGGCGCGAGAACGTCAGATTGCGTCAATGCGCTTGACCTGCAAGATTCTGCGCCACATACTGCGAAGCGTTTCCGCCGAGGATGCGCGGGAATTGCGCGACGGCGCCGACGGTTGGTCGATTGTTGAGATTGTGTGCCACCTGCGCGACTTTGATGAGATCTTCTACAGCCGCGCGCGCATGATGCTTGAATTGGAGCATCCGCAATTGCCTGCTTACGACCATGAGGCGATGGCGATTGAGCGCGATTATCAGTCGGAATCGCTGGTTGACGCTACCGAGTCGCTTCAGGCGTCGCGCGCCCGTTTTGCGGATTTCTTCGAGGGGCTGAGCCCGGCGGAATGGGCCCGCGGCGGCGTGCATCCGGAGCGCGACAGCTTCAGCATGACTGATGCCCTGATGCAAGTCAGCGCGCACGACCTGGATCATCTCGAACAGATCACGCGAGTTTTGGCGCAAGCCTGAGGGCAGCTATGCCCAAGACTGGGCGCCGGGGGCGGTGACATGAAAGCACTGATTAAGCGCATTCGAGCCGAGGGCCTACACCTTGGCGGCGGCATTCTAAAAGTTGACAGCATAATAAATCACCAGCTTGATCCCGCGCTGATGGCGAACATGGGCGCCGCGTTCGCCGCGCGCTTCGATGGAACGCCAATAGATCGCATATTGACCGCCGAGATTTCGGGAATCGCGCCGGCTCTGATGACCGGCATTGAACTGAACGTGCCGGTGGTCTATGCGCGGAAGCGGAAGCCGATCACCATGTCCGGCCCGGTATTCCTGGAGACAGCGCCGAGCCATACCAAAGGCGGCGAAACCTTGCTGCTGGTATCGGCGGAATTCCTCCACGCGGGCGAAAATGTGTTGATCATTGATGACTTTCTGGCGACCGGCAAGACCTTGCTCGCGTTGTCTCGCATCGTCTTGAGCGCGGGAGCCAAGTTGGCGGGCGTCGGCGTCGTGGTGGAAAAGACTTTCGAGGGCGGCCGCGCGGCGGTGCAAGCGCAGTACGATGTGCCGATCCACGCCCTGGCGACCATTAGCGCGATGGAAGGCGACGCCATTACCGTTCTGGACGAATGAGCGCCGCGCTCAGAGCTTGACCGCCGCCCCAATCCGCGCCGATTCTTGCGCTGCCAAAGCGAATTGCAGAACCTCGCGCCCCTCTTCACCGGTTAAGCTCGGTGGCTCGCCGGCAAAATAAGCGTCAATAAAGTGCCTCGTCGAGTTGATAAAGCTGTGCTCCCAACCAACAGGCATATCGGAAAAACTCCGCGTCTGCCGATCTTTGTACATCACCACCGGCGGCAGGTCCATCATTTTGCCGTGCCCGCGCGTCACCCAGATAACGCCTTTGCTGCCGGTGATTTCAACGCGGTCGTCCTGCGCGTAATGCTCGGTATCCAGTACCAACTCCGGCGAAAACACCGCTTCCAGCGAACCGTATCGATTATCGGCGAATTTCCAGGAGACGATTGCGGGCGCGTCGAGATACTCGCCGGGCGCGATTTCGGTGCAGCCGATCCAGGCGTGGACTTCTTCTGCTTTGCCCATGAAATGCCAGCCCAGGGCGAACTTGTGGTGTCCGTCATCGAATACTAGGGGACCGCCGCCGCATTCTTCCGGATTCAAGCGCCAAGCCCGCGCCGACGCGGGCACTTGCCACTCTGTTGGGCTGACGCCCGAATTGCTTTTGATGCGGATGGTGAGCAAGTCGCCGATCTCGCCATTGTCAATCAGCGCCTTGGCGCGCTGCACCGGCGGATAGAAGATGAAATTCTCGTAGACCTTCAAGACGACGCCGGCAGCGCGCGCGGCTGCCACCATTTCATCGGCTTGGGCGAGGCTCAGCGCCATCGGCTTTTGCACCGATATGTGCTTGCCCGCGGCCGCGGCATCGAGCGTCGCCTGGAAATGCAAATGATGCGGCAGCAGAATCTCGACCAAGTCGATGTCATCCAGCGCCAGCAGCTCGCGATATTCGGCGTATATTCTGTGAGATGGCACACCCCACCGCTCGCCGCGCAGACGCGCCAGCTCAATGTTGCTGTCGCAAACGGCTGCCAGTTCGGCGCGCTCGTCGTCCAGGTAGGCGCGGGCGTGCAAGTCGGAGATTCTTCCCGTTCCAATAAAGGCGACGCGTAGTTTGTCCACGATTGGTTTTTCCATCACCCAGTCAGATGCGCGCAATCGTATTACTGAATTCGGCTGGTGTTAATAGTTGCTTCCTAGCCCGGTATCAACGCCGGTTGCTATCCCGATGCGCCAAACGCATTTTCACCAAAGGTCGCGCTGGCATTGTCAGTCAATGCATGAAAGTGAATCCGATCAGGTATTGATAATGTCTGTGATTAGGAAAGTAATTTCCAAAATATCCGTAACGCCCGCAAAATTAATGTCATATTCAACGGGCGTATCGGCGATACGCCCCACCATTTTCACGATTTCCGTGGCGAACGGCGCATCATGATTTTGATGCAATTGCCCTGCCTTATTCCCAGGTGCGTTGTCGCGCAGCGCCGGAAAATGCTACAATGTGTGTGCGCTGCTCCCGTGGCGGGGCAGATCTAGCGAGGTGAAAATGTACAGCCAGTCAGACGCGCATGCGATGAAACTGCTGGATTTGCCGCTGATGCTGCGTCTCAAACAGAACGCCATAGTCTTGCACAGCGAGCTGGGGCTGACCGAAGGCGCGCGCGCGCACAGCAGCGCCTTGCTGCCGAGCATCGTCTTTCCCCGCGGGCTGCACACGCTGGTGGCGCATCTTGACGGCAAGGATGTTGTCGGGCAGTTTCGCTATCGCCCTGACGAGACCAACGCCCATATCGTCTGTTTGGCGCCGGCGCTCGCCGAGCATGATGATGATACGATCTGGTTGCACATGCTCGATGCCTTGGCAGAGCAAGCGGGCAAGAATGGCGCGCATGCCTTGGTGGGCGAGGTCGAGCTGAGCCATCGTTTATTTGAAACCATGCGCCGCGCCGGCTACGCGGTTTATTCGCGGCAGGTGATATGGCGGCATGAACCGCTGGCGGCGCCGCTGGATTCGGGCGGCTTAACGCTGCGGGAAGAGACCGATGATGATCAGACTGGCATCGCTGCTCTGCTCGGCTGCACGATCCCGCGGATATTGCAGACCGTCATGGGACCGTCGACTGACATGGAGGGTTTGGTCTATCGCAAGGGCGGGCCGATTGAAGCTTACATCGCTTATGCGGAGGGCAAGCATGGCGTGTATCTAATGCCCTACCTGCATCCAGACACGCTTAGCGATGCGCCCGCAATTGTCGCCGCCGCAATGCGACAGATCGACCGCTGCCGAAAGCTGCCGATATTTGTTTGTGTTCGCGGCTACCAGGGCTGGCTGGAAAACGCGATGCTCGATCTGGGATTCAATCCCTGGCTGGAGCAGGCGATGATGGTCAAGCACTTAAGCGCCGGCGTACGACAGACTTCGTTTGAAGGCGTCAAGCTGGCGACAAATGTCGGGCGGAAGCCGGCGGCAACCTTAAGAATGGGACGTGGGCAAGGGCTGCGACGGTCGAGGCTGCCGGGCTCGCGGATCGTCAATCCGCGAATCTGAGCAATCCAATCAATGGCAGCGCGCCCCTTGATACCGCAAGTTGGAGGGCAACAACGCGATACATGGATAAGCGCATCACTGACGATTTTGACATACTCAATAATATACTGCCGGCGCGGATACGCAGCGCTATCGATGAGTATGGCAATACCAGCAGACTCCTGGAAATCGTGCTTGATCTGGGACGACTGCCCGCCGCCCGATACATCGACAAGGAATACGAGCTCGCTGACGCCGAGGTTACTGAGGCCGATCTGCGCCAGTTGACCGATGAGCTTGGCGAATTCGACGATGATAATCGAGCGGGCATTGAACGTTCGCTGCATCGAATCTCGGCTATTCGGAATCGCCGCGGGAAGATCGTCGGCTTGACGGTCCGTGTTGGTCGGGCGGTGTATGGCACCATCGACATCATCGCGGATTTGATTGACACCGGGCAGAGTGTGCTGCTTGTCGGCCCGCCCGGCGTCGGCAAGACGACGCTGCTGCGCGAGGCGGCGCGTGTGCGGGCGCGGGACAAGCGCGTTGTGATTGTCGACACCTCCAACGAGATCGGCGGCGATGGCGATATCCCGCATGAGGCGGTGGGCAAGGCGCGGCGCATGCAGGTCTCGCAGCCCGATCGGCAGCACGAAGTCATGATCGAGGCGGTGGAGAATCACAATCCTGAAGTCATCATTATCGATGAGATCGGACGTGAACTGGAAGCCCAGGCGGCGCGCACCATCGCCGAGCGCGGGGTGCAATTGATCGGCACTGCGCATGGCAATACACTGGAAAACTTGCTGCTGAACCCAACGCTTTCCGATTTGATCGGCGGCATCGAATCTGTGACGCTATCGGATGACGAGGCGCGCCGGCGCGGTACGCAGAAGGTGGTGCTCGAACGGCGTACGGCGCCGACTTTCGATATCATGATTGAGATACAAGCGCGCGATCGCCTGGTTGTGCATGTGGATGTGGCGTCGGCGGTTGACGCGATGCTGCGCAACCGCCCCCTGCCGGCCGAGCTGCGCGAAAGAGACGAGACCGGCGCCATTCACGTCAGCGAATATGTGCCGGAATCCGACTCGCGTTCCGCCCCTGCCCGGCATGGAACGCGGCAGCAAGGCGGCAACAGCGCCCCGATCGGCGCGCATGTCGTGCGTGGAAACCGTGACAACGGCAAGACGCGCAATGAGATGAAGGACGAGGTTGTGAAAGCCAACGGGCGCAATCTGCGGCCGATCAGCGTGTACGCCTATGGCGTCGCGCGCAATCGATTGGAGCAGGCGGCGCGCCGCTTATCCGTTCCCCTGCTGCTCACCGACGATTTTGGCGATGCCGAGGCGATTGTGACGCTGAAGACGCATTATCGCCGCCGCCCGCGTTTGATCACCGATGGTGAAAAGCGGGGTCTGTCCATTTATGTGCTGCGCGCGAATACGGTGACGCAGATGGAGCATTTCCTGGTCGATCTATTCCGCTTGAATGGGCGGCGCCCCGGCGATGCCTTTGGCGATGCGCTGCTAGAGGCGGAACATGCCATCAGTCGCATTCGCGCCGGCGAAGATTATATTGACCTGAAACCGCAAGCCTCTCAGGTGCGCAAACGCCAGCATCAGTTGGCGCGGCAAGCGCGGTTGCAGTCAGCCAGCGTTGGCGACGAACCGCGGCGTTACGTGACCATTTATCGCGGTGGATAAACCGCCTGCGCAAATCACCGGCAGATTATGACCGAAGCGAACGGGCGTCCGGCGCCGATACGCACGGACCACAGCAACGCCTTTGCCAACAACACGATGCGCGTTCGCTTGCCGGCCATCATCGATGAGACCATCGCCACCAATGACGATTATCCAGCGAGCATTAAGCGGCGGCTGCGTCGACTGCGGGATGACCTTTGCACCGGCGCGCGCATCCAGGGGCTCGATACGCAATCGGCTGCTGACGCAAGCGAGTGGGCGGCGGCGCTGGATGGGCAGCGTCAAATTGTGGCGGACGAGCCAACCTGGCATAAGGTCGAATGGTTCTTCGCCGAGACCTACACCTACCGCCGCCTGATTGAAGCGGTCCGCTGGGCGGAAAGCGGACGGGACCCCTTCCTGCCGAAGAAGCTGGAGGAGCTTCAGAGCGATGCGCTCTGGCGCCTGGTTGAGCGAGCGCTGCAACCGGGCCTCTCCGCCGAGGAAGAGCTGAGGCGAGCGATCACGTTAGATCTCTGGGCGAACCGCATCGACTTGAGTTATGCCGCTTCAATGACGCGCGGCACAGAAATCGACGAGGATGATTTGCTGGTTGACGATCGGGAACCTTTGCTGGCGCATCTATTGGAGTCGCGGTCGGCGGCGCAATCCAAGGAAAATGGCGCAATCTACATCGTGGCGGACAACGCTGGCTCTGAGTTGGCGCTGGACCTGGCGCTAAGCGACTGCCTGCTGCGGCATGCAGCGGCGCGGGTCGTCGTCTGCCTCAAGTCATATCCGACATTCGTCAGCGATGCCACGCCGGCCGATGTATGGATGATGCTGTCTGCGATGGCGAGGCGCGGCAAAGCGGCCTCTGCGCTCGCCGAGCGCCTGCGCGCCGCGTGGGCAGCTGAACGTTTGCGCTTCCTGCCGCATCCTTACTGGACGAGCAGCCGTTTCCTTTGGGAGCTGCCGGCGGATTTGGCGCGGCAGTTGAACCAAGCGCGTCTGGTGATTATCAAGGGCGATGCCAATTATCGGCGGGCGGTGGGCGATTGCATCTGGGCGCCGCATAAGCCCTTCGCCGATGTGCTGCGTTATCTCGCCGCCCCGGTGCTTTGCCTGCGTACGCTGAAGAGCGATCCGGTGATCGGCTTGCCATCGGCGGAGACGGCAGCGCAATTGGACCGCATCGACCCCGATTGGCGCGTCAATGGCAAGCGGGGGCTGATTCAATTCAAGGCTCAGGAGTCGAATAGCCAGTAGGTGGCGGTTGCGGGATAATCGCGCTCCAGCCAAGCCATCACTTTCTTCGGTATCAGGCGCAAGAGCAAGTCGTCTGTTTCTTCTAATTCGGGATCGAGCGCATATTTCTCGACATAACGCTCGCTAATTTTCTTCAGCATTGAAGCGGAGATCTGCGCTTCGACGGCGGCGCCCTCAAATATCACCGTCTCATCGCCGCTGCCCAGATGCACGACGACGCGGTTGTCCCGCGCGATGTTAAGCGCCTTGACCGAGTTTTTGTCTGTGCCAAAGTACAAGCCGCCATCGACCCAAGCGCCCCATACTGGAACGCTGTGCGGGCGTCCATCGCCGCAAACGCTGCAAACCCAATAATTGCGCGCTTCATGCATCTGTTGGTCGACCCAATCCCAAGCCAGCATGGCGTCAACCGCGCCCGGCATGACGCCATAATTGGGCATGTTTGGGCGAGCGCGGCGCGCGTTTTCCGGCTGGATCATCTTGTATTGTAATACGGGGCAGAGGCTATTTGCTCATCGGCATGATGACGTGCACAAAGTCTTCACGGTTTTCCGGCTTGAGCACGCCGGGGTTTTCGGGGCCGTTGCTCTCGAAGACGACGCGTTCTTCGTTGATGACGCGCAGCACATCAATCAGGTATCGGATATTAAAAGAAATATCGAGCGGCTCGCCTTCGGCGGTGGCGTCCAGCATGCCTTCGCTGTCGCCGCGTTCGGCGCTCTTGCCGCCGATCAAGACTTCCGCCGGTTCACCTGGATTCAGCGCTGGCTTGACCTGCAGGCTGGCGCTATTGGCGTTGTCGCGGGCGAAGATCTCGGCGCGTTGGCAGACGACCAGCAAGTCGTTGGTGTACATCGTGGTGGAGGTGACGAAGGAGCGCGGGATTATCGAGGCGAAATCGGGGAAGCGGCCCTCGAGCAATTGTGACGAGATCATGACATTGGGCGCGAAGAAGGTGATGCTGTTGCGCTCGGTCGGCAGCGAGACGCCGACCTCGTGCTCGTCTTCCACGATGCGCGCCACTTCGCTCATCGTGTTCGCTGGCACGACCATGTCTTGCCGCTCGCTAAAGCTCTCGCCGATTTCGGCTGTGCGCACCGCCAGGCGGTAACCGTCAGCCGCCGCCATCGTTATCGTCTGGCTCTCGAGCTGGAGGTAAACGCCGGTGAGAATCGGCCGATTCTGTTCGCGCGCGGCGGCGAAAGCGGTCTGATTGATCATCTCGCGCAGCGTTCCGCCCGGGACGTGCAGGTCGGCGCTTTCGTTGTGATTTATCGGCGGGAATTCGTCGGCGTCTATGCCGCGGATATTGGAGGTCTGCACGCCGCAGCGGAGATGCACGGTGTGGGTGGCCGCATCCAGGCGCAGGTCGACGCGTTCTGGTGACAAGCTGCTGACCAACTCGCTGAAAGTCCTGGCGGGGAGCGTGATGCTGCCGCTTTGCTCCACCTTGGCGCCGATCCAGACGCTGATGCTCAATTCAAGATTGGTGGCGGATATCTTAAGGCGGGAGTCTTCCGTCTCCAGCAGGACGTTGGCGAGCACGGGCAAGGGCGGGTTGCTGTCGACCGCTTTGGTGACAATGTTCAGGCTCTTCGCCAAGTTTTCTTGAAGCACGCTAACGATCATGGTTTACCTCTGCCTTCGGCTCGCGGCGCTGGCTTGTCTGTGGCTGCCGCCAGCGCGACTTTCGCATTTATAATTCCGCATAGTATAGCTTAATCTGCTTGCGCTTCCCACTGGGAACACAAGAAATGCAGGGCAATCGCATCAAATGAAATTGCGCTGACAAATAACAATTTTCCCTCACATTTCGTAATCTGTAGGGGCGTTTCGCTGAAACGCCCGCAAAATTTATGTTTTATTCAACGGGCGTATCGGCGATACGCCCCTACATTTTCACAATTTCGTGGCGAACGGCGCATTATAATTTTGCTGCGATTGCTCTGGCAAGAAATGATGCCGGTGACGAGACATGTACCTGCACGAAATTGGCGCAAGGCGCGGCTGAAACGCGCGTGCGCGCTGCAATCTAGGTTCAGCCTGGTGTCTTCCCCCGCGGCCGACGAACAAGTCGAGATCGCGTTAGTTGTCTGTGGGCGTCACATCGGTAACGTCGTCGCCGGAAATCATGATGGTTTCAGCCTCATCGTCGATATCTTCGGCGCGAACGATATCCAGCTTGAGTTTGGCAAAGAGCGCAGCCAGCGCGCCCAGCGCCGCCAGCACCGGGCTAACCAGGGTCGCGACGCCGCCAACGACGACGGCGGAGGTCAGTGGCACTTCGATAAGCACTTCGTTATTGGCGTTGCGGATGATTAAGCGGCGTACGTTGCCTTCAGCCACCAATGCCTTGACGCGCTCGACCAGTTCGTTGCCGGCCACCTCCATCTCTTCGACCCAATCGCGTTGATTCTTCGGTTTCTGCGGCTCGTGATCCATCTTCACAATCTCCATTGCAATCCTTAACAGCCATTACGCGGGGCATCGGCGAAACGTTGCGTTGCTTGCGCTGCTAGCGGAGCAGCTGATAGAGCATCGCCTTCCAGCGGGCGGCGTCCAACTCCCAGCAGATTGTGGGCTTGGCATGATTCGATAGCAGCTCGCGCCAGACGGGCGCGTTGCGTTCATCGTCAGCCAGGTTGAGCTTGTCCACCACGGTCATGCCGCGGGTCAGCTCGCTATCGCATTCCACATCGACATAGTGCCGGCTGCTGGCGGTGCAGATGCTGGGATCGATTGCGACCGCCAGCGCCACGCCATCGGGCAGCGAAATGCCGATCTCTCCTGTCTGAATCTCGTAGCCGCGCATGCCCTTGATGTTGCAGTCGATGGCGAAATCGGCGAAGGGCGTGTTGATGCCGCGCGCATATTCAATGTCGTCAAGCGACAAAACAAACTCGCCGATGCTGAATTCCCAGCCGACCATCTCGACTGGCAGCCCGGAGCGAAAAACGATCCGCGCCGCTTCCGGGTCGCACCAGATATTGTATTCGGCCGCGGGCGTGACGTTGCCGTTAGTGCAGGCGGCGCCGCCCATCACCACGCAGCGCGAAACGAATGGAATGATGTCGGGCGCCTTTCTGAGCGCCAGCGCCAGATTCGTCAGCGGACCAAGCGTCACGATGACCAGCTCCGGCGTCGAGCGCGCGGCGTCGATGATGGCGTCGACGGCGTGCAGCTCGCTTGCTTGAGCGCGCTGGGGTTTGTAGCGGTCGCCCCAATCGCCCAAGCCATCGGCGCCGTGGAACCAGTCCGCGGAGACATATTCGCGCAGCAAGGGACGATCGGCGCCAGCGTGAACCGGCACATCGGTTTCGCAGAGCTCGGTGAAGTAGAGCGCGTTGACGACGCCTTGCGCCAGCGGGACGTTGCCGGCGACCACAGTAATCGCGCGGACATCGACATCCGCGTGTCGAAGCGCCATCAGGATGGCGACGGCGTCATCGGAGCCGGCGTCGGTGTCGATTAGGAAGGGGCGAGACACGTGGCATTCTCCTCGCTTATACGGCCGGCGCCAGTTGCTCGACCGCCTTCCGCAGGCGTTCGAGGCCCAGCTCCAGCGTGGCGCGCGGACAGCCGAAGTTCAAGCGAACAAAACCCTCGCCAGCCGCGCCAAAGAAGCTGCCCGGGCTAGGCGCGATGCCGGCCGTTTTGTGGCAGAACTCCATCAAGTCGCCCTCGATTTGCAGCTCGCGCATATCCATCCAAAGCAGATAAGTCGCTGTCGGGACTGTGGTCTTGATTTGTGGCATGTGCTGGCGAATGTACTCAAGGGCGAAATCGCGATTGCCCTTGAGGTAAATGAGCAGCTGCCGCAGCCATTCATCGCCGCCGCTGTAGGCGCCGTAAGCTGCTTCGTAGCCCATGATGCTAACGTGGGTGCTGGTGCGCTGCAACGCGGCCGCGGCCGTTTCGCGAATCTCCTTGTTTTGGGCAATCAAGACCGAACAAGACAAGCCGGCCAGGTTGTAAGTCTTGCTGGGCGCGATCATCGTCAGCGTATTCTGGGCGATTTCTTCTGACAAGGTGGCGATGGGGATGTGCCGGCCTTCGAGGATAAGATCGGAATGAATCTCGTCGGCGACGATCAGAACATCGTGCTTCAGGCAGATTTCGGCAATCCGCTCAAGCTCGGCGCGTGAATACATGAAGCCGGCCGGGTTCTGCGGGTTGCACTGCAGGTGCATAGTCGTCTGTGGCTTGCTAGCGGCTTCTTCAAAGGCGTCATAGTCGTTCTCGTAGTGAAAATGATGCGCGTCATCGGCGGCATATTGCATGTCAATAGAAAGCGAGAATTTCTGGTTGATGTTCGCTGCCTTGAAGAAGGGTCCATAGACAGGCGTCTGAATAAGCACCGCGTCGCCGGGGGCGCCGAAGCCCCGGCCGGTCGCGCATAAGCCGAGCACCAGGCCGGGCGAAAACAAAACATCTTCTGGCTTGATGCGCCAATTGTACAGCCGCTCCATGCGCTCGACGACAACTTCCTTGAGCTTCGGCGGGTCGATCGTGTAGCCGAATACGCCGTGGCGAGCGCGTTCAATCATGGCATTGATGGCGGAAGGCGGCGAGCGAAAGTCCATATCGGCGACCCACATCGGCAGGCAGCCCTCATCAACGGCGCTCCACTTGGCGCTGTGGTGCCCGCTGCGATCAATGATCTCGTCGAAATCGAAGGCAGTCATATTTCGGCTTTCGTTGATGGTAGAAGCAATGCGCCTAGAAATATAACCGATAAGCAAGCCCCTTGCACGGGCGCTTTTGCGCGCCTGCGCCCTGGTATTTTTGTTGTCTTGTGGATCGTGTTGAGCTGTGGCGATTTCTATGCCCTATTCCCAAGCCCCTCAGCGAGCTAGGGAAGGGGAGATCCAGGGCAATCGCTTCAAATTTTTCTTTACCACCGAGTACACAGAGGACACAGAGTTTAGGTTCTTTTGATAGCTCTTCCTCTAAATCCACTGTTTGAATTAGGCAGGCATGCCGCTACCTTGTCGACAGACTTCCTTCCCATCCAAAAATTTTGCGACAAAATGCCGCGAAATCTCTAATCAATCGCATTTCTCGGCGCTCTCGGTGTCCTCGGTGGTTAAATTTCAGTTTAGGTTTGCTCATCGCAGGGGATGCCATTTTGAAGCGATTGCCCTGAAGGGAGATCAGTTGCGCGGAGTCGCGGTGAAATAGATTGCTAGACCGACTGTCGGTTTTCTTCAAGCCGGGCGGCGAGGGCATCCGCATTGATGTTCTCGCCAGCGACTGTACAGCTTACGGCGAATACCGCTCTTCGGTCGTCATACACGCGCGCGAGGGTGACGGTCCCGCCGAAGATATCGCTGAGCAAGTTGGTCAAAGCCGGGCGCGCGTTCTCAAAGACCGCCGGGTCATTCCGATAGCGCATACGATCGAAAAAGCTGATTTTGGCTGCGCTGAAGTCAAAGACGATGTCCCCGGGCGCTTCCGCTTCCAGGGCGCGGGCGGCCGCCAAAGCACTTTTGAAGCTAAGTTGAAGCGCTCGCGACAGGTCGCCGGGCAGGTCCCGCTTGCGTATGTAATGCAAGCCGATTTCTCCATCGGCGAGGTCATAGGCGAAGTCGGCTTCATCGGCGATCAGCACGATGCCAGGTCCTTCTGGCACGTGCTTGTAATCGATGACGTCAATGAGCATGCCTTCAACCCGGTGTTCCTGAATCCAGCGCTGGAAGATGGGCAGAATGTCTTCCGGCTCAAGCGTCGGCTGCCGTTTGAGGCTGAACTTGATGCCCAGCCGTTTGGGAACGATTGTCATGCGGTCCTCACTTTAGGCTAAGCGGGCGACTGACCGAGTCGCCCCTACAGTTTGGAAGCGGCGGGCGACCCAAGGGGCGCCCCTACATGGCTTGCGCTTGGCAGGCGTTTGATTAGTCGCCCTTACAGTCCTTCTGTTCTGGCGCTAGCCGACAATCACGCCATTGATGCGCTGTTCGGCTGTATGGACATTTTCGATAAACAACTGCGTCTCATCAATGATCTGATGGGCGTAGTCTTCGTTGACGCGCGCGGGCGCGCCTTCGTGCCGCTTGAACAGGTAACGCGCGAACTTGCCTTTGGCGAAGCGATCGTAAATCAGTTCCGTATCGTAAAAGCGCGAACGGAATTCGCCGACGATGTCGTCGTAATTATCGCCGACATCGAGATGCTTGGTGCGCACCAGCGCCCGAGCCGCCTGGACCATCGCCTTGTAGGCTTGTTCGTCCGCCAGCTTATAGTCGCCGTCGTCCAGCGCCAGCAGCGCTTCGAATTGGGTCGACTCCGCCTTGGAAATTTCCATCGAGAAGAGCGAGACCACCTCGCCGGCGCATTCGCCAACGCCGATGTCATCGATGGTGTAGACGCGCGAATCGCCCCAATCGCTGAAATAAGCAGGCGCTTCCTCAAAGCTGGGCAGCTTCATGTAGGGCTGCAGCATCGCCTTGATCTCCTTGCGCCCCAGCTCTTTGACCCAGGTCTGAAAATCCTCGCCCTCGCCGCGTTCAGCGACGTAGCGCTCGGTCAGCGCTTCCAAGACATCGGGCACGCGCCTTGCCGGCACAGCGCCGACGGCAAGACCGTAGCTGCCGGCGTTCTGCCGCCATTGACCGCCGAGCACGACCTGGAAATGCGGCATCTTGTGATTGCCAGAGCGGCGGCTGTTGCCGAAGAAGCCGATGTCCGCGACATGATGCTGGCCGCATGAGTTGAAGCAGCCGCTGACCTTTATCTTGAGCTCGCGCACGGCATCGGGCAGCAAATTGATCTTTTCGATGAGGCGCGTCCGCAGCTCGGCAGTCAAGCCGCGAGACGAAGCGATGCCAAGCTTGCAGGTGTCAGTGCCTGGGCAGGTGGTGATGTCGACGATGGTGCCGGCGTTGGGATCGCCCAAGCCGATTTCGCAGAGGTCGTGATAAATCGCAGGCAGGTCGGCATCAGCCACCCAGCGCAGGACGACATTCTGCTCAACCGAGAAACGGATATTGTCGCCCACATAACGGCGGGCGATATCGGCGAGCAGGAAGCCCTGCTGCGCGGTGAAATCGCCGAGCGGCGTGTTGAGCGTTATCGTGCTGTAACCGGGCTGCACCTGCCGGTAGACATTGCTGCGATACCAGTCCTCAAAGCCATCCGGCAGCGGCGCCCCGTTCAGCGCCATGCCCGCTTTAGCCGGCTTGTAGCTGAAGTCGCTCAGGGCATTGATGTACGCGGTGTGGCGCGCATCGTGCGGCACTATCTTGAGCTCTTCTTCGACCTCACGCCGGAATTCATCAATGCCGAGCTTGGCGACCAGGAACTTGATGCGAGCGCGATTGCGATTTTTCTTCTCGCCCAGGCGGGCGAAGACGCGCGCCACCGCTTGCGTCAAGGGCAGCAGCTCTTCTTCAGTGGCGAATTCAGCCAGCACCTTGGCTTGATGCGGCACCGTGCCCAAGCCGCCGCCCACATAGACGGTGAAACCACGAACGGTTTCGCCATCGATTTCCCGCGTCTGCGCCAGCAAGCCCAGGTCGTGCATCTTGACTAATCCGCAAGCGTGCCCGGCACAGCCGGAGAAGGCGACCTTGAACTTGCGGCCGAAGTCTTGCACATCATCGTGGTTGAGCAGGAAATGCGTCATCGCGTCAGCGTAGGGGCTGACGTCAAAGACTTCATCGTGGCAGACGCCGGCCAGCGTGCAGGCGGTGATATTGCGCACCGAGTTGCCGCAGGCTTCCTGCGTGGTGATGCCAACAGCGGCCAATCGCCGCATCAAGTCGGGCGTGTCGTCGATGTGCACATAGTGCAACTGGATGTCCTGCCGCGTGGTGATGTGCAGGATGCCGTCCGAGTATTCGTCCGCCAGCTCGGATAGCACTTCCAACTGCTCGGCGGTCAAGCCGCCATAAGGGATCTTGATGCGCTGCATGCCCGGCGCGTCCCACAGGGTATCGGGACCCTTGACGACCTCGCCCGATGGATAAGCCAGATCGCGGGTGCGGACGCCATCGTGCCGCTGTCCGTTGTCGTAGCGCTGGCCATAAACCCCTTTGCGCAGGCGCGCCTCGGCGAATACTTTTTCATCGAGCTTGCCCTGCTTGCGCAATTCCATCTGCGCTTCATAAGTATCAATGAGCTTGCCCATTTCGGCGGGGATATCATCCTTAAGCATCTCTTTCCAAGTTGTCATGTCGCTTCCTTTCTGCGTCGCGTTTCAGCGGATTGGTTTCGTACCGTTTCGCCGCCCTTAGGGCAGCCTAGCGGGCGCCATTGTCCCCAGCAGCACATCTTCCGGCAGCAGATCAAACCAGGCGACGCCAGCCTGGCGCAAGCGCGCCACTTCGCCAATGACGGTGATTGCCGGCGGCTGTATGTCGTGTGCTCGCGCCATGCCCGCTATCGTATCGAGCGACCCGACCAGGGTGCGCTGGCGCGGCGTCGCGCCCGATTCGATGATGGCGGCTGGCATAATTCCATCCAGGCCATGGTTCAGCAATTGGCGCGTGATCTCGCCCAATCGCTTGACGCCCATCATAATGACGATGGTGCCGCCAAGCTGCGCGAGCGCTCTGTAGTTGATGCTGCTCTCGGGTTTTGCCGGGTCTTCATGCCCGGTGATCACGCTGAAGGCGCTGCTGACCTGGCGGTGCGTCAGCGGTATGCCAGCATAGGCGGGAACGGCAAAGGCGCTGGAGACCCCCGGCACAATCTCGAACGGAACGCCGTGCCGGCGGCAAGCAAGCGCTTCCTCGGCGCCGCGCCCGAAGACGAAGGGATCTCCGCCTTTGAGGCGCGCGACCCGATTTCCCTTTAGCGCGCGATCAATCAAAATGGCATTGATTTTGTCTTGCCCTAGTCGGTGACGCGTCGGCTGTTTGCCGGCGTCAATCAGTTCGGCATCGCTATGGGTTTCTTCGAGCAATTCGTAGGCAATCAGCCGATCATAAATGACAACATCCGCCCGCCGCAAAAGGCGCAGACCCTTGCGTGTGATTAGATCAGGATCGCCAGGACCGGCGCCGATCAAATAAACCATGCCAGCGCTCATGACGCCGCCTCTCCCAAATGTCTTGCGGTCGAAAGCCATAGATTGCAGGCGGATCGGCAGGGCAGGTCGCCCTCGGCTTTGGCCCAATCGCGCCACCAGGTTGGCTGCCGAACGCAGCTTCCGCAGATCTTGTCTACCGTCATCGTGATCACATTTTGCGGTAAACGGTGAATGTCCTTGAACATGCCGCTCTGTCGCATTCCAATATCCGCCAGCGATTCGGTCTTTAGCGCGCCGCTCTCATGCGCCGCCCAGTCGGCGACCAAGCCCGGGTACACCGTTTCGATCACCGCATGCGCGTCATCAGGCTTGCTGAATTCTACCCGCCAGCCGGCCGGCAGATCGGCGCTGGTTGCCTGCGGGCGAAAGGGATCGTCGCGAATGAAGGCTCGAAGCGTCGCCGGCGACGAGAACAGTTGGACCCGGTCCCGATTTGCCCGATGCCAAGCCCGTTCTTGGCTGACCATCACTTGACCAAACTGGAGAATTGTCCCTGAATCCAAGGCTTGAAGCAAGGCGCGTCTTCCGGCGCGGGGGAAGCTGCGCCATGCGCCCGCGAATACCGTCCGCTCGAATGGCAAGCCCGTTTCTCGCGCCAGATCGAGAATCAAGCGGGGCATTGATTCGTCAATCCCGACCGGCTCGCAATAGTAGACGGATCGACCATGGACCCGATTGACTGAATCCAATGCCGCAATGCCGAGGGCGCGCGGAATATCGTGCCGCACGTGCGAGCCCTCAGCCACGAAATAAGGCAGGGCAATGATGTTGGGAGCGCGCGTGCGCCGGTATACGCTGGGGATATCGGGCTCGTCATCGAGATAGACATCGACAACCTCGCTAAGCCAGTTCAGTTCGCGTATGCGCCCTGCCTGATAACGCGCGCTATCGCGGCTCTGGCGATTGCGCCGAGTGCCATGACCGATGATCGCCGCGGCGACCGCGCCCGGCGCCAGACCAAAGCGCTCCATGGTCACGCGCAGCTGTCGCTCAACCGCCGAAGCCAAATGGGGGTGTTCGCCAATTGGTCGCGTCAAGTGGATGGTTTTGCCGGCGCGAAGGGTAAGCGCGCCATTGAGCCCCATTTCGGCGGGCAACACCTCGCTCGTGAAATAACCGCGCGCGGTGAAAACTGGCACAACAACGACATTATCAGCATCGACCGCGTCCAGCGCCTGCGAGAAAGCCGGCGCTTCCTTCCAAAAGCAGGCGCTGATTTCATCAGCCACGCCCCAGCTGCGAAGGCAGTCAACATAACGCCAGACGACGCTGGCGGTTTTGGCGCTGACGTGAGAGCCGTGCCCGGCGAGGATCAATGCCGTCGCGCTCATTTGGCCTCGCCTGCCTGTGTTAGCTGCTGGAATAGCTGCCAAGCCTCATTCTGATTGCCACCGCGCAAGAGAGCGAGCACTTCCGAATCGAGGATGCCTTCATAAAGCGCCTGGCGCGCTGGCTGTGATCCGTTAACTTCTGGCGCGCGCTCACGGATTGCGCCGAGCCATTCAGCCAAGACGGCATATTCTTCGCCGATGTCCTCAACCAGCTTCGCCTTTAGCGCGCGCAGAAGCGCCGGCGATTTGCCGCCCGTGCTCAGCGCGATTGTGAGGGGCGGCTGATCTATCAGCGCCATATTGCTGAAGTCGCTGGCTTCGCTGCTGCCATTCGCCACATTGCATAGCGCGCGAATCCGATGCGCGTCCTGGGCGACCGTCTGATTCACGCGTTGGTCATCGGTCGCGGCGATGACCAGGATTGGCATAAAATCATTGAACATGTCGCGCTGATACTTGGACTGAATCCAGTTAATATCGTCCTCGTCGATGAGCGGGCGCAGGTCCGGCGCAATCTCAGGGCTGATGAGAATGACGCGCGCGCCCGCTATAAGCAAACGCCTTGCCTTGCGCGAAGCAACCCTGCCCCCGCCGACTACGGCGACCGGTTTGTCCTGCAGGTGCAGCATGATAGGGTAGCCGCTCATCAGTTATGCCTTGATATCGCTTTCCAGGATTGACGGCAGCGCAACGTGTATGCCGCACTCGGTCTTGCCCCGCTGCGACCAGCGCCCGCTGCGCGGAGCATCATCGCCGCGGGCAGTCTTGGTGCAAGTCCAGCAGCCGATGCTGGGATAACCCATGTCGTGCAGGCGGTTATAAGGCAAATCGCGCTCGCGGATGTATTGCCAGACCAACTCTTCGCTCCAGTTGGCGAAGGGCGCGATTTTGATTGCCCCGTTGCGGGCGTCGCGGCTGATGATCGGCGTGGCTGCGCGCTCGGGCGATTGATCGCGGCGCAGCCCGGTGATCCAGGCCTTGAAACCGGCGAGCGCATCACGCAGGGGAATCGTCTTGCGGATATGGCAGCAGCGGTCGGGGTTGCGCTCCCATAAGCGGTCGCCATAATCGCGCGCCTGCTGCGCCGGTGTCTGGCGCGGCTTGATGCGGCGCAGATCAAGGTTGAAACGCGCTTCGAGTGTATTCATCAGGTCGTGAGTTTCGGGAAAGAGCAAGCCCGTATCCAGGGTTAGCACAGGCGTACGCGGCTTGATGCGCTGCATCATGTGCAGGGTTGCGATGCCGGTAACCTGAAAGCTGGTGACGATGGCGAGTTCGTCGCCGAAGGTTTCGCTCGCCCAGGACAAAATTTCAAACGGGCTGGCACTCTCAAATCGCTCGGCGTATTTCTGAATCTCTGTCGTTAACATGTCGTCTCCGGTAGCTGGTGATCACGCTGAAAAACAAAAGCGCCTCGGATTATCCGAAGCGCCCCAAAGTTTCTGAACGTTCACCGGCTACATCGCTGCGCCAGCCTCGGATAACCCTGCCGAATCGGCATGGTACAACAACAAGCGGGACAAGAGCGCATCAACTTGACGATCATCTTTGGCTCCCTGTACGAGCGCTGAAAAAGAAAACGCCCCGTGTCGTAACGGGGCATCTGGATTCTGCTTGCTGCGCGTTAACCGCGACCTAGCAAAGCGCCACCGCAGGACTCTCGGTCGATGCTGTTTGACAACAACAGGCGCAGCAGGTGTGGATCACGAATGACATCCTACTCATTCTTTACGCTGCGACTGAGTTTAGCGCAGCTTTTGTCTCTTGTCAAGCGATTGATCGAGATTCGCGGGTAGTGTATCGAAGTCGGTTGAAATCACGTCAAGCGTAATATTCTTTCAGCGTCGACATCACCCTTTAGCGAAAATTGTAGGGGCGATTCTGTGAATCGCCCGCCGGAGATTATCAAGTGGGCGAGCCAAGGCTCGCCCCTACAGATGCTTGAATGATGATGATTTCTAAATTCAACCGAAATGGATACACTACCGATTCGCG
>JAJEGA010000090.1 GCA_022820125.1 Anaerolineae bacterium | reverse complement strand
ATCTGTAGGGGCGAGACTTGTCTCGCCCACTATGTCGCCATTGTACATGTGGGCGACTCAAGAGTCGCCCCTACGACGTTCCTTCATTTTGTTGCATTATTTTATTGGACTTACTGAGGGCGCAGAGAATTTCTTGGTCGTCAATTGTAAGGAAGCGGGGACATGGCGCTTAGCGATTATCAAGTTTGGTTTCTGACCGGCAGCCAGCATCTGTACGGACCGGAAGCGATTGAGCAGGTGGGGCGAAATTCGCGCGAGATCGCGGCGCATCTCAGCGCGGCGGCGTCGATTCCGGTAAGCGTCGCCTTCAAGCCGGTTTTGACGACGGCGGAAGCGATCGCCGGGGTTTGCAGCGAGGCGAACAACGACGCGCGCTGCATCGGGGTGATCGCGTGGATGCACACCTTCTCGCCGGCGAAGAATTGGATCGCCGGGCTGGCGGCGCTGCAGAAGCCGCTGCTGCATTTGCATACGCAATATAACCGCGACATCCCCTGGTCCGAAATTGATATGGATTTCATGAACCTCAACCAGGCGGCGCACGGCGACCGCGAATTCGGCTTCATCATGAGCCGGCTGCGGTTGCGTCGCAAGGTGGTGGTCGGGCATTGGCGCGCGGAAAATGTGCAAGATCAGATTGGCGTCTGGGCGCGGGCGGCCGCCGCCTGGGGCGAGACCGGGCGCATCAAGGTGGCGCGCTTCGGCGACAATATGCGCTCGGTGGCCGTGACCGAAGGCGACAAGGTGGCGGCGCAGGCGCAATTTGGTTATTCGGTGAATGGCTATGGGCTTGGCGATTTGGTTGCTGTGGTGAATCAGGTGAGCGATGCTGCGATTGACGCGCTGGCCGCCGAATACGAGAGCGCCTATCGCATGGCGCCCGATTTGCGCAAAGGCGGGGAGAGACACGAGTCGGTGCGCGAGGCGGCGCGGATTGAGATCGGCTTGGCGCAGTTTCTAAGCGATGGCGGTTTCACCGCTTTCACCACGACCTTTGAGGATTTGCATGGCTTGGCGCAGCTGCCGGGCTTGGCGGCGCAGCGCTTGATGGAAGCGGGCTACGGCTTCGGCGCGGAGGGCGATTGGAAGACGGCGGCGCTGCTGCGCTCGCTGAAGGTGATGGCTGAGGGGCTGGATGGCGGCACGTCATTTATGGAGGATTACACCTACCATTTCCACCCCGATAATATGGCGGTGCTGGGCGCGCACATGCTGGAGATCTGCCCGAGCATCGCCGCGGAGCAGCCGAGCCTGGAGGCGCATCCGCTGGGCATCGGCGGCAAAGCGGATCCGGCGCGGCTGATCTTCAACACGGCGGCGGGGGATGCGCTAAATGCCTCGCTGATCGATATGGGCGATCGCTTCCGCATGATCGTCAACACAGTCGATGTGATCGAGCCGGAGGCGCCGCTGCCGAAGCTGCCAGTGGCGCGCGCTTTGTGGCGGCCCCATCCCAATCTGTCGGTTGGCGCGGCTGCTTGGATCTACGCCGGCGGCGCGCATCACACGGTGTTCAGCCAGGCGCTGCGTCCCGAGCATCTCTACGATTTCAGCGAGATGGCTGGCGTCGAGTATGTACAGATTGATGAGTCGACGGCGTTGCGCGCGTTCAAGAACGAGCTCCGCTGGAATGATTTGGCGTATAAGTTGGGAGGATGAGGCAGTGCATGGCATTCTGGCCTGCGTTTCGATACTCGGCGATATTGTTCCGCGAATAATATTGTATTGTGGGTGACAATGGCAGATGGTGGAGAAGAGGTCGAACTATGGCGTGTATAAGCAACCAAGTGACAAAACAGCAAGCATTGGAAGGCTCAATTAGACACCTTCCCACTACAAACGACACTACAGCGCCATTCTTGGACGTTTTGACAAACTCGTTCGGAGTCTCAAGAAGTGTGCTGCCATCGAACGAGCAGATTTCATTTCTATGGAATAGTCTGCCAAGACTTCTCTCTTCCATTTCACCGGAGACCGTAACAGATATGCACGTCAAGATGTGCATTGCTATCTCAGCAGGACTGTTCGACGGTGCGGTAAATTACGCATGGAATCTAGCCGTAACTGGTCTGCGCGAGCGTGTACTTCAGTACGGAGTAGGAGTAGTGTCGAAAGTAACGAATGACCAAGAATTCGACGAAAGCAAGCTCCTACAAATGCGAGATTCAGACCTGATTCAGCTATGCCTTAATCTCAACCTGCTTTCGGAAGATGCGTATTTCAGGCTTAATCAATGCCGAGATGTCAGGAATCATTTCTCCGCGGCGCATCCACCAATTGGGCCGCTGACCGAGTACGAAGTTCAAAACTTTATCAACAACGTTTTGACATATGCATGGAGTAGTGATGACAATCCGAAGGGCATAGATATACAAGAGTTGATTCGGGCAATAAAGAACGGGAGATTCTCTGAGGAGCAAATGCGGCATTGGCAGGATCGAATTGAGGGGACACATGCAGCACAACGCGTGATGATATTCCGTACACTTCACGGGATTCATTGCGACCCAAGTCAGCAGGAACACGCCAGAGTAAACGCACTAGAGATCTGCAAAATCTCGATCGAAACGCACTTCTCGCAGGGCATAAAGTCGGCTCTTATCAATCAGCACAGCGAATATGCTGGAAAGGGAGATACCGAAAGACAGACAAAATCAAGACTATTTTTCGAGCAACTTGGCTTGCTGGATGTGCTTGACAAGTCAGAGCGCCACGTTATTGTTTCGAATGCCTGTAAAAACTTGATGAGAGTTCACCAAGAATGGCATAATTTCCACAACGAGCTTCCGTTTGCAGAGCGTCTCTTTGAAGTCGTTTCGCAACAGCAAGTACCTGACACAGCCAAACCTGAATTCGTGGAGACGGTGATTACGTGTTCAGTTGGTAATGCATTCGGTACTTCCTTTGCCGCTGACACATACTACTCTAGGATGGTAAAGGGTTTTTCGGCGAAGGAGATAGAACTAATGCTGAAGCTGCCATCACATTGGAATATGCTTGCTGAACGGATGCAACAATACGCACGCTGTAATGACAAATTCCGCAAGCTAGTCTCAAGCCTGGATATCGCAAGCATTCCTGCATCGCTCAAGGCCAGCTACGATAGTTGGATCACTCCACGTGAGTGAACTCATCTTTGTCATCGCAGCAAACGTTGGGGCCCCGAGCATCTCTACGATTTCAGCGAGATGGCTGGCGTCGAGTATGTACAGATTGATGAGTCGACGGAGTTGCGCGCGTTCAAGAACGAGCTCCGCTGGAATGATTTGGCGTATAAGTTGGGTGGCTAGAACCCGATGACCTGCGCTTTGCGGGCGACCTGAGAGGTCGTCCCTACGATTGCCGCACGAGGCGGCGCGTACTTGTCAAATGCCTCAGGTTTGGGATAAAGTGATACTTGTACGCTGCCGTCATGGCAAACGGCTGTAACAGTTTTATTTTGTTGGCCTGACGAGGGAATCTGACCATGGCATCTTCGCCTGAGGCATCACAGCGCGTCGGGTTGGTTCGCAATCTTGGCTTGTTCGATATCACGATGATCGGCGTCGGCGCGATGATTGGCGCCGGCATCTTCGTCTTGACTGGCATCGCCGCCGGCACCGCCGGTCCCGCGCTGATACTGGCTTTCGCCATGAACGGGGTCATCACGGTATTGACGGCGATGGTCTATGCGGAGCTAGGCTCGGCGATCCCGGAAGCGGGCGGCGGCTACCTGTGGGTGAAAGAGGGCTTGCCGGGACCAAACGGCTTCCTGGCGGGCTGGATGAGTTGGTTCGCCCATGCGGTGGCGGGCAGCTTGTACGGCGTCGGCTTCGGCGGTTTCATTTATGAGCTGCTGCGGATTTTGTTCCTCGATCCGGCGGCGCATCATGACGCGCATATTGGCGTCTTTCTGACGGGACCGATGCATTTGCCTTTCGGGATCGAATTAACCGAAGCCGACCTGGTGCAGAAAATCTTTGCCGTCCTCATCGTATTGCTCTTCCTATACATCAATTACAAAGGCACATCAGAGACGGGCGCGGTAGGCAATATCGTGACCGTGCTGAAAGTGATCATCATCGGCATTTTCATCGTCAGCGGCATGTTCGTCATCTTCGGCGATCCGGCGCGCTTTGAGAACTTTCAGCCATTCGCGCCCAACGAAATCATCGGCATCGTCAGCGCGATGGGTTTGACATTCATCGCTTTTGAGGGTTATGAGATCATCGTGCAGGCGGGGGAGGAGGTGAAGGACCCGCGGAAGAACATCCCGCGCGCCGTTTTCTTGTCGCTGGCGATCGTCGTGCCGATTTATATGCTGGTGGCTTTTGTGGTCATCGGGGCGGTTGACCCGCCGCAGGGGCAGCCAATCCACGAATGGCTGGGCGAACTGGGCGAGATCGGCATCGCCCGCGCCGCCGACCAGTTCATGCCGCTGGGTTTGTTCCTGATTATGATTGGCGGTCTGCTTTCGACGATGAGCGCGCTGAACGCGACTACCTTTTCGTCAACGCGGGTATCATTCGCGATGGGGCGGGATCGGGCGCTTCCCGACAGCTTCTCCAGCGTCAGCGCCAAGACGCGCACACCCCATATCGCCTTGGGTTGGTCTGGCGTGTTGATCCTCTTCGTGGCGCTAACGCTGCCGATTGAAGATGTGGCGGCATCCGCCGATATCATGTTCATTCTGCTCTTCTTGCAGGTGAACCTGGCGGTCATCACCATTCGAAGCAAATATGGCAAGGACCTGAAATACGGCTTCCTGCTGCCCTTCTTCCCCATCTTGCCGATGATCGCGATCGGCATGCAGTTCCTTTTGCTGCTTTCGCTGTTTAATGTGTCGATCATCGCCTGGATTTACGCCGCAGTTTGGATTGGCGGCGGCTTCTTGATCTATTACTTGTATGCGCGCCCGCGGCAAGAACGGGCGCACCGTACGCCCGTTGTGCAGCAGACCGAGTTGATGACGCCGACGCAGGACGCGCCTTACCGCGTCTTGGTGCCGCTCGCCAATCCTGATTCGCTCTCGACCCTGTTGCCGCCGGCGGTGCATGCCGCCAAGGCGCACCAGGGCAAGGTGACGCTGCTGCATATCGTAACCGTGCCCTCGCCGACGCCGCTGTCCTCCGGCTATCATTATCTGGACGCCAGCGAAGCCTTGCAGGAACAAGCCATCTCGATGGTGCGCGATGAAGACGTGGCCGTGGAGTACATTGTGCGCGTGGCGCGGCGGGTGGCGCCGGCGATCATCGATACCGCGCGGGAGCAGCGGGCTGATCTGTTGGTGATCGGCTGGCAGGGTGTGAAGGATCCCGATAGCGCGACCACAGTTGGCAACAATATCGACCAGGTCTTGAGCGAGGTCAATTGCGATGTGCTGATGCTGCAGCCGGGCGATACCGCAGCGGCGCAGCGCATCCTGATGCCGGTGGCGGAGCCGCGCCAGGTGGGTTATTCGCTGCGGCTGATTCAACAGTTTTCGCCGGCGGAATTGGCGCTGGACCTGCTGCACGTCTTTTCGGTGGATACGCCCCAAGTTGAGCGCGACCGCATGACCAGGACGCTGCAGCGCGAAATTGACGAATTGAAGATGGCCGGCGCGCAGGTCAACTTGATCACCGAAATCGCGCGTGATCGCATTGACGCGATCGTGGAAGCGGCGCAGGATTACGATTACGTCGCCTTGGGCGAAACGCGCGACCCCGGTTATCAGCAGCGGCTCTTCGGCAACACACCCTTTATGATCGCCGATCGAACGCAGACGCCGGTGGTGCTGGTGCATCAGGAAACGAGCGCGGTCGGCTTCGGGCTGCAAAAGATGGCGAGCTGGGTTGGCGGCGGTTACGCCGATGTCGATCCGGAATCGCGCGAGCGACTGGAAGAGCAGGGCTATATCGTGGACGGCGAGTCAACGGCGGATGACGGGGCGCTGAAGTCCTCAGTAAGCCAGCCTATCATATTCGTGATTGGCATATTCACAGTTGTTGCGGCTTTCATGATGTTTGCCGGCAATGGCGAGACGCTCACCTGGGTCGGCGCCGCGCTTTACTTTGCGACCCTGCTGATGTTCACCTTTGTGTCGGTGCGGGCGGCGCGGTCGCCGGGGTAGGCGGACATGTTCGGGCGACCCAATGGGTAGCCCCTACAATTACTGCGTGTCTGCGGGCGAACCAAGGGGGGTGCCTGCAAGGCTTGTCCGCTAATGGCTGCGTGGCGCTCAAATCAGCCCCCCATCCCGGCCCCTTCCCCCACAAGGAGGGAAGAGGAGCTAAGGAATCCTAGATTCGCGCAAATAAGCCCCTTCCTCTTTATGGGGGAGGGGTTTGGGGTGGGGGTTGAGTGCCCTACATTTATTCAATACCTTCAGGTTTGCACACTATCGGACAAGCCCTACAATTGTTGCCAGCTGGTTGGGCGACGCTTCTACCATAAGAGGTCGGGCGATTCTTTTCGCAATTCGATTTGCTGGCGCAGGCGCTCCATAAGGTCGACGCCGAGCTGCCGGCAGAGATCAATCATATCGATCGGCACCCAGTTCTCAATCAAGAAGTCGCCTTCGCGCTTCCACCAATCGAAGTCGCGCAAGGTCAGCAGTTCCCCGGTGGCGGGGATGCCGGCGTAATCGCCATTGCTGTAGGAAAATGCCGCGTCCCAGATGCCGCCGCAGGCATAGGCGCCTTCGCCGATGAATCCCATATTGCGTCCGCCGCGCTCAATATCCAGATGGCGGTCGCCGAAGCCGTGCAGCCAATTCCGCTGATGGAAGTCTTCAAATTCTTCCAGTGTGAAGCAGCCGCCGATGCCGCTCGGTCCATACCATTTCATGTCTTTATGCCAGTATTTGTCCTGCTCCATGCGGCTCATATCGCCACCATCGCGGCCGCGGACATAGCGCATTAAGCCTTTGCCCATGGCTTGGACCAGTTGCAGGCTCTTGCGGGATTCCAGCGGGTCTTGCTCGGTGAGCAGAATGCCGTCTTTGGCAAGCGGACCGGGGATCTTCCCACCGTCAAAGCCGGGCGAAGGCGGCAGGACTTGATAACCGGCTTGGCGCATCACCGAGAGGATGTCGTACTGCACGTAGCTGGCGGCGATCTTGCCCTCGCGCATCACATAGAATTGACCGAACCAGATATTCGTCTTTTTCCCGCTGGCGGGGATGCCCAGCCAGTCCTTCACGAATGTCCCGCTCAGATAGCCGCAGCCGGTGACCCACTCCCCCCCGGCTTCGTCCGCCCACTCCGACAAGCCTGTTTCGATACCGCCCATGAAGACGTAGGGTCTGATTTTGAGGTCGGGGAAGGCATTCAGCAGCGGCAGCCAGAATCCCGAAATGAGATTTTCAGCGCCGATGATCTGATCAATGGGCGCCGAGCCATTCCAATCGACATCGTCACGGACGGCGGCGCGAATGGTTGCCGGCGCGTTTTCGACGCCGACATGATTAAGCTTCTGCCAATAATCCCAGACGATGTCTTTGTTTTTTTGATTTATGACATTGGACATGGCATTTCTCCTCTCGCTCACGGAGGCGGGGCAGCAGCTCGCCGCCCAGTGCGAATCAGCCTTTGACCGCGCCGGCGGTAAGACCCTTGACCAGTTGACCCTGGAAGATGAAGACCACGATGATGATGGGCACGGCGGCGGAAACAGCGGCGGCCGCGGCCAAAGTGATATGCCCGGGATCTTCGCCCGCGGCGTATTTTGAGATAGCGACAGTCAGCGTCCAATTGGATTGAGTCAAGATGCGCACCAACAGAAAATCGCTGTAAGCCAGCAGCAAGGTGAACAGAGCGGTCGAGATGATGCCAGGCCACATGATGGGAATGATGACGGATATGAAAGCGGTTAAGCGATTGGCGCCATCCACCATCGCCGATTCTTCGATTTCTTTCGGGATATTCATGAAGAAGCTGCGCAGCATCCAAATGGTGAATGGCTGATTGATCGCCACCAGGGTGATGATCAGCAGGATATGTGTGTCGTACAAACCCGAGCGCTGGCCGAACCACCAATACGGCAGGATATAGGACATGCCGGGCAAGGAGCGGAAGCCGAGCGCGGCCACCAAAATGACGACGCCGGCGATGCCGCTGTAGCGCGCCAGCCCATAGCCGGCCATGCAGCCGATGGAGATCGAGATGCAGATGGTGCCGGCGGTGACGATGATGGTGTTGAGGAAATAGTCGTAGAAGGTCTGCGTCTTGATATAGCCCGGGATCGACCAGAGGACGGCAAAACCGAGAGCGAGAACAGCCAGGTAAACATAGCCGCGTGAAATTGGGAAGCGGCGGGCGTTGATGGCGACCAAAACCAGCAAGCCAAATATCGCCACCAGCACAATAGCGATAAAGAAGGGATCATCGGGAATCGCCTTCAGCCAGAGGTCGGTATAATTGTCCGCCGTCGGCTCGAAGATGAATAGCGGCACGCGGGAATTGGCTTGTCGCGGCGTCTTGAAGGACTGGATGGTCGTCCAGAAAAAGGGAATGACGCTGAAGATGGCGTAAGCTGTTAGCAGCAGGTAGATGAAGGCAAGCGCGTAACGGTTTTCGATTCTTTTCATGTTAGCGCTCTTCGGTCTGCTCTTTGTAGGTGCGCAGCAAGAAGGGCACCAGCACAACCAGGATCATGACGACGGTGATGACCGACATGGCGTTGGCTTTGCCCAGGCGCTGCACGCTCATGGCGGTGCGGAAGGTGTAGAGCATCATCACCTCCGCTTTGTAAATCGGGTTCTGCTCGGTCAGCACGAAGATGCTATCGAAGACGCGGTAGGCGTCCATGATTGAGATCAAACCGACGAAGACGAAGAGCGAGCGCAGATGGGGAATCATGATGTAGCGGATCTGGCGCAGACGGGTAGCGCCGTCGATCATCGACGCTTCGACCAGCTCTTCGGGCAGCGTTTGCAAGCCGGCGAAGAAGACGATCAGCGGGAAGGGCGTCGCCGCCCAAAGCGCGTGAATGATTATGAGCGACTTGACCGATTGCTCGGTGAGGATAAAGCGCGAGCCGATGATTTCGCGATAAGCCCAGGCGACGAGGCCACCCGATTCGAATAGCTGTTTGACCATCAACGTTCCAACCACGGGCACGACGATAAAGGGCATGAGGAAGGCAGCCAAATAGGCGCCGCGGATGCGCCGAGAGACTTGATCAAGCAAGACCGCGATCAGGAAGCCGGTGAAGATCTGCAGTGGCACGGCGATGGCGATGAAGGTCATCGTGAAAGTGAAGGCAGCCCAGAACTTCTGATCGTCGAATACCGCGATGTAATTTGCCAGCCCGACAAATTCCGGCTCATTGATATTGCGGAAGGTCATATACTGCGTGCTGAGCCAGACGGAGGTGAGCAAAGGGAAGACCATCAGCGCCAGCATGACCAGCAGACTGGGGGACATGAACATATAGAATGTTCGTCTTTTCATAATAGTGGGCCTGGCGTGGGAGGCAAACCCCATCCCCCGGCCCCTTCCCCAGCGAGCTAGGGAAGGGGAGTTTAGACTTGGCGGCTTAGAAACGTCTAATCGCGCCGCCGGAACAGGACGGATCAGCCGCCCCTACGATGTTGTGGTTTGGCGGGCGACCCGAGGGTCGCCCCTACACAGTGCTGAATGTGCGCGCTGGCGCGTCTAACCTTCGATATAACCTTGCGCGGTCGCTTCGGCGATGTACTCTTCGGCCGCGCTGTCGAGCGCTTCCTCCGGTGATACTTCGCCCGTGCCAACCAGCGGCAGCCAGTTGCCAAGCGCCGTGCTCACTAGCGCCGCCGCCGGGTTGAGCGAGCTGCCGCCGACGCCTTGGCCGAGAGAAACAGCCATAGCCGGCAGGTTGCGGCCGCCGTGCCCGGCTTCGGCGACAGAAGTGCGAACGACCGCGCCATGCGCCGCGCCACCGACTTGACCTTCAAAGTCGAAGGTCTCCATGATGGCGCGGAAGACCAAATCATGGTCGACGCCGGAGCGCTTGGCGATGGAGTAGGCGTCGATCCAGGCGCTGCCGCCCAGGATGCCGCTATCGGGATCGGGCGCGGGCGAGCCGGCAAAACCGATGATGCCGACGTAGTCCGACTTTTCTGGATCATCCATATTGGCGGCGCGGCTGGCCCAGATGTGCACGAAGGCGAGCGTGCCGGTCTCCATGCCGATCTCGCTGTCGTCGATGCTGTAGGTCAAACCTTCGGCGCCCATGCAGGCATCGACAACTTCTTTCATCTTCGTCAACGCGGCGACGCCGGCATCGCTGTTGAAGGTCGGCATATTGGTTTCGTCGTCCAGGAACTTTCCGCCGAAAGAGCGGATGAAGTGCATGAACTCGATTTCCCAAGCCCAGCCGGCGTGCAAGTTCATGGTGAAAGGCAGATCAATGCTGGGTTCGGCCGCGAGCACAGCGCAGGCGTCCATGACTTCGTCGTATGTGGTCGGGACGTCCAGCCCGTGTGCTTCAAAGATATCGGTGCGGTAGAAGAGGTGCATGGTATTGGACATGAAAGGCACACCGTAGATGTTGCCGTCGATGGTGGCGGCATCCCAAACCGGCTGCGGGATATCATCCAGGTTGTATTCTTCGCGGTACTGCTCAACCAGATCGTTGAGCGGGAGCAGCGCGTCAAACCCGGACAGCACGACCATGCGCGCCGGCGTGGTGTGCAGGACGGCCCAGGGCGAGTCGCCGCCGCCGGCAAGCGCCAGGTTGGCTTGTTCCTCGGCGCTGGCGGAATCCAGCAATTGGACATTGACGCTCAGGTTGTCGACTTCGTCGCATTTCTCTAATTCAGCGGCGAAGAATTCAGTAATGGGGAAAGCCCAACCCATGAAATTGATCTCGGCCGCCTCCATCGGCGGATCCAAGACGCAAGGGTCCATGTTGTCCTGCGCCATCACAGGCATGGCAATGAGCAATATAGCGATCAATATATATAGCTGTTTCATCTTCGTTTTCCTTTCCTTCTCATTTGTTTCTTGAAAAGCAGATCACTGCCGTTCCTTATCAGGCATCAGTACGTCTCCACGCTGTCAAAGAACTGCGGCGGCTTGGGCGATTAATGCGAATACCTTGTGGATGTCGTAGCCATTATGTCGCCTATCAGCTATCTGCTATCTGCTAGCATTGTACGCGAATGCCTTTGTTCTGTCAAGCTATCCACTCTGGGCCGGACTAAAACTCATTCACGCCGCGCAGCGCCAGCCGGTCGGCGAAGTGGCAGGCGGCGACATGACCGCTTTCGATCTCTTGGAGCGGCGGTTCTTCCTCCCGGCAAATGGCTTCGGCGTAGGGGCAGCGCGGGTGAAAGGCGCAGCCCTTGGGCGGATTGGCTGGGTTTGGCAGCTCGCCGCGAATAGCGACCCGCTTCTTTTGGATTGCGGGGTCGGGCCGCGGTATGCTGGAAAGCAGCGCTTCGGTGTACGGGTGTTTGGGCGCGTGATACAGGCGTCTTGTATCGGCGCGTTCAACGATTTTCCCGACGTACATCACGGCGACAAAATCGCTGATATGTTCCACGACGCTTAGATCGTGGGCGATGAACAGGTAGGAGAGCGAAAACTCGTCCTGCAAATCTTGCAGCAGATTCAGCGTCTGCGCCTGAATGGAGACGTCAAGCGCCGAGGTGGGTTCATCGGCGACAATGAATTGCGGATTGAGGGCGAGGGCGCGGGCGATGCCGATGCGCTGGCGCTGGCCGCCGCTGAAGGCATGGGGGAAACGGCGCATATATTCCGGGCGCAAGCCAACGCGCTTCAGCAACTGCGCCACGCGATCGACCAATTCCGATCCTTTGGCGATATTGTAGATTTCGAGCGGTTCACCGATGATATCGAGCAAGGTCATGCGGGGATTGAGCGAGGATTGCGGGTCTTGGAAGACCATCTGCATATTGCGCCGCGCTTGGAAAAGCGTATCTCGGTCGGCAGTCGCCAGATCAATGGCGCCCAGTTGCTGGTGGTGAAAGATGACTTTGCCGCTGGTCGGCTCCAGGCCCCGCATGATGGTGTGGGCGGCGGTCGTCTTGCCGCAGCCGCTTTCGCCCACCAGTCCCAGCGTCATGCGCGGGGGAATGCTGAAGGAAATGTCGTCGACCGCTTTGACCTGTCCCACTTCGCGGCGCAGCAGTCCAGCGCTGATCGGGTAATATTTTTTCAGGTTCTGTACTTCGAGGACAACCTTTGCCCCATCAGGCTTCATTGACGCCACCTCCATCTTCGTAGAGGAAGCAGCTAACCGAATGGCCCCGCTTGGTCTCCTGCAAACGCGGCGCTCTAACATTGCAAACATCGGCGATGAAGCTGGCGCAGCGGGGATGGAAGGGACAGCCAGTCGGGATGCTGCGCGGCGAGGGCACCATGCCGCGAATCGCTTCAAGCCGCCCGTCGGTCTTCTGCCCGATCTTGGGAATGGATTGCATGAGCGCGCGCGTGTACGGATGCTGCGGATCGGCAAACAGGGACTGAATGTCACTCTGTTCGACGACTTTGCCGAGGTACATGACGGCGACTTCTTCCGCCATTTCGGCGATGACGCCGAGGTCGTGCGTGATGAACATGATGGCCATGCCGAGCTCGTCTTGCAATTCGCGCATGAGCTCAAGGATTTGCGCTTCGGTGGTGACGTCCAGAGCGGTGGTCGGCTCATCGGCGATGAGCAATTGCGGCTCGCAAGACAGCGCCATGGCGATCATCACGCGCTGACGCATGCCGCCGGAAAGCTGATGGGGATATTGCTTGATGACATCGGCGGGTTGAGGCATTCGCACTTTGTCCAGCATTTCCACCGCGATTTTGCCCGCTTCCGCCTTGCTGACATCCTGGTGATACAGTATCGCTTCCATGATCTGATTGCCGACGGTGAATAGCGGATCGAGCGAGGTCATCGGTTCCTGGAAAATCATGGCGATTTCGGCGCCGCGCAGTTGACGCAGTTCTTCGCTGCGGGCGTCCAGCGCTGTCAGATCTTCGCCATTGACGGTCTCGCGGCCGTAGTAGCGGATCGCGCCGCCCACGATTTCGCCAGGCGGGCGCACCAGGCGCAGGATTGAGAAGCCAGTGACCGATTTGCCGCAGCCGCTCTCGCCAAGGACGCCGAGCGTGCCGCCGCGCTTGACTTGCAGGCTGACGCCGTCAACAGCCGGGACGACCCCCTGTTCGGTGAAGAAATGAGTCCGTAAGTCGGTGATTTCCAGCAAGTTTGGGTGCATGTCTGTCACGCTAATTCGCGAAAGGATCGGCGGCATCGCGCAGCCCGTCCCCGAGAAAGTTGAACGAAATGATGGTGGCCACGACGAAAAGCGCCGGCGTCAAGAGCCAGGGCTGTTGGATTAGCACGCGCGTATGTTGCGCCTGGTTCAGCAGCAAGCCCCAACTCGTCATCGGCGGCTGGATGCCCAAGCCGAGGAAGCTGAGCGCCGTTTCGCCCAGGATCATCGCGGGAATGGAAATGGTGGCGATGACCAGGATATGGCTCAAGGTATTGGGCAAGAGATGCTTGACGATGATGCGCCAATTCGAGG
Source organism: Anaerolineae bacterium (assembly GCA_022820125.1). Classification (GTDB taxonomy): domain Bacteria; phylum Chloroflexota; class Anaerolineae; order Aggregatilineales; family Phototrophicaceae; genus UBA6055. Next base: position 89,421 of record JAJEGA010000090.1, on the reverse strand, counting down.
CGCTGGCGTAACGGGCGGCGATGACGTAGTCTTCTTCGCGCAAGGCGTAGACCATGCCGCGGACCTGGCGCGACAAGCCGCCCCAGTTGACCAGCGAAAGCACGATCGAGATGGCGAAGAAGCGCTGCACCGACGACCAGGTTGGCGGTATCAGCGCCGCCAGCGCCAGCCAGAGCGGAATCTGCGGGAAGGAGATCAGCACCTCAATGACGCGCTGGGAAATATCGTCGAAGAGGCCGCCGAAGTAACCGCCGGCGATGCCGATTAACGTGCCGAATATCAAGCTCATGCTGACGCCGACCAGCCCAACGGTCAGAGAAACTTGCGCGCCATAGAATATGCGCGAGAAGAGATCGCGCCCTTGCTTGTCCGTGCCGAGCAAGAATACCTTCGCCGGTTCATCGACATGGAAGAGATGGATATCGCTTTCGATGAAGCCGAGGATGGTGTAGGGCGTGCCGCGGGCGAAGAAGTGAACGTAGTGCTTTACCTCGGTGTTGGGTGTCAGAACGCGCTTGAAGGTCTTGGTGTCAACTTTCGATTCCATCGCGTAGACGAAGGGCCGGAAACCGAAGTTGTCTTCTTCGTCAACGAAGCGCGGCAAGAGCGGCGGCGACGCCGGGAATTTCGCGTGGGTTTCGCGCAAGCCATAGGGGCCGATGAAGCCGGCGAGGATGGCGGCGAGGTACATGATAATCAAGACGACGCTGCCGATCAACGCGAGTCGGTTGCGCTTGAAGCGCAGCCACATCAAGCGGCGGACGGAGATGACGTCGGTCTCTTCGGCGTCGAAATCGGTGAATGCGACTTGGTCGAGCGGAGATTCAGGTGAAAGCATGAGTCAAAGGCTCGCGTTATTCATAGCGGATGCGCGGGTCCATCCAGGCCAGGATGATATCAGCCAATAGCGTGCCAATAAGAACGAGGAAACCTATAAGAATGAGAATCGTGCCAGCCAGGTAGACGTCTTGCTGCAGGGTGGCGTTTAGATAAACAGTTTGGATGGTGGGCAGCTCAAGCACGATGCTGGTGATGGTGAAGCCGTTGATCAGCCAGGCGAGCGTCTGGCCAAGGGCGGCGATCAGCGGGTGCAGCGAGTTTTTGACGGCATGCTTCCAGATGACGACGCGCTCGGGCACGCCCTTGGCGCGCAGGGTGACGATGTAATCCTTGCCCAGTTGATCGAGCAGGTTGCCGCGCATGACGCGCATGACCCAGGCGGTACCGGTGATGACGACGGCGCATACCGGTATCACCATATGTTTCAGGAGATCAAGCAGCTTGGCCAGCGACCAGGGCTGGTCGAGAAATTCGACCGATTGCAAGCCCGTCAGCACCTCGCCGGTCAATTGCCAGCCGAGGATGAGAAAAGCCAAGGCGAGCAGAAAGTCGGGCAAGCCCAAGCCGACGAAGGTGACAGTGGTCAAGAAGTTGTCAGATTTAGAGTATTGATGAGTGGCGCTGTAGACGCCGAGTGGAATGCCGATGCCCCAGGAAATGGCGAAGGTCGCCAGCGAGATGGTGAGAGTGAGACCGATGCGATTGTTGATGATATCGCGGACGGGGCGGCGCAGGTCGAAGGAATCGCCGAAGTCCCCTTGGGCAAAGCGCGCCAGCCAGGTGACAAAGCGCTCATAAACCGGACGGTCGAGGGCGAGGAATTCGCGGAGCTGGTCTTCAATCCTCGCCGCCTCGGTGTTTCCGTGCCCGTATTCGCGGATGATGTAACTGGTGACATAGTCGCCCTCCGGCGCTTCCATGACCAGGAAGCCGAAGATGGTTATGAGTAACAGCGTCGGCAAGATGGCGACGACGCGGCGCAGGATGTATTTGGCCATGGTGAGTTAGTTCTTCAATCCGTCCCTCACCCCCCGGCCCCCTCTCCACAACGAGAGAGGGGGAGAATGCTTGATGGGGAAGGGCGCTTTTAGCCGTCTTGATCGAAGAAGAACTGTTCCGGGTCGGCGGTGCCGGGGAAAGCCAGGTCCCAGCCGGCGACCAAGCCGAAGTCTTGTACATTGCGGAAGTTGTTCTTGACGATGACCGGGCTGGGATGTTCACCGATGGTGCCGATGGTGATAGGACCTTCGTCGATATGGATCTGATAGGCTTCCAGCAATTTGGCGGTGCGTTCTTCCGGATCGACAATGCTGATCAACTCGGTGTAAGCGTCTTGAAGCTGCTCGAGCATGGAGCCCGGCCGCGGCGCCACGCCGCGTTCACCACCGGAGTTGTAATAATCGCCGATCCTCGCGCCTCCGATTGAGTAGGTTACGCCTTCGATCGGCGTCCAGACGGTCGCGGCGGAGACCAAGCCCCAGGCGGCCGCGCTGCCCCAGGCGCGGATCATGATCTCGCCCGCCAGGTGACGCGCGCTCACGACTTCCCCGGCGATGATGTTGAGCACGGTCTTCAAGCCAATCGCTTCCCAATCTTCCTTGACCAAGTCCATGCGGTCGATGGAACCGGTGTCGGTGGCGGGGATATCGACGATGAGCTCCAGCGCCGCGCCATCGGGCCGATCGCGCCAGCCATCGCCGTCCGCATCGACAACGCCGATGCCATCAAGCAATTGGCCCGCAAGCTCGGGATCGTAACTGGCGTATGACGCTGCCCATTCCTGATAGAATGCCTGGCCCTCGGGCGTCTGGAATTCCGGGCTCTCGGCGCTCAGGGAGAACTGGCGGGCGGTGGCGAGCCCGAGCGATGTGATCTCATTGATGCGATCGCGGTTGATGGCGTGGGACATGGCTTGGCGGAATTCCTTCATGTACATCAGGTCGAGGATGCCTTCATCCGGATAGTCGTACATGGGGATGATCCAGGGCCAGGCGTAGTCGCCGCGGCTCCACATAATCACGCGGTAGTCGCCCGCTTCCTGGTTTTCCAGCACGAGCGGCACATCCAACAGATTCACATCGCGGACCTGCATATCCAGCTCGCCGGCGATGCCCTTGAGGGCGACCAGTTCGGTGGCGCTGCCCTGGGGAATCTCGACATCAAGGCGGTCAATATAGGGCAACTGGTTGCCTTCGGTATCGACCTTCCAGTAGTAGGGATTCCGTTCCAGCACCAGCCGCTGGCTGGCGACATAATCCACGACCATCCAGGCGGAGAGCGTCGGTTTGTCCGGATAGTGCATGCGGCTGCCGAAGTTGTAGCGGTTGACCAATTCGGTAGCATCCTCGGCCTCGCTGTATGCCGGGTGAAACTGCCGCATATAATGTTCCGGCACGATATGGATCGACGAATGGTAGGCGCCGCGCGATTTGTATTCCATGAAGAGCGGGTTGGAATGGGGGAAGCTGAACTGCAGCGTGTAGTCGTCGACCTTTTCGACGGACATCAACTCGCCGCGCACGGTGGTGCCGAAGGGCGCGTTCACGGGCACATCTTCATCGAGCACCATATCGTTCCACCAGAAGAGATAATCGTCGACGGTCATAGGATCGCCGTCCGACCACTTGATGCCCTGGCGGAAGTTGACGGCGAGTTCGGTGGCGTCGTCATTCCATTCCCAACTTGCCACGATATTGGGGCGGAAGCCATTGACATCGCGGTTCCATTTCAGGAATGGCTCCACGCCAATTGTCATTTGCGTCCAGCCGTTGCTGTCGTTGTTGTCGACCAGGCGCCAGGTGCCGCCGTACTGGCCGATTTCTTCGACCGGTTCGATGACCAGCGGCTCAGCGGGCAGGCGCTCGTCGACGGGCGGGAGCTCGCCAGCGGCCACCATCTCGGCCAGGGCGGGCGCTTCGTTGTACATGCCCTGGCTTGAGACGAAGCCCAACGCGCTGAAGGCTGTGAGCAAGACGGTGAGAAGGATTAGTTTCCTTGACATTTGTACATTTCTCCTATCGGTAAAGTTGGGACTTAACATTTGAGATGCTATAGGAGCAATTGGTCGCGCGGCGCCTCCTTGAGTCTGAATTTGTAGTTGTCATGCGCAGTCAGATGATAACACGATTCCGATTGGGGACAAAAAAATGGCGATGCGCTTAGGCAGAGCATTCGCTTCAAACCAAAATTGCGCTGATAAATGACAATTGTCCCGCACATTCCGTAATCTGTAGGGGCGTTTCGCTGAAACGCCCGCAAATTGCAGGCCATTTTCAACGGGCGACCCAAGGAGCGTCCCTACATTTTGTCGCATTGCCCTGAATGGAGCGCTTCTGGCGAAGACCAATTGCAAGGGTTAAACTTCGCTGACGACTTCAATTGAGGGAACAGGTTTATGGGCGACGATATGCGGGACGAAATCAGAAGCCAACTGCTGGACAAGCTGGAGTGGCGTTGCATCGGACCGCATCGCGGCGGGCGGGTGGTGGCTGTCGCCGGCGATGTTTCGCAGAAGATGACCTTCTACATGGGCGCCTGCGCCGGCGGGGTGTGGAAGACGACCGACGGCGGGCAATACTGGCGCAATATCTCCGATGGTTTCTTCAATACAGCGGCGATTGGCGCGCTGGCGGTGTCCGCCTCCGACCCCAACGTGATCTACGCCGGCACGGGCGAGAGCACGATCCGCGGCAATGTGTCGCATGGCGATGGCGTCTACAAATCGCTCGACGCCGGCTTGAGTTGGCGGCATGTCGGCTTGAGCGAGTCACGGCATATTGGCAAAATCGTCATTCATCCGTCCAATCCAGACCATGTTTATGTGGCGGCTTTCGGTCGCGCTTTTGGTCCCAACGAAGAGCGCGGCGTCTACCGCTCTCGTGATGGCGGCGGCGCTTGGGAGAAGGTGCTTTACAAGAGCGCTAGAGCCGGCTCGCACGATGTGGCGCTGGATGTCAATAATCCGCGGATTTTGTTCGCTGCCATATGGCAGGCGCAGCGTTATCCGCACAAGCTGGAGAATGGCGGTCCCGATAGCGGCTTGTGGCGCAGCTTTGATGGCGGCGATAGCTGGCAGGACATCACGCGTAATCCTGGGCTGCCAACGGGCATCCTGGGCAAGATTGGCGTGGCTGTTTCGCCAGCGCAAGCGGGGCGCGTTTGGGCTTGCGTCGAAGCCGAAGACGGCGCAGTCTTCCGCTCCGATGATTACGGCGAAACTTGGATCCGCCTGAGCGAGCAATCGCTGCTGCGGACGCGGCCCTGGTATTACATGCACGTCACCGCCGACACGCAAGACCCGGATACGGTCTACATCCAGAATTACAGCCTGTGGAAATCAGTTGACGCTGGCGCGAGCTTTGAGACGATGCCGACGCCGCACGGCGACGAACACGCGCTCTGGATTGACCCGGCGGATAACCAACGCATGGCGCGCGGCAACGATGGCGGCGCCTGCATTTCCTTCAATGGCGGCAAGAGCTGGTCATCCATATACAACCAGCCGACGGCGCAACTCTATCACGTCTGCGCTGACGACCGCTTTCCCTACCGCGTTTATGGCTCGCAGCAGGACAATACGGCGATTACCCTGCCCAGCGCGACGGTCGACGGCGCGATTCACGAGCGCGATTGGTATGCGCCGGGCGGCGGCGAGAGCGGCTATATCGCCATCAAGCCGGATGATCCGGATATTGTGGTGGCCTCCGGTCCCATCGGGCAGCGCGCCTATAACGATTTGATGACGCTCTACAACCATCGCAGCGGGCAGAAGTGGATCATCACCGCCTGGCCCGAGCTCTATGGCTGGGGCGCCGGCGCCGAGCGCATGAAATATCGCTTTCAGTGGACCTTTCCGATTATGTTCTCCCAGCACGATCCGGATACGCTCTACGTTTGCAGCCAGCATCTGCATCGCTCGACCAATCTGGGCGCCAGCTTCGAAGTGATCAGCCCGGACCTGACGCGGAATGACCCGGACAAGCTCAAACCCTCGGGCGGACCGATCACGCGGGATAATACCGGCGCGGAGGTCTACTGCAATATCTTTGCGCTGGCGGAATGCCCGCATGAAGCGGGTGTGCTATGGGCGGGCACGGATGACGGGCTGGCGCATATATCGCGCGATGGCGGCGAAACCTGGCGCGAGATCACGCCGCCCGATCTGCCGGAATGGGCGCTGATCAGCATCATCGACGCGTCGGCGCATCAGGTGGGCGCGGCTTATATCGCGGCCACGCGCTACAAGCTGGACGACTGCAAACCCTACCTCTTCAAGACGACCGATTATGGCGAGACCTGGACGGCGATCACAGATGGCATACCCGCGCATGAGTTCACGCGGGTGATTCGCGAAGATCCAAATCGGCGCGGCTTGCTCTACGCGGGGACGGAGACCGGCATCTATGTCTCCTTTGATGACGGCGCGAATTGGCGGCGGATGCGCGGCAACTTGCCGGTCTGCCCGATACACGATTTGATCATCAAGAATCGTGATCTCGTTGTCGCCACGCACGGTCGCTCGTTCTGGATTCTAGACGACCTGTCGCCCTTGCATCAGGCGCAGGGGCAGTTCGCTGACGGGAATGCCCAGCTGTTTGCGTCCGCGCCCAAAGTGCGGATGCGCGTCTATTCCGGCTTTGGCGGCTGGGATGAGCGCTATTCAGCCGATACCGTAAATTACGGCGGCGTCGGCACGAGCGTCGCCGCTTTCACCAATCGCCCGGGGGCGGATCGGCCTATCTTTCTTAATGCGGGCCACAATCCGCGCGAGGGCATCGTCTTCTGGTATCACCTGGCGGCGGACAGCCAAGAGGCGATCGCGCTTAATTTCCGTAAAGCCGATGGCGAATTGATTCGCAGTTTCAGCAGCGACGACCATAGCGCCCTGTCTACCGCTGCTGGCGTCAATCGCTTCGAGTGGAATATGCGCTGCCCGGGGTCAACAGCGGTTGACGGCGTCGACGGCTGGTGGGGGCGCCCCGATGGCCCCTTGGTTGTGCCGGGCGATTATGTCGCGGAACTCGTCGTCGATGGGGAAAGCATGAGTCAGCGCTTTGAAGTGCGGGCTGATCCGCGTATTGAGACGAGCATGGAAGACTTTGAGCGGCAGTTCGAGGTGCTGCTGGCGATACGCGATCGACTGTCGCAGAATAACGAGTTGATTAACAAGCTGGTTCGGCTACGACGGCAGGTGGCTGCTTGGGCGGCGCGCTCGGATGATGAAGCGTTGAAGGCGGCTGCGGATGAGATTGCGTCGGCGGTCAAGGCGCGCTTGCCGGAGTTGATCAACGTAGGTTTCACCGAGTCGCAGTTGTATGCCAGTGGACTGCACGAGAAGTTCAACGCCTTGTTTGACTCGGTGGACAGCGCCGATTATGCCCCGCCGCAGCAGGCTCGAGATGTGTTCGCGCAGTTGAGCGACGAGCTCGACGGGCAGTTGGCTTACGCGCGGACGGATTTGGGCGAGACGGTTTCGGACTTCAATGCGCGGGTACGCGAGTTGGGCTTGGAGGCGGTTGATTCACTGTAGGCGGGCGTTGCTCCTTATCGCTAAAGTGTCTTTCTTGCTTTGGCGCTGATGATCCCCAATTCGCGCCCAGCCTGCGCAAACGCGGCAATGGCATGATTCAGGCGCTCGGTTTTCAACGCCGCCGACATTTGTACTCGAATGCGAGCTTGGCCCCTTGGCACGACTGGATAAAAGAAGCCGGTGACGTAGATGCCAAGCTCGAACAGACGATTCGCCAGGTCTTGCGCCGCTTGCGCCTCATCAAGCATGACTGGGATGATCGGATGCTCGCCGTCAAGCAGGCGGAAACCGACATCGGTCATGCCTTGGCGAAAATGCCGCGCATGCTGGCGCAATTTCGCTCTCTGATCATCGCCAGCTCGGGCGAGCTCTATCGCCTTTATCGCGCCTGCGACCAGCATCGGCGGCAGCGCATTGGAAAACAGATAAGGCCTTGACCGCTGCCGCAGCATGTCAATGACGGGCTGCGCGGCGGCGACGAATCCGCCAGCAGCGCCGCCAAGGCTTTTCCCCAGGGTGCCGGTGATGATGTCGGCTTGCAGTCCAAAATGGGCGGCTGTGCCCTTGCCTTGCGGACCGAGCACGCCGGTGGCATGGCAGTCATCGACCAGGAGCAGCGCATCGAATCTGTCGGCCAGGTGGCGCAACCGGGGGATATTGGCGATGGTTCCATCCATCGAGAACACGCCGTCTGTGGCGATGACGATGGTGCGAGGCGACTCGGCAGCCGCCTGCTCCAATTGCGCCTCCAAATGCGTCATGTTGTTGTTTTCGAAGCGATAACGTTTTGCCTTGCATAGGCGAATGCCATCGATAATCGACGCGTGATTGAGCGAGTCGGAGATGATGGCGTCTTCCGCCGTCAGCAAGGGTTCGAAAACGCCGCCGTTCGCGTCAAATGCCGCTGCGAAAAGGATGGCATCGTCCATCTCCAGGTATTCGGCGATCCGCCGTTCAAGCTTGCGGTGCAGGCCGAGCGTGCCGCAGATGAAGCGCACTGAAGCCATACCGAAGCCATATTCATCCATTGCCTTCTTGGCCGCGGCGATGATCTCCGGATGGTCGGCAAGACCGAGGTAATTGTTGGCGCAAAGATTGACGATTGATTGTTCGCGTCCGTTGCGGCTCACCCGGATCTCGCCAGATTGAGGCGACGTAATCAGTCGTTCTCGCTTGAACAGTCCGTCTTGTTCGATTGCCTTGAGCTCGTATTGCAAACGGCGATACGTAGTTTTGGACATGGTCAATATCCCGTTGCGCCTTCACTATCATTATAGGAGTAATTCCGCGACGGTCGTCGTTGCTGACGATGGCGCGCGGCAGCGTAGGTCAAGGCGACCAGTCAAATTCGCGGTCGAAGGGGTGCATCGGGCGCTGGATCTTGTGGAAGGGCAAGGTCTCGGGCAGGGCATTGATGGCGCCGGGGCTTAGCGCCATGATCGCCTCGGGCGCGATGGCTTGAAAATCGGGGAAGAGATAACCCAGCTTCAAGCAGACGACGCGGTAGGCGAGCGGGTCGATACCGAGCTCGCTGAATTGCGCGAGGGTTGTGAATGCCAGGCGTCGCTCGCTGAGTATCACGTCCACGTTATCGACGTTGAGTATGACCTGTCGGGTCCCGCTCGCGTTTTGATGCAGCGTTTTGACAGTACCGTCGACGGATAGCGGATTTCCGTGCACGGGGTCGAGCTTGCCGCCCAGCGACAGGCTCAGGCTTGCGCCGGTTCCAGCAGTGAAGCAGGCATCCACCGCAGCGGCATCAGCCAGGCTGGCGTAAAGCGTCTTGGGAACGCGATGCGCCAACAAGCGCTCCAACACGTAGGGCACATCGCCCGCGCCGCCGCCGGTCACATTATCGCCCGAGTCGCTGAGGAAAACGGTTGACGCTTCTGATTCCAGCGCCATGTTGATGCACTCGTCGGTACTGCCGGTCGGGACGCCGAAGTTGAAATCGTGCCGCGCATCCCAATAGGCGGCTGCCAGCCAGCGCGCGGCGCGCCAGGTCGCTTCTTCGTCCATGCCAAGGGCGACCGCGGCTGCTTGGCTGCGCGCTTGATCGGCCCAGGTGAAGCCGACCAGCAACGAAGCATCCAGCACCGATTCGCCATCAATGACTTTCTCGATTTCGGCGTAGACGCTCTTGCCCGGCTCAACGATGGTCATCGTGCGTTCGCCGGAGAGCAGCAGCGGGATAGGAACGAAGGCTTTGACCGGGCGCTTTCCCGCGTGTAGGCATTGATTCAGCAGATCGAAAGCGCGGGCGCGGGTCTCAAGCGCGTCTTCGTGGGGCGCTGTGCGATAGGCGCTGATGATATCGAGCTGTTCCATAATCGCGCCGGAGAGATTGCCATGCAAGTCGTAGCTGGCGCTGATGAGCGCGTCGGGTCCCACGAGCTCGCGGACGGCGCTTATGAAATCCGCTTCGGCGTCATCGATGCCATCGACCGCCATCGCGCCATGCATATCGAGATAGACGCCATCCCAAGGTTCGGCGGCGCTTAAGCCGGCGAGGATCTCGGCTTTGAGAGCATCGTAAACGGAGCGGCGCAGCACCCCGCCGGGCACCGCATGCGCCTGCATGATCGGCGCGAAGTCGACATCCGGATACGAAGCGGCGAATGGGTAGTGTGGGCGCAGGGCGTCGCCGCGCAGCACATCAAAGTCGGCGAGTTCCGATGGCAACGGTGAAAAGGTGGCGCATTCAATGGCGATGCCGGCGGCGGCGATTTTCATAGTCCCTCCAAATCTCCCCAAATCGCATTGAGAATCTTGTGCTTGACTTCGCAAACCTTCAAAGGCTCAGGGGCGCTGTCTTTTTGATGAGGGATTGCGGTTCTAGGAAAAGCACTCAAGCTTCGAGCGATTTATCATTGGAAGCTATACGCGAACTCTTTTTTCAATCCGATTCAGCAACGAAGTCGAGCTCTTCGACGGATGGTATCCTAAAGGTAAATGTCGTTCTACCGTCAAAATTGGAAACCGCGAAGTCTCCCAGAGATATGGTATCCATTCCAACCCAGACATCACAGTTGATAAGCGGGAGTTGCGCCACGGCTCTGCCAACGATCACCAAGCCATTGGGCAATTGCAAATTCACATAGTGCTGAGGCACGCCAGTAGAAGCGCCGCCCGCATGTTGGATTGAAATACGCGCCTCTATTGGCAACGCCAGGTCAGTTGCTACGCGCTTGGTAACAGCGGTGATCGTAGCGCCTGTATCCCAAAGGCACTGATATTGGACTGCGGTTGGTTGCGGTCCCCCTGAAGACGGGCGCCACGATCGGAAAACTGCACATGGAGTTAGCAGCGCAGTCGCAATTCCACCATACCGCCTCGTGTAGCTGTACTAACGAGGAGTCATTTAAGCGCCACGATTCCCGGTGTGTGAATGATACCCAGAAGCGCGTCTTTGCCAGCTTTGATTTCCTTTATGAACACGCTGCCCTGCTCGTGCTTGGCATAAAGAGCCTCGGCTGCTGCCATGTAGTTGCTATAGAAGCCAAGAATTTCCGTACCTTTTATTGCAACGTACTTGCCGGCATGTTCTTTGGCCAGGTCTTCGCAAATGGTTTGATAGTATTCGTACTCTTGCACAAGTGGCGTTGACATGCGGACCTCCCCATAACTTCTTTGCGACGCCAACGACAGAGCCAGCAACAAGTCTTAACCCAACTACAGTTTACTTCAGCATATAAAGTACCATCTATGTCCAATGACCGCATCAATGTCCATCGGGTGCACAGTCTGCAAAGGGATCATCGATCCAGGGATATTTGTTCAGGTCGGCGCGCTGGTAGGGGATCTGCGTGAAGATGGGCGGGATGGCGCCGGGACCAGCCATGTAGATGATCTCGTCGGCGATGGGCGCGAAACCGGCGTAGAAATGCTGGGTTGATTTGACGACGAGCAAGCGCTTCGACCGCGGATCGATGCCAAAGTTGGAGAAGACAACCGGGCTGAAGACTTGCCCGCGCTGGCTGTTGACGATGATGTCTATGCCCTGGCAGTTCAAGGCGACTGAATCGCCGCAGTCGACGGCAACGGGACCTTCGCTCTGCGTCCACAGCTGCTTCATATCGGGGATGATGCCGCTGACGGTCACGCGCAGATCGAGCGGGTCGCCGGACATTGGTCCCATCTTGCCGCCGAGCCGCAGGTCGAGCACTGCCCCTTCGCCAGCCGACATGGCGACGCGGACGGCGATCGGGTCCCAGATCATGCCGAGGGCGGCATCGCGCGCGCCGCGTTCGAGCAGCGCCCGCAGCACAAAGGTGGAATCGCTGGGCGCGCCGCCGCCGGCGTTATCCGATTGATCGGCGACCACCGCCAAACCGGATTCCAGCGCCAGCGCTTTATCCAGCGCTTCATCAAGGGGCAGCGAGGGCGGGTCGGTGGCATGACGGGTGGCGAAGAACTTCTCGCCGAATTCGCGCGCGAGCGCCGCCGCCAGCGCCGGATCGTCATCGGTGACCGCCAGCATATAGGCGCCGCAGCTGGGCGCGTCGGCCCAGGGGAAGCTGTGCGCCAACGAGAGCGAGAGCACACCTGGTTCCTTCTCGCGCGCGATCATGGCGTCCACGAAGCCGCGCATGGGCTCAAAGGGCGTCAGGAACAAGCCAATCATGCGGCAATCGTAGAGCGCCATGGTCGGCTTGGTCCTTCCTTCGGCGGCATCGGCGATGATGCTGAAGAGTTCTTCGGCGCGTTCGTTGATATCGATGTGCGGATATTCTTTGAAGATGACGACGGCGTCGGCGGCGTCGATGGTTTCCTGCGTGAGGTCGCAGTGCAGGTCAAGCTCGACGCCGATCTTGGCATCGGCGCCCACGATTTCACGGACGCGCGCGACGATATCGCTTTCGCAGTCGTCGTAGCCCTCCGCCACCATGGCGCCGTGCAAAGGCAGCAAGACGATATCGACCGGCAGCGCCGCTTCCAGGGCGGCGAGCAATTCATCGCGCAGGCTTTCGTAAACGGCGCGGACGGTGGCGCCGGCAGGCTGGGCGGAAGCGTACAAACTGAAGATATAATCCCAGCCACGTTCCTGGCAGCGGCGGCGGAAGATATTGAAGGGTCCGCCGAATCCGCCTAGATCGGCGCTCGCGTCCAGTTCAGCGGCGCGGATCACTTTGAAATCCGCCATGCCAGTGGGCATGGGCGAGAAAGTGTTGGTTTCGGTTTCGATGCCGCCAGCGAAGACTCTCATGGGCGCCGCTCCAAGAACTTCAAGTATCCCAGAATATAGACGGTTCACAGCCGAAGCGCAAGAAATGTTGCAACGCCTTTTGCGAAAGCAAGTCCAGTTGTTATAATCAGCCTCATTCTCTCCCGACCGTCCATCACGCTGAAGCAATCAAAGGATGCCGACATGAAAGCGATTACGATACAATCCATCGATCTGCATACCGTTCTCTTGCCCTATCTTTCGCCCTTTGAAACCAGCTTCGGCGCCGAGACCGACAAAGTGGCGCTGCTGGTGGAGTTGAGGACCGAGGCGGGGGTGGTCGGCTGGGGCGAGTGCTCGATCGAGTTCTGGCCCGGTTACGGCTGCGAGACGGCTGAAACGGCGCTGCACATTCTGGCGGAGTTCATGGCGCCGGCGTTGATCGGCGCGACCATCAGCGATCCACACGAGGTTCCCGCGCTGATTCGGCGCTTTAGAGGCAATCATCATGCGCGAGCCGGGCTGGAAGCGGCGGTGTGGGATGCCTTCGCCAAGCACAATGCGATGCGCCTGACCGACTGCTTCGCGATGTACGCGCCGGAAGGGCACGACTCCCAAGGGCGAGCGACTGTCGGCGTCAGCATTGGGATCCAACCATCGCTGGAGGCGACCATCAATGTCGTGCGGCAGCGCCTGGCGCAAGGCTATGGGCGCATCAAGCTCAAGATCAAGCGCGGCTGGGATATCGAAGTGGCGCGCGCGGTGAGAGCCGAGTTTCCCGACACCCTGCTGATGCTCGATGCCAACAGCGATTATACACTTGAAGATGCCGAGCATCTCGCGGCTTTGGACAAGCATGATCTGCTGATGATCGAGCAGCCGCTTTCTCATGATGACATCTATGCGCATGGCATTTTGCAGCGGCGTTTGAAGACGCGCGTCTGCCTTGATGAAAGCGTTAAGTCGGCCAGCGATTTGAATATCGCGCTGCAGGTGGGCGCGCTCGGCATCCTCAATCTCAAGCCGGCGCGGGTCGGTGGATTTACCGAGTGCCTGGAGATTTATCGCATCTGCGTCGAGCATGACTTGCCGCTGTGGATTGGCGGCATGCTGGAGACGGGCGTCGGACGGGCGGCTAATGTCGCTTTCGCGGCTTTGCCGGCGGTCAATCTGCCTTCGGATATCTCAGCGACCGATCGTTATTTCGCCGCCGACATCAGCGAGCCGCCTTTTGTGCTGGGCGAAGACAGTACGCTGGCAATCCCCGACGGCTATGGCATCGGCGTCGAGGTGCAACGGGACCGGCTGGAAGAAGCGAAGCGACGCTGGAGCGAGAATTATCCGTACGGGAAGGTGATGGCGTGATGAGCCTGGTCGAACGAATAAGGACAATCATCAGCGGCGCGGAGATTGAAGCCGGCGTCGCCGTCTGGCATATCGAATCGGGCGCCAAGCTGGATGTGAATGGCGACGAACCCTTCCCGATGGCGAGCGCTTTTAAGATTCCGATTTTGGCGACCGCCTGCAAACAGCTGGCGGAAGGAACGATCAGCCTTGACGCGCGCCTGCCCCTGGCTGACGCGGACAAGAGCATGGGCAGCGGCATCCTGCCCTATTTCGAAAGCGGCTTGCAGCCTTCCGTACGCGATCTTTTGACGCTGATGATCATCATCAGCGATAATACCGCCACCGACATCATAGTGGATTATCTGGGCGGCGCGGCGGCAATCGAAACTTATATGCACGAACTGGGGCTGCGGGAGATCTTCTTCAAGCTGAATTGCAAAGATCTGCTGCGGCAGGCCTTCCCGCCGGACGTGGCCGATTTGCCGCAGGAAGCGCTGCAAAAATGGACGATAGAAAATGATATTCTGCGGGATGGCTTGTGTTTCAGCAAGGGACCGGAGAACAACGTTAGCACAGCCAAGGCTATGAATGAATTGCTGTATTTAATGTATGGCGACCTGTTCCCGGAAGATCTGCGGGCGGTCGCGCTCGATATCTTGCGCAAGCAGCAATTCAATGTGCGTCTGTCGCGCTTCCTGCCGCTGGGCACAAAGGTGGCGCACAAGACAGGCACCATTGGCGGCATCCGCAACGACTGCGGTATCATCAGCATCAGCGAGTCGAATCATGTGATATTGTCGCTGTTTGTGGCCTGGGACGAAGCGCCGTATTGGAAGAAGCCAGCGGCGCATCACCAGCGGGTATTCATAGTTGAGACGGCGATGGGCGAAATTGGCCGCGCCGTCTACGATGAGTTTGCAGGCATCGCCTAAGCGGCGAGGGGAGGGCGCATCGACAATCCGCGGGATGAATTCTCTTGGTAAATCTGAACCATATTTGGAGGATGTAGACGTGTACAAGCCAAGAAAAGCAGTGCTGCTTCTGCTTCTGATCACCTTGATTTCACTGAGCGGCGCCGCGTTTGCGCAAGATGACATTATGGCGGGCAAGGGCGGGCGGCTGGTGGTGGCGGACGCGAATTCCAACACTTCTTTCGATCCATTTGTATCATCCTGGCATAGTTGGCCCCATTACGCCCTCTACCCGACCTTGTTCTCGCGCGCCTTGGATATGAGCTATGTCGGCTACTTGGCCGACAGCTGGCAAGTGTCTGAGGATTCCAAGTCGCTGACGATAAATCTGATCGATAACGCCAGCTTCACCGATGGTACGCCGATCAATGCGGAAGCGCTGAAATGGAACCTGGAGAAGTACGCCGATCCGGAATCGACCGCTTCGACGGGCCGCGCCCTGATCACGCTGCTGGATAACATTGAGGTCCACGACGACTACAGCTTTACGATGCACATGAACTCGCCGCACGCGCCGCTTTTCTTCGTGCTGGCTGGCTTGGAAATCGTCTCGCCGACCGCCTATGAAGCCATTGGGCCCGACGACTTCGGCACCAACCCGGTCGGTGGCGGACCCTTCATCTTGAAGGAATTGGTCACCGACAATTACGCGCTCTTTGAACGCAATCCTGATTTCACCTGGGCGCCGCCCGAATTGTACGATCACCCCGGTCCGGTCTTCCTCGATGAATTGCAGATTCTCTTCATCGGCGAGGAGCAGACGGTGCTGGCCGCTCTGGAGACGGGCGAGATTTCGCTCGCCGGCATCCCAACGCAAAACCTGGCTGATGCCGAAGCCAACCCGGATATAGATGTGCACGTGGCGAAACTGAGCCAGATCCGCTATGTCGGCTTCAACACATCAAAGGATCCCTGGACGAATCCCGATTTGCGCCGCGCTTTTGCCTACGCCACTGATCGTCAGGAATTTGTGACGCTGGCTTGGGACGACCTGGCCGATCCCCTTTATCAGCCGCTGCCGCCGACTATCTGGGGGCACAATCCCGATCTGAACGCGACCGCCCCAAGCTTTGACCCCGAGAAAGCCAGCGGGATGCTGGACGAGCTTGGTTATGTCGATGCCGATGGCGATGGCTTGCGCGAGGACCCGGAGGGCAACGATTGGACGGTGCCGCTGGCGACTGCGTCGCCCGATGAGTGGCTGCGGCAGGCGGAAGTGCTGGAAGCGCAGTGGCGCGCAGTTGGCATTCCGCTGCAGATAGACGTACTGGAATTCTCGGCGTTGATCGACCTGACGACCACCGGCGAGCATGATCTCTTCCTGCTGCTCTACGGCTATCAGGATCCGAGCATCTTGACCTATTTCTTCGATCCCGAGCGCAAGGGCGGCAGCAACCGCGCTTGGTTCTCGACTGACGAATTAACCGAGTTGCTGGTCGCGGCGGATTCGCAGTTGGATCCGGATCTGCGTTATGAAGCGGTGACGGCTGTGAGCGAATACATCATCGAGGCGTCTCCCTGGGTCTATCTGGCGGTGCCGCCAGCGCTGACGGGCGTACGCGCCGAGTTGATGAATTGGCGCATCCACCCGGATACGAGCTTCCTCTATTGGAACGCCTACTTTGAGACGGAGTAGGAGAACCCCCAAGCCCAACCGCCAGTGTCTACGCGGCGCGACCCCTTCCCCCATAAAGAGGGAAGGGGAGAAAGACGTATTATGCTGAGTGGTTAAGTCCCTCCCTCAATTTGGGGGAGGGAGCGTAGGGTGGGGGAAAACGAGCAAAGGACACTTTTAGTTGAGCCAGTACATCCTGCGGCGGATTGCCATCGCCTTTCCCTTGATCCTGGCGGTGACGACCGTTGTATTTGTCATGCTGCGGGTGGCGCTGCCGGGCGATCCGGCTCAGATCATGGCTGGCGATCGGGCGTCGCCGGAGCAGATCGAGATCATCCGCCGCAAGCTGGGGCTGGACAGGCCCGTATTCGAGCAGTACCTCATCTTTCTGCGCAACTTCGCCGGTGGCGACCTGGGGCGCTCGGTCAAGTTTCGCGAGCCGGTTATGGGGGTCATCGCCAAAGCCTTTCCTTTCACGGTAACGTTGACCTTACTCAGCGTCGCCGTCGGCACAACAATCGGCTTGCTCATCGGCATCATCACCGCCGTCCACCAGCGCACCTGGATCGATAACATCGGCATTGTGCTGACCGTGTTTTTCTTTTCCATCCCGACCTTTTGGCTGGGGCTGATGCTGATCCTGATATTCTCGGTGGGCTTGCGCGTGCTGCCGGTGCAAGGCGCGGGCAGCTGGCGCCATTTCGTGCTGCCGGTGGCGACGCTGGCGGTGGGCCAGAGCGCGCTGATCGCCCGCTTGACGCGCTCGAGCATGATCGAAGTGCTGAGCGCCGATTATGTGCGCACGGCGCGCGCGAAAGGCTTGGCGCAGCGGCAAGTGCTCGTGCGTCATGCGCTGCGGAATACGCTGATACCGGTGATCACGGTCGTGGGGCTGTCTGTCGGCGGGTTGCTCGGCGGCGCAATAATCACCGAGAGCATCTTTGGCTTGCCCGGCGTCGGGCGGCTGGCGATTGACGCCATCAGCAATCGCGATTATCCGATGATTCAAGGCACGGTGATTCTGGTGGCGGCTTCTTTCGTCTTCGTCAATCTGATCGTCGATATCATCTACGCCTTCATCGATC
This sequence comes from Anaerolineae bacterium, assembly GCA_022820125.1. Classification (GTDB taxonomy): domain Bacteria; phylum Chloroflexota; class Anaerolineae; order Aggregatilineales; family Phototrophicaceae; genus UBA6055. The sequence goes on along the minus strand of JAJEGA010000090.1, from coordinate 71,870 downwards.
CGCGGATCCGCTATGCCTGAGATCAAGCGGGTCGCCGAGCGCGGGCGCCCCTCCGGCTTGTATCAGCTGGTGCTGCTGAAATTCGTCCGCAACCGCGTGGCGCTGTTTGGCTTATGCTGCCTGCTGCTGATGCTGTTGGCGATTATATTCGCGCCGCAGGTGACGCCCTACGACCCAATCGGCAAAAATACGCCCGAGCGCAATCAGCCGCCGTCGCGCCTGCATCCCTTCGGTACCGACAAGCTGGGGCGGGATATCATGAGCCGCGTCCTTTATGGCGGGCGCGTATCGCTGCAAGTCGGCTTTTTGTCCGTTGGGCTGGCTGTCCTCGTCAGCGCGCCGCTCGGTTTGATCGCCGGTTTTTTCGGGGGCGCAGCCGATAATGGCATCATGCGGGTGATGGATTTGATTTTGGCTTTCCCTGCTTTGATTCTGGCGATATGGCTGGTGAGCCTGCTGGGATCCAACATGAACAATGTGATTATCGCCATCGCCTTTTTCTCGCTGCCGACATTTTCGCGCTTGATCCGCGGCATCACGCTGTCGATTCGCGAGATGGAGTATGTGATGGCGGCGCGCGGCATGGGCGCGGGTTCGCTGCGCATCATGTTTTTCCACATCTTGCCCGGCGTGCTGGGTCCCATGATCGTCTTGACCACGCTTAGCGTATCGGGCGCGATTGTGGCCGGCGCCAGCTTGAGCTTCCTCGGCTTGGGTGTGCGGCCGCCGACGCCCGAGTGGGGCGCGATGCTTGCTGACGGGCGCAATTACTTAAGGACGCAGTGGTGGATGGCGGTCTTCCCCGGCATGACGATCACGCTGGTGGTGCTGATTTTGAATATCATCGGCGATGCCCTGCGAGACGCGCTTGATCCAAACGTCCGAGCTTAAGCCCATCCGTCCCCGCCATAAGTCATCACCAGATGTAGGGGCGTCTTGCCGCGACGTCCGCCGCCTCGTTTCGCTTAGTTGTCGTCAAGCGTGAGCAGGTTGAACTGCTTGTACAGTTCTTCAAGGCTTTCGAGCCGTTCGCGCGTCTTCTCCGGATAGCGCAGCGAGAGGGCGCCGAGGATGGCGTCGAGCAGGGCGAAGAGCGCCACGGTATTGCTGTAGAGGCGCAGACGGTAGGGCACGATCAGCGCGAGGTCGGAGCGGGTGGCGGCTGGCGAAACATGGCTGTCGGTGACGGTCAACACGGCGGCGCCGCGCTGCCTGCCCACATCCATCGCGGTCAGCGTCTCGCGCGTGTAACGGGCGAAGCAGAGTGAAAAGATCAGATCGCCCGATTTAAGCGGGGTCAACTGAGCGGCGATGGGGTCGATGCCCGGCGTCAGCACCGTTGTCTCGGGCCGGATGTAACGCAATACAATGCCGAAATTGAGCGCGAGCGGGAAAGAGGAGCCCAAGCCGATGATATAGACATGAGCCGCTTGATCGACCATATCGACGGCTTGATCGAAGATGTGAGTGGGCACGTGCTGCGGCAAATCAAGCAGGGTCTGCACTTCATCGCGCAGCACGGTGTTGAGCAGGTGCGCCTCTTCCTGCGAAGCGGCTGAGAGCTCGTCCAGCAATTGCTGCGAACCAATCTGCATGCGCTGGGCGATCTTCGCTTGATTGAGGAATTGACCGCGCAGACTCGATTGCAACTCGGGGAAGCCTTCAAAGCCGAGCGCCTGCGCCGTACGCACGACCGTTGACGCGTTGACGCCCACCGCCTCCGCGATTTCGGTGATGGTCAGATGGATGACGCCGATGCCGCCTTGCAGCAGAAAGCGGGCGACCTTGCGCTGGCTGGGCGAGAGGGATTCATGCTGCAGGCGGATCCAGCGGACGATATCCCCTTCTGGCTTTGGTTCGCTCATGGCTCAACTCCACAGATCTGTGCTGAGGTATTTCAAGCCGGAATCGGGGAGCAAGATAGCGATGCGCTCCCCCTTATGCGCGCCGCCTAACAGCTGTGCCGCGGCGGCCAGGTTCGCGCCTGATGAATAGCCGGCGAAGAGCCCTTCTTCTTTGGCGAGGCGGCGCGTCATCTCGATGGCGTCGGCATCGCTGACCTGCAGGCAGCCATCGACCAGCGCGCGATCGACCAGCGCCAGGTCGCGCATGGCGTAACCGCCGCCCTGGATTCTGTGGTTGGGGCGCGTAACCGCGTCGCCGGCAAAGGCGGCTGCCCCGGCTGGCTCGACGATGTAACATTGAATCGCCGGGTCGCATGCTTTGAAGTAGCGGGCGCAGCCGGCGAATGAGCCGCCACTGCCGATGAAGTCGCAGAAGGCGTCGATGCCGCCGGACTGTTTCATGATTTCTGGCGCGGTGTGCTGGTAATGGGCGCGCGCGTTGCCGGCGAGCTGGAATTGGTCGGCGCGGAAGGCGCGGCGCTCCCGCACGATCTCTCGCGCTTTCTCTTCGACGCGCGCGAGGTCGGCGCCGGATACTTCGCCCGGCGTCGATCCGGGGCATTGATCAACGAGCGCGACTTCAGCGCCGAGCGCCGCCATCATTCGGGCGCGCTCAATCGAGTTGCCGCGCGACATCACCGCGACGAATTGATAGCCTTTTGCCGCGCAGACGATTGCCAGCCCGGTACCGGTATTGCCGCTGGTCAACTCGACGACGGTATCGCCGGGGTGGAGCGCGCCCGCCGCTTCCGCCTCTTCGATCATTTGGCGGGCGATGCGATCTTTCTTGGAATAGCCGGGGTTGAGAAATTCGAGTTTGGCGAAGATGCGCCCGTCTAGCCCGCTGGCGACGCGCGATAGCTCGACAAGGGGCGTGTTCCCGATGGCGTCAAGCACAGAGAGGCAGGGCGCATCATGCGGCAAGTTGTCGCTCCTCCAGCGCGCGGCGAAACACGACTGACACATTGCCGCGCTCAGCTCCCAGGAAGTTGAGCGCTGATTCTAACATGGCGCGCGGACGCTTTGCCATTTGCCGCGGCGCTTGCTATGATTGCAGGGCTCTGACCGCGCAGTTACGACTCGTCCATGACTGACGCAATAACGATAAGCGAATTGACAACAATGCCGGCGCTCAACGCGACTGTCGAGTTGCAGCTCGCCGTCTGGGGCATGCGCGAAGTTGAAGCAGCCTCGCCTCATACGCTGCGGGCAATTGTCCATAGCGGCGGCGCCGTCTTCGGGGCGCTGGCGGGCGAGCGTCTGGTGGGCTTCTGTTTCGGGTTTGCGGCGCCGCGGGCTGGCGAGTTATGGCTCTGGTCGCATATGGCGGCGGTGCATCCGGCATTCCAGGGGCGGGGCATTGGCTACCGGCTCAAGCAGGCGCAGCGGGCTTGGGCGCTGGCGGCTGGCTACCGCTGGATGGCTTGGACTTTCGACCCGCTGCAGGCGGGCAACGCCAACTTCAACTTCAATCGCCTGGGCGTGACGGCGCGGATTTACTCTGCCAATCATTATGGCGACATGCAGGATGGACTGAATGCCGGTTTAGCCAGCGACCGTTTGGAGGCGCAGTGGCGGCTGGATATTCCGCCTCCAGATCCCGCTCCCGGCCAAGTTGAAGGCGGGGCAGATCCCGTTTTCAAACCGGCAGACCTTGCCAAACTGGTGTATGTGGATGCGGCTGGCGAGCTTCGCCGCAAGCAGCCGGAGGTGATTGGCGAAGCGCTTTACGGCATTGAGATACCGACGAATATCACTGAACTGAAGCGGCGCGATATCGAGCGCGCCAAGCATTGGCAGCTGCATCTGCGCGAGGCGATGATCGAATTGCTGGCGAAAGGTTATGTCGTCAGCGGTTTCATTCGGGCTGGTGATAAAGGTTGCTACATTCTTAGCCCGGCCGACTAGGCGATCACGAGTTCAGCGGCGGCGCATAGCTCTGTCAGCTCGCCGATATGACTCAGTGATTCCAAGTCGTTGCAGACGGCATAAATCTCATCTGCGCGTTCTTGCGGGAAGAGTTCGCGCGTCAGCATGTGGAACTTCTCGCGCATTTCGCCATCGGTCATCCGGAACTCCGGCTCGCCCTTCATATTGGGAATGTAGCTTTCGCGCTCGCGTCCATCAGCCAGCGTGATTTGCAGACGGCAGCCGTTCAAATCAGGGTAGCGCGCTTCAATATCGCTATCGACTTGTACATCAATCAGATTGCGCAGGCGGCGCACTTCGGGATCGTCCCAAAGAGCAAAGTCGTGGCGCCAAGCGGTTCCTTGCTTGAGGGCGACGGCGGTCGAAACACGGATGCTCAAACCGGCGACCTCGCGCGATGGCGGGTTGGGATCGACGCGGAAGCTGGGGCGGGTGGCGTAGTCGTAAGTCTTCAGCGTGATGCCTTCAATAGCCGTGGTATCGAGTGGTCCTTGCGCCAGGACCGCTTGCGCGGCGTCGATCGCTTGATGCGTGTGACGGCAGCCGCCATGTGGTTTGAAGCCGGTGCCGAGGATGGCGAAGTCGTCGCCGAGGTCGGCGAAAGTCGCGCGATCGAAGCCATCGCCAAATGCGCTGAAGAAGCCGTATTCGCCGTCGAGGGCGCCTTGCGGACCATCGAAGCCCGCTTCCGCCAGGCGCAGGGCGAAGACGGCGTTGCGTGAGGCGAAGCCGGCGATAAGGTCTTTGGTATCGCAGGGCCCGCCTTCGTAGACGTATTGCTCCGTGCCCGATGCCAGGTCGGCGGCGAGGGCGACCGTGTTGATCGTGTCTTCACGGTTGAATCGGGCGCAGCGAGCGGCGGCGAGGGCGGCTGATATCGCGCCGAGCGTGCCTTTGAGATCAAGGCCCCGGGCGCGCTGCATCGGGCGGACCTGGCGGCCCACGCGCACAGCGAAATCATAGGCGGCGATGATAGCGACGAGCGTGTCTTCGCCGGATGCGCCGTAGGCTTCGCCGGCAGCGAGGACAACCGGCACGATCTGCGAGGCGATATGACCTGCGGAGCGATGCGAGTCGTCCATACCCAGGATTTTGACCATGACCCCGTTGGCGAAGGCGGCGCCTTCCAACGATGCGCGCTCGCCGCTGCCGAGGAGGGTCGCCTCGTCGCCGGGCATCATCGTGGTGGCGTAGCGCGCCGCTTTCGCGCCAAGCTCCCCTTGATAGCCGCCCAAGCCAGTGCCGATTGAATCAAAGACGATTGTCTTCGCCAGGTCAAGCGCTTCATCCGGGATGTCGTCCAGGCGCAGGTTAAGCGTGTAATCGGTGATTTGTTCGAGGAGGGTCATGAGGTTTCTCCTTTATGGGGGGCGAGCCAGCGGGATGCCGCAATATTCTACTTCGCGGGAGAGCCAAGGCTCGCCCCTACATATCCTGTAAGAGTTCTTTTGCTGTCTCAATCATGTAGTTTACCTCATCCGCCGTCAGCTCGGGTGTGACGGGCAGATTGACGTATTGACGGGCGAGCATGTCGGTCACCGGCAGATTGTCCGCCCCAGGCAGACCGGGTGGCGCGTAGACACTGCCGCTTCCGGCGTAGACGGTGTAGCGATGAATTGGCGGCGCGTAATGGATTACCGCTTCGATGCCAGCATCGCGCAGCGCGCTGTGCAGCTTGTCCTGGCAGTCGACTCGGATGGCGTAGGAACGGAATGTAGGCGCGGATTCGGGGCGGAAGCGCGGCGTATGAGCGGCGGTATCGGCGAAGCCCGCTTCCAGGGCGGCGGCGATAGCTTGGCGTTTCTCAGTCCACTCGCCCAGGTGGGGCAGCTTTTTTAATACGAGCGCGGCCTGCAAGCCATCAAGCGGGACGTTGTAACCTTCGGCGATGTAGTCTTGATAGCCGGCTGGGACGTCGGCGGCGGGGTGGCGCGTAGACACAGCCACGTCACTGTGACCGTAGCTGGATAAAAGCCGCAGCTTGTCGTGAATGGCGTCGTCATCAGTTACGACCATGGCGCCATTGCCGGCGCTGCCGAGCGGTTTGAAGGGCGCGAAGCTGAACATGGCGACATCGGCGAAGGCGCCTAAGGGCAACCCGTAGTCCTGGGCGCCGGTGGCGAGCGCGGCGTCTTCAACGATTCTCAGCCCGTGGCGGTCGGCGAGAGGACGCAGCGTCTTGACATTCGCCGGGTGACCGTGCAGATCGACCGGCAGGATGGCGCGCGTCTTGGGTGAAATCAGCGCTTCGACGAGTGCGGGATCAATGGTGTAGTCGTCTTCGAGCACATCGCACAAAATAGGCGTGGCGCCGCATTGGCTGATGGCGCCGGTGGTGGAAATGTCCGAATTGGCGACGGTGATCACTTCATCGCCGGGTCCAATATCACAAGCGCGCAGGGCGAGGAAGAGCCCGATCGTGCCGGAATGGACGGCGACGGCGAAATTGGCGCCAACCTCGGCGGCGAAGGCATTCTCCAGCTCGGCGCGGATGGCGTAGCTCTGGCGATAATCGCCGAAGAGAATGGGTTCGAGGGCGGCGATGATTTCAGCGCGCATTGCCCGATGGGTCTCGTTTGCGCGCGAGCGGGGAACGCGGAAGCGTGGCGGCATCAGGCGCGGCCGCGGACGTTGGGATCGAGGAAATCGCGCAGCCAATCGCCCAGGAAGACGACGCCGAGCACTGTGATGGTTATGGCGATGCCGGGATATAAGGTCATCCACCAGGCGCTGTTGATGTATTGCCGGCCATCGGAAAGCATCAAGCCCCAGGTCACGGTCGGCGGTTTGACGCCCAAGCCGAGGAAGCTGAGCGATGATTCCGCCAGGATGGTCACGCCAACTTGCACCGCCGCCAGCACGATAGCGGAGGCGACGACATTCGGCAGAATATGCAGAAACATGACTTTGAGGCGGCTTTGACCGAGGGCGTAAGCGGCGATGACATATTCCATTTCGCGCACTTTGAGCACCTCGCCGCGGATGACGCGGGCATAAGTAATCCAGCCGGTGAAGCCGAGAATGAGAATCAGCGTGGACAAACCCGCGCCGACGACCCCTGATATGGCGATGACCAGAATGATGAAGGGGATGGACAGCAAGCCATCGACGATGCGCATGAGGATGCTGTCGATGATGCCGCCGACAAAGCCGCTGATGAGGCCGTAGATGACGCCGATGGTGCCCGAGATGAGGACGGAAACAACGCCAACCAGCACGGAAACGCGGCTGCCCGCGATGATGCGGCTAAAGATATCGCGACCGAGCTGGTCGTTGCCAAGCGAGTATACGTTGCCGTTTTGATCAACAAAACCCGGGGGTTTGAAGCGCGAGCGAATGTTCCGGTTCAAGGGATCGTGAGGCGATATCAGCGGTCCTATAAAAGCCAATAGCACGACAGCGGATACGATGAGGCTGCCGGCGACGCCGACCGGGCTTTTGAGCAAGATGGACAGAAGCTGCAGGGCAGGGCTGCGGCGGGCCGGCATGTCGGCAATGGCAATGTCTTTTGCGCCTTGCGCGCTTTCTGTGGGTGCCATCGTCATACGCTATTGGAACTTGATTCGCGGGTCCAGGATGATATAGATCACATCAATCGCATAGTTGATCAGAATAAAAGACAAGGCAAAGAATAACAGACCGGCTTGCACGACTGTATTATCGCGCACGCTGATCGAGTCAATCATCAGCCGCCCGAGGCCGGGCCAAGAGAAGACGCTCTCGACCACAACCGAGCCGCCCAGCAGCCAGCCAAGCTGCAAGCCGAATACGGTGACGATCGGGATGAGGGCGTTGCGCAGGGCGTGCCGCAGAATGACTGTCTTGTGCATCAAGCCTTTGCTGCGCGCGGTGCGGACGTAGTCCTGATTCAGCACCTCAAGCATGGCGGAGCGGGTCATGCGAGAAAGGCGGGCGGCCATACCGACGCCGAGCGTGGCTGCGGGCAGGATGATAGATTTCGCTTCCAAGGCGCCAAAGACGGGCAGCAGACCCAAATGAACTGAAAAGACGATTATCAGCATGAGCCCGAGCCAGAAGCTGGGCATGGCGGTGCCCAAGGACGACATCGAGGTGATGACCAAGTCGATAAAGCTGTTTCGCTTCAAGGCGGAAAGGATGCCGAGCGGAACGGCGATCGTTAAGCCGATGGCGGCCGCGGCCGCCGCCAGTATCCAGGAGTAGCCCAGGCGTTCAAAGACGAGCTCCATGGCCGGGCGTTTCGCGAGATACGATTTGCCGAAATTGCCGGTGATCGCTTTGGTGACGAAGTTGAGGTATTGCTCGCCGATCGGTCGGTCGAAGCCCCAAAACTTGCGCATTTGCTCGATTTGCTCCTCGCTGAAGAAATCGGGCGCTACAACCAGGATGGGGTCGCCGCTGAGGCGCAGGATGAAGAAGACGACCACGGATACGATAAACATGGTCACGACCAACTGCGCCATTCGGCTGATGAAGAATCCGCGCATGGTTGCTAACTAACCCCTCCCCCGGCCCCCTCCCCGAAGCATCAGGGAGGGGCAGACTGCATTCGAGCGCGGTTTCCGGTTACGTTCTACTGACACTTTGATGTGGCAGAATCATAACCCAACCGCAACGCGCTACCCAAGTCTCCCCCCCTCGCGATGGGGGGAGATTTAGAGGGGGGTGATTATATTACATATCCGCGTGTGCAAGACCGCGGAAGATCATCCAGCCGTCGGCGCGTGGCGAGAAATCGAACTCGGCTGTATTCAGCGCCATGACATTGGTGATCTCGAAGACCGTGATCGTCTGCGCGTAATCGATGTAGTGTTCCCACCACTGTTCCCAGAGATCGAGCCGGGCGTCCATATCAATGGTCACCTGGATCGCGTCCGCGACTTCGTCCCATTCCTCGACGCAGATGGCGTCATTGGCTGAGGACCAGTCGCATTGGTAGAAGAGCGGCAGCAAAGCGGGGCCGCAGCCCAGCGCCGCCAGCATCATTTCGCGATTGTTGCCGCTGCGCTGTACTTCAACAGCGAATGCGGAGGCGTCGCGGACGGTCAGGTCAACGGTGAAACCAACTTCTTCAAGCAGGGCGGCGGCCACTTCGGAGACTTCCTTGGCGCTGCCGCCGCGCCCAACGGCGGGGGAATCCATATAAATGGTGGGTCCTTCACCCTCGGCGTAGCCGGCTGCCGCAAGATATTCACGCGCCAGATCGGGATCGTACCATTCAGCGATGACATCCGGATCGGCGTATTTGTCGGCGAAGCCTTCCGGATAGTAGGAGCAGACGCGCGCCAGGCGTGGCTCAGCGGCGCCGTGCACTTCCGCCAGCAAGTGCCGATCGAGCGCATGGCTGATGGCTTTACGCACGTTGACATCCAGCGTGGCCGGCTCATAACCGGGATAGGTCTCGGACATGGCGCCGCCATCGGTGCTGGAGCGCGCGTAGTAGTGGTACATGACGTTCGCGCTGCCATAGAGCAGGCTGATGCCGTCGGCCGCTTCAAGGTTTTCGCGGTCGGGCACGGGCACGCCAGTCATCATGTCAATCTGCCCGGCGAGCAGCGCGGCGACCTGCGCAGACGGCTCGGGGATGACCTGGAATACGACGCGGTCCACTTCGGGTCTTCCGCTGTGATAGTCGTCCCAAGCCTCAAAGACATAGCGGTCATTCTCGCTGAATTCGACCAAAGTGTAGGGACCGGAGCCGACCGGGTTGCGGTTGAATTCTTCCTGGCCGACTTCTTCGAAGTAGGCGGGCGGTATCAACTCGCAGCCATTGTAGCTGACGTCATACTCGAAGTAGGCGTGGGGCTGTTCGGTGGTGATGTCGACAGTGAGGTCATCGACGACGATGACTTCTTTGACGAATGCCCATTGCTGGTAGAGCGGGATATCGCCGATGGGGTGGCGGACGCGGTCGATATTCCACTTGATGGCTTCTGCGTTGACCGGCTCGCCATTGTGGAAGGTATTGCCTTCTCGCAGGTGGAAGCGCCAGGTGGTGTCGTCGACGGCTTCCCAGCTGTGCGCCGCTTCGGCATCGTAACCATCGCCATCAGCCGCGCGCCCGATCAAGCAATCATAATATAGGCGCAGCATCCAGTGGGTGGAGCCATACCAGTGCGAGTGGGCGTCCATGGGGCGGATCGGCCCGCTGTGGGCGAAGACGAATTCGGACATGTCGTCCTGCGCCGTCGCCGGAACAATCGCCAAGGCGCCGATGAGGGCGACCAGGCTGAAAAGTAGAAATAGTCTTGCTGTTTTCACGGTTCTCTCCTTCTGCGTTTGCGTGACAAGATATTAACAGATGATTCGTGCAGACAATTTGGCTATAGCGACCTCCTTATTCCTCTCGCGCTTGTGAACTCTCGCCAAATGCGTCACTGCAGAGCGGCGTAGTAAGCGAGTTTGTCCTCATCAATTTCAACGCCCAGCCCGGGTCCCGGCGGCGGCTTGAGTATCTGACCGTCGGGTTCATAAGGCTCGGCGAGTATCGAATCCGTCATATCCGAGAAACCGGCGGGCCACTTGGCGATCGGCGTGGCGGCGGCCAGGTGCGCGGCGGCGGCGGCGATGACATCGAAATAGGGCGCCACCGACACCTCCAAGCCCGCGGCTTCGGCGATTGCCGACATGCGTTGGCAGGGCAGCAAGCCGCCATAACGATGGATCTTGTAATGCAAAACATGCGCCGCTCGTTCTCTCGCAATTTCGTAGACGCTGCGCGGGCCGCCGCCGGTCGATTCGTCGGCTTGAATGGGCGTCTCCAGGCGCGCCGCCAGATGCGCCATCTCATCGAGATATCGCACCGGCTGCTCAAAGAGCGCGACGCCGCCCAGACGCTCCAATGCGGTCAGCGCTTGCACCCCCTCGCCGAGAGTATACCCGGTATTGCCGTCAAGCTGAAATCGGATCTCGTCGCCGACCAATTCGCGCAATTGACGGTACCAGATGATATCTTCTTCGACGGTGAAGCCGATCTTGGTTTTATACCAGGTCCAGCCGGCTTCCGCGGTCATTTCTTGAATGCGCGCCGCCATCGCTTCTGGCGCCTGCCGCTCGACGAAACCATGGCATACGGCGCCGGGCATGCACGCGCCGCCCAGCAATTCGTACACCGGCGCGCCAAGCGCTTTGCCTTTGATATCCCATAGCGCAAAATCAAGCGCGGTGCGGGCGTTGACGGCATTGCGGTGGGCTTGGAACATAAGCTGATGCGCCCCCTCGATATTGAAGGGGTCTTCACCGACCAGCGCCGGCGCCAGGAGATCGTCAATGTGGTGCTTGATAGTCTCGACCGTGTCGCCGCCCCAGGCGCCGGGCGAGACCGTCTGCCCGATGCCGGTGATGCCGTCGTCGGTCTGCATTTTTACGACGACAGTATTGGTCGAGGTTGAGACGCCGTAGGCGGTCGCTAAATCGCGGCTGCGCGAGATCTTGACAATTGTGGATGTAATCTTGGTTATTTTCATTTTTTGCTCCGGTGGACGACTCACAGAGTCGCGCCTACAGATTTGCTCCTGGCAGGCGGGCGACCCGATGGCTCGCCCCTACACGGTCTCGATGGGCGGCGGGCCATTACTTCAGCGCCAGTTCAAGCTGCGGGACGGTGAGCTGGACGAGTTCGCCGACATCGGTGAGATTTTCCAGGGCGCTGCAGCGATCCAGTATGAGCGCGATTTGATCAGGCGTCAGCATATCGCCGACCAGGTAGCGGAACTTCTCTTCGAATTCGGCCTCCGTCAGCATATTCTCCGGCTCGCCTTTGGCAAATTCGACGCGCCCTTTGAATAGCGCGCCGTCATCAGTTTTGATGCGCACTTCGCAGCCGTTTGTCAAGGGGTGCCCAGCCTGGATGTCTTCGTCGAGCCCGACCTTGACCAATTGACGCAGGCGCCGCTGTTCCGGCTCGTCAAAAGTTTCGATATCTTCGCGGAACCAACTGCCGCGCGTCAAGATGACGGAGACGGTGACCGGCAGGCTGAAGCCGGCTTGACCGACCGTCTGCGGTTCGTAGTTGACGCGGAACTCGGGTGTGATCGCTTCCAGGTAGGTATCGACTTCAATGGCGGTGATGGCAGCGAGATCGGGCGCGCCGGACTTGAGCAGGTCATGCGTGGCGTCGACGCAAGAGTGAACATGGCGGCAGCCGGCATGCGGTTTGAAGCCGGTGCGCGCCAAAGCCTCGCCATCCATCGTCTCGAGGAAGGCGGGGTCATACCCAGGTCCAAAAGCGTGGAAATAACCGTATTCGCCATCGAGGGCGCCGGGCGGTCCACGAAAGCCGAAGTCAGCCATTTTGGCGGCGTGGATGCCGTTGCGCGCGCCGTAGCCAGCGAGCAGGTCTTTGGTGTCGCAGCTGCCGGCATCCCAAACGTATTGCTCGGTGCCGCAGGCCATGTCCATCGCCAGCGCCAGGGCCTGGGTCGTCTTCTCGGCGGATAAGCCCAGCGCCTTGGCTGCGGTCGCCGCGCTGCCCAACGTCCCCGCTTGGCTCTTGTGATCGAGCCCGCGTTCGCGCTGCCAACCGTCGACGGCGGAATGGATCATGTCCATCACATCGTAGCCAACCGCCAGCGCCAGGATGTATTGCTCGCCGGAGAGCCCAAGCGTCTCGCCCAGCGCCAGCGCGGCCGGCACAAGCTGCGAGGCGACGTGGCCCGCGGTGCGATGCGAGTCGTCCATGCCGAGGAATTTGCCCATGGTGGCGTTGGCAAAAGCCGCGCCTTCGACCGCGCTGCGCCGCCCATCGCCGACGATTGAAGCCGCATCGCCCGGCTGCATTTGCGCGGCATAATCCGCGGCGAGCGCGCCCAGCTCGGTCTGGTATCCGCCCAGCATCGTGCCGATGAAATCAAGCGTGACCTGGCGCGCGCGGGTGATGGCGAGATCGCTAAGGTCTTCGTAGCGGCGATTTGCTACAAATTCGCCAATGATTGAGACGGCTGTTTGATTGGACATGGTGGCGCTCCTTTTTTGGGCGAGCCGGGGGTCGCCCCTACATATTCCCGTTTGCGCGGGCGGGCGACCAGATTGGCAGCCCCTACATTGTTGTTCTGTTGCGGCTGGTCTAAGCCTCCAGCTGCATATAGTAGCGATCGGCGTGATGGGGCGAGAGGCGGACGGCGCCCTCGGGCGTCACCAGGAAGTTATCCGAGATCAAGAAGCCGCGATCGTTCTCCAGCACCGTGCCCGGGTGATAGGAGAGTACCATATTTGACTGCAGCGTGAAATCGGGCGCGCCCATCGAATTGGGTCCATCGCTGCCATCGAGGCCGGTGCTATGGCAATCGGGCGTGTGCTTGCCATCAACCGGGAAGCCGCGATCGCGTAATGCCTTGTCGTTGGCATCGGAGATATCGCGGAAAGTATTGCCCGCTTTGGCCACAGCCGATGAGGCTTCGACGGCTGCCAGATAGCCGTCAAGGAGAGCCTGCGCATCATCGGGCAGCGGATCAAAGGAGAAGACGCTTGTCATCTCCAGCCAGTAGCCATAAGGCGATTCGTAGACGATTTCGAAGTTGATGATGTCGTCGCGGCTCATGCGCAGGTCTTTGGGAGTGGGCACGGTATAGGGCGTGCCATCGATTGAAAGCTTCGTCCGCCCCCAGAAGGCGCCGAAGGATTTGATGTAACCCTCGACGGCGGCGCAGACATCCCAATAGCGCGCGCCAACGCCGGCGACATCTTTGAATACATCCATCGCCGAATCGAGGATGGCGCCGTTCTGCTGGATGGCTTCGAGCTCGAAGGGCGATTTGATCTGCCGGATCTCGTTAAACTCGTTCGTCACCTCGACCAGCTCGTAACCGTCCAACTCCTTGACAAAGGCTTGATAAGTGCCCAAGCCCATCAGCTTGGCCATATTGACCATGCCAATGCGTTTGCTGCCAGTCGCGTATTCTTTGGCGTTAGCGGCGGTGGCGGCGACGATGTCTTCATAAGGCGATAACACGCGCTCGGGCAGGGTGGTGGTCTCGTTGCGGCTCCAGACGGCTTGATAAGAACTCCAGACTTGCAGCCAGGGATAGGGGTCATCGGCGCCGAGAACGGCATAGGCGACGCCGCCCCATAGATGGGCGTGGGTCAAGTAGCGGATGCCGCCCATGCCGCCGGGCATCGCCTGCCCGGTGATGATGATGACATCAAGGTCCTTGTCCTTCATCATACCCTGCACGCGTTTGACGCGGCGGGCGGTATCTCGCTTCAGGGCATCGTGGGTGAGCATGGTTGTCTTCTCCTTACAATTCGTATTCGTATGGTCGATTAAATTGGAACTCAGTACCGATGCCGCGCGCGACGGCCTTATCATAGAGTCGCCTGGCGACGGACACATCTTCGATGCCTGTTCCGCCGGAGAGAAAGAGCGTCCATTTCGTATCGTCGAGGCGCGCGGGTATGCTGCCGGCGGCCAGCGCGCCCAAGTCGCCAATGACATGCGATTTGTTGATGGCGCCCGCTTCCAGCGGCATGATGATTTCGCCTTCTTCCGCCCAGCTCTGCTTGATTTCGTCAACGAAGACGCGGCTGTTGACCACCGTGCGTTCGTCGATTTCGCGCACCCAGGGATAATGGGCGCCCATGGCATTGATATGCAAGGGTTTATCGGGCAGGGAGGCGCCAGCAAAGACAGGCTCGGGCGAGGTGGTGATCGTGGCAACGATGTCGGCCTCCGCCAATGCCGCCTCGGGCGAATCGACCGGGATCATCTCGATGCCCAGTTCAGCCGACATCTTTTCGCAGAAGGCGCGGCGCTTATCAGGATTTCTACTATAGGCTTGCACCCGCTTGATCGCCGCCACCTGCGTCAAAGCGTAGAGCTGCGAGCGGGCGTGCCTTCCCGTGCCGAAGAGCGCCAACACCGAGCTGCCGGGCGGCGCGAGATAACGCGTCGCCAGCGCGGATACGGCGGCGGTCTTGAGCCAGTCGAAGTAGAGCACCTCCATGATGGCGGCAAGTGCGCCGGTATGGGCGTCGAAGAGGAACATATACGTTTCCAAGCCAAGGGACAAGCCCGCGGTATAGGCGTTTAAGCCAGCGCCGCCGAGCCCGGGCAAGAGCGCGCCCTTGAATTTGAAGGAGGCTTTGCTGCCCGCCGGCAAGTGGCCCCCGCGATGACTATCGGCTCGCTCGCCTTTGATCCACAGGTTCTCGCGCGGGAAAGCCGCGCCATTTCCCTCACCGAATTCGCGATAGCCATCTTCCACCGCCTCAATGTAGTCGGGCAGGTCCATCAATCCACGGATTTCGTGATTGCGCAGCAGCAAGACCATAACGAGCTCCTACAGTTCAAGCAGCGGCGAGCGCCGCGCCCAAAGGCTGATGCAGGTCAAGCTGACGCAGGCGCCGGCGAAAACCAGCACGACGGAAATATTCCAGAATTCGGCGACAGTGCCCGCCGCCAAGGTCGTCAGCGGAATCAAACCCCAGACCATCCCCCAAAGGCTCATCGTGCGCCCGCGCAGTTCATCGGGCAACTGCGTCAAGAGCAGGGCGTTGATCAAAGTAAGGAAGACGCCGGAGGCGACGCCGACCAGGAATATCCAGCCAAGCGCGATCAAGGGCTGCCGAATGAAGGCGAAGATGACCATGCCCAAGCCGAAGAAACTGGAAAAGAGCAGGATCGCTTTGCCTTTGGGATAGACATCGCCCACGACGACGACCGCGAAGCCGGATAACGCCGAGCCCAGGCTGGCGCTGCCCACCAGCAGCCCGAGCGCGGCCGGGCCTTCGTTAAGCGCCTGGGCGACGAAAATGGGCATGAGCTTTTGGTAGGGCATGCCAACTGGCACGAAGACCAAACTCAAAATGAGCAGGGCAAGCAGCGCCCGGTTGCGCTGAAAATACGCGCTGATTTCGGCGAAGCCTTGCAGGAAGCTGCCATGCGCGCCGGCTTTCCGTTTGGGGCTGGGCAGGAAATGCGTCGCTTTTAGATACAGGGCGGCGCCGATGGCATAGAGCGCGGTCTGGACGCAGAAGGTGACGAAGATGTCGGTAAATTGCAAGAGATAGCCGGCCAGGACGGGCCCGAAGAACCCCATCAAGCGCGTGCCGGAATAACTGAGCGTGGTGGCGTTAAAGACCATGGCGTCAGGCACCAGGTTCGGCAGCAATGCCATGCGCGCCGGCGCGTAAAAGGCGAAAGTGCCCCCAAGCAGAAAAGAAGCGGCCAGCAGCGCAAGCGGTTCGTTCGCGCCCGCACGCGCCAGCAGCGCCAGGCCGGCCGAGGTCAGCACGGCGGCGGCGACCGCCCCTTGCACCACCCATTGCCGTTTCATGCGGTCGGCGACCAGCCCGGAAAATGGCGCGATCAATAACAGCGGCAAGCCATAGGCGAAGGCGACCAAGCCCACCTGAAAGGGCGAGCCAGTCACTTCCAGCATGTGCCAGCCGAGGGCGACCGCTTGCAGCAGGTAGGTGATATGCACCAGCACGTTTGCCGCCCAATACCAGCGGTACACGCTCACGCGGAAGCTGCTGCGGTTCCAGATGGCGAGGATCATTGGGGGTTCGCCTGATTTAACTGCGGGCGACCGGCTAAGCCGCCCCTGCATTGTCTATTGCGTCTTGCCAGAGTTGTTATCCAATCTCGACTTCTTCGACCAGATCGCCGATTATCGCGAGGATTTCGTCTTCCGGCGGGACGGGCCAGGAAGCGCCGGCGTGCGCCATGATGCCTCCCCGGG
The DNA here is from genome assembly GCA_022820125.1 of Anaerolineae bacterium. Classification (GTDB taxonomy): domain Bacteria; phylum Chloroflexota; class Anaerolineae; order Aggregatilineales; family Phototrophicaceae; genus UBA6055. Next base: position 55,378 of record JAJEGA010000090.1, on the reverse strand, counting down.
GCGCCTTGATCTGCTCAATGGTCTCGCCGGAGAAGGGATGCCGCACGTAACCAAGCACATCGCCCGCATTCACTTGTTGACCGCGCAGGCTTTTGTCCATGAAGGTGAAGCCGCGTTCGCCGGTCGGCGTTATCAGCGTGTGCTCCCGCAGGACCGCGACGCTATCGACATCGGATTCGGGGGCGCCGCCGAGCATGCCCAGGTGGCGCATGGCGTTAAGCGTGGCTTTGCGCATCCGGCCCAGGTCTTGATCGCGATAATCGCGCAAGCCCGGTCCGCCGCCGATGAAAGCCACCGCCACCGCTTTGCCCGCGCGCGCCGCTTCCTGCGCCATCGAGTTATATTGGTCTTTGCCAAGCACGACCTGCGGCAATCCCAGCGCAATCGCCAGCGCCTTTGACGCTTCCACATCGCCCTCGTCATTCACGCCGGCGAAATGATGGTAGCTCCACTGCGAGCCCGTGCGGATATCGAGTAGGGCGTCGGCATTGGCGATCGCCGCCTGATAATAGGCATCAACCAACTGCTCGCTGACGCTGCCGTTGGCGTCGCCGCGGCCGACCTGATTGAGATGCTTGTCATCGTAGACGCTGTTGACACTTGCGAATTCAAAGCCGGAGGTATTCATCAGCGGCGCCAAGATCAAGGTTCCGCTGATTGCGGCTGGATCGAGCTCGTTAACGACATGCGGCAGGATCAGCGACGGTTCAATTTCGAGCCCGCTGGCGCCTGCTTGCACGACCAGGGTGGGCCCATCATTGGCGCCGTTGACGATATGCAGCGGGATGTGGACGGGGAAGCGCCCGTGCGTTTCGCCGGTTTTGAAGAAGCCATAGGCTTTTTCGCCGGCGGCCGCTTCTATGTTTCCGAGTTTCATTTGGGTGTGTTCTCCTTTGTGGCGGGCGACCCAATGGGTAGCCCCTACAGTTTCATGTCGTGCGGGCGACCCAGTGGGTAGCCCCTACAATTGGCGCGTTGGCGGTCGACCCGATAGGTCGCCCCTACGGTTTTGGTCATATCGTACCTACGTGTTAATCGAACGAGACGGACATGTCCATCGTGCGGCGGTCTTCGATGCGGTCGATATTGCCGAGGATGCCGATGGAGGTGGCGCCGACGGTGGGCCATTCCTGGCCGCTGGGGATGACGATGCCGTCTTTGGGCGTCGGCATCTCCGCCAGCAATTCGCCGGTGTAGGGATCGACCAGGCGTCCGTAAACATCGCCTTCTTTGAGTTCATCTTTGAATTTGGCGTCGCGGATGAAAAGGCCATCGACGGCCGGTTTCCAGATGACGACGCCCGCTTCGTAGACGGTGCAGAGGGGACCGTCAGCTTCGAGCTCGCCTTCCATCATGCCCATCGCTTTCAGGATGTTCCAGATGCCGCGCTCGGCGTCGCGCACGTTGTCTTCGCCATTATGATGCCAGCCGGTGCCGCCGCCGAATTCCAGCGTGATCTGCAGCGTGTCGGCTTCTTCAATGGCGACTTTGGACGCGCCGCTGCCGAAGGTGCCAGGCGGGAAGAAAGCCGCTTGATCCAGCCCAAAGGCGACCACCAGCTTGCGCCGCCGCTGTTCCATCAGCGTCAGTTTGTTCGAGTCATATTCGGCGGTGAACAAGACATAGCGCTCATAAGCGGTGCGGGCGCCGGCGTGGAAGTCGATCAGCACATCGGCTTGGGCGATGCATTCATTGAAATAGATATAGGCGGTTTGGTCGGAGACGCTGCCGTCTTTTTTGCCGGGGAAGAGCCGGCTGATGTCCTTTTCATCGACAAGGGAGCCGCGCGTGCCCATTTCGAAGCCCGCGCGATTGACGACCGGCGCGGCAATCACGTTGCCGCGGATGGCGCTGGGGTCGGCTTTCGCCACGAAGTCGAGGATGGCGATGGAGCCGATGATTTCTGCGCCGTGGATGGCGCCTTGCAGCATCAGCGTTGGACCGGGCTCGGCGCCGGCGATGAGGTGGACGGGGATATCCAGCCGCATGCCGGAGCGCGATTGAGCGGTCTCGAGATAGCCGAAGGTTTTCTCCCCGGGTTTTGCCGATAGATTGCCTACTTGTAACATAGATATTCTCCTTTTTTGGCGGGCGACCCGATGGGCAGCCCCTACTTATTGTTTCTCTTGTGGGCGACCCGATGGGTAGCCCCTACAGATTCGATTGTTTTGCGGGCGATCCAGTGGGCAGCCCCTACAGATTCGATTTTCATGCGGGCGACCCGATGGGCAGCCCCTACACCGATTCCAGGTTGACCGCATGGGTCCCCAGATATTTCTTGAACCAGCCAAGGATGCGGTGCTGGCGTTCGATGCGGTTGCCGGGGCGCCCGCCGCGCGAGAGGCCGTGATTCTCGCCTTCAAAGATGACCAGCTCAACCGGCTTGCCGCGCCAGCGCAGGGCGGCGAACATCTGCTCGGCTTGCTCCAGGGCGCAGCGGTGATCTTCGTCGCTGTGGATGATGAGCAGGGGGGTGTTGACATTGTCGATATAGGCGACGGGCGATTGCGCCCAACTGCTCTCCAGGTCGAGCCAGGGATCGGTGCGCGTCTCGCCGCCGGTGCACTCGGGGCCAATATCGGATGTGCCGAAAAAGCTGATCTGATTGACGATCGAGCGCTGCGTGACAGCCGCGGCGAAGCGATCGGTATGACCGACGACCCAGTTGGTCATGAAGCCGCCGCAGCTGCCGCCGGTGACGCCCATGCGCGCTCCGTCGATGTAGGGGCGCGAAACCAGCTCATCGACGCCCAGCATGATTTCGTCATATTCGGCGCCGCCTTGATCGCCCTCGCTGGCTTTGGTCCAGGCTTGGCCGTAACCGGCGGTGGTGCCGCGCTGGTTGAAATAGGCGACCGTGTAACCGGCGTTGGCGTAGACTTGGAACTCGTGATTGAAGTCCCAGCCGAACATCGAGCAATGCACGTATTGAACATGCGGGTAGGCTTTGCCCTCTTCATAGTTGAGCGGCTTGATAATCCAGGCGTGGACTTTGGCGCCATCGACGCCGTCATACCAGTAGCTCTCTGGCGGCGACAGCTCATGGTCGCGCAGCCAGGGATTAAGATTGGTCAGCTTGCGCGATTCGCCATTGTTCCAAATGAAGAGATCGCCGGGGTTGGCGGGGTTGGCTTGGCCGTAGGCGGCGATGCTGCCGGCAGCTGGGCTGTATTCAAAGGTGATGCTGTCGCCGCTGATGAGGCCTTCGTATTCGCCCGCGGTGTTGATGCGGAAGAGATTGGCCGCGCCCTGTTCCGTGAGCAGGAAATAGATCCACTCATCGCCGGGCGCCCATTTCATGGTGACATTGGACAAGCTCACACGCTGATCGGCGACCGAATAGTTGCCGACTTCTTCATCGATATCGGCGCCGAGTTTCCAGGCTTTGCGGGCGGCGACATCAGCCAGATGCGGCTGCCAAAAGTTGCGGCGATTGACCGGCGGCGGCTTGTTATGGCCCGCGAAGGCGATGTATTGGTCATCGGCGCCCCAAACCGGGCTGGCGGCGGTGCCTTGCCAATCAGGGATGAGCAGATCCGGTTCGCCAGCGGGATAATCGCAGGTGAGAATCTGCCCATAGCCGAGCGGCGTATTCTGTTCCCGCGCCATGCCGATGAAGGCGATCCGCTCGCCGCTGTTGCTCCAGCTAGGCTCGGAATAATCGCATTCGCTGTGGGTGACTTGTGCGAAATCGCCCGTCTCCAGCTCCAGCACCCAGATCTGCTTGAACTTGTCGTGCACCCAGCCGACGCCATCCTGCTTGTAGCGCAAGCGGCGGACCACCTTGATGGTGGGTTGGGGAATGCCGGGCGCGGCCCCCCTGTCATCGGCGGAGCGCATCGGCGTCCAGCGCGCGCCGACCAGTTTGCTGCCGTCAGCCGACCAGCCGAGACCGGACATGGGCATGCCGTCAGTTGGATAGATCGCTTCCAAGTCGTCTTCTACTTCGATTACGCGGACGGAATCGCCATCGGCGTCGCTCTGCGAATAAGCCAGGCGGCTGCTATCGCGGCTCCAGGCGATGGACGAGACTTGACATTCGCCATCGGTGAGCCTGCTGGCGCTGTCGCTGCGCAGGTCGTGCAGGTAAAGATGACACAGGTAGCCGTTTGAAGGCCCCTGCGGGCGGCGAACGGTATAGGCGATTTGCGAGGCGTCGGGGGCGATCGCGAGTTCAGCCAGCCAACTGAACTTCATCAGGTCTTCGGGGATGAGGCCCCGGCGGCGGTTGACTGCTGCGCTGTTGCCATGATTCATGAAATTGTCCTCGAATAATTGGAACTAATTCGCAGATATTATTGTAGCGATTGAACTGCTATTGCTCAAATTCTACCCAGCCCTGCTGGTTTACAGCTCGCAAGCGACATCGATATCAGCCGCCAGTTCACGCAATTGCGCCACGGTTTCGCGCGAGACCGGTATGCCGCTTTCGCCCCGCTCGCGCATACGGCGGAATTCGACTTCGCCCGGCAGCATGACAGGTCGCGCGGGATCAATCGGCTCCGCGCCTTTCACTTGGCCGACCAGCTCTTCCAGCCGCCTGTCGAATTCAGCGGCGGGCAGCAGCGCAGCCGGGTTGATGGCGATCATCATGTGGCCGACATCAAAGTTCTGATCGTCCTGAAAGACATCCAGCCCGAAGAGCGCGCCCGTCATCACCCCCGCGAGCGCATCAGTGAAGAGGCTCAGCCCATAGCCTTTGTATTCGCCAATTGGCAGCAGCGGTCCGGCCATGGCTGCCGCAGGATCGGTGGTGATTTGACCCTCCGGCGTCAGCGCCCAGTTATCGGGCATCGGGCGGTTCTCGCGTTCGTACCAGCGCATCATGCCTTTGCCGGACATGGTGAGCGCCATATCAAGGACGATGGCATGGTCGCTGCTGCGCGGGATGGCAATGCCCCAGGGGTTGGTGCCCAGGACAACTTTCGCCGAGCCCCAGGGCGCCATTTCGGCGGCGGCGTTTGTGCAAGACCAGCCGATCAAGCCGGCTTTGGCTGCGGTCAAGGCATGGTAGCCGGCGATGCCGAAGTGGTTGCTGTGGCGCACGCCGACCATGGCGATGCCGCTGACCTTGGCTTTTTCGACCGCGCGGATCATGGCGCGGTGGGCGGCGACATAACCGAAGCCTTTGGCCGCGTCCAGCAGGGCATAGGCGGGCGCGTCGACGAGCCAGGTCATGGGCGCGTCTGGCAGGATGCCGCCATTGGAAACGCGCCGCGTATAACGGAAGAGTTTCTCCAAGCCTTGACCCTGCCCCGGGTGCCACCATCGCGATGCCGTCATCAAGCCATCGCTGATGATAGCGGCTTCTTCGGACGTGGCGCCCAAGCCGCGAATATAAGCGTCAGCGAAGGACCTGAGCGTTTCCAGCGAGTAGAAGTTGACCAGCGACGCGTCTCTTACTTCGTATGCCATTAGCGCTGCCTTACATGAAAGGGTGATCAAGCGGATTGAGCACCGCTTCATTGACGACAAATTCCGGCGGGCTGGCAGCCAAATGGGCGACCATGTCCGCGACGACTGCCGGATCCATGCTCTGGCTGCGAGGCAGCTCGCCGATGGGCGCGCCGCGCCAGCCGGTGTCCATGCCGCCCGGGTAGAGAATGGTCGCGCGGATGCCGTGCGCTTTCCCCGCTTCGGCGATGGCATAGTTCAAGCCCGTCAAGCCAAACTTTGAGCCGCCATAAGCCGGGCTGCCGCCGCCGCGCAAACCAGCCGTGCCGGATATGTTGATGACAGAAGCCGATTCGGCGCTGACAAGGCAATCCCACAAGGCGCGCGTGAGGTAAAAGACGCCGGAGAGATTGACGCCAATGACCTCGTCCCAAGCGGCGAAATCCGTTTCCACAAAGCTGCGGGGCGCGGGAATGCCGGCGTTGTTGATGAGGATATCAACCGCGCCGAATTTGTCTTGAATCCCCGCGGCGGTCGCTCGAACTTGAGCCGAATCGGAAACATCGCAAGTATAAGTTGTCGCTTTGCCCCCGCCCGCTCGGATCGCCTCAGCCGTATCGGTCAGTGGATCCAATCGGCGGGCGAGCAAGACGGTGTGAGCGCCGAGCGCCGCCAGCTTCAGGGCAACTGCCTGCCCCAAGCCGTGGCTGGCGCCGCTGATAACCGCAGTTTTGCCCTTGATGCTTGTGTGCATTTTGCTGTCCAACCTTCAACGATTATGCGCTGGGGCATTGTAATGCGCTCAACGCTAATCGATAAGCGGCAAAACTGCCAGTTGATAAACGATCTTGGGGCGCATCGCCAGCAATCCGCGCCGGCGCGTCCAGGCAGAGGGATTATGATTGATGAATGGCAGCGACTTCCAATGCGCGCTCAACGCGGGCGCCGTCTCGGCTTGCGGTTCCGGAGACGATGGCGCCCGTATCAAAGTTGTACAGAATCAGCTTGACTCGATAGTCTCCGGGCGGCAGAGACGAAATATCAACGCGCTGGCGGTCCAGCGTTAGGTGACCAATAACAGAATCTTGCCCGAGTATCTTCTCGCCCGCCGCGTCAAATACCTGCAATGATATTGAATGCGCTTCATCAGGCAGGCCGCTCCACATGAACTGGAAGTCCACGACATCCTGGTCGGTCTGAATCTCCAGGTTTTCGAGCTGGATGCCATTGTCGTAGCGAACCTGTATGGGATCGCCAGCAGTGACGAGTTCGCAAGAAAAACCGCGGCGGACGTATTGTTCAATCACCGCGCCATCGTCATGCGCTTTACGCTGGCAAATGCCGAATCCGTCAAATGCTGTTTCGTCGATAAGCAGGTCAGGGTCTCCGTCATTTGTGTTGTAGAGGACATGGACAATCTGATTGTCTTCAATAAATGCCTTTAAGCGCGCGTATTGCTTGCCCGAGTTTTGCGTTGCCAGTTCGCCATTGTCCTGATACAAGTGCAGCAGGCTCGCCCAATCGAAAAACAGGGAACCAAGATAGTCGAATAAATCGGGGTCGATGGCTTGGCTCGGGTGCAGGCTGAGAATTGCGGACCCGCGTCCCGGAATCGCCAGCGCCGACTGGGCGAAGTGGATGAAGCGCGGCAATTCGGCGGCATGATTCTGGCAGTTGAGGCGCATGTCTTCTACGTGGTAAATGCTTACGAAGCCGTCATCGTATGCGGCTGGGATATTTTCGAAGGAGTGAATGATGAATTGATCGCCATAGAGCCAATTGTGCACGACGATATGGGTGAAGCCGTCGGCCTCGAGCTGCTCCAAAGCCGCGGTGAATTCTGGCAGGTTGTGCGCCAGGCAATGGACGTTTTGGCCGTCAAGCCAGCTTCGTAGCAGGAGGTTGCCATTAACATAGTGTCTGGTGCTGTCGGGTATGCGACTGCTATGTCCATAGGCATGCGGCAAACCGGTTAGTGTTTGCACAAAGAGAAAATATTGCCCGTGTCGAACAATCGGAAGATTGATCAATCTAACAGGATGATCTGGATTGGACTGCAGCTGAGCGGTGAATGCGGTCTTGTCAGGCTCAATCGCTTCCCCTAAGCGAGGAAAAAATGTCTCCAGACAGAGGATGAAGATGAACAGAATCGAAATTCGCATACGGGTCCTGGCTAGCTTGGATTGCGCGAGCGAAGCAAAACCAAAGCAGGCTAACGCTGCGAGCGGCATGACCGCGCCGATCTGCCAGTATTCGGGACGGCCGATATTGCCAAACAGGGGCGGAAACCATATGCGCAAGAGCTTGGCGGGCAATACGATATGTTCATACTCGATCCCATTGAATGTGAGATAGTCGCCAAGCCTCAGTACCGAAAAGAAGATCAGAATCACCAACCATGGCAGCAACTTTCGCCTACGTCGACTGAGTACAAAGGCGCAGGCGATTAGGAAAAGATTAATGTAACCTAAGTAGGCGTTCTTATATTCCCGCCTTTTGGAGCTTGTTTCGAAGTCGTTATTCGTATCGACTATCGCGCCAAAAATTGCCCCGCTTATGGGATTGCTGCTTAAACTAAAGTGCTCAAGTAAATCTGTGCTATGAAGAACCTCAGCATATATCTCATTGGCTCCTCGCAGGTTTGTTCGATCTTGCAGCATGGGATAGAAGCGCAACATGCTTACCGAGCCGCAGGCGACGGCGAATGCCAACAAGCCGAGCCAATAGCTCAGCTGTTTCCAGCGGGACAAAGGTTGCAAAAGGGCCACGATACCAATCGACAGTGCTATAATCGCGAATACGTATACGCTAATGAATGGCGTGATTCCAGCGCATATCCCGGCGAAACCGGCCAAGCGCGCGCGGCGCTCCGATAGGAATCGATGAAAAAAATACAGTGTTAATGGCAATGTCCCGATCATGGTGAGGTCGGGCACGGTTGACCCGTAGGGGGTCGGCGCGATCGTGACTATGACAATGGTGCCATATAGCGCTATCCATTTGTCCTTAATCAAGTGACTGATTAAGAGATAGCCGCAGAAACCGTTGAAACAGAGTATGAGCAGATAGAGCAGATTATAGGCATCATCCGCGGGGAGAATCGATTCCAAGGCGACCATAAGGAGCGCATGAGGGAAAATGAAGGCTCGGAAGGCCAAGGACAAGCCCTGCGGATGATACTGATAGTCGCTATGGTAAAGATCGGCTTGCGAGTTTAGCACTTGCCCAAAGTGCCAGGCATCCCAGAACTTTAACCACTTGTCCTGGTGAGAGACATGCAGCCAAAACTCATCGGCATCGAAGATGCGGGGAAATGTCGGCCAAGTCGTCACAATGACGACCAGCGGCACGATCAGTAAAACAGGCAGATGATTGCGCAATATCTGTACAAAACGCCATTTCATTTGTCGAACCTATCTTATCCATTTCACCTTTTGCACGGTGACGTTAATCCGCGCCCACGCTTTAATCGACAGCTTTTTCCGGAAAGATCAAAATCGCTCCAAAGCTGCAACTGTTAGCTCGCGCTCAAAACGCGCGCCGTCTTCAATTACCGTCCCGCCCACGTCGACTCGCGAATCAAAGTTGTACAGAATCAACTTGACTCGATAGTCGCCGGGCGGCACCGGCGAAATATCAACGCGCTGGCGGTCCAGCGATATATGCCCAATGACGGAATCTTGCCCGAGTACCTTCTCGCCTGTCGCGTCAAACACCTGCAATGATATTGAATGCGCTTCATCAGGCAGGCCGCTCCACATGAACTGGAAGTCCATGACATCTTGGTCGGTCTGAATCACCAGGTTTTCGAGCCGGATGCCATTGTCGTAGCGAACCTGTATGGGATCGCCAGCAGTGACGAGTTCGCAAGAAAAACCGCGACGGACGTAAAGTTCTATCACCGCGCCATCGTCATGCGCTTTATGCTGGCACAAATTGAATTCATCAAAGGTTGCATTGCCGATAAGCAAGTCTGGGTCTGTCTCATGCGTGTTGTAGAGGAAATATATAACCTGATTGTCATTCATCATAGCATTTAGGTCGGCGTAGGGCTGGCCGGCGCTTTGCAAGACAACTTCGCCGACCTCCAAGTATAGATGAACCAAGCTGCGCCAATCGGAAAACAGCGATCCAAGATACTCGAAGAGATCGGCGTCGATGGCTTGACTCGGGTGCAGGCTGAGAATTGATGTGCCAGCGCCCGGCATCGCCAGCGCCGACTGGGCGAAGTGGATAAAACGGGGCAGTTCCGCTGCTTGATTCTGGCAACTGAGGCGCAGATCGCTTACGCGGTACACGCTCACGGAGCCATCGTCGTATGCTGGCGGGACGTTCTCAAATGTATCAATAATGAATTCTTCGCCATAGAGCCAATAGTGCATGACGAAATGGGTGAAGCCGTCCGCTAGAAGCTGGTCCAAAGCGGCGGTGAACGGTTGCTCATTATATTTCAGGCAATGGATGCTGCGGCTCTCGCCCCAAGCGCGCAGCAGCAGGTTGCTATCACGATAGCGTATAGAGTTGCGCTTCGCGCGCGTGCTAAATCCGTTTGCATGTGGATAACCAGACAGGGTTTGCAAGTAGTAATAGTAGGAAACATCCGCATCTTTGCGCGGCAGGTGTACGAGCGCGATCTGATCTTCAGGTTCCGATCGCAGCCAAGCGACGAATGCCGTCCTGCTCGGCGCAATCGTTTGACCAAGGCGAGGAATATAAAATTCTATGCAGACGATGAGAATGCACAGAAGCGCGATAAGCCTTCGAGTCTTGCCCCCCTTTGATCGCAAAAGCGCGGCGAGACCGTAACAGGAAAGCGCCGCCAGCGGCGTAAGCACGCCAATCTGATAATATTCGGGGAGGCCGATGTTGCCAAACAGGGGCGGAAACCATATGCGCAAGAGCTTGGCGGGCAATACGATATCTTCATATTCGATTCCATTGAATATGAGATAGTCGCCTAGCCTTAGAACCGCAAAGAAGAGCAGAATCGCGAGCCATGGCAGCAGCCTTCCCCGCCTTGGCCGCAGGAGGAATAAGCAAGCTATCAGGAAAAGATTGATGTAACCCAGGTAAGCTTCTTTGAATTCCTTCCTTATGGCGGATCGCTCGTAGTCGTCATTCGGGTCGAGCGGCTCGCCAAATAAATGACCGGTAATGGGATTATTCGGAAGGACGAAATGCTCCAGTACATCGTTGCTGCGAGACCAATGGTTGTACACCCCTGTTGCCTGCTCTAGCTCTGCCCGGTTCAAAAGCATCGGATAGAATCGCCAAGCGCTAGTGAAGCCGCAGACGAAAATCAAAATGAGCAGACCGCGCCAATAAGCCGGCTGCCGCCATAGCGACAAAGCTCTAAAGGCGGCGAAGATGCCGACGGTTATTACGATAATCGCGAACACGTAGATGCCAATGAAGGCGGTGATGCCAGCGCTTAATCCCGCAAGACCGGCGAATAGTTTCCTGCCCTCTCTAAGGGAACGATCAAAAAAATAGATCGTCAATGGCAATGTCCCGATCGTGATGAGATCGGGCACCGTCTGCCCTACAGGAAACGGCGTCGCCACGGCGAAGATGACAGCGCCAAAAAGCGCAATCCACTTGTCCTTGATCAAGTGTCTAATCAGCGCATAGCCGCAGAATGCGTTGAAGCAGAGGATCAGCAGAAAAAGTAAATTATAAGCGTCGTCCACAGGAAGAATGGTCTGTAAGGCGATCATGAACAGCGCATGGGGAAACACCATGGCATAGTAGGTCAGGGACGTGCCCACGGGATAAAAGAGGGTATCCGTATGATACAGTGGCGTCTGCCCGGCGAGCGCGCGTTCAAAATGCCAAGCGTCCCAGATTCGCAGCCATTTGTCGCCGTATGCGCCATGCAGCCAAAACTCGTCCGCGTCGAAGATGCGGGGAAAAGTCGGCCAGGTCGTTACGATGACGACCAGCGGCACAATCAGCAGGAGGGGCAAATGATTGCGCAAGAGCTGTACGAGACGGCTCATCGTCTGTCAACCTATCTTATCGTTGTCACATTCTACAAAGTTGCTCTGGTCTGCTTCTCTATCTTTGATCGGTAGCGTCTCCTGGGGAGATCAGCGTCGATCCACAGTCGCAATCGGCAGCTCGCGATCAAATCGCGCACCGTCTTCTATTATTGCCTTGCCCACTGTGGCGCCTGTTTCAAAGCTATACAGTATCAGCTTGACATTATAATCGCCGGCCGGCAGAGACGAAATATCAACGCGCTGACGGTCCAGCGTTATATGCCCAATGACGGAGTCTTGCCCGAATGCCTTTTCGCCTGCCGCATTGAACACCTGAATTGACACCGAATGCGCTTCATCGGGCAGGTTGCTCCACATGAACTGAAGATCCAAGACATCCTGGTCGGTTTGGACCAAAAGATTCTCGAGCCGGATGCCATTGTCGTATTGAACCTTAAACGGGCTGTCTGAGGCGACGAGATCACAAGAGAAATCGTGGCTGACGTAGCGCTCAATGACCGCGCCATCGTCGTGCGCTTCACGCTGGCACAGGTTGAATCCGTCAAAGGTTGCATTGCCGATAAGCAAGTCTGGGTCTGCCTCATGCGTATTGTAGAGGAAATATATAACCTGATTGTCATTCATCATAGCATTTAGGTCGGTGTAGGGCTGGCCAGCGCTTTGCATGACAACTTCGCCGTCCTCCGCGTATAGATGAACCAAGCTGCGCCATTCGGAAAACAGCGATCCAAGATACTCGAAGAGCTCGGCGTCGATGGCTTGGCTAGAGTGAAGGCTGAGAATTGATGTGCCAGCGCCCGGAATCGCCGCCGATGATTGCGCGAAGTGGATAAAACGGGGCAGTTCCGCCGCTTGATTATTACAGCTGAGGCGCAGATCGCGTACGCGGTACACGCTCACGGAGCCATCGTCGTATGCTGGCGGGACGTTCTCAAATGTATCAATAATGAATTCTTCGCCATAAAGCCAATTGTGCACCACGATATGGGTGAAGCCGTCCGCCAGGAGCTGGTCCAAAGCCGCTAGGAAAGACCGCTCATTGTGCGGCAGGCAATGGACGCCGCGGTTGCGTTCCCAAGTATCGAGCAGCAGGTTGCCGTTTATTTTGTGTCTGGTGGCGGGCAATAAGCGATTTGCGCTGCCATTTGCATGGGGGAAACCGGTAAGGGTTTGCACGAATAAATAGTATCTGCTGGGTATGTCCGCAAGCGGCAGTTGGATGAGTTTGATCTGGTCTTCAGGTTCAGATTGCAGCCAGTCGAGGAATGCCGTCTTGTTGCGCTCAAGCCTTTGACCAAGCCGAGGCACATAGAATTCAAAAGTGACGATTATTGTGAGCAGAAGCGCCAAAAGAATACGCATCTTAACCGGCTTCAATTGCACAAGCGAAGCGAGACCATAACAGGATAAGACTGCGACGGGCATGACTACACCTAGCTGATAAATTTCTGACCGGCCAATATTCCGAAACACTACGGGAAACCAATCCCGCAGCAGCCGCCCCGGCAGAATGATGTCTGTATAGTGGGTTCCGCTCAGAGTCAGATAGTCGCCGAGCCTCAATATGGCGAAGAAGACCAGAATCACGATCCATGGCAACAGCCGCCCTCGCCGAGGCAAAAAGAGGAAGGCGCAGGCAATAAGGACAAGATTGATGTAGCCCAAGTAGGCATTTTTATATTCACGCTTGATAATGGAAGGCTCATGGTCATGGCTGTAATTGAAGAGCGAGCCCAAAAAATTAGCCGTAAAGGGATTGTTTTTGAGGACAAAGTGATCAAGCAGGTCGCTGCTGCGCGACTGATCTTGATGTCTTTCCATCGCCAGATTTAGATTTGCTTCGTCTGTAAGCATTGGGTAAAAACGTATGAGACTTAACGTTGCCCATACGACGACAAAAATGAGCAGAACGCCCCAGAACGCGCTTTGCTTCCACAAAGACGGCAATTTGATGAGGGCGAGAATTCCAACAGTCAAGAGAACAAACGCAAATGGGTATACGCCTATGAACGCCGTTATTCCAGCGCATAATCCCGCCAGTCCCGCGAATAGCCGCCTGCGCTCCGTTACCGCTCGAAGATAAAAATACGCCGTTAATGGCAGCGTCCCCATCATGACAAATTCGGGAATCGTTGATCCATACGGAAAGGGCGTCGCCACGGCGAAGACAGCCGCGCCAAAGAGGGCAATCCATTTGTCCAAAATTAAGTAGCGAACGAGCGCATATCCGCAGAAAGCATTGAAGCAAAGCATCAGCAGAAAGTTCAGATTATACGCATCGTCCACCGGAAGCATTGTCTTCAAGGCGATCAAAAGAAGCGCATGAGGAAACGCGAAAGCTTGGAACGCTAGAGACTGGCCCTGAGGATGATACATTAAATCGGTGAAATAGAGGTCCGCTTGCCCGGTGAGCGCGCGTTCAAGATGCCAGGCATCCCAGAGCTTCAACCACTTGTCGTGCTGCATGCCGTGCAGCCAGAATTCATCGGCGTCGAAGATGCGCGGGAAGGTTGGCCAGGTGGTCGCGATGACGACCAAAGGCACGATCAGCAAAACATGCCAATGGTCGCGCAGCCAGCCCGCGATGCGAAATCGCAAGTGACGCTCCTACCCTTCCGCGACGATATTGGCCATGGCGACCTTCATCCGTTCCAGCCCCTCGATCAGTTGATCTTCCGGCTGAAGGAAGGTCATGCGCAGGTAGTCCTTGCGGTCTTTGGAAAAAGCCGACCCGGGATAAGCCAGGACGTGCTGCTCGCTGAGGATGCGCTGGGCGACTTCGCCGCTGTCCATGCCGGTGAAGCCGATATCGGCGAAGACAAACTGCCCCCCTTGGGGCAAGCCGTATTTGATGCCCATCGCGTCCAGCGCGTCCAGGACGAGGCGCCGACGCCAGCGATAGGCTTCCGCCATCATTTCAACCGCGTCTTGGGGACCGGTGAGCGCGGCGATGCCGGCATGCTGCGAGATGACCGATGTGCCGCCGCTGATGGCCGCCTTCAACTCTCGCACGCGCGCCATCAAGTCGGCTGGCCCAACGATCCAGCCCAAGCGCCAGCCGGTCATGGAATAGGCTTTGGACAGGGCGTTCAGGGTTAGCGCGCGTTCTTTCCCGCCAGGCATTGAGGCGGGGCTCACGTGTTCAAATTCATCGTAAACAAAGAGGTCGTATATGTCGTCGGCGAGGATCATCAGATCGTTCGCTATGGCGATATCCAGCATCTCGCGCATGTCGGCCGGGGAGATGACGCTGGCTGCTGGATTATTGGGCGACACGAGCAGCAGCGCGCGCGTCTTGTCGCTGATGGCGGCGCGGACATCGGCGGGGTCGGCGCGGAAGTCGTCTTCGGCGTAGGTTTGCACTTCGACCTTGACGCCGCCGGCGAACGCGAGCGAATCGGCGTAGGTATTGTAATTGGGCTCAGGCACGATCAACTCGTCGCCTGGGGCGAGGACGGCGAGCGCCATCAGGAAGAGCGCCTCTTGCCCGCCGTTGGTGACGACGACTTCGGTGACCGGATCGACATCGATATTGTTGACCCGTTTGACGCGGGCGGCGATCGCTTCGCGCAGGGCGAGCAAGCCTTCGGGCGGCGTGGAATCGGCGTGGTGGTTGATCATCGCATTCTTGGCGGCGGCGACGATATGCGCCGGCGTATCGAAGTCGGGGTCGCCGCGGCCCATAATGATGACGTCATCATAGCCGCGCGCCTCGCCGATCAATTGGTAGAGCAGATTGGTGCCCTGCGCTTTTTTCTTGCTCATTGATTTCCCTCGTATTGGTCAGCTGAGCGCCTGCAGAGCGGCGGACGCGACGGCGTTTACATTCAAGCGAATGACGCCGGGCGCGCCGAATGAGGCGCCATCGGCAAATTCATAGCCGGCTTCGCGCAAGCGGGCGGAGGCCGCTTCGGATGCCCGCAGCGCAATGATATTCAGGGCATCGCCAGCGATGACAGCGATATTCTGGCTCGCAGCTGTCTTGGTAAGATCGCTTTTGAATTGCGCCAATTGCCCCAGCCGCAAACCGCGCGCTTCCTCGAAGAGCTTTGTCGCTTCAAGGGCGGCGAATTGGGCGGCGGTGCTGGTGCAGATCGCCATGATCTGCTTCTGCGATTGCATCGCTGGAATCTGATCTTCGGGCGCGGCGATATAGCCGATGAACCAGCTCGCCAAGCCCATGCCGGGGACGGCTTCGCCGATGGTGGTGATATGCTCAGGCGATTCCTCAGTCGCGGCGAGCGAGCCGCAGCCGCCCTCCACCCAAGGCCCGCAGCCCCCGTCCCAGATTGCCGCTGCGCCCGCATTGCTCAAGCCTTGAGCGATGGCGGCGACTTCTTCGCTTGTATACGCGGCGCCGGTGAGGCGTGATGGCGACTCAAGATAGAGCAATCGGCAGCCGCCGGCGACTGCGTCCGCAATGGCTTGGACCGCTGGCAGATAGCCGCGTTCGGCATCGACGGGCAGCGAAACGACCTCCCGCGCCCTGACGCCGAGCGCCTTCCACACGCCGGGATGGATGACCGCTGGCACGCCGATATTTTCGAAGTCTTCGCCAATCTTCTGGATGCTGAGAAAGCGCGACTCTTGCAAGCCAGCGGTGATGATGATGTTGCCTGGCTCATAACGCGCGCCGGTTTCACGGTTGAGGCTGTCGGCGATTTCGCTGCGCAGGGGCGCGATGCCTGGCACATCAACATAGTGGGTCTGCCCCGCTTCCAAGGCTTCCGAGGCGGCGGCGATGATCCGTTCGTCCAGCGGGCTGAACATGCCGTCTGCGCCCAGGTCTTTTGCATGCCGCGGCGCTGGCGCCAGCGAACGCGCGTTCAAAGCCGTGTTCGCTTCATGCCCCGCCAAGATCTCTGCTTTGGTTTTTGATGCCAACTTGGTTCTCCTCAAGGTCTTCCCAAATGAATCGCCCGCCCATGCCATTCAGCGAACCAGCCGCCTCAATCCGGTACTGGCGAGCGCGCGCTGAGGCGGCTGCGACAGATGTTTCACGCAGGCGCCGACGCTATCGGTTCGCGCTTTGTCGCTTGATACGGTCAAGAGCGGCAAAGTGTGAAGTCGATGTCGATTCTGCTAGTATACACGATTGTCGACAATTGGCGAGAACGCGGCAGATTGTAGACTTGCGGTTTGGGCTTGTCAAGCGATTGGCTATGGCGGGACCCTTGACTAGATCGACCGCTGCGACTCTTTGGCGCGCTTAAACCATAGCGCCTGATTGCTTGTTTGAACGCCGTCTGGATGCGGAAATGCTGAGATGAGAGCAGTTGCCCGGATGAGACTACGCGCCGGTCACATTGGGCCTGTGCCCGGCTTAAACGGACGGGTGCTGCTGTTCTTGTGCCACAGCCTGCTATTTCATATCGCTTTATTGGGCATCGCCGACATTCTGCTGAACTTCTATCTGGTCAGCATCGGTTACGATACGGCGACGATCAGCCTCTTGCAGTCGCTGCCGCGGCTCAGCGGTTTTCTCATTGGCTTGCCGATAGGGCTGATTGCGAGCCGCGTGGGCAATCGCCGGCTGATTCTGCTGTCGACAGCCGGCATTGCGCTATCAGTCGCGCTGACGGCGCTCACGCAGAGTTTGCCGATTATCGCCATCAGCCGCTTCTTTTGGGGCGCCTGCTTCGGCGCCAACCAGGTGGTTAAGCCACCCTTCATGGTCACGCTGACCGAGCGCAGCGAGCATACGGCGCAGTTTTCGTATCACAACCTGGTCGCCATGTTGGCTGTTGCGATTGGCAGCGCTGTCGGCGGGATGCTGCCGCTGCTCGCCAGCCAGGCTTTGTCGATAACTGGCGCCGCCGGCATGAAGCCCGAAGAGATGCCGCTGGCTTATCGCGCGTCGATAATCGGCGCCGCGATTGTGCTGCTGCTGAGCAACGCGCCCATTTTAGTCCTGGGGCGCCAGGGAGCCGACGGCGCAGGCGCGGAGCGAACGGGATTTGGCGGCTGGCGGTCGACGCCCTGGCCTCTCCTGATTAGATTGACGCTGCCGCTGTTTGTCTTTGGTCTCTCGGGCGGGTTAACCTTCCCGTTTTTCAACCTGATTTTCCGCGAGTTTTTTGGCATCGCCGACAGCGCGGTCGGGGGCGTGATTGGCTTGGGCTGGCTGGCGATGGGTTTGATGCCATTGCTGAACCCGTTCGTGGAAGCGCGGCTGGGGCGGGCGGGCGCCCTGACTGCGCTGATGCTCATTAGCGCGGCTGCCTTTGTCGGCTTGAGCTGGTCGTCGGGGCTGGCGCTTGCGATTGTGTTTTACGCCCTGGCGATAGGCTTGCGCAATACGATGCAGCCGCTTTTCCAGCCCATGCTGATGGATTCGCTAAACGCCGCCTGGCACAATGTCGCCAGCAGCATCGGTCTGGTTATGTGGAATATCGGCTGGTTCATCTCAACCTTCTGCTTTGGTTTTTTGCAATCGGCGATCGGCACAAGAAATATTATGCTGCTGGTGGCTTTTCTCGTCGTGCTGAACGGCCTCGCGATTCATGTCACGGCAAAGCGGCGCTGAGGCAAGGGGCGAAATAGATTCAGGAGAGAGCAATCGTGCCAATGGACAATCAATCGAAGTTTGACAGAATCGCGGCGCAAGTCGAAGGCTGGCGCGAGGAACTGGGCGTCCCGGGCGCGGCTTTCGGTCTGCAGGTCGCCGGCGAGACTTACTCCGGCGGCGTCGGCGTGACCCATGTGCAACATCCGCTGCCGGTCACCGATGAGACCCTGTTTCAGATTGGCTCCATCACCAAGACGGTGACGGCGACAGCGATGATGCGCCTGGTGGCGCGCGGGGCGCTCGATCTGGGGGCGCCGGTTCAGGATTACTTGCCGGCCTTCCGCGCGCGCGACGAAGCGGTATCGAAGCGGGTCACCCCCTGGCATTTGCTGACGCATACTGCCGGCTGGACGGGCGATGTCTTCACCGATACCGGCGTCGGCGATGACGCGGCCGCCAAGTATGTAGATAGGATGTCCGGCTTTGAGCAGTTGGCGCCCTTGGAAAGACATTTCTCCTACAATAATGCCGCATTCTGCGTCGCCGGTCGGATCATCGAAACGCTGACCGGCGCGACTTACGAGGCGGCGATTGACGAATTGATCTTCCAGCCGCTTGGTATGGAGCGCAGCTATTTCTTCCCGCATCAAGTGATGCTGCATCGATTTGCCGTTGGGCATGAGGCCGGCGGCCGGGTGTTGAGCCCCTGGGCGATTCCGCGCGGGATGAACGCCGCCGGCGGGATCAGCTGTCATATTCATGATCTGCTGCGTTACGGCGCCTATCACCTGGGCGATGGCTCGCCGCTGATGCGCCGCGAATTGCTTGCTGAGATGCATAAGCCTCATGTTCGCAGCCTGCCCTATATGGGATTTTGCGGCTTGGCTTGGATGATTAGCGGCGGCGATGACGCTGTACGGCTCTGGCACACGGGCGGCACTAACGGTCAGAACGCCGTATTGACCATCGTGCCCGCGCATCAATTGGCGCTGGGCATGATGACAAATGGCGACAAAGGGGCGGCGCTGCACCAGCGCTTCACCAAAGCCGCCTTAGGCGAATTCTGCGACATCGAAATTCCGGAACCGCAACTCTTGGAGATGCCGGCTGAGGAATTGGCGCCGTATGTCGGGCGCTACCGGGGCACGATGCGCGCGATTGAACTGCGGCTGGAAGGCGGGCGCTTGCTCGCCGACATTCAATTTCACGGCGGGCTGCCCAGCGATCGGGAATTGGAAGCGATGCCGCCGGCGGAAGTGGCGCTCTGCGGTCCCGATCAATTATTGGTTCTCACTGGGTATTTCGAGGGAACGCGCGCCGACTTGCTGCGAGACGAAGCCGGCGAGATACGATATCTGCGCTTTGGATCGCGCCTGAACCCGCGCTTGGATTAAGCCAGCATCTCAGCGAGCAGCTTCCAACAGAGCCAGAGCGCGCGCGGACTATGAAAGAAGCCTTTCCACAAGCCGCCCTTTAGCGGGGTTGAGACGCTCCCGTCGCGATGCAAGTAGCCATACCAGCCGCCATACTCGGGATCGGGAAAGTGGTGAAAAGTCCACTCGTGCATCCGCTCGAACCAACGGGCGTACTTCTCATCGCCGCTTAAGTGATAAGCCAGCAGCAGGGCATAAAGCGCTTCGGCCTGGGGCCACCAGAGCTTCATATCCCATTCCAGCCGGGCGGGCGGTTTGCCATCGACATCAACAAAATAAAGCAAGCCGCCGTAGGCTTCATCCCAACCGCGCGCCAGTGAATAATCGATCATCTTCAGCGCCGGCGGAATCAGCGAATTGTCTTCGCGCGCGATCGCTTCGTGCAAGACGAAGGCGGCTGATTCCATGGCGTGGCCCGGCGTCAGGCGCCGCCCGTCGGCGGTATCGAGGCGCTCGCCATCGACGCCCAGGACTTCAAAGACGGCTTCCGCCTCCTCGTCCAGAAAGTGATTGAGAATCTGATGGAGCGCGTCATCGACCACTTGGACATAGAGCGCGTCGGGTGGGGCGGCGAGGCGCAGTTACTGTGTTGTCGCCAGCATGATCATCGAGACGTTGTGTGCTTTGGCGCGGCGCGTTTCAGGGTAGACTTTTGGCTCCAATTTGCTCGGATTCCGCAGGTGGTCAATCACCAGCCGATAGGTGGATACCGCTCGCTCCATTGCGGCGGCGTCGCCGCTGGCGCGGGCGTATTCCGCCAAGCCGATGACGCCGAAGGTCTCGGTGAAGAGGTAGCGCCGTTTGCGCAGCGGGCGGCCGTCGGCGGTGACGGCGAAGAACATGCGGCCATCGCGGTCGAAGCCGCAGCGCATGATGAAGTCGTAGAGGTGGCGGGAAGCCGCCAGCCATTCGGGCCGCTGCTCGACTTCGTTATAGAGCTTGGCGAACATCCAGAGGGCGCGGCTCTGCAGCCACATAGACTTGTCGCCATCGAATACCGAACCAGCGCGATCAAGCGAATTGAACTGTCCGCCGTGCTCGTAGTCAAGCGAGTGATTCAGCCAGAAGGGGACGACGCTTTCAAGAAGTTCGCGCCGATAGATTTCGCGCAGTTCCAGAAGGCGGTCGCGCTTCATCCTTTGATGCCGGAGACCATCATGCCTTCGATGAAATAACGCTGGAAGAAGACGAAGAGCAGAATGACAGGGATAGTTGCCATGGTGGAGACAGCCATAGCGACCGCCCACAAAGGCTCGCGGTCAAGCGACTGGGAGAAGTAGGTTAGCCCGACCGGCAAGGTGACCAGATCGCGATTCTGGGCGATGACCAAGGGCCAGAGGAAACTGTTCCAGCTGAATAGAAACGTGATGATGGCCAGGCTGGCGGCCGCGGGCTTCAGCATTGGCATGACGATGCGATTGAAAATGGAGAACTCGCTGGCGCCGTCAATTCGGGCCGCGTCCAGCAATTCATCGGGGAGATTATAGGCAAACTGGCGCATCATGAATACACCGAAGGCGCTGATGAGCCCGGGCATGATGAGCCCCTGGTAGGAATTGTGCCAGCCCAATTGATGGACCAGAACAAACATGGGAATCACCAGGATCTGGAAGGGCACCGTCATGATGCTCAAGATGAAGAGGAATAAAATGTTGCGCGCGGGAAAGCGAAACTTGGCGAAACCGTAACCGGCCAGCGCGCCGAAGAAGACTGTGGCGATGGTCTGGACAGCCGCGATGAACAGGCTGTTGATGTACCAGCGCTCGAGCCGCGTCTGCTCGAAGGCGAACTGATACTGACGCAAGCCTTGGAACTCATGCGGCAGCCAATGCATGGGAATGGCGAAGATCTCGCCCTCGGACTTAAAACTGGAACTGAACATCAGGTACACGGGGAAGAAGAAGAGCAGCGAGATCAGCAGGCCGACCGAAAACAGGATCAGGTTTCGGATGCGGCGGCGCAGGCGCGCCTCAAAAGCCCAGTCGCTTTCGTATGGTTTAGCAGACGCCATGTTGCCGCTTCCGTCTGCTGGCAAGCCCAGCCAAATCAACTGAGAGAGAAATCATCGCTGCGTCCCAGGCGCAATTGGAACAAGGTAAAGATAAGAATAAAAGCGAAGAGCACGACGGAAATGGCGGCCGCGTCGCCCATGCGGAAGAATTGGAAACCGTATTTCCAGATGACGATGCCCAGCGTCGTGTTGACATCGAGCGGTCCCCCTTGAGACGGCGACATCACGAACTGGATGGAAAAGCCCTGAAAGGCGCGGATGGTGGAAATGGCGGCCACGAAGACAGCGGTGGGCTTCAGCAAAGGCAACTCGACGCGCAGGAAAGATTGCAGCGCGTTGGCGCCGTCCACCCGCGCCGCGTCGCGCAATTCCGGCGGAATCGCTGTCAGACCCGAGAGCCAGATGATCATATAGAAGGGCGCGATGTGCCAGTCATGCACCACGACCGACATGATCGGCGACAGCTGCAGATCGAAAAGCCATTTGATCGGCATCTGCCCCACTATGGGACCAATGACTGAGGACAAGATCCCGGACGGATGCAGCAGCAGTTTCCAAATCACCGATACAACGACGACCGATGGCAGCAGCGGCGTGAAGAAGAGCACCTTCATCAATTCGCGCCCGGGGAAACGCTGGAAAAATAGGACTGCCATAGCCAGCGAGATGAACCAGACAGGTACGGTGCTGCCCAGTACGAAACCAATTGTCACATTCAGCGATTTTAGAAAGAGACGGTCGTTCAGCAGGTCCTGGTAATTCTGCAATCCGACCCAGACCGGCGGTTTCAGCAGGGTAAAATCTGTCAGGCTGAGGCCGAAGCCGATGACGATGGGATAGAGAAAGAAAATCAGGAAAAAGACAACGGCGGGAGCGACAAAAAGCAGCCCGTAGTATTGACGTTTCTGCACCAGACCCATCGTCCGCCAAGCGGTGAAAAGCCGTGTATTAAGCATGTTCTTCGTCAAGATGGTTTACGATACGCCACCGCCCCAGCAGTCTTATGCCAGGGCGGGAGATTCATGATTCGACGGAAGCGGGAGACTTAGAATTCGGTCTTAACCCGCTGCAAGATTGCGTTGACTTCCTCGTCGGTTTCCGCCAGCACGGTATCGATGTCTTCACCGGCGATGACGACGCGATCGCGCATGCGCATGATGGCGTCAATCACCTCGTTGAACCCGGCGAAACGCGGGTGGAAGTAGCTGGACGCGATCTCATCGAGGAAGACCGGCATGATCTCATTATTCTTGAATTCTTCGCTCTCCAGGTAGGCGGCTTTCGGCTGGAACAAGCCCGCCTCGTTGAGATAGCGATCGGGCCGGCTCGAGAGCCAGGCGATCAGCTTCCAGGCGGCGGCCTGCTCCGCCTCGGAAGAGTTGGCGTTGACCATCCAGTAGAAGCCGTAGTTAGCGAAGCCATTGGGATTAACCGCGTCTGCCCAGCGCAACTGCGGATAGATGGCGTAGTTGGGCGCGAAGCTGTCTTCAGCTTCCAAGCCCGGCACGGCCCAATTGCCCATCGTGCATTCAGTCGCCATTCTCTCCTCGCCGCGGAAACCAGTGCGCGAGACGACGTATTCGGGACCGCCCAGGTTCCATTCGTTCGCCCAGTTATTCCAGTATTCAAGTACGCGCTTCACCTCGGGCGTGTTGATGTCCGCGGTGTAGTTGACCTCGTCGATCATTTCGCCGCCGAGCTGCTGCACCATCGGGACGAAGTGCAGCATCATGTAGATAGCCGCCGACCAGTTGAAGTCGAATCCGCGCCGCGTGATGACGCCGTTTTCATCGCGGATGGTCAGCTTCTCGGCGACCTCCACCATGCCTTCATAGGTATAGGGGAAGTCCTCCGCCGGGTCCAGGCCCGCATCAGCCCAGGAGTCAAGGTTGACATAGCAGGCGTAGGCGCTCATTTCAGTGGGAATGCCGTAGAGCGTGCCATCGTAGGTGGCGCCGGCGAGCATGCCTTCAGCCATGTCGCTGCTGCCATATAGCGCCTTCACTTCATCAACGCTCTCGAAGCCCCAGGCAGCCGGATCAACCGGCGCAAGGATGTCTTGTAGGTAGAACTGGGCGCTGAAAGGCGTGAACTGGTTGAAGGCGTCGGGTCCAGCGCCGGATGCCAGCGCGGTATTCAGCGTGGCGTAGTAGTCCGACGGCACGGGCTCGTACTCAACCGTGATATGCGGATTGGCCTCCATGAAGGCGGCAATCATTTCTTCATCAAGTTCGACGCGCGGCAGGTGATTGTGACCCCAGGCGGTGATCGTCACCGGTTCGTCCTGCGCCTGCGCGAATGGCACAAGCAAGCCCACAATCAAGATAACAAGCAGCACTTTGACTTTCATGATCAATCCTTTCCTCATTGCTTTTTTCGACTGATGCTTACACATTTGACTGCAAATTTCTAACATATCGAACGGGAAAAAGCAAACCATGTGCTATATTTCAGATGGCTGAGTTCGCAGGCGGGGGCCCTATGTCCAAACCCAAAATGATCATTGATACCGATTTGCATCCCGTGCCCATCCATGAGCAAGTGGCTGAGTACCTTGACGAGCCCTGGCGCGGCCGCTACCTGCGCGGCGATCATGGCGCCGGGCATCCCAATCTCTATAATCCCAACGGCGTGATGAAATCTGATGCCGTGACCGAGGACGGGCGGCGCATTGAAAGATCGCCCGATACGATGGCCAGCCACTTCCTGGATGTTTACGACATTGATTACGCGGTGCTGAACCCGATGGAATCGATGGAGCATTGCGTCTCGCCCGACGCGCATTATTCGGCGGAGGCGCTATCGGCGGTGAACACCCATTTCGTCGAGGATTGGCTGCCGGTCGATGAGCGCTATCTGGCCTCGGTCATGGTCGCCTTCAGCAATATTGAACTCGCGGTCAAAGAGATCCATCGGCTGGGCGCGCATCCGCGAGTCTGCCAGGTGTTGCTGGTCAGCGGCTCGCCCTTCCCCCTGGGGCATAGCTATTTCCATCCCATCTATGAGGCGGCGGTGGAATATGATTTGCCGGTGGCGATTCATCCGGGGCTGGAGGGCGTCGGCATTGCTGGCTCGGGCGGGACGGCTGGCTTCGTCGCCAATTATCTGGAGTGGCATACGCTGCTGGCGACATCGTATATGACGCAGTTGGTCAGTCTGGTTGTCGAAGGCGTCTTCCAGAAGTTCCCCACGCTGAAGTATGTCTTTGTTGAAGGCGGCGTCGCCTGGCTGCCGGCGCTGATGTGGCGGCTGGACAAAAATTGGAAGGCGCTGCGCTCGACCACGCCCTGGCTGACGCGCCCGCCAAGCGAGATCATTCAAGATCATATCAAGCTGACGACCCAGCCGATCGAGGAGCCGGAGGACAGGAATCATTTTCAGCAGGTTCTGGATATGTTCGACGCCGAGAAGATGCTGATGTTCTCCAGCGACTACCCGCATTGGGACGGCGACACGCCGGATTTCGCCATGCGGCATCTGCGCCCGGCGCTGCGCGAGGCGGTGATGTATCGCAATGCGCTGGATCTATTCAAGCTGGAGGCGCGGGAGCGTGTCGGCTAAGGCGGAATTCTTCGTCGCGGCGCTGGACGATCTCCCACCGGGCGAGCGCCGG
Source organism: Anaerolineae bacterium (assembly GCA_022820125.1). Taxonomy (GTDB): domain Bacteria; phylum Chloroflexota; class Anaerolineae; order Aggregatilineales; family Phototrophicaceae; genus UBA6055. The sequence goes on along the minus strand of JAJEGA010000090.1, from coordinate 30,417 downwards.
ATACTGAGCGCGAGAGGCAAATCAATCGGCGTGTTCAATCTGGGTTCGCGGATTGTCGCCGTGCTGAATATATGCCCGCACGCGCTTGCGCCGGTATGCCTGGGGGCGCTCGGCGGCACAACCCTGCCCTCCGAGCCGGGCGAGTTCATTTGGGGGCATGAAAACCAGATCTTGCGCTGCCCCTGGCACGGCTGGGAATTCGACTTGAAGAGCGGTCAATGCCTGACTGACCGGCGCCGGCTCAAACGCTACCCGGTCATCATTCGCGACCAAGCCATTTACGTCGAAGTCTAATTGTTCACCTGGAAGAATTCGACCACCTCGCCGCCGGGTCCCTTGAAGAACGCCAGGCTTACAGAAAGCGCTCCCAGCTCGGCGGCTCTCAGTTCGACGGTGATTTCCATACCGGCTTCGCGCACGCGCTCCAGCGCCGATTCTATATCGCTGGTCTGCAAGGCAAAGTGGAAGACGATGTTGCCGGCCGCGTCATCTGAGGGCTGCGTGCCGGGGATCGGCTCAAACAATTCGATGTGGCTGCCATCGCCGATGTCGAGAATTACAGCGCGGCGCCCGCCAGTTTCAAAACCGACGACTTCGGTCATGCCCATGACCTCGGTGTAGAACTGGACCGATGCTTCGTAGTCGACGGTTTGAATCGCGATATGATGCGTGCCGAGCCCGGCGATCTTTTGATTGCGGGTTCCGATTGGCATACTCTCTCCCTCGCCTGTCACGCAGGCTGATCTATGTTTCGTTTTCTTGCGCTCGCTTGTTCCAGGTTTCCGCTCGCTTCATGAACACGAGGGGGTCGTCCAGCCATTCGGCGACGCCGATGTTCCGATTGTCGGTCAGCCAGTTGATCTTCTCGTCGAGGCATTCAACTAGGTCGGCCGCATCCGCATCCAGGGCGAAACCGCCAACTTCAACGGCGTCATCCAATGCGGAGACAACCAGGTCATCATCAGTCGCGCGGGCAACTGCTCGGCTATTGATTTCTCCCCGTGCCAGCGCATCGAGCTCGCCTCGCTGCAGCGCCTCAATCAGCTCGCGCTCGCCGATTTCGCTGCCAAGATAGACCACTTGGGGCAGACTGTCCAGCGGCGGATGAAGTTGGATGCGCTCCGACAGTTTCTCGGAAGCCAATCCAGCGGTGATGCGGTAGCCTTCGCCGCCGTCGGCGATTAACGTGCCGGCTGGCGTATCGATGCGCGCGCCTGCCAGCAGGTTGCCGTCTTCGTCTACATAGCCCGTGATTTCCAGCAGGCGAGCTTCGCCGGTGGTGCCCGGCAGTGCGCCGACGCGGATGTCGCTGGTCAGTTTGTCGTAGCTGTCGAGCTTGTCCTGGTCCGCGGCGCGCGCCAGCAGCGACTGACGAAAGTGGATATGCCCCGCGGTGAACGTCACTTGTTCTTCTCCATCCGCGTCGCTTCTGCGCGAATCCAATATCGTGATCCCGCCGCCGACGATGTCAAACTGCGCGCTGGCCGCTTGCAGCCAGATGTCTTCCCAGAGCGGGATGGCGCGCCGTTGAAACGACAAACCCGCCCCTTCCAGCGCTTCCAGGGCGGTCGCCAGATCCGCTTCATAACCGCGATGCTCCTGGAACCCCGCTGATTCCGGGTCCTCATCGGCGCTGTAGCTCACGGGGGCGAAGTAAGGGTAGAAGCCAAAGCTGAGCGGTTCATCGGCGCAGGCGGCACCCTCGGCGTCTTGGGCGGCGCCGAGGTGCGCCAGGGCGATCAACAGCAGCGCTGGCAGCGCGCGCAACAGCGAATCGCTTGAAAATGGCATTTGGCCGCTCCTCGTTTGGCATGGTGGTCTGCGCTGGCAAGGCAGCATTGTAAAGCTGCGCCGCCGCCGCGCCAAGTGTTTCGCGCCAGCGTGAATTGCTGGATTGAAGGCGCTGGCCTCCAAGACTATGGCTCGCTTGACAGCGCAATTGCCTTCCGCTATGATAGCGCGGCTGTTTCGCTGGAAGCGTTGGAAAGTGCGCGAATTTTACCAAATGGCGCCGGAAGCGCTCGGTGCTGGCGCGAACAAATTCCAGCGGCAAACAGCTTCCACATTTTTCGTTCCTTAGCATTTGGAGAGTAGAAAATGCGCAAAATTCTAGCTTTGTTTGTCATACTGACTTTGCTTGCGTCGGCGTTGCCAGCCATGACGCAAGACACGGTCGAACTTCGGATCCGCTGGTACAACGACGGCAACGAAGGCGAAGTCCTCCGTGACCTGCTTGACCGCTTTGAGGCGGACAATCCTGACATCAGCGTTGAGATTGATACCGTGCCCTACAGCGCGATTTTGGAGAACTTGCCGCTGGATCTGGCTGCTGGCGAAGGTCCCGATATGGCGCGCGTCACCGACCTGGGCGGCTTGGCTCAATACTATCTGGACATGACGCCCTACCTGAGCGATCCGGCTTATTGGGAAGAGAACTTCGGTCCCTTCCTGAACTGGAAGCGCGTGCCCGGCGATGATTCCAGCATTCCCGGTTTCATGACGCAGTTGACGATCACAGGCCCATTCATCAATCGCACGCTCTTTGAGCAGGCTGGCGTTGAAGTGCCGAGTGATATGTCCGATTCGGTCACCTGGGAAGAATGGGCGGCTGCTTCCGTCGCCGTTGCCGAAGCGCTGGAAATCCCCTATCCGATGGCGATGGATCGCAGCGGCCACCGCTTCGCTGGTCCCGCGATCAGCATGGGCGCGATGTACTTTGACGACATGGGGCATCCGACGGTCATGGATGAGGGCTTCCGCAACATGGCGGAAACCTTCGTCAACTGGCATCTGGATGGCACCATGCATCCGGAAATGTGGCCCCTGAGCGAAGGTTACGCTAATGCCTACGAAGAATTCGCCAATGCCGAATTGGCCTTTTATATGGCTGGCAGTTGGGCGGTCGGGCAGTTCAGCGAGGCGATCGGCGATGCCTTTGATTGGCAAGCGGTACCGAATCCCTGTGGTCCTGGGGGATGCACAGGGTTGCCAGGAGGTGCGGCTCTAGTAGGCATCGTTACAACAGAGCACCCGGAAGAAGTGGCGCGCGTGATGGAATACTTGACAAGCCAAGATGTGCTGGGCGAATTCGGCGCGCGAACGCTCTTTATTCAGGCGCACGCGGGATTATCCGAATCAGGCATTGACTGGAATACGGACCTGCAGTTAGCGAAGGATGCCTTAAGCGTGTTTGTTGGTCAAGTGGGCACTCTGACACAGACTGCCTTTGACTTGCAAGCATACATTTACAACCGCAATGTCTTTAATGCTACGAGAGACCGCCTTACGCAAGCGTTGGTTGGTGAATTGACGCTGGACGAGGCGATTGAACGCATACAAGACGATGTCGATACCGCATTGGCTGAAGTTTCTGGCTAGACGAACATCTCCACACAATCCTCGATTCTATAGCCCCTCCTCTCTATTATTGAGACTGAGGGGCTTAGGATAGGTAATTAGAGCGAAATATCGTTGCGTCTAATAGACATCCTCGACCGGATAACGCGACCGCTTCTGCTGCTTCTGGTAATGTCGGTCGACCGCATCTTGACGCTGATTCAAGGCCGCGTCGGCATCGACAAGATGGGTTATTTTTTTGTGCTGCCCAATTTATTGATATTTGGCATATTTGTTCTGTTTCCCATGCTGCTCAATTTGTACTACGCTATGACCGGCGGCACCAAACTTTTCCCAGCCGACCGGCCTTTTGTGGGCTTGGACAATTTTGCGACGCTCTTTGACTGTGACGATTTCCTGTCGCCAAACTCTTGCCAGGAAGATCTATTTTGGCGCGGCATTTTCAACACGATCCAATTTGTCGTCTTGCAAGTAAGCGCGATTGTGCTTTTCTCGCTGCTGACCGCGCTGGCATTAAATCGCCGTATCATTGCCCGTGGCTTCTTCCGCAGTGTTTTCTTCTACCCCGTTCTGTTATCGCCTGTCGTTGTCGCGCTTATCTGGAAGTGGGTCTTGCAGTACGAGGGCGTGCTCAACGCGATTGTCGAGTTGTTCGGCGGCGAAAGCATGCGCTGGCTGCTGGATACGAATTGGGCGATGTTTTGGGTGGTCTTCGTCAGCGTCTGGGCGCTGATGGGCTTCTATACGCTGATCTTGCTGGCTGGGCTGCAATCTATCCCGCCCGAACTCTATGAGGCGAGTTCAATCGACGGCGCCAATACTTGGCAGGATTTCCGCTTCGTCACCATGCCCTTGCTTATGCCGACCATGTTTGTTGTGCTGGTGCTTTCGCTGATTCGCGCGGTGCAAATGTTCGATCACATCTTTGTATTGACCGGCGGCGGACCGGGCACGCGCACGCAGTTGATGGTGCAGTACATCTACACCACCGGCTTCTCCAATCAGATTCAACTATTCGGTTTGTCGGCGGCGGCTTCAATGGTGCTGGGCGTATCGCTGCTGATACTGACGCTGCTGCAATTGCGGCTCGGCAATCAGTCGAGCCTCGCTTAAGACGCCAGGGCGCTAGGGCGACGGTCATGCAAGCGGACAAAATCAGCCTTGGACAATTCCTCTCGCTGCGCAGCGGCGGCAAGCGCGTCAACACCGCCGACGCGCTGACCTACCTATACTTGACCATCGGCACAATTCTGATGTTTGGGCCGGTGCTTTGGCTGGTCGCCTCGTCCTTCAAGACGCAAGCGGGCTTGCTGAAGTATCCGCCGCCGCTGCTGCCCTACCAGCAGGTGCAGGTCGAGGTTGAAGGCTACGACGATCCCCTGCCCCTGTTCAATGTGACGATGGAAGACGGCAGCGCGCGCGAGTTGGCGCAGGTGCGGCGCGTGGGCATCGAAGCGCAGATGGTCGACCCGGCCGACCCCGGCGCCGAGCGCATCAAAGTAAATATCAGCCAGCGCGAACCGGTGGAAGAGGTCAAACTGGCTTGGGAAAATTACCTCGACCCACTAATTGAGATTGACTACTTTGATTTCATCACCTACCTCAAAAACAGCGTGCTGGTGACCTCGATCGCGACTGTGATAACGCTGATCATCAATAGCATGGCCGCCTTCGCTTTGAGCAAGTATCGCTTCAAAGGGCGCGACGCGATTTTTGTACTCTTCATCTCCACGCTGATGATTCCGATTACTGTGATTCTGGTGCCGGTTTTTCTGGTCATCACCAGCATCGGCTGGAAGAACAACCTCTGGGGCGTGATCATCCCTGGCGCGGCCACGCCCACCGGCATCTTCCTGTTGCGGCAATACATGCTGACCATCCCCGACGAATTGCTTGACGCGGCGCGGATCGACGGCGGCAGCGAATGGCATATCTATTGGCGCATCATCCTGCCCCTGGCGCGGCCCGCGCTGGCGGTGCTGGCGATCTTCTCGGTGATGTGGCGCTGGAACGATTTCCTTTGGCCCCTGATTGTGCTCAGTCAAAACGATTATTTCACTCTGCAAGTCGGCTTAAACGCTTTTCAGGGCGAGCTGCAAATACAGTGGCATTATGTGCTGGCGATGACCGTGGTCACGCTACTGCCGATAACGCTGGTCTTCGCCTTTTTGCAGCGCTTCATCACGACCGGCATCGCCACAACCGGCATGAAATGATGCGCGGACATCGCGTCGTCGTTACGGCGCCGGGTCAAGTGGAGCTGGAGTGGGTTGATCCGCCGCCGCCTAAGCATGGGCAGGTTTTGCTGCGGGCGCTGAATACCTTGATCAGCCCGGGCACGGAGCGCGCCTTCTTCCTCAATCTCGAGAATGCCGATACCGAATTTCCGTTTTTCCCCGGCTACAGTTTTGTCGGCGAGGTCATCGCGGTCGGCGATGATGTTGTTGCGCTGGAATCTGGCGATCGCGTGATCTGCCGGGCGGCGCATCAGTCTCATGCCTTGGTCGATGCCAGTCTCTGCTTGAAAGCGCCGGCTGAAGTGGCGGATGAAGCGGCGGCCTTCTTCGCGCTGCTGGCGATTGCGATGCAGGGTGTTCGCAAGGCGCGGCTCGAGCTCGGCGAATCGGTGGCTGTTTTGGGCGCCGGCGTCGTCGGCATCCTGGCGATGCGTCTGGCGCAGCTCTCCGGCGGCTTGCCGGTAATCGGCATCGATCTTGACGAGCGGCGGCTGCGCTTGGCAAAGCAAGTTGGGGCGGACGAGACGCTGCTAAGCGATGAGCAGCTGCAAGACAACCTGCGCGCGCTGCTGGGCGCGGCGGGCGCTGAAGTCGTCATCGAATTGACGGGCGCGCCGAGCGCTGTCTTGACCGCCTTCCAGTTGGCGGCGCCGCGCGGGCGGGTTGTGCTCGCGGGCAGCGCGCGCGGCCTCACCGGCGAAGTCAACTTTTATCGCGATCTGCACAAGAAGGGGCTGCGCGTCATTGGCGCGCACGAGACAGCGAGACCGCTGCGGGAAGACAGCCCGGGCTACTGGACGGCGCTGCGCGAGTATGCGCTCTGCCTCGATTTGCTGGCGCGCGGCCGCATTCAAACGGCGCCGCTTATCACGCATCGCTATAATTGGCGTGAGTTTCCGGCGGCTTATGCACAGCTCGCCAATTGGGGCAAAGCGGCGATGGGGATGATTATCGAATGGGATTGACCTTGGATCCAAAAACGACGCGCGAGCAGCTCTGGCGGCTGCTGGGCGATATCCCGCCGCCAGCATTGCCGCAAGTCACGCTCATTTCGACCAGGCGGGAAGCGACTTATTCGCTGGAGCATTTTAGCTTCGTCAATGGCGTCGGCGATACGGTTTTCGGCTATCTCATCCTGCCGAATGACATCAAGTATCCGGCGCCGGCGGTGCTCTATCACCATGAGCATGGCGGCAAGTATGCCTTGGGCAAGGACGCGGCGATCAAAATTCGCGAGAATGGCTATGCCCCCGGGCTGGCGCTGGCTGAGGCCGGCTTTGTTGTCATGGCAATTGACGCCTACGGCTTTGGCCAGCGCGAACACCAGGGACCGGCGGGCGAGCTTGAGCGCGGGCGCGAAACCGAGCTGTCCTTGTTCAAGCATTTTCTTTGGCGGGGCAAGACACTCTGGGGCATGATGGTGCATGATGACTTAAGCGCGCTCGCTTATCTGCGCAGCCGGCCTGAGGTGGACGCGGGGCGTATCGGCGCCGCCGGCATGAGCCTGGGCGCCTCGCGCGCGACCTGGGTGGGCGCGCTTGACGAGTCGGTTAAGGCGGTCGTTCCTATCTCGCAGATGACCCGTTATCGCGACTTTGCCGCCGCCGGCGATCTGGCGCTGCACGCCATCTATTATTATGTGCCGGGCGTTTTGGCGTCGGGCTTGGATATGGAGCATATCGTCGCCGTTACCGCGCCGCGGCATCAGTTGATCCTCACCGGCGACAGCGATCCGCTTTCACCGCTGCCCGGGATACACAAAGTGATGGCATACGCGCGCGATGTGTATCGCGAGCATGGCGCGGCGGGCAAGCTGGAGATTGTGCTATACGAGGGCGTCGCCCACGCTTATCTGCCAGCGATGGTCGAAGCCAGCATCGAGTTTTTCCGCCGAACATTGCAGGCATCAGCTTAGTCCAGCGCGCGTCAAATCAACGGCGTCAATTCCTTGTATGTCTCTGAGCGCGCGGATAAGCCTGTAAAGCTGAAGACCGCCCCCGCCAAAATATGCCCAATATTGCTTGCGCGGTTTCTTGCGGCGGGTATACTGAAGCTGGTTTTGCGGCAGCCAAAGCAAGTGAAACGCTACGCAGTTTTCAGGGAGCGTCCGGGTTAGGGGTGTAATTCGGACGCTCATTTTTTGTCCTGAGGCGGCGATTAATTGCCGATTCCCACCAGATCGAGACTGACTTCATAAAGTCTGTGAGCCAGGTCCATATCGTGGGCCTTTGAATTGGGCGAGCGCATAGGCCAGCCGCCTGGACGATGCTTGCGATCAGGATAGAGAATGCTATTCTGGCTGATTAAGCGCCGTTATGATTTGGCGCATCATTGTCAAGCAGGCAATGCAATGTGGTCTGAGCCCCGTCATACGGACCCATGATGCCGAGCAAGCCGTTAAATGGCCGAAGGACTAAATTCATGATGCCACGCAGCGCTGCCGGCATCACTTCCTTTCCGAAATTGGAGCGTATCCATCCCGGATGAACGGAATAGGCTGTCACGCCGGTGTTTTCCAAACGGCGGGCAAGCTCTTTGGCGTACAGCAGGTTCGCCAGTTTGGACTGCGCGTAAGCCGCCATGGCGCTATGGGGTTTTCTATTATGGCTGGCTGCGCCACATTGTGGATTAGCGATTTACAGCATCCCCGCATTTTGCAGCGCCGCGCTAATCTTGGCGCGCTGCTCGGCTGAGCTTGCTGGCATGGGCATGCGCGGAACCCCGGCTGGGCGCCCCTGCAAAGCCAGCGCCGTTTTCACGTTCGCCGGCATATTGTCGCCTTCAAGCGCGTTGTAGATGGGCAGCAGCTTCCGATGCGTCTCCAAGGCGGCGGCGTGATCGCCCTCCCCGACCTGATCCCACAACGCGACGCAGAGCTCGGGCGCAGCGGTCAGAATCGCGGCGATGGCGCCGTGCGCGCCGAGGCAGAATGACGGATACATCAGCGCGTCCACCGCAGACATGATGAGGCCCGCGTCAGTTGATGTATGCAGCAGGTCCGCCAGCAGCTTGAGATCGCCCGCGCTTTGCTTGACGCCGATAAGCCCGTCGATCTCGCGCATCATGCGGTCGAGCAGGGCGGGCGAGCAATAGGTCCAGGGCACGACATTGTAGATCATCACCGGCTGGGCCGCTTGCTCGGCCAAGGCGGCGAAGTGGGCGAACATCATTTCGTCGCTTGGGCGGAAGAGATAATGCACCGGCGTCACCTGCAAAGCGGCGACATCGAGGTCTGCCAGCGCATGCGCTTTTTCGATTGCCTGGCGCGTGCTGTCGACGATGATGCCGGCGATGACCGGCGCGCGCCCGGCGGCAACTTCGCAGGCAATGCCGACGACCTGGCGCAGTTCGTCCGTCGTCAGCGCGTGACCTTCGCCCGTGCTGCCGCCAACGGCGACGCCATGTACGCCCGCGGCTGAAATCAGATGCTCGACTTCGGCGCGCAGCAGCGTCTCGTCAAGCGACTCGTCAGCGGCGAATGGCGTAACCATTGGTGGAACGATGCCGTGGATTTTCATGTTTTATCTCGCTTTCTTTTTTCAAGCGGCGCTGGTCGCGACCAGGTCGCGCTTGCCGAAGAATATCCAGAGCAGCCACAGCGCCGTCGGCAAGACCAGAATCAGCGAACCGAGCTGCAGCACGCCGCTGACGCCCAATGAGGTGTCGATCAATCGTCCGGTAGTGCCGGAAGATACAGCGGCAAAGAATGTGTATAAGGCGAATTCGGTGGAAAACACGCGACCGCGCACTTCGTTGGGAACAATTTGAAGCAGCAGTTGCGTGCCGAGGACCCAAACCAATCCGCCGCCGACGCCGCGCAATAACGCCCCGATTAGCACAACGGGCAGCGAGATAAGGGTCGAGCATATTAGAAAGCCGGCTGAGGCGCAGACATAGCCAAAGGCGATCATCAAGCGCAGGCGCCGGTCGCGGTCGCGCGCCCAATTGCGCCCGAGAATCGGGCTGAGCCCGGAGCCGATGCCGGCCATGACGTAGATCAAACCCATGCTGATGCTGCCGCCCTCGCCGATAGGGAAGTGCTGCTCGGCGATTGTGACCTGCGCGACTTGGAAGAAGCCGATGATGAAGAAGCCGAGGATCGCTTTCTGGATGGCGATCGAGAAGGTGTCGATGTGCCGGCGCAGATAACTCAAGCCGTCGATGTACTGCCTTATGCCAGCCGCTATGGACCGATCGGACCCGCGCTTCAATTTCGTTTGATAAGGCATGCGCAAGAGGATGAGCGCGCTGAGAATGAAGGTAATGCCATCGATGACGAAGGCGGGATAAACGCCGACAGCGCCAGCGACCAAGCCGCCCAGCGCCGAGCCAAATGCCAGCATGACCGACCAGGTCGCCGAGGAGAGCGCGTTGGCGATGCCTACTTCCCCCGGCTTGGTGATATCGGGCAGCAGCGCGTTCCAGGCGGGGAAATAAAAACCCTGCGAGGCGGCTTGCACGGCGGTGAGGGCGTAGATAAGCCAGACATGCTGCGGCTCGCGCACGAGCAGAAATCCAAGAACGACAAAGCAGCGCAGCACATCGGTGATGATGAGGATGGCGCGCCGGTTGTAGCGATCGGCGACGACGCCAGCGAAGGGGCTGACCAGGAAAGGCGCCAGCATGCGGACGACAAAGAGACCGCCGATGGCCGTTCCCGATTGCGTCAGCGTCGCGATCAAAGCGGCCGAGGCAATCAGATTAAACCAGTCGCCAGTAAGGCTGACGACCTGGCCCGCCCACAAATAACGAAAGGACCGGTTGCCGCGTATGAGCTGCAGGTAACCGGATTTGCCGCTAGCGATCTGTGTCAAGATAATCTCTCAGACGATTGAGCGCCGCGCAATCGACAGCGGCGGCTGGCTGTTATTGCCTTAGCGCCGCTCTCTTCCAGGCGCGGTTGCGAGCCGAGCGCAGAGCGTATTATATCCGCATGTTCCAATACAATACAGCGGGGAAAAGCTGAGCGCCCGGCGAATTAGCTGGCGGCCTCTTTATGGTGAGAACACAGATATCACGCTGGCATCCAGCAAGCTGGCGAAAATTCAGCGTCGGCATCTAGGCAAAAACGCCTCATTGTCTGTAAGATTGAGGTGACTGAATAACATGGCGACCAGAAATACTGCGACACGGGGAGCGCTTCATGAGGGTATTCATCGCTGGAATAGATGGTTATTTGGGTTGGCCCCTGGCGATCCATTTGAGCGCGCGCGGCCATGAGGTTGCGGGCGCTGATATGCTGCTGCGCCGCGAGTGGGTGGCGGAAGTCGGCGGCATCAGCGCGCTGCCGATCGCAAGCCGCGGCGAACGCCTGCGCGCGTTCAAAGACGCAACCGGCGAGGAACTCGATTTTTGCGTTGGCGACTTGACCGATTACCAACTCGTCAAAAGCCGCTTTCAGGAATTCCAGCCCGAGGCGGTTGTGCATCTGGGGCAGATGCCATCGGCGCCCTACTCGATGATGGACCAGGCGCATTGCGTCTGGACGCAGCGGAACAACGTGGTCAACAATCTTAATATCCTGTGGGCGATCAAGGAAGCCGCGCCGGGCGCCCATCTGATTAAGCTGGGCACGATGGGCGAATATGGGACGCCTGCGGTCGATATACCCGAGGGCTTCTTTGAAGTTGAATTCCGCGGCCGCAAAGATCGCTTGCCATTTCCGCGGCAGGCGGGCAGCTGGTATCACCAAAGCAAAGTACACGATTCGCACAATACACTTTTCGCTTCGCAGATTTGGGGCTTGCGGGCGACTGATATCATGCAGGGCGTCGTTTTTGGCACGCGGATCGCGGAGATGGGCGACGATTGTCGCTTGGGCACCCGGCTCGATTTCGACCAGTGTTTCGGCACGGCGATCAACCGCTTCTGCTGCCAGGCGGTCATCGGTCATCCACTGACGCTTTATGGGCTCGGCAAGCAACGGCGCGGTTTCCTCCCGCTTGCCGATTCAATGCAGTGCCTCGCGCTGGCGATTGAGAACCCGCCTGAAGCCGGCGAATACCGCGTATTCAATCAGTTTGAAAACGCTTATTCGATTAGCGAATTGGCGCATCTGGTTAAGGGCGTCGCTTCGGACATCGGTCTGTCGGTCGAGATAAACCGCTACGACAATCCACGAGCGGAGATGGCGGACCACTACTACAATCCGGATCGTCAGCATTTGCTCGATATCGGTTATCAGCCGACGCCCGATATTCAATCGGTGATTCGGGAGATGCTGCTTGATCTGATCGACAACAGAGCGCGCATCAAAGCGCATGCCGATGCGCTGATCCCTGATATCCGTTGGGGCGGGGGCCGCAGACGGTCGAAAGTCATTGGATGATTGAACGCGGCAAACGACGCGCTCTTACTCCCCAGCGCATCGCTGTAATCGCCTCGGCGCTGGCAGTTTGCCTTCTGTTTCTGCTTACTGTCATCAACAGCCCGCCGCCGACAATCGACCTCGCCTTTGGCGATACCGCCATCTTCATCGCCGCCGACCGCGACTGGACCCTATTCCCCGGCGACTGCGCGACCATCCGCTGGCGGCTGGAGGGTATCGCGTCGCTGCATGTTGACGGGCGGGGCAAGATTGGCGCCGATGAGATGCGCTTCTGCCCCGAAATCAATGCGACCAGTCCACGCTTTGAGATCAGGGCGCAAAACGGCATCTATCGCAGCTTCACGCTCAACCTTCATCATTTGCCCGATCTGCTCTTCTACCTGGTTAGTTTCGTGACGCTCATTGGCGCGCCCGCCCTCGCAATCTACTATTTCTGCTTGCGTCGGCTAGGGCAGCCCCTGCCAGTGAGTTGGCTGCTGCTGGGCGCGCTGGCTTTGACGGTGCTTGGGGCTTGGCTGCGTTTGACGCCGCATGACCCGCCTTTGCTGGAAGCGTCTGACGAGCCCGTCGCCCAAAGGTTTTGGGCTGATCATGATCGCGTCTTGTTTCCGCACGAATGCGTCAAGGTCTGGTGGTCCGTCGTTGGCGCGCCGTCGCTGCGCTACAAGAGCCGCGAGTTCGAGGCGGAACTTAACCCGGCCTCGTCGGTTCACTGCGCGGAAGATGGCGATTCCGCGATATTCGAAGTTATCGAAGCTGATGGGCAAAGCCGCGAATATCGCTTGCCGATCGTATCGCACTTCCCGCACAAAGCTGTACCACCGCCCTTCTTCTATCTGTCATTGCTCGGGATCCTGCTTAGCCTCTTAATCTACGGTCCGCTTCTTGCGCGGCATCTGCGCGATTGCCGGAAGCGAAGCGCGCGCGCGGACGCCGTTTCTATTCTCGGCTGCTTCTTCATGGTCTTCATCTTGTATCTGCCCTTCGGCTTTGATAGCAGCGGTCATTGGGAAGAGTGGATTGTGCACGGCTACACCGAAGGGGGCACGTTGAGCTTCTATGCGACCGAAGCCGTCTCCCGTCCTTTTGTGATGACGCCGCATACGCTGGCCTACTTGATTAGTTCAGAATCTTTCATCGGCTATCACCTGGTGAATTTTATGCAATACGCGGGCCGGATGGCGCTACTTTACATTATCCTGCGTCAGCTTGGCGCGTCGCCGCTGTATGCCTTTCTGGCGGCGATCCTATTCATGGTCTATCCGGTCAATGACAATTTGATGACCTTGCGGCGGCTGCCCAAGAATTTCAGCGTTTTGACGCTCTTGCTATCCACTGCGCTGTTTCTGGATTATTGCCGCAGCCCGAGGCGGCTGACCCTGATTGGGATCTGGCTTGGGCTGCTATTCAGCGTCAATTCCAACGAGACCGGTTACGCCGTCGTATTGATTGTGCCGCTGCTCTTGTGGGCGCGCGAGCGGCGGCTGTCTTGGCGTCTTGTCAACCTGAGCGCCATTTGGTATATCGTGCCGGCTTTCAAACTCATGTCGGTCGCGTTGTTGCTGGCGGTCGGGCGCGACTTTTATCAGAGCGGCCTCATAAGCGCGGGAGCGTCCGCGGAGCCCGCCTCCTTGTTCGACACGGTCATTGAAGTGCTGGGCATCGTCTATCCGCAGACCTTCGTCCATGGCTGGCGGGACGCCTTCGACAGTCTGCAACTGAATATGTGGTGGCTGCCGACCCTGGTCATCTTGGCGGGCGTCGGGCTCATCGCCTGGTTCCACATTCGCGAGGATGAGACAATCGCGCCGCCGACTGCGCGGCAAATCGGCGTATCGCTGGCGAGCGGGCTGCTGCTCATCATCGCTGCGGTCGGCGTATTGATGTGGATTCCGCTTTATCGCGAAGATCCCTGGCGCATGTATCTCTTTGTGCCGATCGGGGCCGCCATCGCGGTTTTCAGTTTAATCCTGCTGCTGGCTTGGCCAATACGCGACAATCGGCTGCGCAATACAGCTGTCGCCGGCCTCTGCCTCGCGCTGCTGTTGCCAACGTTGTCGCGCTTGATGCTGCAGCATAATCGATTCGCCGATAGCGCGCACGCTAAAGCGCGTATTCTGCATCAGATAATCGAAATCGCGCCGGCAATCGCGCCGGGAACCCAGGTGGTATTGGTGACGGCGTATAATCATATCGAGCTGGGCGAGCGAGACATCAAGGAGTTCATCGCCGACGATATGCTGAACAGCGCGCTGCACGTCCTTTACCAGGACCGCGCGCCGGAAGTTGCTTACACCTGTCACACAATGCGATACTGCGGCGAATTCAACGGCGACGAAACGATTTTTTCGCCGGGGGCGCCGGGCGACCTGCTAGGGCGCGCGCTCGTCTTTGCCTTGGATAGCGATTACAGCGTTGAACTGGTCGAAGATCCCAGCGCGTTGCTGGGTCTGGATGTGGCGGCGCCCTACGATGCCAGCGCGCTATATGAGGCCGCCGCGCCACTTCCGCCACGAGCGGCCACCATGCTGTCCGCAGCGCTGGAAGCGTGAGCGGCTGCGGCTTATACAGCGCGCCCTTGGTTTTTGCAGGTACCGATTTGGCATGCGAAGATGTGATTGGCGGCGAATGACGATTTCGGGCGAGGCGCCGTCTCGCCCCGGCGATGTTTTGTCGAGTGTTGAGAGTGAAAGTTTATGGCGCGCAAACCGGTGCTGCTGATTGTTCTGGATGGCTGGGGCTTTCGCGAGGCTGAACGCGGCAACGCCATCGCTCAGGCTGAAACGCCGAATTTCGACCGCTGGTCACGATCCTTTGAACGCTGCATCGTGCATACCTCCGGCGAGCATGTGGGTTTGACGCCGGGGCAGATGGGCAATTCCGAGGTGGGTCACCTGAATCTGGGCGCCGGGCGGATCGTCTACCAAGACATCTCGCGCATCGCCAATGCGATCGCCAATGACGCGCTGGCGGACAATCTCATATTGCGAGATGCCCTGGATTACGCCCGTCAGCCGGGCAAGAAGCTGCATCTGATCGGCTTGCTGGGCGATGGCGGCGTACACAGCCACAGCGATCATCTCTTTGCGCTGCTGGATATCGCCGCGGCGAACGCTCTTGATCCCGCGCTGCATCTGATCACCGATGGCCGTGATACTCCGACGCGGAATGGCATTAAGTATTGCGCGGCGCTACTTGACAAGATCAACCGCGTCGGCGTCGGGCGCGTGGCGACGGTCAGCGGGCGCTATTTTGCGATGGATCGCGACACACGTTGGGAGCGGACGCAGCGCGCCTACGACGCGATGGCTTTCCGCATCAGCGACAATCGGGCGCCGGATGCGCTGACGGCGATTCAGCTAGCTTACGACGGGGGCTTGACGGACGAATTCATCCCGCCGACGGTGATCGGAGACGGATTGGAGCTCGGTGTTTCCGGCGGCGATGCGCTGCTATGTTTCAACTTTCGCGCTGACCGTATGCGGCAGTTGGCGCGAGCCTTTGTCAAGCGAGACTTCGCGGGCGCCGAGCGATTTAGAGCGATTCCCGATCTGCGCCTCATCACCATGACCGCGTATATGGATGGGCTGACGGAGGATATCCTCTTCCCTGTCGAGCTGCTGCGCAATACCCTGGCCGAGACGCTGAGCGCCGCTGGCAAGACACAGTATCACGCGGCTGAGACGGAGAAATATCCCCATGTCACCTTCTTCTTCAACGGACGGAACGAGGCGCCATTCGCCGGCGAAACGCGCTTGATCGTACCATCGCCCAAAGTCGCCACTTACGACATCCAGCCGCAAATGAGCGCCTTTGAGCTGACCGAAGAAACGCTGGCGCGGCTGGATGCGGCTGATGACGATTTCTTGCTGGTGAACTTTGCCAATCCCGACATGGTCGGGCATACGGGCTCGCTGCCCGCGGCGATCAGCGCGGTGGAAGCCGTCGACGCCTGCGCCGGACGATTGACGGACGCGGCCGTGGCGAAAGGCGGCGTCGCGATTGTGACCGCCGATCACGGCAACTGCGAGCGCATGGTTGATATGGTCACTGGCGAGCCGCATACATATCACACCGTTGGGCCGGTATCGCTATTTGTCATTGACGAGGGTGGCGATTATGACTTGCATAGTTGGGGACGGCTGGCTGATGTGGCGCCGACGGCGCTAGATTTGATGGATATTGAGCGGCCGCCGGAGATGACGGGTCGCAGTTTGATTCGGGCGGCGCGTTCGCTGGCGCAGCCCGAATGAGGGCCGGCGCTCTCGTCCCTGATTTGGACAATCTCAGGTTTCCTGCAATCGCCAACTGTAGCTGCTATAGGAGCTTTCGCCGGAAATAGGTAACCATCTCATTGAAGGCGTCGGTGGCGACATCATCTCGACTCAAGTCGCCGTCTTCCAGCATGAATCCATGCGGTTCATTAGCGTATACCTTGAGTTCAAAGTCTTTTCCCGCTTCGCCGAGGGCTGTGGCATAGGCATAAATGTCCGCAATCGGGCTGGGTCGGTCCAAGGTCCCATGAATAATCAGCATCGGCGCGTCGAGTTGCTCAATCAAATCAACGGGGGCGGCGGGATTGCCGAAGTTGGGGAAGCCGTACCAAGCCACGCCAGCAGCGAAAGCCTTGAGCTGCGGCATGAATAGCATCGTATATCGCCCGCCCGCGCAGAATCCGGTCAAGCCAATCCGCGTCGGGTCGACATCATCGCGCGCGCTCAGAAAAGCGATACTATCGCGCATGAGCTGTTCAACGAGCGCGTCTGAAGGGCTTCGTTCGAAAGTTTGCCAGCCGATTGCCAAGACCACAAAGCCCTCGGCGGCGAGAGCATCGGTCATTTCGCGGTAGCCGTCTTGCAAGCCATTGAAGGAATGAATCAAGACCACGGCCGGGTATACCGCTTCACTTTCCGGATAGGCAATATATGATTGATAAGCCTGCTCGCCGCTCGTCACCGAAATATCTTCGCTGACCACCTGCAAACCGTCTTGCGCTTGCGCTGCCGCCGTGCCTGTGATTAAAACCAACATGAGCAGAACGTGTATGATTTTCACCAATTTGTCCTTATCATCATCTCCGGCAATCACACTAATTGAGTGCTGGCGGAAAGTCAAGTCCTTCAAGACGGACTTAAAGCCTGTGCGGCATGCCGACTTTTTGCGAATTGGATAGCGACCGGATGAGCGCGGACCGACAGGAGACGCTGCAAGCCATCAGGGAATCGCCCGACGTCTCCGTCCTGATCATCGGCGGCGGCGTGAATGGCATCGGCGCATTTCGCGACCTGGCGCTGCAAGGGGTTGACGCGCTGCTGGTCGAGCGCGGCGACTTCGGAAGCGGGACCAGCGCCGCCTCTTCGCACATGCTGCACGGCGGGCTGCGTTATCTCGAAAATGGTGAATTCCGCCTGGTGAACGAAGCGCTGCGCGAGCGTGATCGGCTGCTCGAAAACGCGCCGCATTACGCCAAGCCGCTGCGCACGACGATCCCGATCTTCCGCTGGCGCTCCGGCTTGCTGAACGCGCCCTTGAAATTCGTCGGCTTGCTCGATAAGCCCGGAGAACGCGGCGCGCTGGCAGTCAAGCTAGGCTTGACGTTCTACGATTTCTTGGCGCGAAAAAGTCGCGTTATGCCGAAGCATGAATTCAGGCTGCGCGGCGCGGCGCTGCGAGAATACCCGGCATTGAATCCGGCGATCGCTTGCGCGGCCAGCTATTATGACGCCTGGATGCCGTCCCCTGAGCGCATCTGCCTTGAGCTGGTCTTGGACGCCGAGGCGAGCAACCCCGCATGTCGCGCGCTCAATTATGTCAGCGCCGTCGCTGGCGAGGGCGATTGCGTAGCGCTGCGCGATGAATTGACAGGCGACGCCTTTTGCCTGAAGCCGAAGGTGGTCGTGAATGCCGCCGGTCCCTGGATAGACTTCGTCAATGAAAGCTTGGGGCGTGGCGAAGAGCGATTCATCGGCGGCACCAAGGGCTCGCATCTGATCGTCGATCATCCGGCGCTGCTAGACGCGACGCGGGGCAGCGAATTCTACTTCGAAAATGATGACGGGCGACTGGTCTTGCTGCTGCCCTTCTTCGACCGCGTCATGATCGGCACGACCGATATTCGCATCGATAACCCGGAAGAAGCGGTCGCCACCGATGATGAGATCGATTATTTGCTGACGATGGCGAACAAGGTGTTTCCGTCAATCAAGCTCGCGCGCTCGCATATCGTCTTCACCTTTTCCGGCGTGCGGCCCCTGCCCTACAGCGAAGGCGGGCGCACCGGCCAAATCAGCCGCGACCACAGCATCCGGTCGCAGGCGCCCACAGTGGAACGGCGCTATTCGATACACTCGCTTATCGGCGGCAAGTGGACGACCTTCCGCGCTTTCGCCGAGCAGACGACCAATCTCGTGCTGGGCGATTTGGGCCGGGCGCGCCGGGCGAGCGCAGCGAACGAGCCGATCGGCGGTGGGCGGGGTTATCCGCCCGGCGACGAGGCGCTTAAGCAGTGGCTGCGCGACTTGGCGTCGCGCTGCGACCTTCCAACCGAGCGGCTGCGGCAGCTCTTCGAGCGTTACGGAACGCGCGCCGAGACGGTCGTCCGTTACATCGAGAGCGGGGATGAGCGTCCACTGTCGCATCACCCGAGCTTCAGCAAGCGCGAGATCGAATTCATTGCGCGCGAGGAAAAAGTGGAGCGGCTTGATGACCTGCTGCTGCGGCGCTCGCTGATCGCCATGCGGGGCCAACTGACGCCCGCGCTGCTTGACGAACTGGCTGCGATCACGGCTGACGCGCTGGGGTGGCCGGCGGAACGCCAGGCGGAAGAGATCCAGCGCGCGCTAGCGATACTGCGCCAGCGGCATCGCGTCGAATTGTAGCCGCAGCGCCTAGCTCAGCTGGACCGCCGTCCCGCTCGCTGTCACCATCAGCATGCTGCCGTTGGAGCCGACGGTCTCGTAATCCAGGTCGACGCTTAAAATCGCGTCTGCGCCGAGCGCGCCCGCGTTTTGCGTCATTTCGTGCATGGCGATGTCTTTCGCCCGCCGCAGTTCTTCTTCATAAGCGCCGGAGCGCCCGCCGACGATATCGCGGATGCCGGCGAACATATCTTTGAAGACATTCGCGCCCATGATTGCTTCACCGGTGACAATGCCGAGATAGTGCTCGACTGGTCGGCCTTCTACGCTGGGTGTTGTCGTCACGATCATGCGTTTCCTCTTGTTTTCCATTGCTGTCCTCGTGATTTTGCGTCGCGCCGTATTGTACTGGCAGACCCTCGCTTTGGCTAGCGCGATAGACCGTGGACAATTGAGCGACACGCATAAGGATGGCGCTGCGCATTTAGCGGGGCAGAATCAAGCGCAGCAGCTCCTCCGCCGCGGCCGCCGCTGGAAGCTCGCCTGCCATAACCGCCGCTTCGATCTTTGGCAGTGCCGCCCGCACCGCGTCATGCCCATACAGGTAATCTCGCAGTTGCCGCTCGAGCGCGCTGTGCAGCCAGGCTTTGCGCTGCTCGGTTCGCCGCTTCTCGAATCCTCCGCTGGACTTGGTCTGCGCCGCAAACTCTCCGATGGCCGCCCAGATTTTGTCGATGCCACCGCCGGTCAAGCCAGAGGCGGTTAGCGCGCGCGTCCGCCAGCCCTCGGTCGCGGGCGCGACTAATCGCAGCGCGCGTTCAAACTGGGTGCGGGCGGCTTTCGCCGCGGCGCTATTGTCGCCATCGGCTTTGTTGACAACCAGGGCATCGGCGATTTCGATCACGCCTTTTTTGATGCCCTGCAATTCGTCGCCGGCGCCGGTGATCAGCAGGAGCAGCAGAAAATCCACCAGCGAGCGCAGGGTCACTTCGCTCTGGCCCGTGCCGACGGTCTCCACAATGATGACATCATAGCCAGCCGCTTCGCAGACGAGGATCGCCTCGCGTGTTTTGCCGCCGACGCCCCCGAGGACGCCGCTGGTTGGCGAGGGGCGAACGAAGGCATTGTCGTCGCGCGCGAGGCTCTCCATGCGCGTCTTGTCGCCGAGGATGCTGCCGCGCGAGATTGCGCTGCTGGGGTCGATAGCGAGGACAGCCACCTTGTGCCCGCGTTCAGTCAGATGGCAGCCGAATGTATCGATGAAGGTGCTTTTGCCGGCGCCGGGCACGCCGGTGATGCCGATGCGGATTGAGTTGCCCGTATGCGGGAGCAATTGGCCAAGCAGCGCTTGAGCGGGCGCCTCATGTTGGGGCGCGGCGCTTTCGACCAGGGTGATGGCGCGGGCGAGGGCAGCGCGGTCGCCCGCCAGCAGGCTTTCCGCGAGGGCGATCACATCTATTGCCGGCTTAACTGTGGTATCTTCCATCGCGATCAATTGGCGTCTACTGCCTTCCGTCCATCATACCGCATCGCCCTAATCTGATACACTGTAGGCGAGTGACATTTATTCAAGGAGGCTGATGATGGCGCAATATCTGTGGCAAACTTCGCTGACGTCTTCCGCCTGGGAGGGTCAAGTATCGGGCAATACCGCGGCGCTCCTTAAGGTTGGCGATGCGGACGCGGCGCATTTTGGCGGGTCAGTTCTGCATGCCTGGGTTGCCTTTGGTGAATACGACCTGATCGCCGTCGTGGAAATGCCCGACAATGAAAGTATGGCGGCTTACGTTTTGGCGATGACGGCGAAGGGACATTATGCCGCTGGCAAAACGACCATTCTGCTCAGCGGCGACGAGACCGATCGAGCGCTGCAACGCGCCGCTTCGTTGGGCTAGACCGAGAGCGGAATGCCGCCCAAGCGCTAGCTTGCCCGCAAGCGCCGCCTTAGCTCTTCCAGCACCTTAAGCGCCGCAGCCGGGATGACTGTGCCGGGACCAAATATGGCGCTGGCGCCGCGCTCATACAGGTACTGATGATCTTGCGCCGGGATGACGCCGCCGATCACCACCATCATATCGCCGCGTCCCTGAGCTTCCAATTCGTTGATTAGCTGCGGCAAGAGGGTCTTGTGCCCGGCAGCCAGCGAGCTGATGCCGACCACGTGGACATCATTTTCCACCGCCTGCTTCGCCACTTCTGCCGGCGTCTGGAAGAGCGGGGCGATATCGACGTCGAAGCCCATATCAGCGAATGCGGCCGCGATGACTTTGGCGCCGCGATCGTGCCCATCCTGGCCCATCTTCGCCACCATGATGCGCGGGCGGCGGCCTTCGCTTCGGGCGAAGTCGTCGGTCGCGCGCCGCACTGAGGCGATGTCGGATTCGGCGTCGTATTCGGCGCTGTACACGCCAGCGACCGAGTGAACGATCGCCTTGTGCCGCCCCCAAGCCTTTTCCAGCGCGGTTGAGATTTCGCCGTTGGTGGCGCGGGCCCGTGCCGCTTTGATCGACAGAGCGAGCAAGTTTCCCTCGCTGGAGCGCGCGCATCTGGTCAAGCCTTCCAATGCAGCCTGCGTCGCTGCTTCGTCTCGCGCCGCGCGCAGCTGCCGCAAACGCTCAACCTGCGCCGCGCGCACGGCGCTGTTATCGACTTCGCGATACGCAACGGGGCTTTGGCTGGCTGGTCGATATTTGTTGACGCCGATGATGGTTTCGGCGCCGCTGTCGATATGCGCTTGCCGGCGCGCGGCTGCTTCTTCGATGCGCATTTTGGGGGCGCCCGTCTCCAGTGCTCGCGCCATACCACCGAGATCTTCGATTTCCTGGATGTGGCGCCAGGCGCGGCGGGCGAGGTCTTGCGTGAGCGTCTCGACCAGGTAAGCGCCGCCCCAGGGGTCAACTGCGTCGCAGATGCCGGTTTCGTGCTGCAGGAAGAGCTGGGTGTTGCGGGCGATGCGGGCGCTGAAGTCGGTGGGCAGGGCGATCGCTTCGTCGAGGGCGTTGGTATGCAGCGACTGCGCCCCGCCGAAGACGGCCGCCAGCGCTTCAAGGCAGGTGCGGGCGATATTGTTGTAGGGATCCTGCTGCTGCAAGCTCCAGCCAGAGGTCTGGCAGTGCGCGCGCAATGCCATCGATTTGGGATTACGCGGGTTGAATTGCTTGACGAGCTTCGCCCAGAGCAAGCGCGCCGCCCGCATCTTGGCGATCTCCATGAAGAAGTTCATGCCGATCCCCCAAAAGAAGGACAGACGGGGGGCGAAGGCGTCAATCTCCAGCCCCGCTTTTAAGCCCGCGCGCAGATATTCCAATCCATTCGCCAGGGTGTATGCCAGCTCAATATCGGCAGTCGCGCCCGCTTCCTGGATGTGGTAACCACTGATGCTGATGCTGTTGAACTTTGGCATCTCGGCGGCGGTATAGGCGAAGATATCGGCGATGATCCGCATCGACTGCGCCGGCGGGTAGATATAGGTGTTGCGCACCATGTATTCTTTGAGGATGTCGTTCTGAATCGTGCCGGTCAACTGAGCGGGCGCGACCGCCTGCTCCTCTGCGGCGATGATGTAAAAGGCGAGCACGGGCAAAACGGCGCCGTTCATCGTCATCGAGACCGACATCTGATCCAGCGGGATGCCATCAAAGAGGCTCTTCATATCGAGCACGCTGTCGATGGCGACGCCGGCCATACCGACATCGCCCGCGACGCGCGGATGATCGGAGTCGTAACCGCGATGGGTGGCGAGGTCAAAGGCGACCGACAGCCCCCTTTGGCCCGCAGCCAGATTGCGCCGGTAGAAGGCGTTGCTCTCTTCGGCTGTCGAGTAGCCGGCGTATTGACGAATCGTCCAGGGGCGCAGGGCATACATCGCCGGGTAGGGTCCGCGCAGGTAGGGTGGAATGCCGGCGACGAAGCCCAGGTGCTCGGCAGTTTCGAGATCGGCGGCAGTGTGCAGCGCCTTGACGTCGATTTGTTCCTGAGTGCTCCAAGGAGCATCGTCCGCGGCTGCGCCCGTTTCTTCATGGAAGGCGGCGCGCCAAACGTCAAGTGAGGATTCAATCATCGGATCGTAATCGATCTTGCTGAAATCGGGGAAAGGCTTCATGGGCCGCGCTCCGATTTTTTCTGGCGCGCTTCAAAGGGTTCGGCCAGCCGGATGGCTTTCAAAGTCGGCCCGCTTGCGGATTCGGCAGCGGGTCGTCCATCGGCGTCAAGGGCTATGGGCGCGGGATCAGAATCGGCGTATCGATTCACGCCGACCAGCACGGCAACCCCGCTTGACAGGTCTCTCCGCCGCGCTTGGGCGACTGCTTCAATCTCCGCTTGCACCTTTCCCGCCCGCAGCGACGCAAGCAGCCCGCCTTCCGCTTCAATCGCCTGAAAGCGCGACCAAGCCGCCCGCGCCAATTGGTCGGTCAATTTCTCGACATGCGGGGCGCCGCCGGCCGGGTCGATCAGCTCGACCAGGCGAAGCTCTTCCTGCAAGATCAGCTGCAAATTGCGCGAGAGCCGCGAAACATTGTCGGATTTGCCGCGCGACTCGTCAAAGGGCGCCAGCGCAATGCTGTCGACGCCGCCGATAGCAGCCGAAAGCGCTTCAGTTGTCAAGCGTAGCAGGTTGACATGGGCATCCAGACGTGACTTGTTTCGCGCGCCGGATCGGGCGTGGACCGTCATGCCGCGCGCCGCATTGGGTACGCCGAATGCCCGCGGGACCTGCGCCCAGAGCAGCCTGATGGCGCGGAATTTGGCAACTTCCATGAAGAAGTTCTCGCCAATGTTTAGAAAGAAAGAAAGCTTGGGCGCGATCTGTTCAAGTGTCAGTCCGCGTCCATTCAGTTGTCGCAGATAAGCGACGCCGGTCGCCAGCGCCAGCGCCAACTCCTGGACGGCGCTTGCCCCCGCGTCGTGATAAAGAGCCGTGCTGATGGAGATGCTGCCAAGTTGTGGCGAACGATCGGCGACGGATTTTACGTGCGCCGCCAGTCGCACGAAGGCATCATCGGGCATCGAGCCATTTCGCGCCATGAGGAACAGCGGGTCATAGCCGACGCAGCCGCTCAGCTTCGCGAGTGTCTTGTCATCACGCAACTCGCCCAGCCATGCGCAGATCTGCGGCGCGCGCGCGTCGGCGTGGATGAGGAGCGCATACCGTCTCAGGTCGATATCGGCGAGCGCCAGGCGAAGGTCCGCCGCTGAATTCAGTTGTAGGCGGTCGTCAATGAGGATGGCGGTCTGACCCGTGGCCAGCCCTTCTTTGAGCGCGCGATTGAATTGGCGCGGGCCGCGGATCTTGAGTTCGCCGGCGATCTGCCAGGGCCGGGCGCGATAGCCACCGGCTCTCGCCCCGCGGGCGAAAGGGTGCTGGCCCGGCAGCGACAGGTGATGCGCGATGCCGGCGAGGTCATCGGCGTGGGGCAGGGGGTGGATATCGATGCCTTCGCAAGTCTTGGTGACGAGGTTATCCAGCGCGTCGCCTCGCAGGGAATCGCGAACGGCTTCCAGCCACTGCGCTCGAGTGGCGGGTTCAAATTCGTCAAATAGAGCTTCAACCATGAAATGGACGCCGCTATTCCTCAGTGGTTCCTGCGCGCCATTATACATCTCGCGGCGGGGACTTGGAATTGCGGCGCGCCTCACCAAGCGACCCACAGGGATGCGGGACCGCGGAATGAGATATTTAGCGTGTACTCAAGCGCCTGACCGGGCAGAAGCCGCATCTCTGGCAAGACGCGCGTCAGCGCCTCCAGCAGGATGCGCATCTCCAGGCGGGCGAGCGGGGCGCCGACGCAATAGTGAATCCCGTAGCCGAAGGCGAGATGATCTTTCAGGTTGTCGCGCCCGGTCACGATCAGGTCGGGTTCGGGGAAGACCGCTTCATCGCGATTCGCCGAGTGCAGCATCAAAAGCAGGTTCGCGCCGGCTGGTATCTCGACGCCGGCGATCGTGGAGACCCGTGCCGCCAGCCGCCGCCAAGCGCAGACCGAGGGGTCGTAGCGCATCATCTCTTCCAGCGCTGCTGCTATTCCATCAGGCGCGGCGCAGAGCGCTTCCCAGTGTTCGCGTTCAGTCAGCAGATGGAGCAAGGCGTTGTTGATTTGGGCGGTGGTGGTTTCGTGGCCCGCCACCAGCAAGGTGATCATGCAACTCGCGATTTCGTTGAGCGTCAGCACGGCGTCATCGCCGGCGCGCAGGCGGATCAGATCGCTCGTGAGATCATCCCGCGGCTCGCGGACCTTCTCGGCGACGAGATCAACCACGTAGCGCCAGAAGGGCACGAGGTTCTTCGTCATTTCGACTTGCTCAGCGGCGGATGGGCGTCCGTAGTAGAGCTTGATGCGATTGCCAGCCCAGGCTTTCACCTGCGGCACATCGGCTTCGGGCACGCCCAAAACGTGAAAGAGCACATAAGCGGGATATTCATAGGTGAGCTCGGCGACGATATCAAGCGGGCTGCGCTCGGCGATGCGCTCGACGCCGCGTTCGGCGATATCGCGGATGGCGGGCGCGAAGTTTTTCATGCGCCGGGGCGTGAAAAGGCGGTTGACCAGCGTGCGAATGCGAGTATGCCCCGGCGGGACGTTGTTGGAGAGCACTGGCTCGGGGGTATAGTCGCCGATGGCGAGCATCTCTTTGACCGCGGCGGAAAAAGGCGCGATTGGCGTGATGGTGTTGGCGGCGGTATAGGTCTCGTGATCGCGGAATATCGCCTTGATGTCGTCGTAGCGGGTGATGCCCCAGTAGTCGATGTCGGGGCTGTAAAAGACTGGCTGCTCTCTGCGCGCTTGGGCGAGCCGGGGGAAGGGATCGCTCAGGTCGAGCGGGTCGAAGGCGGCGCTGAGGTTTATGATGGGGCAATGCCTATGGTTCATCTTGGCGGCGCAGTCCGTATCTGTCTAATCAAGGGTAACAGACTATACCGAATTGAATCGCTAAAGGCATCGAGAAAGCAGTTGGTAAACAGGGCAATCGCATCAACTGAAATTGCGCTGATAAATAACAATCTTCCCTCACATTTCGTAATCTGTAGGGGCGTTTCGCTGAAACGCCCGCAAAATTTATGTCATATTCAACGGGCATATCGGCGATACGCCCCTACATTTTCACAATTTTCGTGGCGAAAGGCGCATTATGATTTTGGTGCGATTGCCCTGAGTTGGTAAAGGCTTGCCGCGCGTTATTCATCGGCTTCTAGCGCCAATTGACAGATCTCGGAGGCGTTGGAATAAAGGGCGCAAATCGAGATGGATCGAGGGAGACCGGCGGCGGAGCCTCCTGGTTCGTTTACGAAATATAGGGTGGGTGTCAACTCTCGTCGGCATCTACCATAACTTCGCGTTCCAGCTCGTCAAGGAATTCCATCGCATCCTGGCCTCTGTACCCAGCCATCGCGTCGCGCAAAGCAGTGCGCAAGTCTTCCATGATTTCTTCTTTTGTCGGCTCGCGCTCGTCGTCATCGGGGACGGCTGCTATCGTTTTATCCGCCGGGACTGATTTCACTTTCGGCCCGTTCATGCGCTTTCTCCCACGTGCAATGCATCCAGACTATATCACTGATAAACGCGGCAAAGCAAGCGACGGCGCCGCAACGTCATATTCAATTTGGCGCGGAATGCGTTAAGATATGCGGCAACTCAGCGCTTTCAAGCGGTGGCATTCGGCAGGATGCGCGCTTTGAACGCGGACTTGCATAATGCGCAATTCAGGTTGCGCGGAAAGGGGCAGGGATGCCGCTAAATCTGGGTTTAATCGGCGCGGGGCGCGTCGGACGTTTGCATGCCAACACCTTGACGACGCGCGTCCCCGGCGCGAAGCTGCTGGCGGTCGCCGATATCTTCGAGGCCGCGGCCAAATCGGCGGCGGAAGATTACCGTATTCCCGATCACACTGCCGACCCGACAGAACTCATCGCCAGCGCGGACATTGACGCCATCGTCATCTGCTCATCGACGGATACGCATTGCCGTTTCATCATCGAAGCGGCGCGGGCGGGCAAGCACATCTTCTGCGAGAAGCCGATCGCCTTCGACCTGGCCGAGATTGACGAAGCGCTGGCGGCTGTCGCCGAAGCCGGCGTGCAATTGCAGATCGGATTCAATCGGCGCTTTGACGCCAATCACGCGCGGCTGAAGCAGGCGATTGCGAGCGGCGAAATCGGCGAGCCGCATACGCTCACGATCATCAGCCGCGATCCCTCGCCGCCGCCGATTGACTACGTCAAAGTATCCGGCGGCTTGATGATGGACATGATGATTCATGATTTTGATATGGCGCGCTTTTTGCTGGGCGAAGTCGAAGAGATGTATGCGCTTGGCGATGTGAAGATTGACCCTGCCATTGGCGAGGCTGGCGATATCGACACGGCGAAGGTGATGCTGCGCTTCGAAAACGGCGCCTTCGGCAGCATCGAAAACAGCCGGCAAGCGGTTTATGGCTATGACCAGCGGGTGGAAGTCTTCGGCAGCGAAGGCGCGGCGACGACCGGCAATTGGCATCCCAACGCGGTGACGATCAGCGACGCCGCCAGCGTCCGGCGCGACCTGCCGCTGCATTTCTTCGTCGAGCGTTATTTTGAAAGTTATGTCACAGAGATGATTGACTTCGTCGAGGCGATTTCGAGCGGGAAGACGGCGCCGGTGGTCGGCAACGATGGACGGGTTCCGGTGCTGATGGCGCTGGCTGGCATGCGCTCGATGCGAGAGAATCGGCCAGTTCGCCTGGATGAAATCGAAGGGCAACCGGCATGAGCAAAACCTACGATTCCCTGCACATGGGCCGCAGTTCTATCGATCTCTACTCCAACGATGTTGGCAGTCCCTTCGTTGAGATCAACAGCTTCGCCGCTTATGTCGGCGGCTCGCCAACGAATATCAGCGTCGGCGGCAAACGGCTGGGGCTGAAGACGGCGTTGCTGACCGCGGTCGGCGCTGACCCGGTCGGCGATTTTATTCTGAACTTTCTCAAGAACGAAGGGGTGGAGACGCGCTTCATCCCGCGCAAGCCGGCGCATCGCACCTCGGCGGCTGTGCTGGGCATCGAACCGCCGGACAAGTTCCCGCTGGTCTTTTACCGCGACAATTGCGCTGATATCAACTTGAATATTGACGATGTGCTGGCGGCGCCGGTTGGCGATTGCAAGGTGTTTCAATTCGCCGGCACCAACCTTAGCCTAGAGCCGAGCCGCAGCGCGACCCTGTTCGCGGCGGAGCTGGCGCGGGAGGCGGGCGCGACGGTCATCTTTGACATCGATTTCCGGCCCGACCAATGGCATGATGTGCGCGCCTTTGGCGTGGTCGCGCGGAGCGTGCTGCGGCTGGTGGATGTGGCGATTGGCACCGAAGACGAAATCAACGCCGCCATGCTCAGCGATGTCTCGCAGATGAGCCTAACCCATTCGCAAGTGTCGGATACCAAAGTCGC
Organism: Anaerolineae bacterium; assembly: GCA_022820125.1. GTDB lineage: Bacteria > Chloroflexota > Anaerolineae > Aggregatilineales > Phototrophicaceae > UBA6055. The sequence goes on along the minus strand of JAJEGA010000090.1, from coordinate 2,221 downwards.
CGGCCATACGCGCCGTGCCATCGAAGTTATGCTGGCGCTGGGTCCCGAAGCGGTGGTCGAAAAGATCGGACCGGAAGGCGCGCGCATCCACCTGAACGACGGCGAGATTATCGACGCGCCCGGCTTCCCGGTGGACGTGACGAATATCCTGGGCGCGGGCGATGCCTTCGGCGGCGGCTTTGTGTATGGCTTGGTCAACGATTGGGGCTGGTACCGGTCGGCTCGCTTGGGCAATGCTTGCGGCGCCATTGTCGTCACCGAGCACGGCTGCGCCAATTTCATGCCGACGATGCCCGAGGTGGAGGCTTTCGCCGCGCCTTATGGTGGCTTGGATTAACCCCATCCCCTGACCCCTTCCCCAGCTAGCTAAGGAAGGGGAACGCATATTTTGGAGGCTGTAGGGGCGAGACTTGTCTCGCCCGCCGGAATGTAAGGAAAGACGATGGACACAAACCCAACCAACGGCAACGAAGCGCCGGAAGCCTGGATCACCTGGATGAGCGGCGATGATATTCTCGCGCGAGCGAGGGAAGAGCGGGAAGCGCTGGCGGCGCTCTGGCGCGGGCTGAGCGATGAGCAGATGACCCGCCGCCCGGGTCCGCAGCCGGATTGGTCGGTCAAGGATGTGATCGCCCATATCACCTGGTGGGAGCAGTCGATGGTCAATTGGGTCTCGCGCGCGCTCACCGGCGAAATGCTGGCGCGGACGGAAACGCCGGACGAGATCAACGCCCGCATTCACGCCGACAACCGCGACCTGCCGCTATCCGATGTGCTGACGCTTTTTGAGGCGAGCTTCCCGCTGGTGGAAGCGCTGCTTGAGCGGCTCGATGACGACGAAATCAATGACGCGGCAGTCTGCAACATCCGCGATATGCCGCTGCTCTACTTCATCGTCGGCAATACCTTCGCCCATTACGCTGATCATGTGGCGGACATGCGGGCCTATGTTGAGGGGCTGGAACGAAACCTGTAGGGGCGTTTGGCGGTCGGTGTCTACGCGACCCGATGAAACGCCCAAAAATATGTCTGACAGAGCGGGCGTCTCAGCGAGACGCCCCTACACGAACTTTGTAGTTAGATTCGTTTAAATTTCCGAACGGGGATGGAGACTATGAAATACACTTCCGAAACCATGCTGGTGAAATCAAAGGACAGCGGCGGCTCGGGCATCTTCGCCGAGGTCAACGCCGGGCAGGCCGGCTGGGACTATCTCAACATGGCGGCGATGCGCCTGGGGCGGGGCGAGAGCTTCAGTGTCGAGACGCGCGAGCATGAGAACGCCACTGTCATCCTCGGCGGCGTCTGCGATATCTTCACCAGCGATGGCGAGTTTAAAAGGGTCGGGCGGCGTCCCGATGTCTTCAGCGGCATGCCCTACGCGCTCTATATCTCACGGCGCAAAGAATTCGAAATCACGGCGGTCAGCGAGACGCTGGAATTCGCCTCCTGCTGGGTACCCACCGACCAGGACTTCCCGACGCAACTGGTCACGCCGGACATGAGCGAAATTGAGCTGCGCGGCGGCGGCAACGCTTCGCGGCAGATTAACGGCATCTTGCCGCCCGGCTTCAACTGCCATCGCATCGTGGCGGTCGAGGTCTACACGCCCTCGGGCAACTGGTCGAGCTATCCGCCACACAAACATGATGTGCATGTAGAAGATGACGCGGGGGTCGTGCTGGAAGCCGACCTGGAGGAGATCTACTTTTACAAGATTGACCATCCCGGCGGTTACGCCTACCAGCGCGTTTACAATGACGACCGCAGCATTGACGGCGTGATGATGGCGCAGAACCACGATAGCGTGCTGGTGCCGGAAGGCTACCATCCGGTGGTCAGCGCGCACGGGTATACGACCTACTACTTGAACTTCCTGGCCGGCAGCGCGCAGTCGCTGGCGAACAGCGATGACCCGGCCTACAGCTGGGTGCAGGGGACCTGGACGTTTAAGGATCCGCGCTTGCCGATTGTGCATCATGGCATGGAGGGGTAGGGATGCGAGCGCAACCTCCGCTAATCAACCCCCCTCGGTCCCCCCCATAGCAATGGGGGGATGACTGCTGCCTTTGTAGTGGTCCTAAAAAACTGGACACCTAGCAAAGAGAGTATACTAGATGGTCAGTTGGAGGAACGCTCGTGGGGAAATACCGCAAATACAGTCCGGAGACCAAGGTCAGGATCGTGCTGGAACTCCTTCGTGGCGAGAAATCCGTGGCGC
>JAJEGA010000006.1 GCA_022820125.1 Anaerolineae bacterium | reverse complement strand
AGGAACGTCGTAGGGGCGACTCTTGAGTCGCCCACATGTACAATGGCGACATAGTGGGCGAGACAAGTCTCGCCCCTACAGATCTCGAATCAGATTAGCATCGCCCTTTTTCGCATGACTTACTTGCGTTTACTTCTGTGTTCTCTATGGTGAAAAAACCCGTGTCGTGTTCGCAAAGAGAATTATATCCACGATAATCGCCACTCCAAAGGGCGGGGGAACGCCAAGGCAAGGAATTTGCTATACTGAAGCGATACAATATGCTAACCAATATTCATGCAAAAATGCCGATAGAACTGTTGCCGGAAGAGGTGATCGGGCGGATCGCGGCGGGCGAAGCCATCGAGCGCCCGGCCTCGGTCGTTAAAGAATTGATCGAAAATGCGATCGACGCCGGCGCCGGCTCGGTACATATTGAAGTTGAAGCCGGCGGTCGCCGCCTGCTGCGCGTGACTGACAATGGCGCGGGCATTCGCCATGCTGAGATCGAGTTGGCTTTCAAGCGGCACGCCACCAGCAAGCTGCGAGCCGTCGAGGATTTGCAGCAACTGACCACGCTGGGCTTTCGCGGCGAGGCGCTGGCCAGCATCGCTGCGGTCAGCCGGGCGACAATCGTAACGCGGCATCGCCAAGAAGAAATGGGCGCCTCGCTGAACTTGCGCGGCGGCTTTATTGAGCGTCTTAAGCGGGTCGGCGCCCCGGCCGGCACGGTAGTGGCGATCGAAAACCTGTTCTTCAATACGCCAGCGCGGCTCGCCTTCCTCAAGAGCGACGCGACCGAAAAGCGGCATATCCACTGGGCGGTCTTGCGCTACGCAATGGCTTATCCGGCAATCGCCTTTGGCCTGAGACAGGACGGGCGCGAGCGCTTTCGTTCATCCGGCGGCGGCGAGCTGGCTGATGTCGTCGCTAATGCCTTGGGTCTCAAAGCCTTTAGAAGCATGGTTGCAGTTGACTCCCTTGAAGCGCTTAAGCCCGGTCGATCACGCATCCAGGTTGCGGGCTTCGCCTCCCTGCCGTCCATGAGCCGCGCCAGCCGTGATCGGATAATCCTCTTTGTGAACGGGCGCGCCATTCAAGACAGCGCGCTCAGCCACGCCGTCACGCAGGCTTACGATGGTCTCTTGAAGACGGGCGCGTTTCCCGTCGCCGTCCTCCTGATCACCATGCCGCCGGACCTGGTGGATGTCAACGTTCATCCGACGAAAGCCGAAGTCCGATTTCGTGATTCGCAGCTCGTCTTCGTTGCTGTGCAGCGCGCCGTGCGGGAGGCATTGCTGGGGGCGGCTGATGCCGCGCCGGCGGCTGATCTATGGTCGGCGACCGGGTTCACCGACGACGCCGTCGCTTACCACAATGCGCAGCCAGCCTGGCGCAAAGCATCCGCTGACGACCCCTTTGACGACATCGGGCTCGACTCTATTCCGGCAGGGGCGGACGCGCCAAACAGACCGCGTACGCTGCCGGTGCTGCGCGTTGTGGGGCAAGTTGGCGCCGCTTATATCATCGCGGAGGGTCCGGCAGGTTTGTATCTCATCGATCAAAACGCGGCGCATGAACGGGTGCTCTACCAGGAGTTGATCGACGAATCGGCTAACGGCGGCGTTGAGAGCGCGGCGCTGGCTGAGAGCCAGACTGTGCTCCTGGCGCCGGACGATGCGGAGACGCTGCGGGAAGCCAGCGATTTGTTCGCGCAATTGAGCTTTGAAATCGAGGTATTTGGTCCCAACAGCTTCCTTATTAGACGGGCGCCGCGGATAGTCGCTCGTCTGTTGGCAGCGGATTATCTGCCGCGCATGCTCGAGAGTCTGCGGCTTTCGCGGAAAACTGCCGAGCGCGTCACGCAATCGCTGGCGACTGTGGCCGCAGTGCGCAGCGGGCAGATTATGCAGCGCGAGGAGATGCAAACGCTGATCATGCAATTGGAGCGCTGCCCGGCGCCCTTCGTGTCCCCGAGCGGTCAGAAGACGCTGATCCATCTTAGCCGCGAAGAGCTGGCTGATGAATTCAGGCGAAGCTGAAAATCAGAGCAGCGGAAATACCCCCAAGAGGTAAAGCGGCACTAAGCCGGCGACAGCCAGAAACGCCAAAATCACCAAGATGATCGTGACGATGTCCGCGCCCTCGCTCTTGGTTTGGCGCTTGGGCGCGAAGGGGCCGGTATAGCCGCCGGTCGCCTCGACATTAATGGTGCCATCCGGATTCAGCAGTGGATTCACCGGGCTCGCGCTCGTCGGCGGGTTCCCCGGGGCTTCCGGGATTGCAGATCTCGGCTGTGAGACGGGCGCAGCCCTATGTCTAGGGGCGCGAGGTATCGGCGCAGGCGCAGGTGGCGCGACATAAGCGGGCGCCGGTGGCTGATTAGGCGTCGCCTGCTTCCCAACTGGCTTAAGGCCGGCCACTGTTGGCGGCGTCATGCGCCCGGAAGCGGTCCGATGGGCCGCATGCCGGCTGCGTTCGCGGATCTCTTGCAGAATATGACCCAGTTGATCGGCATGCTTGTAGCGGTCGTTGGGGCGCTTGCTCATCACTTTGGCGATGACATTGCTCAGATCGCCGGGCAGATCTTCCTTGAAGTCGCTGGCTTTGGGGATCTCGCCCTGGATATGCGCCAAAGCCAGCTCGCGCTGATTGCTGCCGACATAAGGCAGGCGACCGGTGAACATCTCAAAAAGCACGATGCCAATTGAATAAACATCGGCCGCCGGCGTCGGGCTTTCTCCCCGCGCCTGCTCGGGCGCGAAATAATGCGGGCTGCCCCATACCACATCGCTGCGCGTCTGCGTCATCGTATCGGTATAGGCTTGCGCGATGCCAAAATCGGTGACCTTAAGCACCCCTTCGCGATTCATGAGGATGTTCTGCGGCTTGACATCGGCATGCACGAGCTGCGAACGATGGGCGAAGCCGAGGCCGGCGCAAATCTGTATGCCATACTCCAGCGCCTTGTCGAAAGGCAAGCCCCCGCGGGCTTTGATCAATTTCTTGAGATCGTCCCCGTCGATCATCTCCATAACGATGTAATGGGTGGCGCCATCGCTGCCCACATCATGCACGGTGACGATGTTGGGGTGAGACATCATGGCGACGCTGCGCGCTTCCTGTTGGAATTTCTCGAGGAAAGCCGGGTCTTTTGTCAGGTTGGGGCGCAGAATCTTGACGGCGACAATGCGCCCCAACATGCGATCGAGCGCGCGATAGATGACCGACATGCCACCCGAACCCTGCTGCGCGACGAGCTCGTAGCGCTGGTTTAAAAGTGTTTCGCCGGGCATTAGAAAACCTCGTTCACGGTCTGGACATGGGATCAAACAACTGTCGGAATTCCCGCAGAGCGCTGCGGTCGGTCAAGCTGGCGATGTAATCAGCGATCACCCGGCGCCTGGGTTCAGCCTCCAGCTTGGCGCGATAACTATCCGGCAGTTGAAGCGGCTCGCCGATGTAACTGTCAAATAGCGCTTGAATGAAAAGCTCGGCGCGCGTTTGCATGCGCACAATTCTAAAGTGGCGATACATGTTGTTAAAGAGAAAGTCTTTCAACTCGGCGTTAAGCGCCTGCTGTTCATCGCTATGCCGGACGACCGGCTGCGGATGCAACTGTATATCCAGCGAATCTTGCGGCGCCAGCGCTTCAATCCGCCGTTCGCTTTCGAACAAGACATCATCAACCAATTGCCCGACGAGTTCGCGGATGATGTTGTGGCGAGCGACATCGTCCAGGTCGCCGCCTGTCCACTTGACGCGATCCAAGACGCGCTGCCAGATACCCAGTTCAGCCAACTGCGAAACGTGAATCAAGCCCGATTGCAAACCATCGTCCAGGTCATGCGCGTTGTAAGCGAGTTCATCGGCGACATTGGCGATCTGCGCTTCCAGGCCCGGGCCGGTCTCCTCGCTAATCTCGCGGAAGAGGCTGCGGTCGTAGGCGGTTTCATGTTTGGCGATGCCCTCCAGCGTCTCAAATGTGAGATTTAAGCCCATCCACTCCGGATAGCGATGCTCAAGTTTGGTCACAACGCGATAGCTCTGATGGTTGTGATTGAAGCCGCCATGATCGCTCATTAGTTGGTTGAGCGCGTCTTCGCCGGCGTGCCCAAAAGGCGGGTGACCCAGATCATGCGCCAGGCAGATCGCTTCGACCAGGTCTTCGTTAGCGCCCAGCGCGCGCGCCAGCGTTCGGCCAATCTGCGCCACTTCCAGCGTGTGCGTCAGCCTTGTCCGATAATAATCGCCGGCGTCATTGACGAAGACCTGGGTTTTATATTCGAGCAGACGAAAGGCGGCCGAGTGCACGATGCGGTCGCGATCGCGTTGAAAGACGGTGCGATAGCGCGGCTCCGGCTCATGATGAAGCCGACCGCGGGAGTGGCGGCTGAAAAGCGCGTAACTAGCCAGCGCCCCCAGCTCATTGTCTTCCAACTTCAGGCGAAGCGAGCGCATATCCCTTCCTTACTCCGATTCTAATATCATTCTCCAAAAACCACAGCGGATTCTCAGCATCAATTGAATTTGCAGTATACTTCGCCTAGACTCAAGGTCATAGCTAGATTGAGGCTGAGAGGCGCGTGTCCAAAGTCATCGCCTTGTTAACCGATTTTGGATTGGGCGATATCTACGTCGGCATGATGAAGGCGGCGATCGTCACCATTTTCCCCTCGGCGCGGATCATCGATATTACTCACGCGATACAGCCGCAGAACGTTCGCGAGGCTGCTTTTGCCTTGATGAACGGCTATCATTATTTTCCCGCGGGGACGACATTCTGCGTCGTGGTTGATCCTGGCGTAGGAAGCGATCGACTGCCCATCGCCGTCAAGAGCCGGCAATATCACTTCGTCGGTCCAGACAATGGCGTATTGAGTTATGCGCTGGCGCATCTGGGCGCCGATTATGAGGCGGTGAAGTTAGAGAGGCCTGACTTCCAGGCCGACGCCATCAGCCATACATTTCATGGGCGCGATATATTCGCCCCGGCGGCCGCTTATCTTTCGCAGGCTCCGGAAGTATTTGACGCAATGGGCGGCGGATTGGACGGTATTGTCAGCCTCCCGCTGCCGGAGCTCAGCTACGCGCGGCAACGTCTGATCGGCGAGGTGATGCATATCGATCACTTCGGCAATATCATCACCAGCATCGGCGCCTTTCATTGGCTGCATGAGCAAGCGCTGAAACTGACAGTGGTCATGAGCCAAAACATCCCGCCCTTGGAACTCAGCGCCAGGGAAGCCAATATCACCATCCACAGCCATACCGTGCACGGCATATCCCATGCCTATCATGAAGTGGCGCCGGGCGCAATCCTGGCGCAGATTGACAGCAACGGCTTCCTCGAAATCGGCGCGAACCAGGACGATGCCGCCGATCGACTGGACGCGCAACTGGGCGACAAGGTCATGCTGCGCCTGACATGACCGAGCGCGCGCGAAGACGCTGGATGCACGAAAATTTGACAACGCAACTGGTATATGCTCAAATCAAAGACTGAATCTTGCTTGGGTGGAATCGGCAATAGCGAAGCTGTTTTCCCAGCGCGCTTCCTTTCGCGCTGCAATAGCGTTTTACCGAGTTCCGAAAGAACGCTCTTTTGCGAGGTTTCCGCGGCTTGGCTTGGCAATCGTCAGCGCCAATAGCCCCGGCTCTCCAATATAGCTAGAGAAGGGAGAACTATGAAGGGAATCTTGGCGAGGGATGCGGGGCGGAGGCACGATGCGCGACACCACACCGCCTCGCGCAAATTCGATTGTGATCAATTAACGAAGTGAGGAGAAATCGAAAATGAAGAAGTATATGCTTGCTTTGATGGTTGTGCTGCTGCTGAGCGGCGTCAGCATGGCGCAGGATGTTGTGCTGGAATTCCAGCAATGGTGGGAGCCGGAGTTGCCGGAAGGGTCTTTCCGCGCGATCCTGGACGATTTTGAAGCAGCCAACCCGGGCATTCGGGTTGAGACGATCAGCGGTCCCTATCTGACCACGAAGGACCAGATTATCGCGAGCGCGGCGACCGGCACCATGGCTGATGTCGTCGGCTTGGATGGCGCCTGGGTCAATGTCTTGTGGAAGCAGGGCGCGCTGCATAGCCTGACGCAAGCCATGGCCGACGCGATGTACGATGACAGCGAGTTGGCGGCGCAGATTCAGCTCGCCGGGGAGACCTATATGATCCCCATCGCCAACTTCATCTATCCAGTCTTCGTCAATCTGGACATGCTGGGCGCCGCTGGAATCGACCCGCCGTCGACGCGCGCCGAATTCGCTGCCGCCGCCGAAGCGCTGACCGACCCCGACAACAACGTCTACGGCTGGGCGCAGCCGCTTTCGCTGGAGCAGCCCAACGGCATCCAGAACGACACCATGTCCTGGCTTTGGGCCACAGGCGGCAGCATGCTTGATGACATGGGGCAGCCGAACCTGGTCGGCAACGAGATGCTCGCCGATACGATGGCTTACATCAAGAGTCTGCACGATGCTGGCGTGGTCGCCCCTGGCGCCTTCGCGATGAAGGAAAACGAAAAGGTCGAAGAATTCGTGAACGAGCGCGTCGCCATGATTATCAACACGCTTGCGCACTTCACGCTGATCCGCGAGCGCAATCCGGACCTGAACTTCGATATCAGCGCGCTGCCGGCAGCTGAAGGCTACGATGGCCCGCGCGGTTTGCCTTACGCCTCCTGGGGCATCGGCATCGGCGCCAACACCGAGCACAAAGCCGAAGCCTGGAAGCTGATCGAATACCTGGTCAGCGTCGACGGCAACACCAAGCTGACATCGATTGCCAACGCCTTCCCCGGCAACGTCAATGCGACGCCGGACTTCATTCAGACGGATCCGCTCTTCATGACCGCCTTTGAGATCTTCCAAGAAGGCTACCTGGCGAATGAATTCACCGGGCTCCCTGCGGCGGAAGAATTGATGCGTCAATTCGACGAGCCCTTCCAATTCTATTTGGAAGGCGAGATTGAACTGGAAGAATTCCTGGAGATCGCGCAAGAAGAGTGGGAAGCAATCTTCGAGTAGGACAATCCATCCCCCACCCTACGCTCCCTCCCCCATTAAGAGGGAGGGACTTAGTCGTCAAGCGTAATCCCCTTCCCTCCTTGCGGGGGAAGGGGCTAGGGGATGGGGGACAGATACGGACGCTTCAGAGGCACATGCAATGTCTGAACCGGCGAACATCGGCTGGGAGCAGCGGAAGCGCAAACTCCTGCCTTATGGCTATCTCTCGCCGACGCTGCTGCTGCTCGCGGCGCTGACAGTAATCCCGATCGGAACGGTTTTCCTCTATTCCTTGGTCGACAACGTCATCGTCAACCCGAACCCGCCAGTTTTTGTGGGCTTGGACAATTACGAAGAGGTCTTGACGAATCGGAAGTTTCGCGGCGCGCTCAGCAATACAATGTACTTCTCGATTGTCAGCGTGGTTGTGCATTTCATCATTGGTTTATCCTTCGCGCTGCTCTTGAATTCGCGCCTGCTCAGCGCCAACGTGAAGGCGATATTCCGCGTCATCTACATTCTGCCCTGGGTCTTTACCGCTTCCATCATCGCCATTCTGTGGCGCCTGCTGCTGAATCCGCACGGCGTCGTCAACTTTGTGCTGCTTGAGCTGGGCATAATCCCCGAGCTTAACGAGTGGCTATCGGACCGGAAACTGGCGCTGAACGCGGTGACTTTCATCAATATCTGGTCGGGCTATCCTTTTTATATGGTCAGCTTTCTAGCGGGATTGCAGGGCATCCCCGACGATTTATACGAGTCGGGGCGGGTTGACGGCGGGAATGCCTGGCAGCTATTCCGCCATATTACCCTGCCGCAGCTGCGGCCGATCATCATCAGCCTGGCGCTGCTGGACTTCATCTGGACGATTCATCAGTTCACCTTGATCTGGATGACCACCGGCGGCGGTCCCCTGCGCTCCACCGAAGTCTTAAGCACTTATACCTATAAAGCCGCGTTTAGCTCGCATGAGTACTCGATCGCCTCCACGATCGCGATGGTGATCCTGGCGATTTGCACTTTCGTGGCGATTTTCTACGTGCGCAGCCAGCGAATGGCGGACGAATAACATGATCGGCAGCCGCAGGCAGATTCTGGTTAGAAAGATCCTGATTTGGATAGCGCTTATCCTCGGCGCCTGTTTTGCCGGCTTGCCTGTGCTTTGGATGGTTTCATCTTCTTTCAAGTCGAATTTGGAGATCTTCGCTTACCCGCCGGCGCTGATTGATTATTCCTTCTCCTTTGATGCCTACAAGGCGGTTTTGAGCGACCCGGGCCAGTTGCGGTTCTTCTTCAACAGCTACCTGGTCGCGATAATGGTGACGATTTGCACCGTCGTCACCAGCATCCTGGCCGGCTACAGCTTCAGCCGTTATGACTTCCGCTTCAAGAAATTCCTGAATCTGATTATCATCGGCGTGCAGTCCGTGCCGCCGATAACGCTCATGATTCCTTATTTTGGACTCATCGTCTGGCTGGGGATTTACAACTCATACACCGCGCTGGTGCTGACTTATATGGTGTTCACGCTCTCATACGCGATCATCATGATGACGGGTTACTTTAATACGCTCCCCCGCGATTTGGACGAGGCGGTTATGATCGACGGCGGCGGCAGCTTTGTGACGCTCTGGCGGATCCTGGTGCCAATCTCGCTGCCCGGGATCGTCGCCGTGGGCGTTTATACCTTTATGCTGGCTTGGAACGAATTCCTCTTCGCGCTCACCTTGACCAGGACCAACGATATGCGCACCGTTCCAATTGGCATCCATTTGCTGATGGGGCAGCATTCCTTTGAATGGAATCAAATGCTGGCGCTGAGCGTTCTCGGCTCGCTGCCGGTGTTGATACTCTTCCTCTTGTTCCAGCGCTATTTTATCGCGGGCATGTCAGCCGGGTCGGTAAAAGGGTAAACTCCGCCCGGCGAGGTTTATCCACCAAGACGAAATGAAGATGCCACTATGTTAATGAACATGCGAGACTTGCTGGCGGTTGCGCGCGCGAATCACTTCGCCGTGCCTGCCTACAACATCAGCAGCAACATGCTGCTAAGCGGCGCGATAGAGGCGGCGGAAGAAGCGAAGGCGCCGGTCATCATCGCCATCCACCCGGATGAACTGGCTTTCGTGGGGGCAGCCTTCGTTAAAATGGCGCTGGAAATGGCGCATGAGGCCAAGGTTCCGGTGGTGATTCACCTGGATCATGGCTCGTCGCTGGAGCAGGTCATGGGCGCCATACGGGCTGGATTCACATCGGTAATGATGGACAAATCGATGTTGCCGCTGGATGAGAATATCGCCGCTTGCCGCGAGATTACGGAATTGGCTCATGCGGTAAACGTGTCGGTGGAAGGCGAACTTGGCACCATCGGCGAGCTTGATGAAGAAGCGGAAGCCGGCGCGGACGAAGTTATCTTTGTCGATCCAGATCAGGTGAAGCGATTCGTTGACGCCACCGATGTCGATACGCTGGCGGTGGCGATTGGCACCTCGCACGGCTTGTATCCAAAAGACATGAAGCCGGAAATACGCCTGGACTTGCTGCGCGATATCAGCGCTAAAGTCGAGATTCCGCTTGTTCTGCATGGCGGTTCCGGCAATCCGGACGCGGAGATCGCGCAGGCGGTCGCGCTAGGCATCTGCAAGATTAACATCTCCGCCGACATGAAGAACGCCTTTTACCAGAAAGCGCGCGAGGTCTTAACTAACCCGATCCTGCGCGAACCGAGCAGCATCTATCCGCCCTGCATTGAGGCGATGAAAATCGTCTGCCGCCAGAAGTTCGACTTATTCAGCACGACGGGCAAAGCGGCGCTCTATTGATGGCTTCACCGGCTTGATCATTATCCGAAACCTGACTGGTCCATACCGCATTGGATGCGCCGCGTGAGCGAGAAAATCGCGCTCGGCTTTTGCAATAACATCGATTTTGAAATCGTGTGGAGCGCCAAAGTTGTTGAAGATCTGGTCCGCGAATACCAGATCGACGCCGAAGAAATCAATGCTGGCTGCTTTGTAGAATCCGAGCGCGATCTCGTTCTGTCTATACTGGGCTTCATGCGGGCGGGCGAGGGCGGAGAGCGCTTCGTCGCCAGTTCAGACATCATTGAGCAATTCGCCGCGCGCTTTGAAAAGAAGGTCACGCTTGGCGGCACATCGGCGCGCGCCGCCATCGCCATGCGCAAACTGGGGCAAAGCGCTGCGCTGCATTTGATTACGCAGAACGACCAGGTCCGCCGCCTCGTACCCCCCGATAACCCCTACGTTTGCAGCAATGAAGGCGACAGCTTCTACCCGCATCTAATTGTGCAGTTCGGCTTGGGCGACCGCGTGCGAGCCGACTCGATCGACATTCGCGCACGTCAGTCCAATCGTCTCATTTACCACTGCAACGCCGACAGAATCGCAATGCGCGTCAATCCAGACTTTGCCGATCTGATTTCTGCAGCGCAGGTTCTGCTGATTTCGGGCTTTAATGCGATGCAAGACAAGCGGCTGCTGGCGGATCGTCTGGCTGTCGTATCGAGCCTGATGAAGCGCCTGCCTGCGGGCGCCAAGGTTTACTTGGAAGACGGCGGCTATTACAATCCCTCGTTTCGGCAAGCGGTCTACCAGACGCTTGGGCGGCGAATCAGCGTATTCGGCATGAATGAAGACGAGATGCAAGATCATCTCAAACGCAAGGTGGCGCTGCTCGACGCCGATCAAGTACGCAAGGCGCTCGAAGAGCTAAATCGCCTAATCCCGGCGCAGTCGATCGTCTTGCACACCAAGCATTGGGCGCTCGTCCATGGAAAGGGCGCAAGCCAATACGCGGCGGCATTGAAGGCGGGCGTCACCATGGCGACGGCGCGCTTTCGTTATGGCGACGACTTCACCCGCCAGCATTATGACGCCATCGAGAGCGGCGCGCCGAACGACGAAAACGCGGCTTTCGCCAGAGCGATCAATTCGACGGCGGGGGACCGCTTCTGCTGTGTGCCCGTGGCCGATGTCCCGCAAGGAAGCGGCACGACAATTGGATTGGGCGACGCCTTCGTTGGGGGATTCTTACTGGCGCTGACGGCATAAGCGCCGCCGGAAGCTAGAGATTGCGCCCTCGTTTGCGCAGGTCGCCGACGCGCTGGGTAATGCCGAGGGAATCAAGATGTTCCAGCATGGCGATGGCATACTTGCGCGAACTGCCGAATTTGTCGCGCAGGGTCTTGGCGTCAATCTCGCCGGCCTCGCTGATGTGTCGCCGGATCTCGGCAACGAGCAAGTCGTAAGTTACGGCGGCGAAGGCGATATCGTCGTTGACTAGGACAATCCGCCGCAAGTCGCTTAAGGCGCGCACAAGCTCTTCGCCCGCAATCCGATTGAGCTCGGCGATGCCCGGCGGCGAATACGGCTCAGCCTCAAGCGCATGCATTATTTTCATAACTTTCGCCTGCTGCTCGGCGCTGAACCTGATTGTATGCTCGCCCAGACGAACAAAGCCGGATTCGAGGATCAGTCGATCTTCGCCTTCAATAATCGTGTCGAGCAGGCTCAGCTTGGTCTTTAGGCGGCTTTGCAGTTCGGGGCGCGGCATGCCCAGCCTCAGCGGATTCGCCTGATGGTAGCCGCTCAACTCGGTCACGATGCCCTGGTAAAGCTGCTGCCAGGATTCAGCCGCCCAGTAGCGCTGCGGATCGATTTGTCGAACCAGGCCGCCGCTCAAGGCCTCGTCCAGCGCCGCAGACAATTCGCCCTCGCTGAAGCCCAGCCGCTTCTGCAGCTCGCTGCGTCTCTGCGGCGCGTCGCCCTTGGCCGCCAATGCCAATCGCTCGCCCGCTGTACCGCTCAAGCGCAGCTCCAACTCCTGGATGATCTCCGGCTGAAACCGCTTGAGACGTCGTCCTGGATGGGCGTTGACGATGACGCCGCCGCCGATCGTCTCTGCCGGGGACGGATATCGCAGGATAAAGCGCTCGCCGCGCGAAATAGGCAGCGGGTCGCGCAGGCGGATTTGCAGCCAGCCACAGCCGCCCGGCGCCAGCTTGTCGGCATCGAGCAGGCGCGCGTTGGCAATCGATTCGCAAGCGCCACAGAAAATCTTGACTTCGGCATTGTGCGCCAGCGGACGGTCGATATTGCCCAGCTGCGTGAAATGGGCATCGGCGAGCAGGGTAGGGTGGAGCTGGCCCGGATAAGTCAGGACGTCTCCGCGTTGGATTTCGCCGCTGTTGACGCCGGTGATATTCACGGCAACACGGCTGCCGGGCGCCGCGCTTTCGACCTTGCGCTGGTAGCTTTGCAATCCGCGAATGCGACCAGACATGCCGGATGGCTGCAACTCGATGCTGTCGCCAATGGTTAGCGCCCCGCCGGAGAGCGTGCCGGTGACGACGGCGCCGAATCCGCTTACCACAAAGACGCGGTCAATTGGCAAGCGCGGTTGGTTGTAGTTGACGCGCTGCGGGAGCCGCCCCAGCATGTGGCGCAGCGTCTCGACCAATTCGTCCAAGCCCGCGCCCGTCTGCGCGGAGACCGCGACCAAGGGGCAGGAACCCAACTGCGATTCAACGAGCAGGTCTTCGACCTCCATCGTAACCAGCTCAATCCATTCCGGGTCGTCAATCAGATCGATTTTGCTGAGTACGACTATGATGTTCTGGATATCCAGCAATTGCAGGATTGCCAGGTGCTCGCGCGTTTGCGGCATGATGCCTTCGTCCGCGGCGATGACAAGCAAGGCGGCGTCGATTCCGCCGACGCCGGCCAGCATATTCGATATGAAGTCGCGGTGGCCCGGCACGTCTACTATGCCAATGGTTTCGCCGGCGCCCAGATCAAGCCAGGCGAAACCAAGGTCGATCGTCATTTGACGGCTCTGCTCTTCGGCAAGGCGGTCTGGATTGATGCCGCTAAGCGCTTCAACCAGGGTGGATTTGCCGTGGTCGACGTGCCCGGCAGTGCCGATGACGCGCATATATCAGGCGTCGCCCAGCCGGTCGGCGGTGATGCGGCGGTTGGCGTTCATACCGTCAACAGTCTCGTTCACATCATATTCGTGCAGCATCGCCTGATAGCGCTCGCGGTAGAGTTCGGCGCGGGCGCGCTCAAGGCGCCAGAGCCGCTCGATATTGCCGCGCAGGCTTGGTATGGTCTCTTCAAGGCTGTCAATGCGCCTGATGAAATTGGCGAATTCGCGGTCGTGATTGCGCCAGACTTCATCGCTCGATAGCGTCAATTGCTTCCAGCGCTTTTGGTCTTCATCGCGCCAGTCGTTCCACTCTTCGCGAAAGCGCTCTTCGCTAAGCCGCTGCATTTCGGAGGCTTCGCCGATACGCCGCTCCAGCCGATCGCCGATGCGATTGAAGTCGTCGACGATTCGTTTCATCTCGCGATAGGCGCCCGCCCACACTTCGAAACGCTCGATGTTCTTTTGCAGTTCTTCATCATGTACGCCAAATCGTTTGGTCAGATCAGCCAGCTGCTGATCGCGCTGTTGGACCATAAGCTGCTGCTGATCGATGAATTGCTGAATCTGGTCGCGGCGTTCGCGGTCCGCATTGTTGAAGTCCTGAATGCGGCGCTCATTGCGCACAGCCAATTCTTCCAGCAGCGCCAACTTCGGCAGCTGGTTATCGACAGATTTCTTGACTTCCGGCATTTCGCTTTCGATCTCCGCCAGCCGTCTGGCATCGGTTCGCCGTTGCTCTTCGAGGAAGCTGAGGCGGCGATCGGGTCCCTCCAGCTTCTTGGTAAGGTCGTCGACTTCCTGGTTGATCAGGCGCATGGCGTTCGCCAGGCGATCGCCTTCGGTTTGGATGTCGCTGATATTGGCGAGCTGCCGTTCCAGCCGGTCGGCTTTTTCGCTCAACTCGGCTACCGCTCGCTGGATGTTTTCGCGCTGCAACTCAAGACGGCGTTCAGCTTCGCGCTCGGCAGTGAGGCGGCGCGCCTCTGCGTTCTCGAGCATCTGTTCCATATCATGGCGCACTTGGTCGATGATGTCATGTTCGCGCTTGGCGGGCAGCGCTTCCTGCTTAATCAAAGTTTGATCGGTTTCGACCGTATCGACGCGACGCTGCATAGAATCAACCGAGTTGGATTGCTGCGCCACGCGTTCCTCAAGCGTCGCGATAAGCGCTTTGTCTCGCCGGCGCTCCTCATCCAGCCATTCGATCATGCTGGCGATTTGATTGATCTCCACAGCCTCATCTCCGATTGCCGCAGCCAGGCGGCAATAATTGCGGCTTACTGCGATTATAACATTCCGCGCGCCGCGCTTCAATCACAGGCGCTGGGCGCAATGTATCGCAGTCGGTTGGAATTCACGTCAAGCGTAATATTCTTTCAGCGTCGACATCATCCTTTAGCGAAAATTGTAGGGGCGATTCTGTGAATCGCCCGCCGGAGATTATCAAGTGGGCGAGCCAAGGCTCGCCCCTACAGGTGCTTGAATGATGATGTTTTCTATATTCAACCGAAATGGATACACTTCCGCTGCTTGTCAAAGGCTCTCCGCACCGGTCTAAGTGGCAACCAGCAATGATGCTTTTCTTAAGAGGCGGCGCAGCGAGTCGTCGATGTCATCGCCCAGGTCCAGCGCTTCGGCGAAGCTCAGCCAGCGAAAACGCGTTGACTCGCCCTGGACAGGCGCCAGCGCAGCGGGCTGCTTCGTCGCCAGCGCATAACGAAAATCGAGATGAAGGTGCTGCGGGATATCGCCGCTTACGGGGATGGTGTGCACATCGAAGTCGATCGGCGCGGGTTTTGCCGCCGGCGGATAGTGGACGAGATCGGGCAAGCCGGTTTCTTCCCGCGCTTCCCGCAGCGCCACTTGGGCGAAGTCGGTCTCATAATCGGCGTGGCCGCCCACTTGCAGCCAGCGATGCAGGCGCTTGTGGAAGTGCAGCAGCGTCCGACCTGATGCCGGGTGGACGATGGCGGCGGAGGCGGTGATGTGCCCGATTTCGCAGTTCATGTTGAGGATGTTGGGATGCTCGGCGATGAGGGCTTTGATCCGCTGGATATCGCGCGCTTCCTTCGCGTCGGCCGGCTGATGCGCAGCGAGCATGGCGCTGATATCCGCCAGCGCGCCGCCCAGTTGGTAACGGTAGAGGTCGAGAATCAACTCGCGCAGGGTCTCCAATTTCTGGTCGGGCGATTGGTCTCGCCATAGGGGCAGGCGGGCGTGGCGCGGCATCGGCGTCAACCGCAACGCTTGACGATGGCGACGAGCGCGGCGCCATAAGTCTCGCGGCGCCAGGGACCCAAGCCACAGATATCGCCCAGGTCATCGACCGTGGCGGGGTTGCGGCGGGCGATATCCCAGAGGGCGCCCCGGCTGATAATGACATCGGATTCGACGCCGCGCGCTTTAGCCGTCTCACGGCGCCAGCTGTGGAGGGCGTTATAACGCTCGACGATCGGCGGCGGGATCGCCTCCTGCTTTGGACGCGCGACCTTCAGGCGGCTGGCGGCGCCGTGTCGCAGCGCCTGGATGATCTCGTCGCCGCTTTGGCGGATCAGCCAGGCGGGCAGCCCGCGGAAGCTGTAGAGCTGTTTGATTGAGAGCGGCTGCTGCTTGACGACTTGCAGCAGGATTTTGTTGGATATCAGCCGCTGGGGTGGGTGGTCGTAAGCCTGCGCCAGCTCATCTCGCAAAATGTAGAGCTCGCGCAGGCTGCCAATCTGCGCCCGATCGAGCGACTTGGGGCGCGCGAGATCCCAATAGCCCTCGGGATCAAACTCCTGCGACTTCTGCTCGAAACGGGTCACATCGGCGATGTATTCGCGAGCTTCCTCCAGGCGATCCCGCAGCCGCAGCTGCTCGTGAAGGATATCGCGCAGGGGCAGCAGGTAATGTGTATCGACCTGGGCGTAACGAAGGGCGCTCTCGCTGAGGGGCCGCTGCGACCAGTCATATTTCTGGTGCTTCTTGCTGTGCTGGACGCCGAGGAAATCCTCCAGCATATTGCCCAAGCCGATGCGCTGGTAACCACAGACGCGGGCAGCCGCCATCGTGTCAAAGATGTTCCGCACATCAAAGTCGAAATCGCGTTTGAGACAGATCAAGTCGTATTCGGCGGCGTGGAAGATTTTCTCAATGCCGGGATCGGCGAGGATGGCGCCGAGCGCGCTGATATCGGCGATGGCGAGCGAATCGATGAGCAGGTCTTCAGCCGGCGTGGAGAGCTGGATCAAGCAAGTGACGCCGCGATAGGCGTGCAAGCTGTTGGATTCGGTGTCGACGGCGATGCGCTCTTCTTGCATCAGCCGCTCGACCGCCGCGCCGAGGGCGAAACTGCTGTCGATGGTGGCGGCGGGACTGAGCATAGACGCGATTACAACCAGTGGCGTTTGCGGAACCAGGCGAGCATCAGAATGACGATGAGGAACATGATGCCAGCCGCCATTGTAAAAGCCCGCGGGTCATCGGCGAAGGGGAGGTTGATGTTCATGCCGTAGATGCTGGAGATGAGCGTGAGCGGCAGCATGATGACCGAGATGACGGTGAGGATGCGCATGACCTCGTTGATGCGATAACCCGCCAGGGTATCGGCGGTATCGGCGAAGCTGTTGATGATCTCGAAGTTTTCATCGGCGATGTCACGGAGCTTGAAGAGGTGGTCGGCGATGTCGCCGAAATATTCTTCCATGTCCTCGTGCAGGATGGGGTGGTCGCAGGTTTCGAGCTGCAGGATGATCGGGATCTGCCCGCGGATGATGCGGCGGAGGGAGATGATATCGCGGCGCAGGAAAGCGATCTCCTGGATGACGCGTTTGGCGTTCGATTCAAAGAGGGCGTCTTCAATGGCGTGGACGCGGCGGTCTACCTTGTTGAGAATAGGGAAGATGTAGTCGACGAGCTGGTCGATAAGGGCGTGGAAAAGATGATTGGCGCCGCTGCCCAGCAGCTCCTCACGGGCGTCTTCATCCGCCCGGCAGCGCTCGAAGGCGGCGACGAGGGGCTTGAGCGCGCCATTGTGCACGGTGACGACATAATCGCTACCGAGGAAGAAATCGACTTCGCTGGGGCGGGAGAGCTCGTCGCGGGCATCCCAGAGCGGGAAGTGCATGACGAGGAAGAGGTAGTCGTCGTCTTGATCGAGCTTGGGACGTTCGATGGGTGAACGAATGTCCTCGAGGTTGAGCGGGTGGAAGTGAGGATAGCGGCGTTGGAGGGCGGCGACGTCTTCGGCGGACGGGTGGATGATGTCGATCCAGGTGGTGGATTCGTGGGTGATTGCGCGGGTGGTCATGGGCTGATTTAACCACAGAGGTCGCAGAGGACACAGAGGAAATCGGGTGAAGCTACCCCCCTCAGTCCCCCCATCGCAATGGGGGAAGCTACCCCAGCGCGCAGGACACAGCGGAAAACGGGGAGATTTGCGCGATTTGCGCCAATGGATTTGGGGATTATGCCAATGGCCAAACTCAATGATGGCGGGGGATTGGGCTCGGTTCAGCGTGGGATTGGCATTGGCACAGGGAATACTTGTTCTTTGCCAATGTGGTTGAGCGCGATTCGGTTGTTAATGTGCGTGTGGGATTAGGGTAGCGGGGATGCGGGCGGGAGGGGTGAGTGGATGGTCGCGTAGACACTGACCGCCGGTCGCGGGTTTTGCCACCGAGGACAACGAGTTGAATTGAGGAAACATAGGCGGGCGACCTGATAGGTCGCCCCTACGAGAATGGACGGTGGGGCGGAAGATGCATAGGAGGGCGAGCCAAGGCTCGCCCCTACGATTTTCGACGGTGGCGGGGATGATACTTGGCGGGTCTGGACGCTGAGAAAAACAATCCTGTAGCAACTTGGCGTCGGTATATGGCTATAATCGGTTACGCGGAACAACGATTTTGGCGGGGCGAATCGAGAATTTACAGCGAGGATGAAACGATGAAGAAGCGAGGTCGGCTGCGGGCGATGAAGCAGCGGCGGCGCATGGCAGTACTGGCCGTGGTCGCATGGATTGCTTTTGGGGCGGTGGCGGCGCTGGTGATATTGTCCAGAACCACCGAAGAGACTCCGGGGGTCACCGTGCAGGTGACGCCGGCGGCGCTATCGGAAGCGGGCGAGGCGGGCGAAGCCTTGTTCGAGGCAACTTGCATGGAATGTCATGGTCCGAATGCGGCGGGCACGAATCTGGGTCCGCCGCTGATACATGACATTTACAACCCGGGGCATCACTCGGATCAGGCGTTTTATCTGGCGGCGGCGAACGGGGTGCGGGCGCATCACTGGCCTTATGGCGATATGCCGGCGCAGACGCAGGTTTCGCGCGAGGAGGTGGGGCTGATTGTGCGTTATATACGGGAGTTGCAGGAGGCGAACGGGATTGTGGCGAAGTCGTATTGAGGGGGTGTTTAATTCACCACAGTCCCTCGCAAGTCACGACTTGGCTCACACAAAATAACGAGCCAGTAGCTTCGCGTGCAATCAGCAAAATGCCCGGAAACTCTGACACGATTGCGTGACAAAAAATATTCACCAGACACCAAATCTGCTGAT
>JAJEGA010000031.1 GCA_022820125.1 Anaerolineae bacterium | reverse complement strand
ACCGCGAATCCAAAGGAATCGTAAGCCACCAGACGGCTCTCGCCCACCAATCCTTCCGCCGCAATGTAATTCGTCGTCGCCACCTGCACGCCGATCCTATAATCGCCAGCGACAAATTCTTCGGCATCGCCGAAACGATCCTCGCCGATGCGCGCCATCATGCGCTGATTGACGTCGATGTAGCCCATGGAGAAGGCGACAATCTCCTTCCGCTCATCGGTGATGGTGATGCCGCCGGCCGCCATGTCGTACTCGCCATTCGAGACGGCGACAATCATGCCTTCCCAGCCGGTCTCGATGTATTCCAGCTCGCAATTCAGCCGCGCGCAGATTTCGCCCAGCGTGTCAAAATCCCAACCAAGCGCGTCGCCGGTCGCTTCATCAATGAAATTGAAGGGCGGGTAAGCGTTTTCCGTCGCCACAACAACCATCCGCCCGCCGAGATCGGGAAGATGACCATCCGCCATTACAGCGGCATACGGAGTGAGCAGCAACAACAATACCGCAAGCAATATGAAGCTCTTAACAGCTTTCATTTGTAGCCTCCCATGTTTGACATCTTTGTGTGCGATTGAGAATATCAACCGTATATATTCTAACAGCTTATGTTCCGATGTCCTAGAAGCCCGCTAAGGTTTGACAATCGCGAATCGGCGACTATTATCAAGAGTTGCAGACGCGCAAATGGAGTAAGCAACTATGACCGTTTCTCATTGGCAGCGCGCCAGTCAAACCGAACGCGAAATCGACTTCCTGGTGGTTGGCGCGGGCCTCGCCGGGGGCGCCGCCGCCTACTTCGCCAAGCAAATCCACGGACGCGATGTGGTCGTCACCGATGCGCGCGATGTCGGGCTGGGCGCCAGCGGACGCAACGCCGGCTTCATGATCAGCGGGCTGGATACCTACTATCACCGCGCCATAGAAGAATACGGTCACGATGTCGCGCGCGAGGTCTGGGATATGTCGCGCCGCAGTTTTATGCACTGGCGCGACTTCATAGCGAACAGCCCCTTTGACGTGCCTATCGACAACAGCGGCTCCCTCCTGCTGGCGGAGACACCGGAAGAGGCGAAGGAATTGGAACTGGCCGCCAGCGCGCTTTCGGCGGACAAGATCGACATTGAATACTACAGCCGTGATCCGCTTGAACGCGGCTATTGCGCCGCTATCGAGCAGCCGCTGGATGCTGGCGTTCAGCCATATCTGCTGGCGAAGACGGTCATGGCGCAGAGTGGCGCGGAATTGATCGCCAACAACGAGCTATACCGCATTGAACAGCATGATGATTGCCTGCGCGTCCATACGCGCAAGGTCATCTTCACAGCGCGCTATGTGATGCTATGCACGAACGCTTATTCGCCCATGATTGATCCATACTTCGTCGGCAAAGTGCTGCCGACGCGGGCGCAGTGCCTGGTCACCGAGCCGCTTGATCACGTTCCAGTCCCCTACTGCGGTTACAGCGACTACGGCTATATGTATTACCGAACAACCTTTGACGGGCGCTTTCTGCTCGGCGGCGGGCGCAAGCAGCACCAGAGCGAAGAGAACGACACGGTAGAAGATCGGCTCAATCCAAAAGTGCATGCCTTTCTGGATCACTATCTGGCCAAGTATTTCCCCGATGTGAATGCGCCGGTGTCGCATCGCTGGAGCGGCATCATGGGCTTCAGCTGTGATGGGCTGCCATTGGTGGGAACGCTGCCGGGCAAGCCACGCGTCGGCTTCGCTGTCGGCTTCACCGGGCACGGCTTGGCGCTGGCAGCGGCAGCCGCCGAGCGCGCGGTGGACAAGCTGCTTAATGGCGTCTCGGCCGGCGCTGTCGATGTCGCGCGATTTGGCTAGCCAGCAGTTTTACCACTCCGCCACCGAGCCGTCCCTTCGCCGGGTGATGGGATTGCGCCAACGGAAACTGTGATCGGAAGCCGCGCGAATCTTCTCTTCGTCCAACTCAATGCCCAAGCCAGGCGCGGTCGGCACCTTGACATACCCGTCTTCGTAGTGAAACACTGCCGGATCCGCCAGATAATCGAGGAGGTCAGCAGTCTTATTGTAGTGAAGGCCAAGGCTTTGCTCCTGAATCAAAGCGTTATAGGCGACCGCATCCACCTGAATGCAGGCGGCCAGCGCGATTGGCCCCAGCGGGCAGTGCGGCGCCAGCGCGACATCGTAGGCTTCCGCCATCGCCGCGATGCGCAAGACTTCAGAAATGCCGCCGGCATGCGAGACATCGGGCTGAATTATATCGACGCTGCCTTCCGCCAAGATCCTCTTGAAATCCCAGCGCGAATACATGCGTTCGCCCGTGGCGATCGGTATCGATGTCGAGCGTTTGATATCAAGCAGCGATTCGTTGTGCATCGGCAAGATTGGCTCCTCCACAAACATCAGGTGAAAAGGCTCAAGCTCGCGAATCAGCATCTTCGCCATCGGCTTGTGCACCTTGCCATGAAAATCGACCGCGATGCTGAAGTCATTCCCTACTGCTGCCCGCACCGCCGCCACCCGCGCGACCGCCTCGTCAATGTGCTGGAAAGTATCCATGTAATGCACGGTGTCGACCGCGCCCATCTTGACCGCATTCAAGCCGTCGTCGCTGCGCTGCCGCGCCTGCGCGGCCGCCTCTTCCGGCGTTTCTCCGCTAATGCCGGCATAGATCTGCACGCGATCGCGCACTTTGCCGCCCAGCAATTCGTAGATCGGCGCGCCGTGATACTTCCCCGTGATATCCCAGAGCGCCTGATTGACCCCAGCTATCGCGCTCATCATCACCGGTCCGCCGCGGTAGAAGCGAGCGCGGAAAAGCGTCTGCCAGATATCCTCAATCCGCCGCGGATCGCGCCCCAGCAAAAAGTCGGACATATCCTCCACCGCGCCGCGGACGGTGCCGGCTTGCCCTTCGACGATTGGCTCGCCCCAGCCTTCAAATCCGTCATCGGTGGAGACCTTCAAGAAGAGCCACCGAGGCGGGACGGTAAAGAGCTCCAGCGCGCTGATCTTCATCAAGCCACCTCCAATATTTACTGCCAGAATCCGCATTTCAATTATAATGCTATGAGAAGCGGCAAGAAACGAGTAACGAGTGGAGAAGGGCTTTCACCTTTGAAACGTTTGAGCCTGCTGTTTTCCCGGCGCCTGATCATTTTCGTTCTGTTCGCCATGCTGATGTTCGCGCATGGTCCATCATCGGTCTTCGCCGCGACGACAGATGATGGAAGCGCCGGCGTGAATCCCTTTATCCCGCTGATGCTGGCATTGGGCGTCATACTGCTGGCATCGCGGGCTGGCGGCGCCATCGCCCGTCTGCTCAATCAGCCGCGCGTCTTGGGCCAATTGATCGTCGGCTTGGTTCTGGGACCGACAGTGCTTGATATGCTGCACTGGGGCATTCTACAGGGCGTCGATCTGCAAGGCACAATCAAAGAATTCGCCGAGCTGGGTGTGCTGCTGCTGATGTTCAATATCGGCTTGGAGGTGCACCTCAGCGAATTGGTGAAAGTTGGCAAAGTGGCGGTCTTCGCCGGCGTGCTTGGCGTGGTGGCGCCCGTCGCCTTCACGCTGGCGGTCGCGTTGCCGGCGGGCCATGACATGATGCCCGCCCTTTTCGCCGGCGTCACCTTGGCCGCCACCTCCGTTAGCATATCGGCGCAGGTTCTGCTGGAGCTGGGTTATCTCCATACCAAGGAGGGCAACGCCTTGCTGGCCACCGCGCTGATTGATGATGTGCTCGCCATCCTGGCGGTATCATTGACGCTGGTGCTGGCTGGCGCCGGCAGCGCCCAAGGCAGTGGCGACATCAGCCAGTTCATCGTAATTATCGCGCAAATGGCGGGCTATATTGTCATCGCCTTTCTGCTCGCCTGGTATGCGCTGCCGCGGCTTATGCAATGGATCCAGCGCCGTCCACAGTTGTCACAATCCTACGGCATACCGATTTTCGCCTTGATCAGTGCCCTGCTATTCGGCTGGTCCGCCGAATATCTCGGTGGCGTCGCCGCTATCACCGGCGCCTTCATCGCCGGCGTCGGCTTGAGCAAATTGGCCCCGGCGATGAAACACGATATTGAACAGACGATGAGCCACCTGGCTTACGTCTTTCTGGTGCCGATTTTCTTTGTTGATGTCGGCTTGGAAACAGACCTCAGCGCCTTCCCCCTGGACGCGCTGCCCTTCATGTTGATTCTGCTGCTGATGGCGGTTGTCAGCAAGGTAGCCGGCGCCGGCTTTGGCGCGCGCATGGGCGGATTCAACCTGCGAGAATCGCTGCGCGTCGGCGTTTGCATGGTGTCGCGCGGCGAAGTCGGGCTGATCATTATCTCGATCGGTTTATCCAGCGGCATCCTGGATGGCGGCAGCGAACTTTACGCCTCCCTCTTCATGGTCATTCTGTTGACGACGGTGCTGACGCCGCCGATGGTGCGCTGGGTATTCCAGGGCAAGAACCAAGGCAAAATCGCCAATCCCGCGCTCGCGGGCGCAGCGACAGGAGACTCGACTCGATGAAAATGATTATACTCATTACGTCAAATGTGGAAAACGGTTTGGAAGTCGCCGTTCGCTGGCAAGCGGCGGGCGCGCCCGGCGTCACCGTGCTTAAGAGCTTCGGCCTGCACAGCCTCCAGCGCAAGACGATGGGGGATGGTTTGGAAGTGCCGCTTCACATCGCCAGCTCAATGACCAGCATGATGGCTTATGTGCTGCGCGAGATGGAGCTTAACAATCATGTGCTGCTGTCGGTTGTGCCCAAGGAATTGATTCCGGCGCTATTGGACGAAGCGCGAGCCGTCATGGGCGATTTGCTTGAGCCGAACCATGGCGTCGCTTTCGTCGTGCCCCTTGACGAGGCGATCGGCGTCCGCCAGCCAGAAAACGGGGACGGCTATAGCTAGCAACTCATCCTCTCAGATGCCCCAGGTGGAAAAATCTCGTAGGGCACATTTGTCCATTTGCTTTCCAGTTCTTGAAGCGTCGGACAAAACAGATCAGCCCTGTATCCATGCGAGCAGTAACTTCTTAGCTTGTTCAATGCACGATCCTTGCACCAGTAAAGCACGCCGTTCCGCGGGCTCATTCCAACTGACAAGGCACCGGAAAAGAGAACCGATACGCCCGTTCCAAATTTCCTGCACTCCGCTTCCTCGTGTTCTTGATTCGCAAAAACGATCCCCTCTTCATGCGTAT
Organism: Anaerolineae bacterium; assembly: GCA_022820125.1. GTDB lineage: Bacteria > Chloroflexota > Anaerolineae > Aggregatilineales > Phototrophicaceae > UBA6055. The sequence continues at coordinate 2,533 of JAJEGA010000031.1, read as the reverse complement.
GAATGTGGCAAGCCTCATGGGCAAGCGCCACTGCCGCAGAGCGCAGAGCGAACTCAGAGATTCCAAGTGTGTCCCATGTCCAGCATGATTCCAGGGTAACTCTTCTTTCGCGGGCATAAGCGCGCGCGGTACAGATTTGCTCTACGCCCGTATTGGGAACGGGGACTTCAACGATCGAGTTCATTCCGGTTATCACATAGTTGTACCAGGCCGGCGCTATGCTCTTCATCCATTTGAGAGTCGTCAAAACATGGCTAACAAATTGATCCGAACCCTCGATCCTGGGCACGGGTCCCGTAAGCGTGATCGCGGAAGTCTGCGGCAGACCAGCGCACTGATTAAGCTGATAAGCGTAATAGCCCTGCACTCTGTCTTCGTGGTAACGGCAATCCCAATTGATGGAACAGCAATTGCCTCCTGTCGCCAGTTCCCTGGCTGTGGGCAGAGCGCGTGTCACTGGCTGAGACTGGGCGGGCGCGGTGCACTGCCCGGTCTGATAAGCCCAATAGCCCTCAGTCCATTCCCAATCGAGTTGACATTGCCGATCAACATAGCAGCAATTGTCTACATTCGCCAGCACGCTGGCGCCAGGTTGCGCGCGTGTCACTGGCTGGGGCTGGGCGGACGCGGCGCATTGCCCGTTCTGGTAAGCCCAATAGCCGGCTTCCCATTCCGCCTCGCTTTGACATTGCCGGTCGATGCCACAGCAGTTGTCGACAGGCGTTGTCGGCTGCTGAGCTTCCGTTGGCTCGCTGCTGTCGACGCGGCTGAAATTGACCCAATCCGCCAGCCAAACTTCCCTGCCATTGCGGTCGATCTTCAGCCAGCGATTTAACTTGCCCAAGACTTGCAGAATGCTGCCCGAGGGCACAGTGTCCGCGATGTCGGCAGTGAGGCTGGGCGCGGCTCGCAGGTTCAAGCCTCTGTTGGCGCGAATGGAATAAGGCTGCGCCGACGCAAGGGCGACGAGCATACAGAACGCGATCAGCATTGCGATACACCTGGTCTTCACAGATCATCTCCCGCCGCGATAAACACGGCATTGAACCCATTCATAGCATGGCATTTCTCGTTCCGCTGGATGGGGCCATCGGCGTCCGCCAGCCTGAGAACAGGGATGGCTAAAGCTCACTACTCAGGCGCCCCCGGTGGGAAGACCGAGTACGGCACATTTCTCCATATGCTTTCTAGCCGTTGAAGCGTCGGACAAAATAGATCCGCTCTATACCCTGCCGAGCAGTATTGTCTGAGCAAGCTCAACGTTACGTCTTTATCAAAGTAGGTCGTCCCACGCCTCGGGTCAAGACCAGTTGCCAGGGCGCTGTCAAGGAGTACCGATGCGCCCGTTCCGAGCTTGTAGCACATCTCTTCCTCGTGTCTGCTCGTTGAATGATTATAGACAAACCCCTCTTCCTGTCGATGAATGTGGCAAGCCTCATGGCCAAGCATCCCAGCCGTGCCGGATAGATCATGCTCAATGACTCCAGTAAACCGTGAAGAGAAATCAATAAAGCAAGACCCCACGGCGACTCGTCTTTCGCGATAATTAGCAGTGGCCCTGCAGTGACCCTGACCGTGTTCTTCAACGATTAAGTCCATGCCGGTTATCACATAGTTGTACCAGGCTGGCGCTAGGCTCTTCATCAATTTAAGCGCCGCTGTTATGTGTTGAACAAATCGACTCGATCCCTCTATCCTGGGCACGGGTCCCGTCAGTGTGACCGCGGAATAATCGGGGAGGCCAGCGCACTGATTTATCTGAAAAGCGTAGTAGCCCTGCACCCTTTCCTCTTCGGACCAGCATCGCCACACAGAGTCGCAACAATTGCCTCCGGTTGCCGGCGCGCTGGCCACAGGTTGCACGTGCGTCACTGGCTGGGGCTGGGCGGACGCGGCGCATTGCCCGTTCTGGTACGCCCAATAGCCATCAGTCCATTCTTGGTCGCTGCTGCATTGCCGGTCGATGCCACAGCAGTTGTCGATAGGCGTTGTCGGCTGCTGAGCTTCCGTTGGCTCGCTGCTGTCGACGCGGCTGAAATTGACCCAATCCGCCAGCCAGACTTCCCTGCCATTGCGATCGATCTTGAGCCACCTGCCGGACTCGCCAACCACTTGCAGGATCATGCCCGCGGTGATCGTCTCCGCGATGTCCGCATTGAGGCTTGGTTCCGTTCTCAAGTTCAGCCCCCGGTTGGCGCGGATGGAATAAGGCTGCGCCGAAGCAAGGGCGATGAGCATGCAGAACGCGATCAGACTTGCGATACACTTGGCCTTCACAGATGTTCTCCCCCGTAACTCAGCAAGCATGGATAATACCGAAGAAGTGGCGACCTGCAAATTAGTTTGGTAAATGTAAGGCCTTGGCGCGCCCTCGCGTCACAGGGCAATCGCTTCAAATTTTTCTTAACCACAGAGAACACAGAGGGCACAGAGTTTAGGTTCTTTTGACGAGTTTTCCCCTAAATCCACTGCTTGAATTTGGCAGGCTTGTCGCTACCGCCTCGATAAACATCCTCTCCGCCCAAAAATTATG
>JAJEGA010000119.1 GCA_022820125.1 Anaerolineae bacterium | reverse complement strand
CATGTCCGCTTTATCATCACGAAAAGCGCGGTATTTGCTTTGATATTGCTCGCCATGTGAGACCGGGTTGTGTTTTTGTGGCTGTCCCGAATCACGGGCGAACAACTCTGTGGTTAAGAAAAATTTGAAGCGATTGCCCTGTAGGGCAGCCAAGTTCGCGTTTCGATCAGCCCCGCGATGTGGTAGATTCTCTGTATGTTCGTTCACGCCAATCAGACGCGCCCGCCTCGCAAGGGAATCGGGCGCGCTCCAGAGAAAACAGGATAGAACCATGCCGCATTTTGATGAAGTTGCACGCCTGCCCATTCCCTCTGACAACTGCGCAATTGCCATTCGCAATCTGCCCGCCGCTACCCCGGTCGAACATGCGGGCGGCGTCTTCAATCTGTCGCATTATGTGCTTGAGGGGCATCGATTCGCCATTCGGAGAATCGCGCAGGGCGATAGGTTGACTTCCTGGGGGCAGCGTTTTGGCATAGCGCTGCGCGATATTGAGCCGGGCGAATATGTGATCAACGAGCCGATCCAGATCGAGTTGGCGCGGCGCGATCTCGATTTCGCCGTGCCGGCCGAGCCAAACTTCGACAATATGATTTTGGCTTACGAATTTGACGAATCCGCTTTCCGCCCGGCGCCGCCACTGCCGCGCTACAGCGACCTGCGGACATTTGAAGGTTATCCGCGAGCGGGCGGCCGCGGCGTCGGCACGCGTAATATGATTGTCGTCTTGGGCGTCTCGTCCCTCGTCGCCGGCTTCGTCCGTACGCTGGCGCAATTGACGGCGAGCATGGCTGAGGGCTATGCCCATGTCGATGGCATCGTGCCCATCGCCCATACCGAGGGCGGGCATCGCGATCCCAACAACCGCGAAGTGCTGCTGCGGACGCTGGCCGGCTTCATGGCGCATCCCAATGTGGGCGCGGTCGCGGCGATTGACTTCGGCAGCGAGGCCGTCACCAACATCGACCTGCGCAACTACATGTTGGAGAACGGCTATCCGCTGGATCATGTCACGCACTGTTTTCACTCGCTTTCGACCAGCTTTGAAGCCAATGTGGCTTGGTTTAAGGATCTGCTGGCGGAATGGCTGCCGCTGGTGAACCGAGCCGAGCGCAGCCCGCAGCCCTTGAGCGAGCTAAAGATCGCCCTGCAATGCGGCGGCTCCGACGCTTTTTCCGGCATCAGCGGCAACCCGCTGGCGGCTTGGGTGGCGAAGGAAGTGATAAGCTATGGCGGCTCGGCGAATCTGGCGGAGACGGACGAACTCATCGGCGCTGAATCTTATGTGCTGGATAAGGTCGAGCGGGTCGAGAGCGCGCTTAAGTTTTTGAATATGGTTGAACGCTTTAAGGAACGAGTCGGCTGGCACGGCGAAACGGCTGAAGGCAACACCTCCGGCGGCAACAAATATCGCGGACTCTATAACGTTTACTTGAAGTCGCTGGGCGCCGCCGCCAAGCGCAATCCCGATGTGCCGCTGCACGATGTGATCGACTACGGTCAGCGGATGACCAGCGGCGGCTTCTACTTCATGGATAGCCCGGGCAACGATCTGGAGAGCATCGCCGGGCAGGTGGCGAGCGGCTGCAACATGATATTCTTCGTCACCGGCAACGGCTCGATCACCAATTTCCCCTTTGTGCCCACAATCAAATTCGTGACCACGACGGCGCGATTCAACATGCTGCGCCGAGACATGGATGTGAACGCCGGCGAGTATCTCGATGGCAGTCCGCTTAATGAATTAGGCGCGCGCACCTTTGACCTGACGCTGGATGTGGCGGGGGGCCAACCCTCCGCCGGTGAAAAAGCCGGGCATTATCAGGTGCAGATCTGGCGCGACTGGCAGCAGACGCGGCCCGCCAATGTCACCTTGCTGGCGAAGCGAAGCTACTCCGGTCAGCCGATCGCGATTCCCGATGACATCGCGCTGCCGCCGGTTACAATCCCCGCCTATGAATTCGATGGCGACTGGACGACCGAGCAAATCGGCTTGATTATGCCGACCAGCCTGTGCTCGGGCCAGATCGCCAAAATGACGGTGGATACGCTCAATGCGGAAGGCATGGGGCGCGCGTCCGGGCTTTCGCGCTTCGCCACCCTGGTGCATACCGAGGGCTGTGGCGGCAATGTCGTGCCCGAATACAAAGATATGCAGATCGGCTACTTGCAGCACCCTAAGCTGCGGCAGGCCTTGCTACTGGAGCATGGCTGCGAAATCACGCACAACAGCTATTTTCGTCAGCTGATGACAGAGCGCGGACTGGACCCGGCTGATTATGGCTGGGCGAGCATCCAGCTCGACGGCGGCATTGATGCGGTCATGCGAAAGATCGCGGGCTGGTTCAGCGAACGACTGCGCGATGACGCGCCGCGGCCGCTGAAGACCGCCGGCTTGGAGGCGCTGCGCCTTGGATTGCTGACCCAGAGCGAGGCGCCGGCGCCCCTCGCGCGTGGCTTGGCGGCGCTGTGCAAGGTCATCGTCGCCGGCGGCGGCACGGTTGTCGTATCGGATAAAGACGCTTTATTCGATGGTCCCTTCGCCGCCGAGTTGGATTTGCATTCGTTTCCCGACGCCACATTGGGCTATGGCCAGCGGGCGAAGCAGGCTGGTTTTCACATTATGGCCAACCCGCGCCGCCATTGGGGCGAGACGCTGGCGGGGCTGGGCGCGAGCGGCGTCGAGGTCATGCTGGGTTATGTCGAAGGCTACCTTTTGGCTGGCCACCCGCTGGTGCCGGTGCTGCAATTCAGCGGCGGCGCGGCATCGTCCGAAGACCTGGACGCGGTCTTGAGCGAAGGTGACGATGTCGCCGCGCGGCTGCTCAATCTGCTGGTGGCGGCGCTCTCAGGCAGGCACAAGCCCAAGCATCAGTTGGTCGGCAATAACGATTTCCAAGTGACCCGTGGCGTGCTTGGCGTTTCATTGTAAGTTGCTGCGATCGCGCTGGCGTCTAATCAGCCGCGGCGGAGGGCGAGGTCGCGCCAGAAATCCACGATTCGCTCGATGAGGATCGCCTCGGTGATGGTGGTCGCGTCGAATTCGACAATGTTCTCGACTTCTCGGATTCGCCATTCGCGCTGCAGTTCGCCGATGGCGCGCGATCGTTCAACCGGGTCATGATAGCGCGCGCCGAGCGTGAGGTGGATGCGCCGCAGGATCGAATCCAGCGACGCCACCAGGCAGACGATCACGCCATTGCGCTGCAGTTCCGCCAGATGTCCGCTATTAAGCAGCGTATTGCCCGAGACGCGAATCAGCGCGCGGCGATGCAAGACAATCTCGTCCATGATCTGCGTCTCGATCGCTTTCAGCCGCCGCTCGCCGTAGAGCTGGCGCATCTGATCGACGGTAGCGCCGAGCCTTTCTTCGATCGCCCGCTCGACATCAATCAATTCCAGCCCGAGCCGCAGCGCCAACTGCTGCGAGAGTCGGGGGCGGTTCGGTTCGAGATAGCCGGTGACGATCAGATTGAGATCGCCATGCAGGGGGAAATCACGCGTTTCCATTGCGCCAGCCTGGATACCACTCGTCCAGGATCGCCGGCAGTTTCTCCAGTGAGCGCAAGCGCGGGCGATGATCGGCGAAGCTGCTGTAACCAGCCGGGCGGTCGTTGACGCGCAAAACTGCCTTCATGCCGACGGCGAGCGCGCCGGCGATATCAGCTTCGGGGCTGTCGCCGATGAAGACCGTCTCCGCTGGCGAGGCGCCCAAAAGCTCCAGCGCGCGGGTGAAGATGCGCCGGTCGGGCTTCAGGTAGCCGGCGTCCGCGGCTGAGAGGCGACAATCGGGGAAATGCTGAATCAGACCGTGCGCGTCAAGTTCGGCGTCTCGCATCGCCATAGGCTGCGAGGCGTTGGTGACGATGCCCAATTTGAGGCCCGCCGCGCTTAATGCCTCCAAGACGGGCGGCACATCGGGGAAGACGACGACGCCCGGCGCCACATTCAAATCATAAGCGCGGATGACATCAGCCACATCAAGGCGCTCAACCGCCACGTCGAGCGCTTCAAGCGAGTCCATGAGAATGCTTGGCATGTGCGGGGCGCGCAGCGTCGCTCTCGCTTCGGTCCATGCCGCCCGCGTACGGCGCAAATAAGCGTCCAACAGCGCATCGGTCTCCAGCCAATCGGCATGGGTCTGGCGCTGGACGTAGGCTTGCACCCGCGCCAAGCGCGCCGCCTCAATCTCGCGCCAACCTATCTGGACGCCGCTCCAATCCACCAGCGTATCATCGAAGTCGAAGAGCAGGCCCTTTAGCTTTGCAGCCACGCGCCTTTAACCTCCGGCGCTTCTGGCGGCGCGTTTCGCCTTCCGTTCGAGCGCGCGCCGCCGCCGTTCCTCGCGTTTGGCTTCGTCCTCATTCCAGGGGGTTGGTCCGTCGGATGGTGGTGGCGGGCTCGCTTGGGCCGCCGCCGGCTCGGGCTTGGCTTCCGCCTCGGCGGCAGCCGGCGATTCCTCGGCGGGCGCCGGTTCCGGCAAGGCTATGTCATAAGCGAAGGACTCGATGGCTGCTGCCGCTGCGTCTTCGTAACCGTAAAATGCCTCCGCCGGAACAGCCTCCTTCATGCGCCAGACGAGCGCGGTCGCGTCCAAGCCGCTTTCAAGGCGCTCGTGCCGCGGCTGCCAGGCGAAGCGCTCTCTGATTTGAGTGCTGTCGAGGAGGATCTCGCGTTCGAGCAGCTTGTCGCGCAGGGTCCGCTCGCGCAGCATGGACAGGAATCCCGCCGATGCGAAGCCCGGCGCATGCAGCCCAAGCGCGTCGCCCAGCGCCAGGCAGAAGTCCTTCGGTGTCGCATTAGCCTTTGCCGCGGCATTGATGATTTCAATGCCTCCCGTTTCTTCCTCCGCTTCAATCAGCAAGGCGATCGCTGTCGCCAAATCATCTTCGTGAATCCATGAGGCGGGCAGCGCCCCGGCGGGGAGCCGCTGCGAGCTTTTGATGGACTTGGCTAGCGCGGCGGTGTCGGCGCTGTTGCCGCCATAGATATAAGCGCTGCGCAGGATATAACCCGTCAAGCCGCTCTCGCGCGCGAGCATCTCGGCGTCCAGCATCGGCTCATAATCGCTGTCGCCCGCATCGCGATCGCCTTCTTTTGCCGCGCCCTGGCCCGCCGCATAGAGATAGCCAAAGCTGAGCGAAACCAGACGTTTAACGCCATGCTGTTTTGCTGCCTCGCTCACCGCCGCGGTGCAGTCGACGAGTTGATCGCCGCGCGCGGCGCTTGCATCGCTGAAATGGGGCGCGCCGCCGTAGAATTGTGGCCCCGCATGGACGATGGCTTCCGCCTTGAACATCTGCAGCACACTCAAGATCGCGCTTGCGCGGCTCAGATCGGGGAAGACCGGCAGCGCCCCCGCCATGCGAAGGGCCAGCGCGCCCTCGGAATTGCAGGCGTTGGCCGCGACCTTGTGCCCGCGCCGCAGCAATAGACGCGTTGTCGCCAAGCCGGCGCCTTCCGCGCCACCAGTAACCAGAATGTTCAATGGATTGGTCGCTTCCGCCATGGCATTGCCTCTCTCAGGCTGGGAATTCTGCTGCAATTATGCCACATCCTGGGCGCCTTTGGCATGCGCGTTTGCCGCGGAGTTCGGGCGCTTACCAGCGGCGATCGGTCTAAACCTTGTTGAATGCTGTGATTAGGCTTCGTCTGCTTGTATAATAGAAACAAAAGACCTCGTAGTCCGTCGGAATCCACGGCAATGCGCTTAATCGGCCGGAATTGAATGCGATGGCTCGCAAGCGAAAGCGGTCCAGACCGCGCCTGATAACCCTTCGGGGCATCTTGTTTCTTCATGTCGCCATATATATCGGGGCGATCCTTTACACTTGGTGGTCTTTTGTCGATCTGATGTATCGCACTGGCTACATATTCAACGAGGCGCAAGTGCCAATCTTGTTTCACGCGGTATGGACCGCAGTCCTCGCCGCGCATTTCGCCCTGACGGCGCTATTAAGCCTGCTGAACCGCTGGCGGCTTTCGCGCAAGCATCAGGCGGAAACGGGCGCGCTCTCGAATATGAGATCAGACGAGGAACGCTTCGACTCGCTCTTGGACGAGCTGATCGAATTGCGCCAATCGCTGGAAGGCGGTGGCGGCAGCGCGGCGTCTTACCGCCTGATTGAATGGGACGACGAGCCGAGCGACGAGATGATCCTGCTGGAGCAGTATAAAGCTGAGCGTGAGGCGATGAAGCGCTGATGGACGCGATCGCGACGAGCTGGATTTGGGCGGACGAAGCAAGCGGCGGGGTCAAGGGCGCGCGGTTTGATCTCGCGGCGCGCCTCATCGAATGGGTGGATCAACCGGGCTGCGCCTGAAGCGACGCGATGCGGCCGCAGTTGGCGGCTGACTTCCTGGCGGCCGGTCCGCTCGAAGCGCCGCCCGCTGATGTGCTGGAAGAAATGCGCGCCGCCGTGAAAGCCGCCCTCTCTATTGACAGCCCGCTCGGGCGTCGCTAAGATACCACCCGTCTCTGGGGCCTGTAGCTCAGTTGGGAGAGCGCCACAATGGCATTGTGGAAGTCAGGGGTTCGAGTCCCCTCAGGTCCACTTTAACGATTGGCTGCGGAGATCGCGCTGATGGAATCGGCTATACAATCAGAAGGACGCATCGCGCGCTTGGAAGGGCGCGTGGATGAAGCGCTGTCACATATGGCAACCAAGGCGGATATAGCGGAATTACGTGGGATATTACGCATTCTCATCGCCTTGAACATCGGTATCGCGCTTGCGATTTTGTCGATGCTTGTTGGATGGCTCCCGGCCGGCGTTTGAGCGTTTGACGCGCAACGAGCCCGGCATTACGGCGCATTGTTCTTGTACTCTGAAAGGATTGCTCTTACTGTGGCAAAACACAAGCGCAGTGTCTGGGAAGAATTGCTGGAGCTGGGGCGACGGATTCTGAAAGAGATTGACGATTTGCTCGACCCACGAGCGCCGCAGCCGCGGAAGCCCGCTCGCGTCCCCGTGCCCGCCGGCAAGCGGCGGAGAGAATACGACCGCGAATAGATTATTGCCGGGCATGAAGAAACAGTTGCATCGCATTCCAATTGCTGACATCATCTAAGAGTCAACCCTGACTGGAGACGGTGATGCCGGAATTCTCGATTTTTGATGGCCACAATGATACGCTGCTACGCTTCTATCAGAACGATGATGTCAACTATATCGATTTCTTGAGCGAGATGGAGGGCGGCCATATCGACCTGGTTCGGGCGCGTCGGGGCGGTTTCGCTGGCGGGTTCTTCGCCGTCTACGTGCCCAACCCCGAGCGCCGCATTGACCCCGACAGCATGCCCGATACCTCCAAGCCTTATGTTTCGCCCGCCGTCGATTTCGTCTTTTCGCAGGGCGTCGCGCTGCGGATGATGGCGGACCTCTTCAAGCTGGAGGCGGAATCCGAGGGACAGGTCAAGGTCGTGCGCAGCGCCGCTGAACTGCAGAACTTCATCGACAATGGCGTCTTCGCGGCGATTCTGCACTTTGAAGGGGCGGAAGCGATTGACGAAGACCTCAACGCGCTCGAGGTCTTTTACCAAGCGGGCCTGCGCTCTCTCGGCATCGTCTGGAGCCGGCCGACGATCTTCGCCCATGGCGTGCCAATCGCCTTTCCGTCTTCGCCCGATATCGGTCCCGGGCTGACCGATGCCGGCGCGCGCCTTGTACGCCGCTGCAACCAACTTGGCATTCTGATCGACCTGTCGCACATGAACGAAGCCGGCTTCTGGGATGTCGCCGCCATCAGCGACGCGCCACTGGTCGCCACCCATTCCAACGTCCACGCCATCTGCCCAATCTCGCGCAACTTGACCGACAAGCAATTGGACGCCATCAAAGCCTCGGACGGCATGGTCGGCTTGAATTTCGCCACTGGCTTTCTCAATGAAGACGGCTCATGGGACAGCGACCGGCCGCTGGATATCATGGTGCGGCATCTCGATTATCTCGTGGAGCGGCTGGGCGAGACCCGCGTTGGCTTGGGCTCGGATTATGACGGCGCGCGGGTGCCTGATGCCGTGGGCGATGTCTCGAAGCTGCCGAATCTCATCAGCGCGCTCAAAGACGCCGGCTACAACAACGCGCTGCTGCGCAAGCTCTGCCATGAGAATTGGCTGCGCGTCCTGCGGAAGACCTGGTGAGGTTGATTCTCGTTTTCCCAAAAATCTAGGAAGGTAGGGACGAGCGGCGGTCAGTTTCTACACGACCCTTGGCTCGCCCGCAGGCAATTTTCATTTGCTGGGTGGCGCTTCAACTGCTCTGCAAGCCTAAATGCAGCGCATCAATTCCCCGCCAGCTTCTCCAGCGCGTCGATCACTGGCTGCCAGCGATTGCGACTGTAGCTGTCCGCCATGTCCTTCGCTTCTTGCAAGGTCATGGGATTGGCGTGGCTGCCATGCCCCAGCGCCGCCAATGCCCGCGTCCAGCGCAGGACGTGGGCATCGCCATGCTGCGTCTCGCGTTGATAGCCGATCAAAGTGTCGATGAGGCTCTGCGGCACTTTGTAGGCGGTCGGCTGCGGCACGGGCGTGTCCGTCGGCGGGATGGGCGTGTTGGTTGGCGGTACAGGTGTGTTCGTTGGTGGCGGGACAGGCGTATCCGTCGGCGGCGGAATCGGCGTGTTGGTCGGTGGCGGGACGGGCGTGCTGGTCGGCGGATTTAACTGCGTCAGCGCATCGACCACCGGCTGCCAGCGGCTGGCGGAATACTTGTCCCGCATGTCCTTCGCTTCTTGCAATTTCATCGGGTTGGCATGGCTGCCCCAGCCCAGCGCCGCCAAAGCCCGCGTCCAGCGCTCGACATG
>JAJEGA010000114.1 GCA_022820125.1 Anaerolineae bacterium | reverse complement strand
ATGAAGGAACGTCGTAGGGGCGACTCTTGAGTCGCCCACATGTACAATGGCGACATAGTGGGCGAGACAAGTCTCGCCCCTACAGATCTCGAATCAGATTAGCATCGCCCTTTTTCGCATGACTTAATTGCGTTTACTGAGAAATCTTGTTTGACCGAATAGAGACGCTTGGTTTTCGCAATTTACCATTTCTCGTTGAGACACGGCACAACAGCTAGGTCACTTTGAATGTTATAATGAGAGACTGAATGGGGAAAGTTTAGCGGCGGCGATTGTCGAGGAAGGACGAAATGGCGCTAGACGAAGCGACACGCCCGCTCAGCCTGGCGCTGACCGACGAGCATGAGATGCTGCTGACAGCTGTGCGCGATTTCGCCCGGCGCGAGATCGCCCCGGTGGCCGCCCGGTATGACGAGTCGGGCGAGTTCCCGCTTGACACCGTGCGCAAGATGGGCGCGATGGGGTTGATGGGCATCGAGATGCCGGAGGAGTATGGCGGCGCGGGAATGGATACCTTGGCGCATGTGCTGACGATGATCGAAATCGCCAAAGCCGACGCCAGCCACAGCACCATCCTCAGCGTCAACAACTCGCTCTATTGCAACGGCATCTTGTGGTTCGGCAGCGAGGCGCAGAAACGCGAGTGGATCAAGCCAGTGGCCAGCGGCGAAGCGATCGGCGCCTACAGCTTGACCGAGCCGATGTCGGGCAGCGATGCCGGCAATATGGCCAGCCGCGCCGTGCTGAATGACGCCGGCAGCCACTACATCATCAACGGGCGCAAGAGCTGGGTGACGAGCGCGCCCTTCGCCGACCGCATCGTGCTATTCACCATGACGGCAGACCCCCCTCGGTCCCCCCATGGTGATGGGGGGAAGACGAAAGGCAAGATCACGGCCTTTCTGATTGATACGAGCCAACCCGGTTTCAGTCGCGGCAAGACCGAACCAAAGCTCGGCATCCGCGCCAGCGCCACCAGCGAGATCATCTTCGACGATTACGCTTGCCCGGTTGAGAATGTGCTGGGCGGCGTCGGGCAGGGTTTCAAGATCGCGATGGCGGTTTTGGATGCCGGGCGCATCGGCATCGCGGCGCAGGCGCTTGGCATCGCCGAAGCGGCTTACGAGGCGGCGCTCGAATACGCGCGCGAGCGTCAAGCATTCGGCGCGCCCATCGGCAGCTACCAGATGATCCAGCAGAAAATCGCCGATATGAAGACGCGAATTGAAGCCGGGCGAGCGCTTATCTATCAGGCGATCATCACCAAAGAGCGCGCAATGGCGATTGGCGGCCGCTACACCACCGAAGCGAGTATGGCGAAGTTGTTCTGCAGCGAGGCGGCCGCCTACATCACCGATGAGGCGCTGCAAATCCACGGCGGCATGGGTTACAGCAAGGAGATGCCGCTTGAGCGCTATTACCGCGATGCGCGCATCACGCGGATTTATGAAGGCACAAGCGAGATCCAGCGCATGGTGATCGCCAGAAACGAATTGGGGTTGCGATGAGAGCAGCAGTGCTAACTGGACACGGCGGCGCGGAAGTCGTCGACTATGTAGAAGACTTGCCCTTGCCCGAGCCGGGCGCGGGCGAGCTGCGGATCAAGATTGCGGCGGCGGCGCTGAATCGGCTGGACCTGTGGGTGCGGGCTGGCTGGCGCGGCTTGGAGTTGGAATTCCCCCATGTCGTCTGCGCCGATGGCGCGGGCACGGTTGATGCCGTCGGCGAAGGCGTTGCCGGCTACGCGCCCGGCGACCGCGTCTGCATTGACCCTACTGTCCTGCGCCCCGACGATCCGGCGCTCTACAGCGGGTTGGAGAATCAGACGAATATCGCCATCCTGGGCGAGCATCACAGCGGCACGGCGGCTGAGTACATCGTCTTGCCGCGGCGAAACTTGCTGAAGCTGCCCGATGGTTTTGATTTCGGCGAGGCGGCGGCGGTCGGGCTTGTTGGCGTGACCGCCTGGCATTCGCTCATCACGCGCGGCGGCTTAAAAGCAGGCGAGTCAGTGTTGATTGTCGGCGCGGGCGGCGGCGTCAACAGCATCAGCATTCAGATTGCCAAACTCGCTGGCGCGACCGTTTACGTGGTCGGCAGCGATGCCGAGAAGTGCGCCCAGGCGGAAGCGATCGGCGCGGATGTGACGATAAACCGCGCAGACGAGCCGCAGTGGTCGCGGGCATTGTATAAGCTCACGAATCGGCGCGGCGTTGATGTGGCGGTGGATAACGTTGGCGCGGCGACGCTGGGGCAGAGCATGCGCGCTTGCCGCATCGGCGGGCGGATTCTGATCGTTGGCGGCACTAGCGGCTACGGCTTCGAGCTGAATGTGGCGCAGCTCTTCGCGCGCCATATCTCGCTGATCGGCAGCACGATGGGACCGCACCGCGATTATGTCGCCTTCATGGAGCAGGTCTTCGCCGGGCGGATCAAGCCGGTGATCGGCGCGCGCTTGCCCTTGAGCGAGGCGCGGCGGGCGCAGGACATTTTGGAGACCAACGAGGTCTTTGGGAAAGTGGTGCTGGAGGTTTAGTCAAACCACAGTCTCAAGATCCGGTCGTAATGAAAACTGTAGGGGCGACCCTTGGGTGGCTCGCAGAGTCAGGGTTGCGCAGACGGGCGATTCATCGAGTCGCCCGCATCCTTGCCGACAGTAACGAGGGCGTTTCAGCGAAACGCCCCTACAGCATTCGATTAAACTGTGGTCGAGACCTTCTCAGAACACGCCTTTTACTTAGGAATTCGGTATCGATTTTATGCTTCTGCGTATCACTTATAGTAGCGGACAAGCCTTACAGATTCCGCTTTTGGAGGACCTGCAACTTCAAGCAACGCATCCACGCCCTAGCGGAAATGAAATATGCCATTTGACGGTTCTGACATTTATCAACTGGCGAGCCGTCTGGGATTGCCGGATTTGGCGCAAGCGGCGCGCGCGGCTGGCGTGATGAGCGTTCTGGAAGTATGCGCCTATTACACTGAACGGCGCCTGCGGCATTCGGCCGCGCGCGTCATCGAATATCAGCTGGGCGAGGTAGAGCTGCGGGTGGCCTATGAAGACGTCTCGCTGGGGACGATTCCGCGCATCCCTATCGACGAAGCGCGGATGGAAAAAGTGAACGCGGCGCTGCAGGCGGTGCGATTTCGCTCGCTGAGCCATCAGCCGGCGATCTCATTTGACGAGCGCTGCCTGTGGCTGATACAGCAGGCAGCCGGCGCATATATTCACGGGATCATCGTCGCGCCCGATCGACCGGAACCGCCCTACTCCGCCGTCGTCAACGCGATTGATGATTACCTGCCGGAAGCGATTCGCGAGATTCCCTTGAGGTCAGCGCGATGAATGACGATTTGCATGAGGTCGAGGTCAAGCTGCATACGCCGGATTTGGCGGCGGTCCAGCGGGCGCTGGCGGCGGCGGGCGCAACCCTGGTGAAGCCGCGCGTCTTCGAGCGGAACGCGCGTTACGACAGCGCCGATGGCGCGTTGACGGCGGCCGGGATCGTGCTGCGGCTGCGGCGCGATGAAGCGGTGAAGCTGACCTATAAAGCCGATGCGAGCGTGGAACGCGGCATCGTTAGTCGCTTTGAGGCTGAAGTCGAGGTGGGCGACTGCGCCATGATGGATGTGATTCTGAAGCGGCTGGGTTATGAAGTGGCGCTGGTCTACGAGAAGTATCGGACGACATACGAATTGCAACGCGCCGAGATCGTGCTGGACGAGCTTCCCTTCGGCAATTTCACTGAGATCGAGGGCGATGCGGCGACCATCGAGCGGGTGGTGGCGGCGCTGGGCTTGGGCGCGTGCCGGCGGATGGCGGGGAGCTATGTCGATATTTTCTGGGATGTAAAGGCGCGGCTGGGCTTGGATGTAAGGGATTGCGCGTTTGCGGCGTTTGCGGCTGTGGTTGTGGATTCAGTCGATTCGTTTTTCTAACTACACAGGGTGCAGAGGGCGCAGAGATTGTTTTGGAACGCGCGCAAATGTCCACAATGCTTCAACGTCGAAATCTGTAGGGGCGCCCCTTGGGTCGCCCGTTGTTATGAATCCGCGCCAATCCAAATGGGAGGAAATCTATGAATAGCGAACTGGAAAAATTTCTGGTAGATCGGTCGAAGATTCCGATTCCGAGTGGTGATGTGACGTGGGTAAAGTTGTTGGCGAAGGAACTGGCTTTAGGAGTACATAGGGGGTTGTGGATTCCTGAGATTCTCGTTGGTTGTTCCTACAATGAAATCAAAGAACTCCGTTCGGGCGATCAACATAATCTCCAGCCTTTCGTTGAAGAACGATGGAGCGGCAAAAGCAAATACCAACTACTGGAACTATTGAAAGGACATAATTACCTTGCCGAGGCACATGGAGGTTATGAGATTGCACCCGCTGCATTCGATCTCCTTGAAGAAACAGAACTCTACAATATCTTCATCTCATACCGGCGACTGGACAGCAGCGCACTTGCTCTTCTCGTCCTCGCGCGCCTCAAAGAGCACAGCCTAGTGCCATTCGTCGACATGGCGCTCGAAGCAGGCGGTAACTGGCACGCCGATTTGGAAGAGCGAATCAACGCATGCGATTACTTCATCATTCTGCTTGGCAAGAAAACCCTAACTTCTGACATGACAGTCAAGGAAATCAAATGGGCGCTGCAATACGAACGGACGATAATCCCCGTCTGGCACAGCGGATTCGATTTGAAAGGCGAAGAGTGGTTAGAACTCGACCAAGAAGTCAAAGACGCCATCCAACAAACAAACGCAATCATTGTCCAGGACGAATCCGCCAGCGGCTACAACTCCGCCATCGTCGAGCTGCTCAACCGCTTCGGCGTGACGCCTTAGTCAACCGGCGCAATGTGGGCGACTCACAGAGTCGCCCCTACAGGATTCGTCTAGATTGTTGCCGGTAGGCTTCCCCGGCATTTTCTGCCGCGTTCCGCCTATACTTGACCGTTATTGTGTAATTCTCCGCTGAACCGTCAGGATGACGACGGTGTTACAATGAGCGGAGACAAAGCCAACGCAGACCTCGTCACCGCAGAGGGAGACCGTGCATGACCACAAGCCCCAAGATTAAGCAGGAGTTGGCATAAGCGTGACAAGGCATTTCCACCCGGCGCATCGGCGGCAGGCGATTCAGTGGGCGCGGAATCTGATCGCGCGCGAGTTCTACATCCTTGATACTGAGACAACGGGCTTGGGCTCGTCTGATGAAATCGTCCAGATCGCTATCCTCGATGGGACGGGCGCCGCTGTGATGCGCCAGTTGATCAAGCCGACGATTCCGATTCCGGCGGTGGCAAATGCCGTGCACGGCATCAGCGACCGCGATGTGGAAAACGCGCCCAGCTTCAAAGACATTTATATCCGGCTGTCCACGCTTTTGGCTGGGCAGGTGGCAGTCGCCTACAACATGGATTTTGACTGGCGCATGCTGCGGCAGACGGCGTCGCGCTACCGGCTGCCGACTATACGCATCGGCAAACGCGACTGCGCCATGAAGCAGTATGCCAGGTTCAAAGGCATCCGCCACAGCAACGGGCGCAATTATGTTAGGCACAAGCTGGGGGTTGCCGCCGCCCAAGAAGGGCTGCCAGCCAATGGCGCGCACGAGGCGCTCAACGATGCCCGCATGACCCTCTCCCTCATCCGCAAAATGGCGGACAGCCACTGAGCCGCAAGCGAACATCAGCGCGCTTGCCCGCAGCTCGCCGGGCGCGGCGCCGGGCAAATCCGCCGCAGAACCATTTGTGCGATGGGTCGATTCGTACTTTAATGAAATTGGTCAGGATCAGGCAGCGACCTTATGAGTTGCCGCGCGCGAATGTGCCGGTATGAACGCGCCATGGCGCAGGCAATATGACGCCCTGCCCTTGCCGTAGCATGAGCCGCGCCCTTGATTGCCCAAGAAAAGGATAGGTACAAGCCGTGAAAACACCTAGCTTCATACCCAGGAGAGTGCTTTGCGCTGCGGTGCTGCTGTTGGTGACGCCGTTCGGGCAGGCGCTGGCCGCCGACATTAATGTGGACGCTGATTGCAGCCTGCGGAACGCAATTTTATCCGCCAATGAGCAAGCGATGGTCGCGCCGCTGGATGATTGCGAAACCGGCGATGCAGACGACGGCTACCCGCTAGTGGATGACGAAGGCGTCGAGATTCCGTCCGGCTCTGATTCAATCTCGATTCTCTATGACGGGACGACCGATGGCGTCATTACCCTTGAAGGGACGCTGGCGGTGACATCGCACATCGTAATCGAGGGCAACGGTTCCGTGATTGAGGGCGCGGGAAATCAGATATTTGATGTGAGCGCCGGTTCGCTGACGATCGCCAATCTCACGATGTCTGGCGGCTGGTCGGGTAAAAACGGCGGCGCGATCTCCGTGCGCGATGCCGCGCTGACGTTAAACAACAGCGTCATTAGCGGCAGCGGCGCCCGCGCCCTGGGCGGCGGCATCTATGCCATCAACAGCGATTTGTCGCTTTTTGACAGCGCTGTAACTGGCAACGCGACTGGCGTATTATCCAAGCCGGCCAGCGACGAAGACGCGGCGCAAGTCGACGAGACGGAGATCAGCGCGCAGACCGCCGATACTGATGAGCCCGAAGCGAGCGCGCAGGCGGAATCGGCAGACGAGACGGCGCCGGAGCAGATCCCCTGGGACACGTCTGGCGGCGGGGTCTACTTCAGTGGTGAAGACAACAGCCTAGTCATCGCCCAAAGCGGTTTGGATACGAACAAAGCGCACAATAACGGCGGCGGGCTGTATATTGCCAGCGGCCGCGCCACGATAAGCAACACAACACTGAGTGGAAACCGAGCTGGCGGCAATGGCGGCGCTGTATACAATGCCGGCGACAGCAAGCTGACTCATGTCACGGTGGTCTTCAATGCAGCCGCGCATATCGGCGGCATATTTGATTCCGCGGCGCTGCAACTTCACAACAGCATCGTCGCCGACAACGCGGGCGGCGATTGCGAAGGCGCCTTCAGCGGGCAGCTGGGTAACTTGATCCGCGATCGATCGTGCAGCCACGATGGCATAAGCGGTGATCCAAATTTATTGCTGCTAGGCGGCACGCCCGCGTATTTCCTGCCGCAAGAAGGCAGCCCAGCGCTTGACGCGGCATCATCGGATCATTGCCCGGCGACCGATCAGCGCGGCATCAATCGAGCGCTGGACGCTTGCGACATTGGCGCCGCCGAATATGAACCGGGCGCCTTTAGTTTTCAGATACAGAGCGCGCTGGCAAACCTGTCTCAGCTGGAGGCCGGTGGCGGCGCGGCATTGGAAGAGGATGCGCCGACGCCGGAGCCAGCGCTGCCGCCCACCACGGCGCCATCAACGTGCAGCGCGATGCCCGCCAACATTGTAATTTCCGGCTATCAGCCGGGAACGGCTTGCAAGGCGCTGGACGCGCGCGGCGTAGGCAATCAGACCGTGATCGACTACGGCTTCCTCTATGCTGTCGATATCTTTGGCGATCTTTCGACGCCGGTGAAAACCTGCTTTGTTCACGGCCAGGGCATCATCATTTTGCTGGATGCGGCCAATTCCCCGCGCAATATCGTACCCTTGCAGCCTAGCCTTGAAGGCAACCTGATTTGCGCCGATGTGACGCGACCGGGCACCGTTGTGCTTCTGCCGCTGGATGTCGTCCAGTCTGGCTTGGCGCCAATGCCAATCTGGCGCTTAAGCGGCTGCACCGTCACCACGACCGCGATCCTGAATCTGCGAAGCGAGCCAAATAGCGGAAGCGCAGTCGTCGCCAATGTGCTTAACGATGTCCAGCTAAGCGCGGACCTGACCGAGCAGAATTGGTATCGCGTGAATTATTTTGACATTATCGGCTGGCTCAGCGGCGATTATCTAGCCAAGTCCGGCAATTGTGGGTAGCGCCGGGCAGGCCTGTGCCGGTCGCTTAGGCAATCGCCCGATTACGATTAAGTGAGCGGGCGGCCGCTCTTCGGAAGCCGCGTTCAGCGCGCCGGCGCGGAATTCGCCACTGGCACCATCATAGATGTCAACGGCGCCTCTTATCTGCGCAGTTGAGAGGCGTATCTGCATACGACGGGCGACCTGGGTAGCCCCTACACGACGGGCGACCCACTGGGTAGCCCCTACAACGCTCCTAATGGAGAAAAAATGAAATTCGATCAATTGGACACATTGCGTCTGCGCATCCGGCCCTTCAATGAGGAGGACCTGGAACGCTGCTGGCGATTCCGGCGGGAGGTTTTTGCGCTTGATGAAAGCAGCGAGGCGGCGCATCGTTGGCTGCGCTGGACGATCGACAGTTATCGCGAATTGGCGAATCTGGGTCAGCCGCCCTACGCCGATTACGCCGTCGAGCTGAGGGGCAGCGGCGAATTTATTGGGTCGGCCGGCATTGTGCCCACGCTTGTGCCTTGGGGCGCGCTGAAGGGCGACCGGTCCGATTTGCTGCTCAGCCCGGAGATTGGTCTATTCTGGGGCATCTTGCCGGCTTTTCGCCGCCACGGATACGCTACCGAAGCCGGCGGCGCGCTGCTGGACTACCTGTTTCAAGACTTGAAGGCGCGGCAGGTGGTGGCGACAACGGAGCGGGACAATATCGCGTCGCGGCGCGCGATGGAGAAGCTCGGCATGAAGCTCTTTCACAATCCAAATACGGAGCCGCGCTGGCGCCAAATCGTCGGCTTAATCGTGAATCCGCGCGCCGGCTGATTCGATGGCTTGCGCGGGGGTGGTCAATTGCGGGCAGTGGTCTTTGCCCGGTGTCGCGCTGGTTTTTGCCCGGTGTCGCGCTGGTTTTTCGCCACAGAAATAGAACCTGAATAAGACGCGCAAATCAAATCTGTAGGGACGTTTCGGCGAAACGCCCAACGAAATGCGACTGGATTAGCGGACGTCTCAGCGAGACGCCCCTACACATTCCTTACTACTCTGGTTTTCTTAAACACACTTGCTGAGGAAGCGCAGAGAACGCGGATATTTCTTCCTTGGCTGCATAAAGGCATTTAGTCTTCTCCATTTACTTCTCCTTCTTGCCAGGGCAATTGCACCAAAATCATAATGCGCCGTTCGCCACGAAAATTGTGAAAATGTAGGGGCGTATCGCCGATACGCCCGTTGAATATGACATAAATTTTGCGGGCGTTTCAGCGATACGCCCCTACAGATTACGAAATGTAAGGGGAAATTGTTATTTATCAGCACAATTTCATTTGATGCGATTGCCTTCTCCGTCTTGCATTTCACTAATGATTGATAGCGCCTGATACGTTATAATTGGCGGGAGGCTGACTGAACCCGGCGTCAAGATTTCGCGCTGGCGGGAGATACAGAATTGAACCAGCTGTCGCGACCGTTGGCGCGAGATCAGCTTGTCAGGCGCTTAGAGGATTTGAAATCGAAGCTAAGGAGAATCGCATGAGCCACAGAATCGTTTCAATTTTTGTCCTGCTCATATTGCTTGTCGGCGTCGTTGGCGCGCAAGAGTCGTATGAGCTGACGATCATGCACACCAACGATGTGCATGGTCATCATGAGCCGCAGCGCAATGGCGATGGCGGCGCCGCCCGCCAGGCGACCGTCGTTCATCAGATCCGCGCGGAAGGCGGCAACAGCCTGCTGCTGGATGCTGGCGACCGCTTCACCGGCACGCTCTTCCACGTCCAGCATCGCGGGCAGGACAGCGTGCAGATCATGAACGCCATCGGCTATGATGCCATCGTGCTCGGCAACC
This sequence comes from Anaerolineae bacterium, assembly GCA_022820125.1. Taxonomy (GTDB): domain Bacteria; phylum Chloroflexota; class Anaerolineae; order Aggregatilineales; family Phototrophicaceae; genus UBA6055. Next base: position 24,955 of record JAJEGA010000114.1, on the reverse strand, counting down.
ACGAGTTTAATGAAGGCAGCGAAAAGCTGGCGGAATTCGTCCAAGGGCTGGACTCGCCGACTATCAGCGCCAATATCGACTTCAGCGCAGACCCCTATCTGGCAGGTCTGGTCGCGCCGTCGGTCGTCTTGGATGTGGGTGGCGAGTCGATTGGCATCATCGGGCTGACCACGCCGGAAACCGTGGTCTTGAACCTGCCCAGCAAAGATCTCGTCTTCCACGAAAACCTGGCTGAAATCACTCAAGAGCAGGTCGACAACCTCAGCGCCCAGGGCATCGACAAAATCATCCTGCTTTCGCATCTCGGTTATGCGCCAGACCTCGAGGTGGCGCAGGCAGTCAGCGGCGTCGATATCGTAGTCGGCGGGCACACCAACACCTTCCTCAGCAACGCCTACAGCGGCGCGCTCGGCGGATACCCCACCGTACTCGAAAGCGCCAGTGGCGAGCCAGTGTTGATCGTCCAGGCGAACACCAAGACGATCTATCTGGGGCGGCTGGATGTCGAGTTTGATGGCGCGGGCGTTTTGACCGACTGGGACGGCGATGCCATCTTGCTGAGCCGTTACATCAGTCCCGACCCCGAACTCAGCGAGCTTATCGCTGCCTTGGCCGCGCCGATCGCCGAGTTGACCTCGCAGCCTGTTGGCGAGACGTCTATCGCTTTGACCGGCACCAGCCCGCGTCTCTGCCGGATTGAAGAATGTCTGCTGGGCAATGTGATCACCGATGCCGTGCTCCATGACACCGGCGTCGATATCGTCTTGCAGAATGGCGGCGGCATCCGCGCGGATATCGATGCAGGCGCCGTCTCGCTGGGCGAGGTCTTGAACGTGCTGCCCTTCGGCAATCTGGTAAGCACCTTCGAATTGACCGGCGCCGATGTCTTGGCGGCGCTGGAGAATGGCGTCAGCCGCGTGCAAGTTGACGAGGATAATAACCCGCTGGTCGATGGCGCGTCCGGGCGCTTCTTGCAGGTCGCGGGCCTGCGCTACACCTTTGACGCCACGCAAGAACCCGGCAGCCGCATCGTCAGCGCCGAGGTGATGCAAGACGGCGCCTATGTCGCGCTCGATATGGCGGCAGTCTACAGCATCGCCAGCAATGATTATATGCGCGGCGGCGGCGATGGCTTCTCTGTACTGGAAGACAACGCCATGAACGCTTACGATGCGGGCCGCCCGCTGGATCAGGTGGTGGCTGATTATATCGCCGCCAACAGCCCGTTGAGCGCAGCGCTCGAGAGCCGCATCACACATCAAGCCGGCGGATAGACTTCGCCACGAGTGTGTGATTAAGCGAAGATTCACAACAGGACCGCTGGCGAAAGCCGGCGGTTTTGCTTTTCTTGCGCGCATAGGCGCAGGCCCATCGACGATGGCGCCATGCCTTATCCATATCTATGCTATAGTCGGTAGTATTCCCATCCGCCGCTGGCCTGCTTGACCCGCGATGCGCGAAAACGACAGCTTCTACGACATCTTTCTCATCTTTCATCCAGCCGACAGCGACAAAGTGGGGCGGATTGCGGAGCAAATTCGCGCGACTGGCTTCAGCGCCCTTTTCAACGAAGGCGAGTTTGGGCGGACTGCCGATGCCATCAGGGAGCTCAAAGCCAGCTTGTTGAGGTCCTACACCGTCGCATTTGCGCTGTCGACTGACTCGGCTGAGAGCCAACTGTGCAACGAGCTTTTGCAGTACGCGGTCAGCAAGGGCAAGCGGCTGGCGACGCTGATCCTGGATGACGACATTGAGGTCGAGGTCCATCCGTCCATCGCGCAGAATCCTTATGTGTTCTTCCGCGAAGGCGATGATCTGGCTTCGCGAGTCGATGAGTTAAACGCCTACCTTAGAGTCGATGCCAATCTCAAGCTGCATACAGAGCTGCTTTCGCTGGCTGAAGCCTGGCGGGAGCGCGGGCGCCCGCCGGACCTGCTGCTGCCGCCCGATCGACTGGATGAAGCGCGCGGCTGGCTGGCGACCGCCCCAGCCCGTCATCCGAAACCATCGGCGCTGCAATTGGAGTACGTGCACAGCAGCCGCCGGCAGCCGCCTCGGCGGGCACGAACGCGCCCCTTGCCTATTGCCGCCGGCATTGCGCTGGCAGTCGCGATATGCCTGGGCTTGATCCTGCTCCTGCGCGCGGTATCCGGATGGGGGAGCGGGCAGGCCGCCGATGAGCTGACCAGCGAGGCGCGGGCTGCATTAGCCGCTGCCGATTCGACAGCCGCTAGCGACAGCGCCGTGGGCTTGATTGACCAGGTCGCGGCGACGGGCGCTGTGGTGCGGACGGGCGTCGCCCAAAACGCCACTGTGGAATCGATCACGGCGACGGCGGCCGCTCGCGTCACGCAGACGGCGCAGGCGCGATCCGATATGCGCGCCACGCAGATGCGAGCCACCGAAATCGCCGACCTGGAAAGGGACGATGTCGCCAGGCGCCTTGTCGGGGCGGGCGAAGCGGCTTTGGCGCAGGGCAATACGGAACTGGCGCTGGCGCTGGCATGGGAGGCGAAAGACGGGCTCGACGATCCGCGATCGGCTTTTCGTCTGCTGCGGCGCGCGGCAGCAAGCCGGCGCGCCATGACGATCGACGATGCAGCGCTGCTTGGGCTGCATCCGGCGGGGGATGGCTTTGCGCTCGTGGCCGAGGACCGCGACGCGCTGCTCATTTATGACAGCGAATCCTGGTTGCGGCGCGCGTCACTGACGGACCATGAAGGTGAGATCACGGCGCTGGTTTACAGTGTCAACGGGGAGCGCTTGATCACATCCGCCGACGATGGAGAAATCATCGTTCGAGACGGTGCAAGCGGCGCCCCTGAAAAGCGTCTGAACAGACATCAAGGAGCGGTCACCGCCTTGGCGCTGAGTCCCGATGGCCGTTTGCTGATCAGCGCCGCTAGCGATCCGCAATTGGTCGCCTGGGACATCGTCAGTGGCGAGGCATTGGCAGTATCCGCGGCCGACGAAGAGAAGGACCTAAAGATTCAGCAATTGCTTGTGAGCGCCGATGGCGAGCGCGTCATCGGCTGGACCAACAGTGGCGACCGACCGCTGATGGCGCAGTGGCGCGGCGATACGCTTGAATTGCTCAGCGCCGATAGCGGTGGGCGCGTGTATAGCGGCGTTGATGCGCAAGGCAGAATCGGTTACAGCGGCGGAAGCAGCCTGCCCGCATACCCGGGCGACAGCAATGCGGGCGATCTTATTCTCTGGGATCTTTCAACGGGCGAGCAGCGAGCGCGGCTGACCGACGGCTTCAACTGGTCCTTCCTCAGCGGCGATGGCTTGGCGGCGGCGACCGATGATCTGCAATTCGTCGCCTTCTATGAGGAGCTCGCGCTAGTGGTGGTGGAAAACAGTGTAACGGGGCGGCGCGCCAACCTGGTCGATACCGAGGACGGTCGTCTCCTGCGCCGTTTCGAGGGCGAGCTGGCGTCCCGGCTAACATCGGCGGCCTGGCTTGACGGGCAGACTATTCTTTCCGCCACCAGCGACAAGCGCATTTTGCTTTGGTCCGGCAGCGATGGCCGCTTGATCCGCGAGATCGGCCGCGCGCCGGCTGGCATTCAGAGCCTGCAGGTCAACGCGCTGGCGGATCTTGTTATCGCGGGTACGGAAGACGGCGCATCTCTTGTCTGGCGCCTGGAAGCAGGGGCGCCAACAGCCTTGCCTTTAGCTGATGCGCTGCCGGGCACATCAATCAGCCCCAGCGGCGCCAACCTGCTCATCGTCGAGGAAGGAAGCGTCAGCCTGCGAGCAGTCGATTCCGGCGAAACCCTGGTTCAACTGCCGGCGGCTTCGGTCGGCATTGCGGGCGATCGCTTCGCCGTTTACGCGGATGCGCGACTGCAAGTTTACGATTTCGAAACCGGCGCCGCCATCCGCAGTTGGGATTGGGCTGAGGGCGAACTTGCTGATCTGTATCCCGCGCCCGTTGGCGAACGTCTGCTGGCGGTAAGCGAATCAAATGAGCTCTGGCTCTTTCAGGGCGATGCCGCGGCGTCGCTTCGGCTGGAGGTCGATACACCGCCGCCGGCCTTCGTCCGCTTTGCGCCAACGGGCGACACGATCCTAACCATACAAGGCGAGCTCGCGCGGCTTTGGGACGGCGAAATCGGCTTGGAGCGCGCGGCCTATCCGCTGGGGGCAAGGGATCGCGTCGATGTGCAGGCGGCATTCAGCGCGGATGGCGAAAGCCTGCTGTTCTACTTGCAATTGGAAGAGAGCCTGGCAGGCTTGACCACCGTGCGCCTGGCAGACAACGAAGCGCGGCGCATGACTTTTGTCGATGTAAAAGCGGCGGCGCTGGCGGCCGACGGCGAAAGCCTGGCTCTCGTCTACAACGATGGGCGCATAGAGGTGGTCGCATCGGAGAACGGCGCAGTCCTGCGCCAGATCGACGCCGGCGCGCGCGATGTAGTGGCGCTGCAATATCTTCCGGAGTCAGACACGCTAGCAACCGCGGCCGGTTCAGAACTCATTTTGTGGGACGGGGCGGCGGGCGTCGAAGATCAGCATTTCGCTCATCCGCGTCCGCTGGTTGGCTTCAGCATCAGCCATGACGGGCAGCGCATCGCAACCGCCGACGAGAGCGGCGCCTATTGGCTTTGGCAAGCGGAAAGCGCAGAAACGCTGCTCGCCCGCATCGCTGACCGTCACCGCCCGCGAGAATTGACTTGCAGCGAGCGCGAACGCTACCTGGTCGCCCCGCTCTGCGTGTAACAAGCATGATTCGCGTCCTGTTCACCTCTTGGTACAGCGGGCTTGGCGGCGGCGAAACGGACTTGCTCACCTTGGCCGGGGCGCTGGACCGAAGCCGTTATGAGCCTCATCTCTTGCTGCCGGCCGCGGGTCAATTGTCGGATCGCTGGCGGGAGGCTGGATTTCCCGTTCATGTTCTGCCCTACCGCGGCGCTTCAACCTGGTTCATTCCCGCTGTCTGGCGGCGCTTTCCCATCGTCCGCCGGATGACCGACCTGATTCGCAGGCGGAGTATTGACCTAGTGCAGAGCGACTACCATACCTTGCCGCTAATCGCGCCGGCCGCTCGCCGCGCCAGCATCCCGCTGAGCTGGACCGTCTGGGGATGGTGGTTCAAGCCGAAGCCATGGCAGCGGTCGTTCTTCCGGCAATTTCCTGTGGCTGCCGCGCGCTCGCGGGCGATACGCGATGGCTTCCTCGGCGAGCCGCCTTTCATGCCGGCTTCGCGTATGCCGGTTGTTTATTCCGGCGTAGATACGGAGCGATTCCAAAGCGGGCTGGATGGCGCGGCGCTGCGCCATGAAATCGGCATTAAGGACGATGCCCTGGTGGTGGCTATGGTCGCGCGATTCCAGCGCGTGAAAGGGCATCATACTTTTCAGGCGATGGCGCGGCGCATCCTGGCGGACCTGCCGGAAACGCGTTTCATCGTGGCCGGCGATGATGTCTTCGGCGTAGCGGCCGATCAGCATTATCGCGCTGAGATTCTGTCTCAGGCGCGCTCGAGTTCCGTACTGCGCGACCGGCTTCATTATCTCGGGTTCCGGCGCGATGTCGAATCGGTCTACGCCGCCGCCGATGTCTTCGTCTGCCCGTCGGATTTCGAGAGCTACGGCAAAGCCAATCTGGAAGCGATGGCTTGCGCGCTGCCGGTGGTCAGCACTCGCCACGGCGGACCGGCCGAGACGATTGTGGACGGCGTGACCGGCTGCCTGGTCGACCCCGGGGATGCTGACGCGCTGGCGAGACAGACGTTGAGACTGCTCTCTGACGCGCCGCTGCGCCGCCGCATGGGCGCGGCCGGGCGGGAACATGTCCAACGCAGATTCTCGGCTGAGGCCGCCGCCACCTCCCACAGCGCGATATTTGAAGACTTGCTCGCCATCAGTTGATGGTGGCGTCGGCGAAGAACTTGGCGACGGTATCGCCAATAGTGTTGTCATTCAGGTAAGCGATGTGCTCGCCGGCGAAGGGGATCGGCTTCATGCCAAAGTGATTCACCAGCGCGTTGTCCGGCACGGTATTTGGCACAGAAAGCAGGTCGAGCAGGCTCGCGCTCACGGGTGAACCGGGGAGCAGCGATTGCATGAGCAGCACAACCGGGCGCAGCAGCGCCACCGGCACTGGCAGCAGCAGACGCCAGGTACCAAGCGCATCAATGACACGCCTTTCGATTTCGCCGAGCGTAAGCACTTCGGGGCCGCCCAGCGCCAGTTCAGCGCCGATTGTGCTCTCATCGTCGAGGCAGCGGATCGCCGCTTCAACCACGTCATCGACGGAGACCGGCTGGAATTCCGCCTTTCCCCCGCCGATCAGGGGGAAGACCAGGGGCGTGATCTTGAGCAGGCGCGCGAATGAGTTGAAGAATTCGTCCTGCGGCCCAAAAATCGCTGACGGTCTTAATGCGGTCCAATCCAGGTTAGAGGCGGCGACTGCTTCCTGCGCCAGCCCTTTACTGGCGAGGAAGCGATAAGGCAAATCGCTGCGGGCGCCATTCTGGCTCATGTTAATGAAGCGCCGGACGCCGGCGGTTTCAGCCGCGCGCAAGACGTTTACCGTGCCCTGATAGTTGACGGCTTCGTAGGTCTGCCCGCCTTTTTCCATGGCGATGGCGACATAATGAATGACGCAGTCAACGCCGTCCATCGCCTTGGCCAGGCTAGCGGGCCGCGTGACATCGCCTTCGACTATCTCGATGCGATCAGCGACTTCTTTCAAGCGCAGCGCCGCCTTCGCCGGGCGCCGCACCAGTGCGCGCGCCGGGCGCCCGGAGGCGGCCAATCGCTTCACCGTTTGATTGCCGAGAAAACCGGCCGCGCCGGTCACCAAGATTGTCATCGTTCGCGCCCTTCTCTATGCGTCGCGCATAGTTCCATTATAGCAACAGGATCAAGTGAGGGGCGAAACAATGATTGTTGGACCATGGCGCGGGTGGGCGAACCGGCGGCTCGCCCGTACAGATTTCGCTGATTTTGGCGCTTACCCTTTTGAGTCTATCAATAGCATTGCCTGCCTCTAGATTCTGCGTCTGGCTTAACACCACTTCTGGCGACCGGGCTTTGGGCGGCGCTGCCCCGGCGCTACATTGATTGCTTGCTGTGCTAAAATAGGCGGCGGTGCCCTCGCATATTGACCTGAACGCGGCGTCAGTTATTGGAGATGGCTCACTACATGTCAATGCGAACGCGCGTCTTTCGGGTTGATCCCAAGTCGCCACAAGCGGAGGCTATCGCTGCCGCCGCCCGAACAATTCGCGCGAGCGGGCTGGTCGCCTTCCCCACGGAGACGGTATACGGCTTGGGCGCAAATGCCCTGGATGAAGCGGCGGTAGCGAAGATATTCAGCGCGAAAGGGCGACCGGCGAATGACCCGCTGATCGTGCACATTAAGCGCTTTGAGCAGTTGCGCCTGGTGGCGCGAGACATTCCAGCGAGAGCGCGCGAGCTTTGCCAGCGCTACTGGCCCGGTCCGCTGACGCTGGTGCTGAAGAAGGCTGAGCGCATACCGGAGAATCTGACGGCCGGCCTCGACACGGTGGCGGTGCGTATGCCCGATCACGAGGTGGCATTGGCGCTCTTGCGGGAGGCGAATGCGCCGATCGCCGCGCCCAGCGCCAATCTGTTTTCCCGCCCCAGCCCCACCAGCGCCCAGCATGTCCTTGATGATCTGGGAGACCTGGTTGATGTCGTGCTGGATGGCGGACCAACGCCGATCGGCGTCGAATCGACGATTCTCAGCTTGATGGATGACGAGCCGCGCATATTGCGCCCGGGCGGCATTTCCGTGGAAGCGCTGCGCCGGACCCTGCCGAATCTAGTTTATGAGCCGCAGACGCTTGCTGAGGACATTGCGGCGGCGCCGGCACCGGGAACGATGCTGCGGCATTATTCGCCATGCGCGCGAGTGATTCTGTTTTCGGGTGAGGACGACGCCGAAGTCTACGCGGCGATGCGCGCCGAGATCGCCTCGCATGATCGCGCGGGGCTGCTGGCATACGATGCCGATGCGGCCGAATTTTCCGACCTGGACATCGCCATTGAGCGGCTGGGCGCAAACGCGGAGGACGCCGCCCGGCGCTTGTTTGCCGCGCTGCGTTCGCTGGATGGGCAGAAGGTGGATTGCATCCTGGCGCGCGCGCCGGAGAAGACGGGCATGGGCTTGGCGGTTTGGGATCGCTTGCTGCGGGCGGCGTCTGGCGCGCTGGTCGAGGTGGATGCAGCGCCTGCGGATTGCCCCATGCAGCGAAATTGAAATCTTCCGCTGTGATATAATCGCGTGTGGCAATTGCTCGCCTCGCAAAAGGAGCCAACGGTGGCGCAAGTCATTCAAATCAAAGATATCGCAGGCTATGTCGGGCAAGAAGTGACAGTGCGCGGCTGGGTTTATAACCGGACGGGCAAGGGGCGCCTGCAATTCATCTTGCTGCGCGATGGCAGCGGGCAAGCCCAATGCGTCGCCTTCAAGAAGGAGATGGCGCCGGCTGAATTCGAAATCGCCCGCAGCTTGACGCAGGAGTCATCGGTCATCATCACGGGCGCCGTCCGCGCCGATGAACGCGCGCCCGGCTTTCCCGGCGGTTACGAGATTGGCATCCAAAAGCTGGAGCTGGCGCAGTTGGCGCAGGAATACCCGATCACGCCCAAGGATCACGGCACTGAATTCTTGATGAACCATCGCCACCTTTGGCTGCGCAGCAACCGACAATGGGCGATCTTGCGGATCCGGGCGACCATCATCAAGGCGATGCGCGATTGGCTGGACGATCAGGGCTTTCTGCTGGTTGATACACCGATCATCACGCCCGCCGCCGGCGAAGAAACAACCACGCTCTTTGAGGTCGATTATTTTGGCGAGAAGGCTTTTCTGGCGCAAACGGGCCAACTCTATAACGAAGCGAACATCATGGCTTTTGGCAAGGTTTACTGCTTCGGGCCCACCTTTCGTGCCGAGAAATCGAAGACGCGCCGTCACCTGATCGAGTTCTGGATGCTGGAGCCGGAGATCGCCTTCTGCAGCCTCGAAGAGCTGATGGAAATCGAAGAGGGCATGGTGGCTTACGTGGTAAGCAAAGTCTTGGAGAAGCATCAGCAGGAACTTGCCATCATTGAGCGCGACATAAACAAGCTCAAGGCGATCACGCCGCCCTTCGCCCGCATCAGCTACGATGAGGCAGTCGAGCAGCTGCAAAAAATCCATGCCGGGACTGACGACCCGGAAGCGCGAGCGGAGCTGGCCATCGAATGGGGAGAGGACTTCGGCAGCCCGCAGGAAACGGCGCTGGCTGAACTCTTCGACAAACCCGTCTTCGTCTATCACTATCCGACGGCGGTCAAAGCCTTTTATATGACGCCGGTCGCGGGAAGACCGGAAGTCTGCCGCAGCGTCGATCTGCTGGCGCCGGAAGGGTATGGCGAGATCATCGGCGGCAGCGAGCGCATCCACGATGAGGCGCTGCTGGCGGCGAACATCGACGACATGGGGCTGGGGCGGGAAGCCTACCAGTGGTATCTTGACCTGCGCAAGTTCGGCACGGCGCCGCACGCCGGCTTCGGCATCGGCATTGAGCGCACGGTCGCTTGGATCTGCGGCTTGAGCCACGTGCGCGAGACGATTCCCTACGCGCGTCTGCTCAATCGGAAGTACCCGTAGCGCTCGCCGCTATTCGCTCATTCCGCGGGCAAGATGGCGCGCATCGCCTCAGCAACGCTTCTGACCTGGATCAACTCTATGCCCGGCGGCAAGTCGCTTTCATGGCGCCGCAGCCGCGGAACCAAAGCCCGCTTGAAGCCGATCTTTCGCGCTTCGTTCAATCTCGCCGCCAACTGACCGACGCGCCGCAGTTCGCCGCTCAACCCGACCTCGCCGACGATCGCGATGTCAGCCGGCAACGCGCGATCGCTGTAGCTGGAGGCGATCGCCAGGGCAAGCGCCAAGTCCGAGGCTGGCTCCGAAATTCTTAAGCCGCCAATGACATTGACAAAGACATCTTGTTCCCACAGTTTCAGCCCGATGCGCTTGCTCAAGACCGCGCTGATCAGCAGCAGGCGATTCATATCAATGCCATTTGGCGTGCGCCGCGGATTGCCAAAAGCCGATGGACTGGTGAGCGCTTGCAATTCCACCAGCAGCGGTCGAGAGCCTTCCATGGTGATTGCAATGGCGGAGCCGGGCGCGTTGATCACACGCTCTTCGAGAAAAGCCTGCGATGGATTGGCGACTTCCGCCAAGCCGCTGCCGCGCATCTCAAAGACGCCGACTTCGCTGGTGGCGCCGAAGCGATTCTTGACCCCGCGCAGCAGCCGATACTGACCGAAGGGATCGCCTTCAAGGTAGAGCACGGCGTCGACGATATGCTCCAATGTGCGAGGACCGGCGATGTTTCCATCTTTGGTCACGTGGCCGATCATCAGTACGCTCACCGCGCTGCGTTTCGCCAGGTCTTGCAATCGGATGGCGCATTCCCGCACCTGCGCCACCAAACCCGGCGACGAGTTTAGGGCGGCGACGCGGGTCGTTTGAATCGAATCAATCACCACCAGCGTCGGCTCAAGCGCCTGGATCTGCTCAAAGATAAGGTCAAGATCGGTCTCCGTCAGCAGGTAGAGGCTTGGTTCGCCCAAGCTCATGCGATCAGCCCGCAGCTTGATCTGTTGCGCGCTTTCTTCGCCGCTGACGTAGAGGACACGGGCATCCGATCGCGCCAGGAGCGCCGATAATTCTAGCACCAGCGTGGACTTGCCGATGCCTGGTTCGCCACCGAGCAAGACGAGGCTGCCCGGCACCAGCCCGCCGCCCAGCACGCGACTAAACTCAGCGATTGGCACGGGAATGCGCGCTTCAGCCGCCGGCTCAATATCAGCAAGCCGAGTCGCCTGTTGCCGCGCGCCTTCGTAGTTTGTGGCGCCGGCGCCGGTTGACTGGCGCGCCGCCTCAACCTGTTCAACCATCGTGTCAAACAGGCGACATTGAGGGCAGCGCCCGAAGTAGGCGGGGCTGCGTTTGCCACAGTTGGAACAGACGAATGAACTGCGTCGCTTGCTCATATTTTCGTTTCGCTCGCGCCGCCTGCTATCGCCAGCGCAAATTCAGGGCATGACTACATTCTGGCAGTCGGCCAGGTCGCCGCTGCTCAAGTAGGCTTCCACGCAATCGGCCAGCAGCGCGCCGACCTTTTGGTGGCCGGCGGAATTCCAATGACCGTCTCTCGCTGGGGCATAATCGGTTTCCGCGTCCAGCACATGCGACGGATTCATATAGGGCAAGCCCGTTTCTTCCATCAGTTGAATCGCCGCGCGGTAATAGTCGCCAGGAGCGTCAACGTCATTTTGCCGCGGAATGACGAGAACGAGCAAGTCCACGCCTTGCGCCGCCGCCTGGTCGCGCAGCTGAGCCAGGAATTCGCCGGTGATTTTAATCTGCTTCGCTCTAAGCGTCCCGCTGAGCGCGGCCAGGTTGTCGCGCAATCGAAGCAGCAAGGTCCCAAGCCGGGTGATGCCGATGGCATGCTCCACGCCATTGCGCGGCGGCGGGCCCTTCCCAAAATAGCGCATGGCAGTTTCAATGTTGGACTTATAGACTTCGCCCCAGCCGTCATAATGGTAGAAGCGCACGGATACTGGCCTGCCTTGCGGATCGAGAACGCGGAACCAACTTTCGACAGGCAGCATATTGTCGCCAAAGTCATTCATAAAAAAGCCAAGAATGGCAAGCTGGGGCTGCAACTGAGGCGCGAAGTAATCTAAGGCTTTGATCGCCTGATTGGTTCCAGTGCCGGACATGCCGGTATTCCAAAACAGCGCTTCCGGGAATTCAGCTTCGAGGTATTCGGCGTAGGATTCGCCCAGGTCGGCTGTGCGCCCAAAGGCAAAGGAATCGCCCAAGTGCAGGATGCGCAGCCTGTCGTCGTTGACGTCCGGTGGCAGGAAGTCACTTGAGCCGGGATAACCCTGGCGGTTGATCGCGCAAATGCGTTCCGGTACGCCGCCCTTTTTACAAGCCGCCTGTACATTGTCGTAGATATAATGGCAGCCAGGCGCATCGCAGATCCACCAATCAATTGGCGTCACCAGAATCGGCGGCGGCGTCGCGTGAAAGAGCGTCGACATGCCGAAGACCGTCAAGAGGATTTCCAGCGCGGCCAAGGTAATCAGAGAGACGGCGACAGCGGCAATTACAGTTTTGCCCATCGCCCGCGAAATGCGCTGGCGCAAGCCGGGCCGGCGAAGCTGCCAGGCAATTGCGGAAAGCGTCAAACCGGCGGCGATGATGAGAAACTGCGGCAGATTCAGCCCAGGGCTGGCGCTCGGCAAAATGAAATCGATGCCCAAGCCCAGCAGCGCCAGGATCAATCCGATTGCGATGACCGCTCTAAGCGTCAGGTCAATCATTCCCACCTCTTAATGCGCAAGTCAGCTATCATGTTCGCATGTGCCAATCCGATTGAAACGCCTTTCGCGCCCGGGGCATTTTGCGAACTGCTCCCATTCTAGAGTCCTTTAGGCGCGACAACGTAGGGACAGTTGGCCAGCTGCCCTTCCGCGAGAAATCGGTCGACGCATTCACTTAGCAGCATGCCGACTTTCAGATGGCCCGCGTTATTCCAGTGCCAGTCCGGCGCATAATCCGCTTCGGCGTCAAGCGCTTGGCTTGGCATAAAATAGCTTATGCCCAGCTCTTCAAACAATTGGATCGCGCCTTGGAACTCTGCGCTCGGCTTTTTCAGATCAGTTTTTTTGGGGATGAGCATGATCAAAAGCTCGCTATTGAGCGCCGCGCTTGCGTCGCGCAATTCCCGCAGATACGCGCGCGTGAGGTCAACCTGGCGGCGGAAATGCGTCAACTGCGCCAAGCCAAGCTGCTTGCCGAGCTGGTCAATTGCGCTGATGAAAAGGGAGCCTAATCGCGTGGCGCCAAGGATGCGCTCGAAATCGTTGCCCGGCGCTTCGACGCCGCGCCATCGATAGTAGAGCAGCTCTTGAGATTCCAGCCTGGTCACATTGCCCCAGGGATCAAGGTGATAACGCTGCAATTTGACGACCTCGTCATTCTCATCAATGCCCAGATAGTAGCCGTCCACCGGAAAGAGGTTGTCGAAAAAATCGTTGACATAGAATCCGTAGATGGTCAGGTGCGGGTTCAATACGGGCGCAAACATTTGAAAAGCCGCTAGCGCTTGATTCGTCCCCACGCCGAATATGCCGGTGTTCCATATCACTCTGCCTGTCCCGCCCGCTTCAAGCGTTTCGACGTAAGACTTGCCGATATCTGCGTCCTCGCCAAAGGTGAACGAGTCGCCCAGTACAAGAATCCGCGTTTGGTCGTCGAGGGCGTCGCTGTAGACGAAGTCTTGTCTATCGTGAAAACCCTGCGCGTTCACGATGCAGTAGCGGCCCGACATATAGCCCTTCTCGCATGCCCTCTCCATTTCCGCCTGGACATAGTGACAGGCTGGGTCCTCACAGGTCCACCAGGGCGCGGGGCGCAAAAACGAATCGGGAATATCTTGGGGGAAGTAGGTCCCGTAGCCTATTGCGATCAGGGCAATTTCAAGCGCGAAGCTGGTCACGATGATGACGGCAATGGATTTTGGCAGCGCGCTTCTTAGCTTGGGCCCCGTTTTCCAAGTCGCCAATCGCCGGGCCGCGAAGGGGAGCAGGCTAAGGAATAAGCCCAGCAAGACAATTAGAAGCTGCAGCGAATGAAAGCCGGGGCGCGTGCCGGGCAGCAGATCAAGCGCCAAGCCGGCCAGAGCGATGCCCAAGCCAAAGACGATGGCGTATCTGGACGCTCGCTGCCTCACCTTCGGCCTCCCACCGGCTGGTCAAATCGTAGTTGCTTCCGAGCTATTAGCATACACGCGGTTCACACATGCGACTCATTGACGCAAGTTTTATTCTAGCACGTCCCGGCGCATCTGCCGCAGGCGCGGGGCAGCAGCTGGCGGCGGGCGAAGCAACCCAAGCTTGCGCCGAGATGCCGGCGGAACGATGACAGGCGACTGATGCGCGCCACGACGGAATCTTGACCAGCCGCCGGCAGCCGCGAAATGCTTGAATCCGAATTGTAAACATAGGATTGCCTGTAACGTCGCCGTAAGGAAGACCGCCTATGCTTAGTTTGTAATCTGGAATGAAAGGACCTCCCCCATGCTCAAGCCGAAGCGACTGCGGCGCGCGCCGCTTCTTGCGGGCATCGTCACCCTGTTGGCTGGCTTTCTCGCGCTGAATGCGGCGCAGATGCCAGCGCAGAGCCAAGACAGCTGCCAGCCCGCCAACCTCAACACCGCCAACTGGACAACCAACTTCTGCAACAGCATGGTCGACTTCGCCGAGATCCTGGTGGGTCATCCGGTGAAGGACGGCATTCCGTCGGTGACTGAGCCGGCCATGGAAACCATCGAGGAAGCGGCGCTCTGGCTCAGCGATCGTTCGCCGGTGATCGCGCTGGAAATGGACGGCGAAGCGCGCGCATACCCCTTGGCCATTCTCATGTGGCATGAGATCGCCAATGACGAAATCGCCGGCAAGCCTGTCGCTGTCACCTTCTGCCCGCTTTGCAACAGCTCGGTCAGCTTTGATCGGCGCGTGAACGGCGATGTGCTGGACTTCGGCGTGAGCGGTCTGCTGCGCAACAGCGACTTAATCATGTATGACCGCCAGAGCGAAACCTGGTGGCAGCAGTTGACGGGCGAGGGGCTGGCGGGCGAATACGCTGGCCTGCTGCTCGACATCGTGCCATCGCAGGTTATTGGTTTCGGCCGCTTCGCCGAGCGCTTCCCCGATGGGCTGGTCATGTCGCGCGATACGGGTTACAGCCGTCAGTATGGCATCAACCCGTACAGCAATTACGACAGCCGCCCGGGCCGCCCCTTTCTGTTTCGCGGCGAGGTTGATCCGCGGCTGGATTCGGCAGTTGATCATGTGCTGGCCGCTATCATCGGCGACAGCGCCAAAGCCTATCCCTTCGAGATCTTGCGGCAGGAAGGGGCAGTTAACGACGAGATCGGCGATACGCCAGTAGTCGTCTTCTATCAGCGCGGCGTCGCCAGCGCGCTTGGCGACTCCCGCATCGACAGCGCCCGCGATATCGGTACCGCCGGCATGTATCAGTCCACATTTGACGGCGAGGTATTGCACTTCGCCGCCGGGGATGACGGCGCTTTCACCGACGACGCGACGGGGTCAACCTGGAATGCCTTTGGCGAAGCGACTGATGGCGAGCTCAAGGGCAGCCAGCTCAATTGGGTGCATGCCTTCCCGCACTTTTGGTTCGCTTGGGCTGCTTTCCACCCCGAAACAGAAGTCTATGGCTTGGCTTCGTCCGATGCCTGAGTGGATGGCCGGGCATTGCGATTCGGCGTATCCGGCAACCTGCGCTACAGCGATCTGGTGATGTCGGACGACGCGACCGAGTCCTGGTGGCAGCAGCTTTATGGACATTTCGACCGGCAGCCGTTGGAACGTCTTGGGCGAAGCGATTGACGGCCCGCTGAAGGGCGCCGAGCTCCGTCAGCTGCACGCTTTCCCGCACTTGTGGTTCGCCTGGGCCGCTTTCTTTCCCGATACGATTCTCAAAGGCGCCGAATTCACTCAAGATGGCTGATGCCAAACAGACGACCGGACTCGCTTGTTCAAGCAGCACCTTGCCAGACCGATTGGAATCCTAGAAAAGAGGACAGATCATGTTTCGACAATTTCGCAAGACAATGCCCGCGCTGTTCATCATTGGTTTTATGCTGCTGCCAGCCACGTCCATGGCGCAGCTCAGCTGCGAGACTCCGCCCGCGCCTTTCGACAACGCGGACTTGCTGAGCAACTGGCAGACAGTCTGGGACCGGATGGATGTTTGCAAGAGCCAGGACGGCGTATTTTACGAAATCATATCGGGCGGCGTCGGGCGCGATGGGATTCCCCCGATAGATCATCCTCAGTTTGACGATCTTGCGAGCGCCGATCAGTGGCTTCAGCCGGCTTCGCCCGTGATCGCGCTGGAGGTCAATGGCGTCGCCCGCGCCTATCCGCTGGCGATTCTGACGCGCCACGAAATCGCCAATGATGTCATCAACGATTTGCCGGTGGCGGTGACCTTCTGCCCCTTGTGCAACAGCGCCATCGTATTCGATCGGCGAGTCGCAGGCGAGGCATTGCGCTTCGGCGTCAGTGGCTTGCTGCGCAACAGCGACCTGATCATGTGGGATGACGCGACGCAATCGCTCTGGCAGCAGTTGACCGGCGAAGGCATCGTCGGCGCGCATACGGGCAGGCTGCTCGAAATCGTGCCGTCGCAGCTCGTTGGCTACGGCGCCTTCAAAGCGCAGTATCCGCAGGGGCAAGTGCTGTCGACGGGCGGTCGCTTCTATGGCAGCAATCCCTACGTCAATTACGACAGCAATCCGCGTCCCTTCCTGTTCATGGGCGCGTTGGATGAGCGGCTGCTCGCCACTGAGCGCGTGCTCGGCGCGGAAATTGAGGGCGCGAGCGTCGCCTACCCCTTCTCAGTCTTGGTTGAGGAAGGCGTCATCAACGACCGGGTTGGCGAGACCGATGTGGTGGCGGTCTGGCAGCCGGGCGCCTTCAGCGCGCTGGACGCGGCGAGCATTGATCAATCGCGCGATGCCGGCATGGCCGCGCTTTTCGACCGCGCCGTGGAAGGCAGCGCGCTGACGTTTGAGCTGGCGGATGGCGACATCGTCGATGCCGAAACGGGCAGCCGCTGGAATATATTCGGCGTCGCTGTCGCCGGCGACCTGGCAGGCGCGCGCTTGCGGCAAATCAACGCCTTCCCCCATTTCTGGTTCGCCTGGGCCGCCTTCTATCCGGATACGCTGCTATACGGCTATCAGCCGCCGAGCGCGGAAGCGATCGCCCGCTACGAGCTCGACCCGATTCTTGGCGACCCGGAGGCGCCCGTCAGCCTGATTGAATACGGCGCTTATGGCTGCCACGCCTGCAAATTCTGGCACGAAGAAGGCATCGTCGAAGCGCTGCTGGAAGAATTTGCCGGGCAAGTCAACTTTGTCTATCGCGACATCCCGATCATCGTGCCGCCGTACAGCCAAATGGCGGCGGAGATCGCGCAGTGCGCGTTCGACCAGGGCAACAGCCAATTCTGGACGATGCACGATGTCCTATACACCGAGGCGGATCAAGGGCGGGCAAGCGCCGATGAGCTGCTGCAATTAGGCGGCGCCGCCGGGCTGGATGCGGATGCGCTGCGCGCGTGTTACGAAGCCGGCACGCATGTCGCGACAGTGGGTTACGATCACGATCGCGGCGCCGCCCTTGGCATCCGCAGCACGCCGACATTTGTCATCGGCGGCGCGCCCGTCGCCAACGCGGATCCGGATGTATTGCGTCAGCTGCTGCAAGCAGAATTGGACAAGCTGGAAGACTAGCCCGATATTCGTCGAAAACAATTTTGGGGCGACCCACCCGGTCGCCCGCGCCATCACTCTCCATGATCAAGGGCGATCCAATGGATCGCCCCTACATTTTCGTATATTGCGTATCCTCTGCTCTACAAAATCTGATCGAGGAATTCCTGGGTGCGCGGATGATGCTCGATATCGGGGCTGAAGAAATTCTCCGGCGGTCCTTGCTCCACGATGCGTCCCATATCCATAAAAATAATGCGATCGGCGACTTCGCGCGCGAAGCCCATCTCATGCGTGACGACGAGCATCGTCATGCCGGAGCGCGCCAGTTCTTCGATTACGTCAAGCACTTCTTTGATCATCTCCGGATCGAGCGCTGATGTCGGCTCGTCAAAGAGCATAATTTTCGGCTCCATCGCCAGCGCCCGCGCGATCGCCACGCGCTGCTGCTGCCCGCCGGATAGCTGGCCCGGATACTTGAAAGCCTGCTCGGGAATCTCAACGCGCTCCAGCAGTTCCATCGCCCGCTGCTCGGCTTTGTCGCGCGCCCAATGCCGCACCTTCATCGGCGCCAGCGTGATGTTGTCGATGACGGTCAGATGGGGGAAGAGATTAAATTGCTGGAAAACCATGCCGGTTTCGCGGCGGATATCGGCGATATTCTGAACATCGTGGCTCAGCTCAATGCCATCGACGATGATCGTGCCGTCCTGATGTTCTTCCAGCCGGTTGATGCAGCGGATGAAGGTGGATTTGCCCGAGCCCGATGGGCCGATGATCACCAGCACTTCTTGCGGCATCACCTCTATCGAGATATTTCGCAGCACGTGGAATTCGCCGAACCACTTGTTCATGTCGCGGCAGATAATGATCGGCTCGTCGCCCGCCATGACTTGTTGCTTGCCATCTTCCATTGGAACCTCCGCCTATCCGATTGGGGGGCGCATCAGAGCTCCTGCGCCCGAATCGCGCCTGAGCCAGTCGCTTCAATCCGCCGGCTGATATAAGACATGATATAGCTGAAAACGAAGAACAGGATCGCCACGTACAAGAAGGTCTCCTGCCGCTTCTGCAGGAATTCCGCCTGAGCCACCACGCGCGAGGCGACACCGAGGATATCAGCCAAGCCCACGATGAAGACCAGCGATGTATCCTTGAACAGCGAGATGAACTGCCCTACCAGCGCTGGGATCACCGCTCGCAAGGCTTGGGGCAGCAGGATGAAGAGCGTCGTCTGCCAGTTCGACAAGCCAATCGCCTGCGCCGCTTCGGTTTGGCCGCGGTCGATCGACTGCAAACCGCCGCGCACATTCTCCGCCAGGTAGGCGGCGCTGAACATTGTGAAGGCGACCCAGGCGCGCACCGCTTGGTCAATCGCCGCCAGATTGGGGTCTACCAGCGGCACCAGCAGCGAAGCCAAAAACAGAATCGTAATTAGGGGAACGCCGCGGACCAGCTCAATGTAGAGAATGCAAGTATATTTGACCACGGCGAGATTGCTGCGCCGCCCCAGCGCCAGCGCCAGGCCAATGGGAAAAGAGGCGGCGATGCCGAGCACGGTCAACTGCATGGTGATCATCAGCCCGCCCCAAAGCCGCTTGTCAGACAGGGGCAGCAGATCATCGGGCGAGGCCTGCAAGGCGCCCTGCGCGCCCAAGCCGCTGATGAAGCTGGGGATGAGCCACAAAGCGGCGAGCCAAGCGACAGCCAGCGCCGCAATGCCATGCAGCGGGTAGCGATGCGCGAGCCCTCCGCCCGGCTCAGGCCGCTTGTCCAATTGAGCCGCCTGACCGCGCTTGAAGACAGCCACGCCGCCAGCGAGCCACAAGACAAAATAAATCGATGACCAGCGATCAACGGCTGTGAAGGTCTGCATCCACAAGAAGGTCAGCAGCAGCAAGCCAATGATGATTCGATTGGCGGTCCATTTTGCCGCGCCGCTGAAGAACATCCAGGCGATCCACAAGAGGAAAGCGACGCCCGCCAGCAGCGCCGCCGAGGAGTCCGCATTGGCGGAGACGATATTTGTATTCACCAATACAAAGGGGAAGGCGATGCAGCCGACGAGGAAGCCATAACGTTTGATCGTCATGTCCATGGCGCCATTCAGCCGGCTGCCGCCGATGCCGGCTGCGACGCCGATGGCGGCAAGCGCCAGCCAAAGCGCGATTGAAATCGAAGCATCGGTATACCAGCCCGCCCAAACGAGGTTGATCAGAAATGCCTGCGCAATCTGCAAGAAGAAGCCGCCAACCAAGAGCGCATAGCCCAGCGCCCCGCGGAAGCTGAGGCCCACGAAATACATCAGCAGCAGCCAGAACAAGCCGCCGACCATGCTGCCGAGCGTCGCGCCGGATAAGCCGCCGATGCCCGATGCCAAGCCGAACATGATTAAGGGAAAGGCGCCCCAGCCATAAATCAACAGGCGATTGGTTGAGCCTTGGGCATCTTCGCCCCGATTCGTTTGGTTGAGCCAGGCTTCGCCCTGGCGCACTGCCAGCACAGCGCCGAAGGCTGCGGCAATTCGCAGAATAAGCCCGAGAATGCCCGTAATCGCCCCGGCGCCATCCAGCAAAATGAGGTAGAGAAGCAAGATGAGCAGGGGCGACATCGACCAAGCCAAGACCGTCGCTCGGCTGCTGTTGTTATTGAAGACCGAGTTCTCGCCGAGCAGGTGGGCGGCCGCCCGCCCCAGCATGAAACCCCAGGCGACCGTGATCAAGAAGGGGATCAGCAGCGCCGCAACCTGCCCGAAGAAGGGCGGGATGAAGTGAATGAGGTAGGTCTGCAAATCGCGGCGGCCGCGAAACTGATTGTCGATCAAAACGGCAACCGGAATCGACTTTCCATCGCGCTTCGGGCGGCTTTCGGTGACGACCAGATCGCTGTCAGTCAAGCGAGCGAATTGCGATTCGGTGGCGCTGAGCGTGCGCTCAACGATTGGGTAGATGCCGGCAGCCGCCAAGATTGTGCTGCCGTCTTCGCCCGGCGCCGCGTTCTTGCTCAGGATATACCAGCCATCGCTCGGTATATCGTAGGAGAAGCTGTCGCCCGCCCCGCCCAATACACCTTCCGCCAGCGCGTCCAGCGACTGCGCGTCCAGGATCGCCACCTTGATTGGCGTCTGCCCGAGGTCATACAACTCAATCACCGACTGGGGCGTCAGCAAGCGCACAAACATATCGCGCAGGAAAACCGCCTCGCGCGGCAAGGGCTTTATCAGCACTTCATCGTCATTGGACTGGTCTGGCAGGCCAATCAAGTCTTCCGAAAGCTGCACGATGAGCAGCTCGCCCAGGTCTTCCAATTGCTCGCTCGCCAGCACCGTTGCGGTCAACTCTTCGACGGCAGCTCGCAGTTCAGCCGGTATCGCATCGTTGACTGACATGGCTCTGACCGCGTCCTCGAGGTCGGTCGCTTTTTCCAGAATGGCGTCTTCGCGCGGGTCCAAGCTCATAGCGGCGCGCTCCAGCCGGCTCAGCCAAAAGCGCAATTCACCGACCTCGGCGCCGGCCCCGGCGAGCAGCCCGCCGATATGCGCGGCATAATCCCGGGTTGAAGCGAGCATGTCGTTCGTTCGCGTGAAGGTTCGGATGCTCAAGCGCGCCCGTTCTTCCAACGATTCCGTCAATTCGCCGCTGGCCATTTGATCGAAAGTTTCGCCGGTCCTGGCGCGCTGCTCGATTCGATTGAGGGCGGCGTTGCCCAAGGCGTTTGAGCCGCGATCGGAAAAGCCGGAGAGCCGGCTCAGCGTTTCGATATCGGCGACTTCATCCAGCGCCAGGCTCAGCCGCACCCGCTCGCCGGCTTGGGCGATGAATGCCAGCTCCGGCTGCGGCGTCAGCGCGGTGGCGCGGTCGACGATATCGACATTGCCGGCGGTGAAGTAGGAGAGCGGCTGGTCGATAGTCGCTTCAATAAGCGGCGGCGCGGCGCCGGTAATCACGACAACCGCCAAGGCAAGCGCGGCAAGCGCGCGCACGACGCCACGGCGCGCCCAGGCGGCCAAGCTCAGGCCGGTCAAGAGGGCAGCCAGCAGCACCGTCAGCGACAGGCGCCACTCGAAGATCGGCTCGTAGGACAGCATCATGAACAGGCGCTGATTGTTGATGATGGCGAACCAATTCGCCGAACGAATCGCCCAGTCAAAGAAACTGACGAGCAAACCCAGGATGAGCAGCGTGGCAACGATGGTGATGACCACATCGACAGGCGAATTGAATAGGTTCTGCCGCGCCCAGCCCGCCAAACCGACTTCAAGCGTCGGCGGCGGCCGCGCCGGCTCATCTTGATAACTGATGATCGACTTGCCCGCGTCCGCGTTCATCTGTTCCGACATCAGCGGCTTACCTCGTCACCAGCTGATAACGCTGATTGATGACATTCATCAATAAGGAAATGCACAGGCTTATGAACAAATATGAGAGCATGACCATCACAATGCCGGTTACCGATTGACCCGACTGATTGATGATCGTGAAGGTCACCTGATAGATATCGGTATAGGCGACGGCGATCGCAAGGCTGGAGTTCTTGGAGAGATTAAGAAACTGATTGCCCAGTGGCGGGATGATGACGCGCAGCGCCTGCGGCAAGATGATCAAACGCAGCATATCCGCCTGCGACAGCCCCAGGGCGCGCGAAGCTTCCAACTGGCCCTTGGGCACCGCTTGAATGCCCGCCCGCACAATTTCGGCGATGAAAGCGGAAGTGTAAATCACCAGTCCCAGAAAAACGGCGAGGTAATTGGGCGAGAATTCAATGCCAGTTTCGATGTTGCGCCCGCGGCGATCCAGCGTCGGCGGACGAAATAGCAGCGGCTGCCGCGTATATTCAAGCTCCTGCTCGATCGTCAACATGCCGGATTCAAAAGCGTCTTCGTATTCCATTTCGATGAAGGCGCCGCCTTCGTCATCGTAGACCGATATCGCCGAGGGCGTGGGCCGCATGCCCATGATGATCCAACCCAGCAGCGTAAAGCTGATGAATGCGGTAAGGGCGAGGCGCGTCCGCGGAATCGGCTGACCGGTGGACTCGGTTATGAAAGCGAAATAGCGCGACATCGCCAGCGCGACCACCGCGCCAAGGACAACGAAGACCATCCAAACGCCAAATAGCGCCGAGGGAATCAATTCAAAAACAGCGACGCCCTTGATGCTGATGTAGATGCCTGGATGAAACTCGATTGGCGTAGCCGCCCCAACGATAGAAATGCCCAGCAGATTCACCAGCACAACGACGGCAATGCCCGCCTGCCGCACCCCATTCCGCCAAGCCGGGCGCCGCAACGTCCCGCCGTACTGCCAGATAAACAGGACGACAAGGAGCGAGAGCGCGTATTGCAATAGCGGCAGGCTGCGCACGCCCTCGCGCGGGAAGGCGATCGATTCTTGCTGCTGCGGCAATGACAGCATGACTATGAAGTACCAGGCGATAATCTGCAGCAGCACCGGCGTATTGCGCAAGACCTCGACGTAAGCGCGCGATATCGTCCGCAGCAGGAAGTTTCGGCTCAAGAGGAATATGCCGGCCATGATGCCGATCACCGTCGTCGATGCCAAGCCCAGCAAGACGACGCGCAATGTGTTGATAAAGCCGACCTCAAAGGCGTCAATGTAGCGGTCGTTCGAGGAATAACTACCCGAATCCGCAAGGCTGAAGCCGGCGCGGTTTTGCAGAAATTCGAAGTTCGGCGATTGGTTGGTCGATTCCAGCGCGGTATTGATGCGCGTTTGCAAATCGTTGAGCACGATTACCACGATGACGACGAAGATGATCTGGGCGATGCCCTGAAGGATCCGCCCGTCGCGGAACATGGCCGGCAGCAGATTCTCTTGTTGCCCCGCTGGTTTAATCGCCACTAGCTTTCCTCACAGGAATCGAAAAAAACGAATCCGCCAAGCCAGTTGGTCTGTTGCAATAATTTTATTCAATAGAGGCGGATATGACAAATTTTGCTTTAGCGGCGCCCGATAATTTGATGAACGGCGATGATAATTCATATTGGGCGCGATTGGCGGCGATGGCGGTAAACAAAAAGAGGCGCGCCACCTGCTTGATGGCGCGCCCCTTGAAACTCAGGGTTGAAATGTCATCGACTTAACGGAAAGGCGCCGCGTACATCAAGCCGCCGTTGGTCCACAGGTCGTTGAAGCCGCGCTCCAAGCCGAAGATCGTATCCGGACCCAGGTTGCGGTCGAAGATCTCGCCGTAGTTGCCCAACTGCGTGATCACGTCAACCATGAACTGATCGTTGATGCCGAGGTAATCGCCGGCAACATTGTCGCCCAAACCGAGCAGACGGCCGATCCCCGCGTCATCGCTGTCCATGAAGTCGCCGATGTTCATGCTGTCGATGCCGAATTCTTCCGCGGTCAGCAAGCCCCAAACCACCCAGCGGATGATGTCGGCGAAGTTGGCGTCATTCTGCGGGCTGACTGGCCCCAGAGGCTCCTTGCTGATGGCGCCGGGCAGAATCGAGTGCGCGGCCGGATCAGCCGATGTGGCTTTGCGCGAAACCAGGCTGCTGATGTCGCTGGTGAAGGCATCGCAAGCGCCAGCTTCATAGGCGTCCATGATGGCGTCGAAGTCCGGGAAGGTGTTCAGTTCCCAGTCAGCGCCGAGCGCGTTGGCTTTATCGGTGATGTTCAGCTCGGTGGTGGTGCCGGCGGTGGCGCACATGACGATGCTCTCTTCGCCGAGTTCTTCAATGGTGCTGACGCCGAAGTCAACCTTGACCATGATGCCCTGGCCGTCATAGAAAGTTGTGGGACCGAAGGTGGCGCCCCACTCGGTATCGCGGCTGAGCGTCCAGGTGGTGTTGCGGCTTAGCATATCAATTTCACCGCTTGCCAGCGCGGTCGGGCGCTCGGCGGCAGCCAGCGGGCGGAAGGCGATTGCGTTGGCGTCGCCAAGAATGGCGGCGGCGACAGCGCGACAAATATCAACATCAAAACCTTCAAAGTCGCCGGCGTCGTTCTGCGTGCCGAAGCCCGGCAATACCGAGTTCACGCCGCAGATCAACTCGCCGCGGTCGCGAATGCGTTGAACGATATGCCCATCCTGCGCGGCGGCAAGCCCCCCGCTGACGACAAGCACGGCAGTGATAAGTAGTGCTACCAATACAAGACGTTTCATTTTTACCACCCTCCTTCTGGCACACAGTATACATTTCTTCCACAGGCTAAATGCCGCGCATACAACGCAGACATCAGCCCAAGTTCCATTTTCAGAATATATGACATTAGGCGAGCTTGTCAAGTTTTTCGGGAAAAAACAGGGCGCTCGCATCAAATTTTTCTTAACTACAGAGAACACAGAGGGCACAGAGTTTAAGGATTTTCGGCAAGAAATCTTCTAAGTCTCCGACTGCATAGGACAACGTCGGCAAGGAAACTAAATGCGTCGCGCATATACAGAACTGAAAACAAAGGCAAAATTGTTTTTTTCTGCGCTCTCAGTAAGTCCAATAAAGTAATGCAACAAAATGAAGGAACGTCGTAGGGGCGACTCTTGAGTCGCCCACATGTACAATGGCGACATAGTGGGCGAGACAAGTCTCGCCCCTACAGATCTCGAATCAGATTAGCATCGCCC
>JAJEGA010000122.1 GCA_022820125.1 Anaerolineae bacterium | reverse complement strand
ATGAAGGAACGTCGTAGGGGCGACTCTTGAGTCGCCCACATGTACAATGGCGACATAGTGGGCGAGACAAGTCTCGCCCCTACAGATCTCGAATCAGATTAGCATCGCCCTTTTTCGCATGACTTACTTGGAATTACTGAGGGCGAAACCATAAAAAGGACTTGTAGGGGCGAGCACGTGGCTCGCCCACCTTCATCAGCCCGTGTATATGGGGGCATTGCCGAGATGCCCTTCCGGTATCAACTGCTATTGCCCAAGGTATAGCGCGTCGACATCGGCGCGGTATGGCGCGCTATCGGCTGCGCCGGGCTTGGTGACGCAAAGGGCGGCGGCCGCGTTGGCGAAGCGAACCGCGTCTTCCAGCGCCGCCCCTTCGGACAAGCCCACGGCCAGCGCCGCGTTGAAGGTGTCGCCGGCGCCGGTGGTATCAACCGCATCGACGGCGTAGGTTGGCACAGTGAGACTATCCTCAGGTGTGACGATGCGCGCGCCCTCCGCGCCCAAGGTCACCACCGCTGTTTGATCATGGCGGGTGAGCAAGGCTCGCGCGGCCGAGGCGACATCGTCGACATCGCCGCTGCTGAGGGTCTCCAGTTCGATTTCATTGGGCGTGAGGTAATCAGCCAATTGGATAGTCTCGGCGGAGATCGCGGCGGCCGGCGCTGGATTCAGAATTGTCGCGACGCCGTATGCTTTGGCGGTTTGCAGGGCGTAGGGCACGATGTCGAGGTTCACTTCCAACTGGACCACCAGCATATCGGCATCGGCGATTCGCTCGCGCGCCGCGTCAATATCGCTTTGCTGAATGCGTCTGTTCGCGCCCAGCACAACCACAATCATATTCTCGCCGCTGCTATCCACCAGGATCGGCGCGACGCCGGTCGCCACGTCGCTGTCGCGCTTGACGAATTCGCGCTTGACGCCCTCCGCGTCCCAGATTTCATAGGCGAGCTCGGCGAAGACATCGTTGCCGACGCGCCCGATGAAGGTGACATCTGCGCCCAAGCGCGCGGCCGCCACCGCCTGATTAGACCCCTTGCCGCCGGCGCCGGTGGCGAAGCGCTCTCCATGCACCGTCTCGCCCGGGCGCGGCATCCGCTTCATATATGAAACCAAGTCGGCATTGAAGCTGCCGACCACCACAATCTTCGCTGTCATAATTGCTTCCTTTTGCTGCTGGCGGCGATTCACTATACTGTATTGTGTTCGATTTTCGCCCATTCGACTACTTATAGGTTGGTTATGGCAAAACTGCAGATCGCGCTGGATGGCGACCTGGCTGCCGCGCTAAACATATTGTCCGCGGTGCGTCCCTTCATCGACATCGCCGAAGTTGGCACGCCGCTCGTCTTCCGCGAGGGGATGAAGGCTTTGCGGCGAATTCGGGCGGCTTATCCGCAGTTGACGCTGGTGGCGGATCTGAAAATTATGGACGCGGGCGAAGCAGAAGCCGATATCGCCTTCAGCGCTGGCGCCGATATCGCGACTGTTATGGCGGTCGCCGCCGATGCGACGATTGCCGGCGCTCTCAATAGCGCGCGGACGCAGGGCAAGCAAGTGATGGTCGATATGATGCAGGTGGCGGGACTGCGAGAGCGCGCCCGAGACATCGTGGCTTTGGGCGGCGATCTGCTCTGCCTGCATACCGCGCACGATCAGCAGGCGGCGCAGGGTTCGCCATTCGCGCAGTTGGCCGATTTGCGCGAGGCGCTGCCGACGACTGGCTTGGCAATCGCCGGCGGGGTCAAGCTGCCCGACCTGGCGCATATCCTCCCGCTGAAGCCACTGGTCGTCATCGTCGGTTCAGCCATCACCGCTTCGCCCGACCCGCGCGCTTGCGCAAAGAAGTTCCAAAAGAGGATACGAGAATATGGATACGCCGGCACTGATTGAAGCCATTCTCGCTGATATCCAGCGCGCCTTGGGGCAAGTGGATCCAGCGCAGGTCAATGACATTTGCGCCGCGATCACCGCTGCGAATCGGGTTTTCATCGCCGGCAAGGGGCGCAGCGGATTGCAAATGAGAGCCTTCGCTATGCGGCTGATGCACTTGGGTTTGAGCGCGCATGTCGTCGATGATGTGACGACGCCGGCTATCGGCAGGGGCGATCTGCTGCTGATTGGCTCGTCCTCCGGGCGCACCGGCTCGCTGCTGCGATACATCGACACCGCGCGCGCAACTGGGGCGACAATGATGGCTTTCACCGGAAACCGCGAGTCGCCGATTGCCGAGGCGGCTCAGTCAATCGTTTACATTCCGGCGACCAATTTTAAGGCGGGGCAGCACGCAGGCGCGGACTCGATTCTGGTGATGGGTTCGCTCTTCGAGCATTGCCTTGGGCTGCTTTGCGACTTGATTATCATTCGCTTGAAAGCGGCGTTGGGGATTGAAGAATCGGCGATGAACGCGCGCCATGCGAATTTGGAGTGAACGGGCGCAAGCGTCTGTTTTTGCCAAGTCCCGCGAAAGTTGGTATAAACGCGACGGAAAGTGCTTGAAATAGAAAGGATTAGCGAATGAGACTGTTTGGCTACAAAACTCAAATTGGCGACGTCGGCGATACGATGCCTTTCTACTACAACGGGGAATGGCATATCTTTTTGCTAGCGACGCCACCGGATACCTGGACGGTTCCCGAACGGGCGGCTTGTACATTGGGGCATATAGTCTCGAAAGACTTGGTTAACTGGGAGGAGTTGCCAGACGCCTTCGGACCGGGGCAGGAAGGCGATCCGGATGTTGGCGCCATCTGGACCGGGTCTATACATGACCATAAGGGCAAGTTCCACTTCTTTTATACGGGTTACAGCCATCACGCCAAATTCCAGCAAACCATATGTCATGCCACCAGCGACGATATGATCACTTGGGAGAAGAATCCCAATAATCCTATCATGCACGCCGATACGTCCGAATGGGAGCCGGCTGATTGGCGCGACCCTTATGTCTATTACGACGATGAAAAGGGCTGCTATGCCATGCTGCTCGCCGCGCGGCTGAAGGAAGGATTGGAAGACCGCCGCGGCTGCGTGGTGGTTGCCTATTCCGACGACCTTGAGAGCTGGGAACTGGGGGGCACGCTTTGGGCGCCGCAGCAAGCGCACTGCATGGAATGTCCGGAGACATTCAGCCTGGGCGGTTACAACTATTTGGTCTTCTCGCGTTATTCCGGGGATGCCAAGACGCTGTATCGGGTGGCGAAGCCGGGCGAGCCCTGGGAAGCGCGACCGCTGGATGCCCTGGATGGCTCCAAGTTCTACGCGGCCAAATCGGCTGGCGACGGCGAACGGCGCTTCACCTTCGCCTGGATTCCGCGGCGCAAGTTCGGCAGCAATGACGAAGACTTCATCTGGGGCGGTGAATTCGGTTCGCCTAGGGAAATGATCGCGATGCCCGATGGCAGCTTGACTTGCAAACTTCCGGCTGAAGTGGCCGCCAGTTATACCAATGAGCAGGACTTTGAACTGATCCCCGGTGATGGCGATTGGGACGGGACGCGCTGCGACGCCCGCGGCAGTTTTGGCTTCGCGCATATCAAGACCGCGCGTACGGACCTGATGCTGGAAGTGGAGATCGCCTGCGACCCCAATACGATGAATGCCGGCATCTTGATGGAACCGACGGATGATATGTATCAGGGACACCTGTTAATGGTCGAGCCGGGCCGCAAACGGACGTCGATCAGGCGCTGGCCAATACAATGGGAACCGTTCTGGCAAGCCTGGGTGCCCGGCAGCCCCGAGCTCGGACCCGATATGGCGCGTCCCATGCTGGTTGACCAATTCCTGTATTCGGAGCCGGAAGACGGCAAATATCAGATCCGTATTCTGCGTAATGGTCAGTTGGTCGAATGTTACGTCAACGATGAGGTTGTGATGTCCTACCGAATTTACGAAGAGTCGGAGACGATGTTCGGTTTCTTCGTTGATCAGGGCGCCGTCAGCTTTAACAACCTGTCCATAAAAACCTAGCAGCCGACGGTCAGTGTCGGCGGTCAGTGTCTACGCGACCTACGCGACCTGCGCGACCTGGATTCTAGGTCTCAGGCAAAGCAAGCCGGATTGAGCCCGTTTGGATGATGAGTTGCCATGCTGCATGAGAGAAGGAGGTGACTATCGAGATATGCCGTTCAGGGCATAGCGGGAGCCTATGCCGCAAACAGCAGTATCGGTTGAAACATAAAACGCATTTGATAGGGAGAATGAACATGTCTTGGATTAAGAAACTTGCCTTCTTGCTGGTGTTGATGGCGCTGATGAGCGGCGCCGTTTCCGCACAGGATAGCCAATTTCTGGAAGTATGGGATCAGTGGGAATTCTACGGCATGACGGCCGCGGGTCCCGCGTTGGAAGTGATTCACGCGGCTTGGAATGAAGAGCATCCGAATGTTTTCATGGATCGTTCGGTATTCGGCGGCGGCTGGCCGATTCGCAACGCGATTGAGCTGGCGTTGACCTCTGGCGATGCGCCGGATGTCTTCTACTCCTGGCCCTCTGGCGCCGGCTTGACCGCCTACGCGCAGGAAGGTTATCTGCTGGATCTGACGCCATACGCCGATCAGTACGGCTGGTGGGATCGTCTGCCGGACTGGGCGATTGAGCGCAATATGTGGAACGGCAAGCTCTATGCCTATCCCTGGGAGCAGGATCTCGAATACGTCTACTACAACACGGTGATCTTTGAAGAGCTTGGCTTGGATATCCCGCAGAATTGGGACGACATCCTCAATTGGTGCGCGGTCGCCAACGAGGCCGGTTATATCCCGATTTCCTTCTCCAACAGCCCCGATGGCTGGCAGGGCGCCAACATGTTCACCGACATGGTCGCGCTCACCGGCGGGCGCCAGGTTGGTCTGGATGTCTTGCGCGGCACGACCAGCTGGAATCGGCCCGAGGTGGTCGATGCGCTGGAGAAGCTGCTGGAGATGGTAGAAGCCGATTGCTTCTCGCCCGGCTTCAATGGCAAGCACTATGGCGACTCGCTGGCAGAACTATATACCGGGCGGGCGACATCAGTCTGGACCGGCACCTGGGTCATCCACGACATCTCCGGCAACATGGCTGAAGGCACGCTGGATGTTTTCTATATGCCGGCGATTTATGATGACATCCCGCAGGCGACCCACATGTCTGAGGGCTCGGCTTACTATATCTGGGCTCATGCCTCGGATCCGGATCTCGCCGCTGAATACATCGACTTCGTGACCGACCCGCGCTGGCTGCCCACCTGGATCGAAGAGGGCTTCGCGATTCCGATCCAAAAGGATCCCATCGACTGGAGCATCTATGACGTCGATCCGGTTATCGGCAAAGCCTTCCGCATCGGCCAAGAGATGCAGGATCTCAATGTTGACGCCTTCCACACCACTGTAGCGCCAAACGTGGTGCGCGCGCTTTATCAAGGCGTGCAAGGCGTCTTGGGCGGCGAGTTGAGCATAGAAGATTTCCTCAACAATATGGACGAGGAAATGGCGGCGGCCGCGGCGCTCGGGCAGGTCTGGGAGCCGGGCGAGCGCATGTAAGCCGGCATTAGTCCCGAAGGCCGCCGGTATTAGGTTTGCAGTATTGTTAGTATCTGTAGGGGCGTCTCGTGAGACGCCCGCGTTGGAAGATGTGTGTGATGCGGGCGTTTCGTCGAAACGCCCCTACATTGCTCGGCTGACAGGGCAGATCTAGCGGGGAAAGCGCTTTGACGCCGCGTAGACACTGGCGGTCCGCCGCGGGAGGACGCCGATATGGCGCGCTTCAATATTCGACCTTACATTTTTATTGCGCCGGCGCTCATATACCTCGGCATCTGGATTTTCTATCCGATACTTAACGCGCTGGTTTTGAGCTTTTTCGATTCACCGACCGGGCGCTCGCGCGATTATTTCTGGGTCGGCATCGAGAATTACATCAAGCTGCTTCAGGACGATCTGTTTCTCAAGTCCTTATATCACAACATCATCTGGGTGCTGCTGAGCATCGCCTTGCCGGTCGTGTTGGGTTTGCTGCTGGCTGTTCTGCTTTCAGGCAGGGGCAGGACGCGCTTGGTCTATGCCAGCATCTTCTTCATCCCGCATACAGTAGCGGCTGTTTGCGCCGCGATCGTCTGGCGCTGGATTTACGATCCCAGCATCGGACCGCTGAATTGGCTGCTGGAGACGATCGGCTTGGCCGGGCGGCCCTGGCTGGCTGACGAGTCGATCGTCTTGATTGCGGTGAACATGATCGGCAGTTGGTCGTACTATGGATTCTGTGTGCTGATATTCATGGCGGGCTTGCAGAATATCAGTCCCGAATTGTATGACGCGGCCAAGATCGATGGCGCAGGCGCTTTGCAGCAATTCTTCTACGTCACGATACCGCTGTTGCGCAATGCCATTACCTTCGTTCTTGTTTACACCATTATTGGGTCCATGAAGTTTTTCGATCTGATCTTTGTGGCGACCAATGGCGGACCCAACGAAGCCAGCACGGTGGTTGGTCTGCGAATCTATTGGCACAGCATGCGCGAGGGGCGCTTCAATTACGCGGCGACGATGAGCACGATACTGACGGTTGTCATCCTTGTGCTCAGCGTGGCGGTCATCCGGCAAATCGTCACCGAAGATGAGGAGGACTAGATGACAGTCAAAGACCGGTCTCGGAAAAGACGTTCTTATAATTCCAGCAGGATGATGAAGAGCGCGATCATTCATGCCATCCTGCTGCTATTTGTATTCATCGCTTTATTCCCGATTTATCTGATGTTCAACGCCGCGCTAAAAACATCCGCCGAATTGTTCCAGAGCTTTCTCTCACTGCCCAAGGACCCGCAATTCAAAAACTTCGCCTTCATCCTCAATGAGCAAGGTTACAAGGGCGCGCTTTACAACAGCATGATTTTGTCGACGTCATCCATGATATTGACGACCGTCGTATCCGTCCTGGCCGGTTATGGTTTTGCAGTCTATCGTTTCGTGGGCAAGCAATGGCTGTTTCTGCTGGTGCTGACGGGGCTGATGGTTTCGGAGACCTCGGTGCTCATTCCGGTTTACCAGTTGCTGCAGGATCTCGGCTTATTGAACACCTACGCCGGAATGATCTTGCCCCAGGCGGCGCTGGGAATGACGTTTGGCGTCTTTCTGATGACGACCTTTTTCAAAGATATCCCGCGCGCCTTGATCGACGCGGCTGTTGTCGATGGCGGTTCAGATATGCAAGTGCTGCGCCATGTCATCATGCCCTTGGCGCGGCCCGCGATCATGTCGCTGGCGCTCATTGAATTCATGTGGGCTTGGAACAGTTTCTTCTTCCCGCTGGTGATCGCCACCAAGCAGTGGCTGATGCCGATGAGCGTGCGCATCATTGATTTCATGGGGCGCTTCACCTTCAAGTACGACATGATTGCGGCGACCACCGTCATCCTGTTTACGCCGATATTGATCCTCTATCTGATCACCCAGCGGAGCTTCCACCGCGGGATCACATTCGGCGCGCTCAAAGACTGATCTGTTAAGGAAGGAATAATGTCTAACACTTACGCGCAAATCCTCGCGGAAGCCAACCAGGCTGTCGCCGATACCGCCGCCAAGATCGGCAGCGATCCGCAGCGCCCCCGCTATCACCTGATGACGGCTGCCAACTGGATCAACGATCCCAACGGGCCCGTTTATCACGATGGTTATTGGCATATGTTCTTTCAGCACAATCCTTATATCGCCGACTTTGGACCAATGGGCTGGGGGCACGCGCGCAGCCCGGATCTGGTGAATTGGGAACACTGCCCGATCGCCATCATGCCGACGGCGGGCGGTTACGATGGCGCCGGCTGCTGGTCGGGCAGCGTCGTGATTCACGACGGCTTGCCGCACATGCTGTACTCGGGCGTCGCCGATATGACGCTTTGGAGCATTGATGATGACATTCCGCCTTCGGACCGCCAGCGCATCCCGCAGGGTTATTACGACGAATTCCTGCTGGAGATTGATCAAGAGACGCAGTGCATCGCCACCAGCAGCGATGGGATGCTGACCTGGAACAAGCACCCGGCGAATCCGGTGATTCCGGCGATACCGGCGGACTTCGATTTGATTGGCTTTCGCGATCCCTTTTTGTGGCAAGAAGACGATGGGCATTGGTATATGCTGCTTGGCTCCGGCATTAAAGGGCAGGGGGGCGTCGCGCTGCTGTATCGATCGCGCGATCTTTTTGACTGGGAATACCTGAACCCGCTCTATGTTGGTAATCCCGCGGAAAGCGGCATCAACTGGGAGTGCCCCAACTTCCTGGATTTAGGCGGGAAACACATGCTGGTGGTCTCGCCTCACGGGCGGCCGATCTACTGGCTGGGGGAATACGCTAACCGAGCGTTCAAGCCAGAGGGAGCGGCAATTCGTCTCGATTGGGGCGATGTCTTCTATGCGCCGAACAGCCTGCGCGATCCTTCCGGGCGCTGGCTGATGTGGGGCTGGGTGCGGGAAGCGCGCCCGCGCGATCAGTATGCGGCGGCTGGCTGGGCTTCTTGCTTGACCCTGCCTCGAGAAATCACGTTGGACGCACGGGGTGAATTAAGCGTCAAACCAGCGGCGGAAATGAAGCAACTGCGGGGCGAAACGCTGTTCGATGCCGTAGTGGAAATTGCGGACCGGGTTCCCAAATCGCTTAATGGGGCGAGCGGCGACCGATTGGAGATCGCCTGTCAGGTTGTATCGGCGGATTGCGAGAGGCTGTGCCTGCAGTTTCGGCGCAGCCCCGATGGCGAGCAGTACACCGAGTTGGTTTACGATTTTAGCGATGGATCATTGACGCTGCTGCGGGAGCGCTCTACCGATACGGCTGAGATCTCGGTTGAGCCTTGCGAATGCCAGCTTGCGCTTTCCGAGAACGAGCCCTTGAATTTGACGATTTACCTGGATAACTCCGTGCTTGAAATCTACGCCAACGACCGGGTGTCGATAACCAGCCGGATTTATCCGACGCGCGATGATGCGCAGACCCTGTCGCTTTATTGTCTTGGCGGGTCGGCTCGCATTGGCGCGACTGTCTGGCGAATGAGTAGCATTTGGGGGGACGCAAGTTAAACTATCCCCTGTCGATTATCACTGATTCGGAAAGGATTATGAAATGAAGAAGACTCTGACGATCGTTTTGGCGCTTGCGGTCATGCTCCTGGCGCTTGCCCCGGTTAGCGCCGACACAACCTGGACCGGCGCCTTTGTGCTCGGCAGCTGCTGCGAGCCCAACTCGCTTGACCCGGCCGCGATGGGCATCTCCCAGACCGAAGGTTATGTCATCAACGCGATGTATGAAGGGCTGACCCAATACTCGCGCGATGGGGAGATTGCGCCCCGGCTGGCGACCGGATGGGAAATCTCCGATGACGCGCTGACCTACACGCTGTGGCTGCGAGAAGGAGTGCAATTCCACGATGGATCGATGCTGGATGCGGAAGATGTCGTCGTATCGCTTGAGCGTCACCGGGCGCTGGGCATGGGCAATCTGGGTTTCATCCTGGCGCCGGTGGCAAGCATTACGGCAACGGATGATATGACGGTCGAGATTCAGTTGAGCGCGGCCGACTTCCAGTTCTGGGCTGGTTTGCCCCATATCAAGATCCTCAGCGCCGATGCCATCGCGGCCAACGACATGGACGGGGACATGGCGGGCGAGTTCTTCCGCGAAAACGCCGTCGGCACGGGCGCCTATCAACTTGTGCGCTGGGACCCGGGACGCCAAACGGAAATGGCCGCCTTTGAAAATTACTGGGGCGGCTGGGAAGGATCGCATGTCGAGACCTTCATCGCCCGCTACGGCTTGGATTTCTCTACCCGCTTGCTGCTGATGGAAGACGGCGAAGCGCATCTGATCGACTGGGCCGGCCTGTCCGATATTCGGCGCGCCGAAACCTCGGATGCCATCAACTACAATCTGGGCAATCCGCTGCAGGGCTTTTACCACTTTATGAAGCAGGACGGTCCCCTGGCTGATGTGAAGGTGCGGCAGGCGCTCATGCGCGCCTATCCCTATGAGGCGATGATCGAGGTGATGCAAGGCGTCGCCTTGCCCTTGAGCTCGCCCGCTATCGGCGGCACCGTCGGTCATTGCGATGTCTTCGAGCCAGTGCAAGACATGGAAGCGGCGCGGGCGCTGCTGGCTGACTCGGATTACGCCGATGGCTTCTCGCTGCGGCAGGCTTATCGCCACGCCAACGAACCACGTCGTTTCGCCGCCGTGCTCTTCCAGGAGGCGCTGGCGGAGTTGGGCGTTGAGGTCGTCTTGGACGATATCCCCTGGGGCACTTTCATTGACGCGCAGCGCAACTTCGATACCGCCTATGACATGAGCAGCCACTGGCTTAACATCCCGATACCATACTCGGGCGAGATGCTCTTCCGGCTCAACCATTCGTCCCTGATCGACACCGGCACGGGCAACTGGGCTTGGTACAACAATCCCGAATTTGACGCTCTGCTGGAAGAAGCGCCGACCTTGGCGCCGGGCGATCCGCGGATTGACGAGCTGCTCTGTGAAGCGCAGCAGATCCTCATTGATGACGCGGTGGTCATACCGGTGATGCTCTCCCAATACATCGATCTGACGCATTCGTCAGTGCGCGGCTATCAGTACGATCCCTACGGCTTCCCGGGCGATCTGCACGTTCATGATATCTGGCTGGAAAACTAGCGGCATTTCTACCCCAACCCCACCATGTGATTCGGCGGGCGACTCAATGAGTCGCCCCTACAATTTTCGCTTTTGAGGATGCTATTGACGTCTGACCTGGCGTATTTGATGACGGCGTTTTCAAGTTTGTCCTGTCCTAAGCGCCTCATGCTGGAGGTATCCTGGTGGGCAAGCTACTCCTAGAGCGCCTGCTGACGCTGGTTCTCAAGCTCTTTGGCATGGCGGTGATTTTGTTCGTGGTCACGCAAGTGCTGCCGGCTGATCCGGCGGCGGTGGCGGCCGGCACCGATGCCCGCCCAGAGCAGATCGAAAAGATCCGGCGGGAACTGGGCTTGGACAAGCCCTTTCACGAGCAGTTCATCACCTATATTTCGGGCTTGGCGCGCGGCGATCTGGGCAAGTCGCTCTTGACGCGGCGGGCGGTCAGCGATGATTTGAAGCTGCGCTTCCCGGCGACGCTGGAGCTGGCTATTTTATCCGGCGTCGTCATTGCAGTCTTCGCGGTGGGCTTGGGCATCATCGCCGCAGTCAACGCCGGCAACGCGCTGGACATAGCTATCCGCGCCTTTGTCGTCATCGGCATGGCGATTCCGCTATTTGTGCTGGCGCTTGTCTTGCAGCTGATATTCGCCAAGTGGCTGGATCTGTTTCCGCTGGAAGGGCGCCTGCACACCCTGATGGCGCCGCCGCCTTTCACGACCGGTCTGTATACGGTAGACAGCTTGTTGGCTGGTCAATGGGACATCTTCTGGTCGAGCTTGCGGCATTTGGCGCTGCCGGTGGCCGCTTTGGCGCTGGGCCGCCTGGCGGTTGGCGCGCGCTTCACCAGAAGCGGCATGCTGGAAACGTTGAACCAGCCCTACGTGCGGACGGCGCGGGCGAAAGGCTTGCGGGAGGACCGCGTCGTCTTGCTCCATGCTTTTCGCAACGCGCTGATCCCGGTGGTGACGATGCTGGGCATTCAGATAGGCTTTCTGCTTAGCGGCGCTGTGCTGGTCGAAGTGGTCTTCACTTGGCCTGGGCTGGGGCGCTACGCGGTGGAATCGGTGCTTTCCTTCGACTTCTACGCGGTCATCGGCGCCGCCCTGGTGATCGCGGTTATTTTTGTTGTATCCAACACGATCGTGGATCTGCTGTATGCGCAGATAGATCCGCGCATCAGCCACAAGTAACGGCTTCTGCCCTTCGAGGAGATTATGGCGCTTGAGCTCGGCTTCGATATTGGCGGCACCTTTACTGACTTCGCGCTGCTGGATAGGGAAAGCGGCCAGCTTGAAATCTACAAAGCGCTGACCACGCCTGGGCAGCCCGAGGTTGGCGCGCTGGAGGGCTTGTCCACATTTCTCCAAGGCTGTGGCTTGCGCCATGAAGCGCTGCTCAACATCAGTCATGGGACGACCCTGGTCGCCAACACGCTGATTGAGCGGAAAGGCGCGCTCGTTGGCTTGCTCACCACGGCTGGCTTCCGCGACATTCTGGAGATGCGCAGCGAACAGCGTTACGCGATATACGATCTGTTCTTGCAGTATCCGCCGCCGCTGAGCCCGCGTTATCTGCGCCGTGGCGTCAGGGAGCGGGTCGACCGCGATGGCAAGGCGCTTGAAACGGTTTGCGAGGGGGACGTCCGGCGCGCGATTGCCGACTTCAAGCGCGAAGGCGTCGAAGCGATTGCCATCGCCTGCCTGCATTCCTATCGCAATCCCGACAATGAGCGGCGCATCGCCGAAATTGTTAGAGCGGAGTGGTCCGATATCCCGCTGAGTTTATCGAGCGAAATCGCGCCGGAGATACGCGAGTACGAGCGGACGTCGACGACCGTCGCCAACGCCTACACCCTGCCGCTGATGTCTCGCTATCTGAAGACGCTGGATGATCAACTGGCGGAGTCCGGCTTTCGCGGCAACTTTTATTTGATGCTCTCCTCCGGCAGCTCGGCGCTGGCATCGGCGGCGCGTTCGCAGCCGATTCGGCTGGTGGAATCCGGTCCGGCGGCTGGGGCGCTCGCGGCTGCGTATTATGGCGATCTGGCGGGCCATCAAGAGCTGATATCCTTCGATATGGGCGGGACGACGGCGAAAGTCGCGCTGATTCATGAGGGCGCGCCCGCCGCCGCATCCAACCTGGAAGTCGCCCGCGTCCACCGTTTCACCAAGGGCAGCGGCTATCCCTTGCAATTCCCGACGGTGGATATCCTGGAAAGCGGCGCTGGCGGCGGCAGCATCGCCTGGGTGGATAGCCTCGGCTTGCTCAAGGTCGGCCCGCAGAGCGCTGGCTCGGACCCGGGACCCGCTTGTTATGGCTTCGGTGGGCGGCTGCCGACGGTGACTGACGCTGATCTGGCGCTGGGTTACCTGAACCCGGATTATTTCCTCGGTGGCGCCATGACGCTGGATCCGTCGGCGGCGGAGCGAGCCCTGGAGCCGCTGGCGCATACATTCAATTGGAGCATCGTCCAAACGGCTCAAGCCATTCATCAATTGGTGAACGAGAATATGGCGGCGGCGGCTCGCATCCACATCCTGGAGAGCGGGCGCGATCCGCGCAATTACGCCATGATCTGCTTCGGTGGCGCGGGGCCGGCTCATGCCGCCGGCGTGGCTCGCATCCTTGGCGCTTCCAAAGTCATCGTCGCGCCCGGCGCCGGCGTCGCTTCGGCTATCGGCTTGCTGATCGCGCCAATCGCCTTCGATTATTCGCGTTCTTATCCGACCATGCTGGCCTCCGCTGATTGGCGCGAAGTGGGCGATTTGTTCGCCGAGATGGAAGCGCAGGGGCGGCGGATGCTGCGCGCAGCCGGCATCGCGGAGGCGGATACGGTGTTAAAGCGCAGTGTGGACGGCCGCTTTCAAGGTCAACTGCATGAAATCCAGGCGCCGCTGCCGGCTGATCTCAAAGGCATGAGAGAAGACGAATTCATCAGCCGGTTCAAATCTCGTTATCGCGAACTTTATCATTACGTGCCCGATCACACGCCGATCGAGCTGCTGACCTGGCGCGTTCGCGTATCGGGCAGCCGCGCGCCGGTGAAGCCCGCCGAGCTGCCGCAATTAAGCCTCGACGTGGAACAAGCATTTAAGGGGCGGCGCCGCGCATATTTCTCCGAGCGCGAAGATTATGTCTCGACGCCGGTTTATGACCGCTACCGCCTTGGCGCTGGCGCGACCTTCACCGGCCCGGCGATCGTCGAAGAGCGCGAATCAACTGTCGTCCTGCCGCCTCGGATGCGGGCGCGTGTGGATGCTTTTGGCAATATACACTTGATGCGGACGGATGCGGAAGGAGGCGGCTAGGATGCGCATCCTGTGGATAGACCCCATCGTCGAAGACAAGCGCTATGTCGGCGCGCTGCGTGGCGCGTTGGACGACGCGCGACGAGCCGACACCGAGTTCGAAATCATCTCGCTGCCTGCGGGGCCGGCGCCGCGCCACCTGCGCTATCATGCCTATGAGGCTTTGGTTGCGGCTGAAATTGTGAAGGCGGTTTATCGCCGCGCGGCGGATTATGACGCCTTCATCATCGGCTGCTTTTATGATCTGGCGCTGCGAGAGGCGCGCGAGGTTTCGGGCAAGGCGATCGTGACCGCGCCCTGCGAAGCGTCCATCGCCATCGCCGCGCAGCTGGGGAATAGCTTTTCGGTGCTGGTCGACGCGGATAAGGCGATCCCCAAAATGCGCGAGAACATCCGCGCTTATGGCATGGGGCATCGCCTGATGTCCATGCGTCCGCTGAATATGGGTGTGCTGGAGTTTCAAGCGCAGGCGGAACGAACGATGGCGGCGATGCTGCGCGAGGGAGTGAAAGCAGTGGAAGAAGACCGCGCCGAAGTGATCGTGCTCGGCTGCAGCGCCGAGGTTGGTTTTCATCAGACGCTGCAAGCCGAACTGGGCGTGCCAGTCATCGACTCGGCATTGGCGCCGTTCAAATACGCCGAATTCCTGGCTGAGACGGCGCAGCGCTTCGGCTGGCATCCGAGCCGGCGCTGGGGCAGCGAGCCGCCGCCGGAGGATGAGATACGGGATTGGGGACTTTTCCAAGTGATGCCAGGTCCGAAATGAATTTGGCTGCCGTATGAAAGAAACTGCCAAAATAATAGAAGTAAGTCCAATAAAGTAATGTAACAAAATGAAGGAACGTCGTAGGGGCGACTCTTGAGTCGTCCACATGTACAATGGCGGCATAGTGGGCGAGACAAGTCTCGCCCCTACAGATCTCGAATCAGAATAGCATCGCCCTTTTTCGCATGACTTACTTGCGTTTACTGGGAATTCGTAGGAGCGACTCTGTGAGTTGCCCGCCTGCGCTGCCAATGCGGAGCGCATATACGCAAAACTTGCTTGACGCCATTTAGTTGAAGGACGGTGAATTTGCTGACAGAAAGTATTGACCCTCTGACGCTGGAAATCCTTTGGCAGCGGCTTATCACGGTCGCCGATCAGATGTCGACAACGCTGGCGCGAACGGCATTCTCCACCACCATCACCGCCTCGAACGATTACGGCTGCGTGTTGATTGACGCCGACGCCCAGTGCATCGCGCATGCGCATCGCAGCCTGCCGATTTTCAACCGCACCATGCCTTATACGACGAGCCTGCTGTTGGAGCGCTTCGGACGCGCGAATATCCAGCCGGGCGATGTCTTCATCTCGAACGATCCCTGGGAGAATGCCGGGCACAATCCCGATATCACCGTGATCACGCCCTTCTTCCACGACGGCGCGCTCTTGGGCTTCGCCGCCAGCATCGCCCATCACGCGGATGTCGGCGGCGCGGTCGATACGAACCAGGTGCGCGACAGCTTTGAAGAAGGGCTGCTTATACCGCTGGTTAAACTTTACCGCGCGGGCGAAATCAACCAGACCGCGCTGGACTTTATCGCCGCCAATGTGCGGCTGCCGACGGCGGTCATCGGCGATATCCATGCGCAGGTCGCGGCCAATCAGACGGGCGCTGAACGCTGCCTGGCGCTGCTGGATGAATACCGTCTGCCCGATCTGCGCGCGCTTTCGGCGGAGATCCACAGTCGCTCGGAAGGGGCGATGCGCGCGGCTATCGCGGAATTGCCCGATGGCGTCTATCGCTCGCGCGTTGTGGTTGATGAACTCGATCAGCCCTTGCAACTCGTCTGCGCGCTGGAGGTGCGGGATGACGAAATCTTCATTGACTTCAGCGGGACATCGCCGCAGCAGCCGCGCGGCGCCATCAATGTGACGCATACCTTTACGCAGGGGCAGGTTTCCTATGCGCTTAAGGCGACCTTGCTGCCTGATGTGCCGGGCAACGATGGCTGCTACCGCCCGATCCACGCCAGCGCGCCGCCCGGCTGCATCCTCAATGCGCGGAAGCCGGCATCGGTCAGCCAGCGGCATCGCATCGGCGCCCATATCTTTGGCGCGGTGATTCAAGCCTTGGTTGAGGTGCTGCCGGAGCGGGTGATTGCCGGCTCCGGTTTTCTCGTCAGCACGCGCGTTTTGGCCAACGCGGCTGAAGGCGGCGCTATCAGCCATTCTTATCTGTTCAGCGCTGGCGGCATGGGCGCCAACGCGCGCGGCAATGGCATTTCGACGGTGCAGGTGCCGGCGCTGGCGGGCGCGGTGCCGGTCGAATTGTTCGAGATCACCGTGCCGATTCTGACGCGCTGCCGCGAATTCATCACTGATTCTGGCGGCGCCGGCGCGCAACGGGGCGGCCTCGCGCAGCGCATGGAGCTGAGTTTGCTGCCCGGCTTTGAGGGAAGGGCGACGGTGTCCGTGCATGCGGCGGGCCAGCATGTGCCGCCCTTTGGCTTGCGCGGCGGCGCTGGCGGCGCTCCAGCCCAGATCCTGCGTGATGGCGAGGTCTTGAGCCGGGCGGAAAAGGTGCGGCATGCCAGCGCGCTGCCATTGACCGACGCGGCGGCGACAGTTGGCTTTGAGACGGCGGCCGGCGGCGGTTACGGCGCGCCAAGCACGCGAGAGCCGGCCAGCGTGCAGGCTGATGTGCGCGACGGTTTGGTATCGCTGGCGCAGGCGGCATCATCTTATGGCGTCATTCTCGATCCGGAAACGCTGGAAATTGACGCCGAAGCGACGGCGGCAAAACGAAGAGGCACGTGACAGTTCAACGCGCAGGTGAAATCTGTAGGGACGTTTCGCCGAAAGGCCCGCGCATGCGAGCGAAGAAATGGCTCCGGCTGGGAGCGCGGAATCCCGGGTTGCTGGCGGGCGCATTGCTGCTGCTGCCTTTCTTGCTCTTTGCCGTGCTGCCAGAGGTCTTTGCCACCCACGATCCGATTAAGACATCCATTCGCGAGTTGTACCAGCCGCCCGGCGCCGAGCACTTCTTCGGCACCGATGAGCTGGGGCGCGATGTCTACAGCCGGGTGGTGCATGGCGCGCGCATCTCGCTCGCGTCCGCATCTTTGATCATCGGCATCGCCTGCGCGATCGGCGTCGCCCTCGGCGCCATCGCCGGGTATTGGGGCGGCGCCAGCGACCGCCTGATCATGACGCTGGTGGATCTGGTGCTGGCTTTTCCCAGTTTGATTCTGGCGCTGGCGGTGAGCGCGGCGCTGGGACCGGGCTTGCGTAGCGCCATCATCGCGGCGGCGGCTGTTTGGTGGCCCGTGTACGCGCGGCTGCTGCGCGGCATTACCCTGCAGTTGGCTGAGATGGAATTCGTCACGGCGGCGCGGGCGCTGGGGGCATCGACGCCGCGGATCGTCCTGCGTCATATTTTGCCTAATGCGATCTACGCAATCGTGGTGCGCGTCAGCATTGACCTTGGTTTGGCGGTGCTGCTGCTGGCGAGTTTGAGTTTCATCGGTCTTGGCGCCAGCGCGCCGACGCCGGAATGGGGCGCGATGGTGGCCTGGGGGCGGCTCTACTTCTTGACCGAGTGGTGGATCGGCGGCTTCCCGGCGCTGGCGATAACACTGGTCGTCGTCGCCATCACC
Source organism: Anaerolineae bacterium (assembly GCA_022820125.1). Classification (GTDB taxonomy): domain Bacteria; phylum Chloroflexota; class Anaerolineae; order Aggregatilineales; family Phototrophicaceae; genus UBA6055. Next base: position 11,223 of record JAJEGA010000122.1, on the reverse strand, counting down.
ATGCTGGGCGATGGCTTGAATGACCTGCGAACCATTCGTTGATGACGACTTAATCTGTATAGAACGACGGAGAGATGTAATTATGGATTTCGACAGGCGCGTTGACAAGCTGTACGCGATTATGCGGGATGCCGGGCTGGATGCGGTTGCGTTAATACCGGGACCCAATCATCGCTATCTGACGGGCGCCGAGCACTATGTATTGGAGCGCCCGATCGTCATCTTCTACGTCCCGGATCGGGCGCCGCTCGCCGTCATCCCCGAGCTGGAAATCCCCCTTTTTGAGCGCCACCCCGCGCCGGCGGAGCTCATCGCCTACACTGATGCCGAAGGTTACGAGGGCGCGTTCCGCCGGGCGCTGGAAAGCATCGGCGCGCGCGCGAAGACGATCGGCGTTGAAGGCTTGCGCATGCGCTTTTTCGAAGGCGAGATTATCCGTCAATCGGCGCCTGATGCGGCCGTGGTCGACGCGACTGAAACGCTGGCTGAATTGCGATTGCATAAGGACGCCGACGAAATTGCGCTGCTGCGGCGGGCAATCGCCATCTCCGAGCGGGCGTTGCGGGCGATGTTTGCTGAAGCGCAAGCCGGCATGAGCGAGATTGAGGCGGCGGCGATTTTGGAAGGGCATATCAAGGCGTTGGGCGGCGACGGGCTTTCTTTTGGCACCATACTTCATGCTGGCGTCAATACGCCCCTGCCGCATTCGGGCCCGCTGGAGTATCGCATTCAGCATGGCGACCCGCTGATTGTCGATTTCGGCGCCACCTACGGGGGCTATTGCGCAGACATCACGCGCACGGTTTTTGTCGGCGAAGCGAGCGACGAGCAGCGCGAATTTTATGCGGTGGCGCAGGCGGCGAACGAGGCGGGGCGGCGAGCGGCGCGTCCGGGCGTCACCTGCGAATCGGTGGATATCGCGGCGCGACAGGTATTCATCGACGCCGGCTGCGAGCATCTGATTCGTCACCGCACCGGGCATGGCTTGGGCATGGAAGCGCACGAAGCGCCGTATATTGTGATGGGGAATAAGCGCGTTCTGGAGCCGGGCATGGTCTTCACGGTGGAGCCGGGCATCTATCGCATGGGTGAAATCGGCGTGCGGATCGAGGATAATATGCTGATCACAGCGGAAGGCGCCGAGAGCCTGACCACGTTTCCGCGCGATATTCTGGTCGTTTGAGCGCGGTGGCAATGGTTCATTTGTGGCATAAGTAATCAATAGCATTGTCAGGGTCGCAAAAAGTCAATTGGCTTGTAGGGGCGTCTCGCTGAGACGCCCGCTTGTCCAGCTAGTGAGGAGGCAAGGATAAACGCAATGAAAACCGACCTGACGCAGGCGCAGATTAGTTTCTACCAAGAGAATGGCTACATCATCATTGAAGAATTCCTGACGCCGGCTGAGCTGGAGACCTGGCGGCAGCGCGTTGACGATGCGGTGGCACGGCGTGGAAACCGCAAGCTGGCTGATAGGAGCGAAGTGGACGACGAGAGCGAAGAAGGCAAATATCGCCGCCTGCGTTTCGTGCAGCGTCTCAATCTGTGGACCGACCACGCGGGCATGCGCGAACTGATGCTTGACCCGCGTTTGGGCAAAATGGCGAGCGAGCTGGCGGGCGTCGATGGCATGCGCATCTGGCACGATCAGGCTTTGATCAAGCAACCCTGGGCCAACCCGACCGGCTGGCACCTGGATAATCCCCTCTGGTCTTATTCCTCGCGCGACGCCCTCAGTATTTGGGTGGCGCTGGACGACGCCACGCTGCAAAACGGCTGCCTATACTTCCTCCCAGGCGCGCACAAAACCGCCACATTCGACACTTCGAATATTGGCCCCAATATCAGCGATCTCTTCGATCTCTATCCACAGTGGGCGGAATTGGAGTCCGCCCCGGCGCCGATGAAGGCCGGGTCCTGCTCCTTCCACAACGGTCTGATGCCGCATGGCGCCGGCGCAAATATGACGCCGGGCTGGCGGCGGGCGATGACCTGCGGCTATATGCCTGATGGCTCAACTTTTAATGGCATTCAGAATATCCTGCCGCAGGATGTTTTCGAGTCGCTGGAAATCGGTGATGTTTTTGATGATGACAGCAGGAATCCGCTGATTTGGCATAAGACGAAGCCCTACGTGACCGCATGATCGCCAGACGAGCACGCGAGCGACTGAGAGTCGACGGTAATTCGCAATCTTCATAAAACGCGCTAAAATGTCCGCACAGACAAATTGTATTGAGTGAGAAACAGAAAATGTCAGAATTGAAAGAACTGCGCGTCTCTAACGACGCTATGAACGAGCCGGAAGAGTTGCAGCGCCGGATCGACGATGAGGGCTATTTGTTCTTCAAGCGGCTGGTGGATCCGGACAAGCTCTGGGCGCTTCGCCGCGAGATGATGAGCATGATTCAGCAGGTTGGCTGGCTGATCCCCGGCACCGACCCGATGGATGGCATCGCTGATATCAACATGCGCTATACAGAGGGCGACAACGAATATAGCGCCGGATACGCCGAGGTTTACAAGATCGAGAACTTCCATCGTTCGGCGCACTGGCTCGAATATCTGGATATCGTCGAGAAGATGGTGGGCGCGCCGATCATGCCGCATCCGCAGAAGGTCGCCCGCATCTGGTTCCCTAAATACACCGAGCACACGACGCCGAAGCACCAGGACTTTGTGCATTTTCAGGGCAGCTACGACAATATCACCTGCTGGGCGCCGATCGGCGATTGCCCGATAGAGCTGGGCGGGCTGGCGGTTATCCCGCAGTCGCATAAGGTCAATCGCGTATTGGATCATCACTTCTCGCTGGGCGCCGGCGGCTTGATCGTGCACGAAGACGAGCACGAAGAAATCAATCCGGTTTGGCATACCACCAATTACGAAGCGGGCGACGCCCTCTTCTTCCCGGCGCTGACGATCCACCAGGCGCTGCCGAATTATACCGAAGACAAGCTGCGCCTCTCGCTCGACAATCGCTATATGCTGGTTGGCGACACGGTGGCTGAGCACATGCTCAATCCGCACGATCCCAGTCAACTCACCTGGGAAGACATTTACCCGCACTGGCGGCATGACGATCTGAAGTACTACTGGAAGGATTACGACAATCGGGTAGTTGAGCGCGATTTGAGCTTTGGCGACAAAGCGCGGGTGGAAGTGTTGGAATTGGCGCGCGCTGGCGATGAACACGCGATTTATGCGCTGAAGCGCGGCGCCAAGAATAGCCCAGACACGGTGACGCCGGAAGTGTGGGCGGTCCTGGATGAACTAGGCGTCAAGGTCTAGTGAAGGCGCCCTTCCGGCAGGCAGGGAGTATTGGGGAGGGTCGCGCATGACTTACCCGGAATTGTCCGAAGTGCGGAAGACCTTGCGCGTCGATTGGTATCGCTGCAAGACGCGCCCCGGCTTGCTGCGCCAGTTAACCAAGCGCAGCGATGCCCAAGGCTGGTTTCAAGCTGGCGGGCACCTGGCGCTGTTCATCTTCACCGGCGCGCTGGTTTTCTATTTTTGGTCGCAGGGTCTCTGGCTGTTAATGTTGCTCGCGCTGTTTTGTCACGGCACGGTAACCACATTTTTCCGCGGCGTCGCGCCGCATGAGCTGGGGCATGGCACGGTCTTCAAGACGAAATGGCTGAACAAGTTCTTCATGTATCTGTTCAGCTTGATCGGCTGGTGGGACCACTTTGACTACGCCAGCAGCCACACCTACCACCATCGCTACACCTTGCATCCGGAAGGCGATCGCGAGGTGCTGCTGCCTGTCGAGCCATCGCTGGCTTCAACCTTCATGCTGCAGATGTTCACTATCAATCTGCTGACGCCGCCCGGACGCAGCATCCACCGCGGCGGATTAATTTCCACCGTGATTATGACGGCGCTTGGCACGGTCGGCCGCCTGCCGCCGGAAAAGGAATGGCTGCGGGCGCTGCATCTCGACCAACCGGAGGAGCATCACAACTCGATCTTATGGTCGCGCATTTTGCTGCTTTTCCATGGCTCGGTGTTGTTCATCGCCATCGTCACTGGTTTGTGGGTCCTGCCGTTGATCCTCTCGGTCTCGGTCTTCATAGGCAATGCGCTCGGGTATTTCGTGGGTTTGCCACAGCATTGCGGCTTGCGCGATCACACCAGCGACTTCCGCAAAAACACGCGCTCGATGAAGCTCAATCCGCTTTTCGATTTTTTGTACTGGCGGATGGGCTGGCATATTGAGCATCATATGTTCGCCGGCGTGCCTTGCTACAACCTGGCGAAGCTGTATAAGGAAGTGGCGCACGATATGCCGGAGCCGCGCACGCTGATCGGCGCCTGGAAAGAAATGCGCGAAACCTGGCGGCGACAGAAGATTGATCCCGATTATCAATACGATACGCCCCTGCCGGCAACGGCGCAGCACGCCCGAGAAGACGCGCCCGATGACTCGCTTGAAGGTTCGATCGGGGAGTTGGCGCCGGCGGGCTTGCAGGAGCGGTGAACCGCTGGATGAAATGCAGATGTAGATCAAAGCAAGAAATGCAGCAATCAGAAGGATAGTTGTAGGGGCGACTCTTAAGTCGCCCGTTTCTACGCCGAGCTTCTGGCATTAGGACGCGAACGGAACCGAGATCTGCGATGAACGAGCAAGAGACAGGCAAACCCGTATTCACGCGCGAAGTCCTGAAACGCCTTCATGCGCCCGCGCCACCGCCAATCAAAGACTTCTTGAACGAGCCCTATCCGCTGGACGCCGCCAAAGTCGACGAATATCAGGAAAATGGCTACGTCAAGCTCGAGGGCATCATCACGGGCGCGCCACTCGATTATTATCGGGAGTTGATCGGTTTAGCTGTCGGGCATCGCTTCAAAGACGATGAGCGCGCGCTGGCGGAGAAGCGCGTCTACGAGCAGAGCTTCCTGCAGGCCTTCAACCTCTGGCCGCATTACCCGGCCATTGCCGAATTTGTGCAGTGCCGGCGTTTCGCCGAGGCAGCGCGGCGGATGATGCAGGTTGAGGGCGTCAAGCTCTGGTTCGATCAGGCGCTCTATAAGGAGCCGGGCGGGCGCATCACCGATTATCACGTGGACGCCGCCTTCTGGCCCGTGCAGCCGGCGGCGAAGACGACCACGATCTGGATGGCGCTGGTTGATGTGCCGATCGAGAAAGGCTGCATGGCTTTCGCGGCGGGCAGCCACAAGCTCTCGCCCGATGCCGAGTTTGTCGATATCTTTAACGCGCAGGAGGAGATCGCCATTGGAGACAACGTGCGGCATTATCCCTGGGAGTGGGCGCCCTTGAAGCAGGGCGATTGCACCTTTCATTCGGGCCTGGTATATCATCGCGCCGGCGGCAACAACACCGACGAGATGCGCAAGGCGATGACCATCGCCTACATGACAGCGGACGCGACCTTCGACTGGCCCGAATCGAACCCGGAAGCCGGGCGGCGGCATGGCTTCGCCACCGAGGGCTTGCAACGTGGCGACTTGTTGGAGTCAAGTTTTGCGCCGCGCTTGCTTTTTTGGGGGGGGGGGGGTGATAAACTCTGGCGCGGATAGCGCAGTCCAGTAGGCGCGCCTGGTTGATAAAGGAGGTGAACGTCGGGCTTCAAAATCTACGCATCAATTGAATTGACTTTCGTAGTCTTTGAAAGGAATGAAAGATGAAACGCCTGAGTATATTGATGTTGTTAACCTTGTTCATCATGGTTGGCGCGGTCGGCGCGCAGGACGCCGTCACCGTCACCTGGTGGATGGAGCCGAGCGGCTCCGACGATCATGTGCAGGAACTGATCATCGACGTCTTTAACGCCTCGCACGACAATATCCAGATCGATTATCAGCCGCAGGAATCGATCAATGACCAGTTGCGGCCCGCCCTGCAAGCGGGCGTTGGTCCCGATATCGTATGGCTGGCTGGCAATGCGGCCGCTTCGCAATATGTAGCGGGCGGTTTCCTGCTGCCGCTGACGGGTTATGCCGACGCCTATGGCTGGGCAGACAAGCTGCTGCCCTGGGCTTATGGCGCCGGCATCGTCGCCGGTGAACTGTATTCGATCCCGGTCACTTATGAGAGCATGGTGCTCTTCTACAACAAGACAGTCTTCGAGGAGAATGGCTGGGAAGTGCCGAGGACGGCAGACGAGCTTTGGAGCCTGGCGCAGCAAACTGCCGACATGGGCTTGGTGCCCTTCCCTTATGGCAACGCCACCTGGCAGCCCTCCAACGAGCACTTGATGGGCATCTACCTCAACAACTACGCTGGACCGGACAACGTCTACGCGGCGCTGATTGGCGAGAAAGCCTGGACGGACAGCGAATTTGCCGAAGCGACCGACTTGCTGCGCGAGCACATCGCCGATCTGGGCTGGTTCGGCGGCAGTCTGGAAGACTACTACTCGCTCGGCGGCAATGATCCGACAGCGATGTTTGCGTCAGGCGAGGGGACCATGATGATGAGCGGCACCTGGATGTTCCGCGGTTTGGGTCCCGCTTTTGAAGAAACGGGCATGGAATGGGATTGGGCGCCCTTGCCACCCTTCAGCGAAGACGCGGATATGCAGGTTGGTCCCTATTCCTATGACTTGGCGCTGGGTGGCAATCTGGGCGTGAACGCCGCGACCGAGCACCCGGAAGAAGTTGGAATTGTCTTGGACTTCCTCTTGAGCGACAAGGCGCGCATCCTTGAGCTGGCTTCGACCACCGGCTTTGGCGAATGGGTGATACCGCTGCGGTATGAGATTGATGATTTCCCGCCCGGCACCGATGAGCGCGTGCTGCGCTTCCATTCCGATTTCGCCGAGACCACTGGCGCAGGGCGCTATGGCTACACCGCCTGGACTTTCTGGCCCGCGCGCGCCAATCAGCAGCTCTGGGAAGCCATTGAGCTGGTCTGGGCGGGCGAAATGAGCGTGGAGGAGTATCTGGAGAATCACGCGGCTGAATGGGCGCAGGACGCCGCCGACGGCCTCGTGCTTTCGATATTGCCGCGGGAATAGGGAAAATCCGCGACATTGAGGATTTGTAGGGGCGACCAACCTGGTCGCCCGAAACATGATCTGTTACAAAACGGGCGACTTGGTAGCGCGCGTAGACACTGCGCATCAGTCGCCCCTACACGCACTTGATTATATCGGAAGATCGTCCTGCAATATGGCATTCAAAATCGATAGCCGTGTTGGCGTGACGTCGGCTTATCGCTGGCGTCAGATTCTATCGAATTACATATTCCTGGCGCCGGTCGTCGCCTTGAACCTGATCGTCATCGTCATACCCTCGCTCACCAGCGTCTACATCTCCATGACGAAGTGGTCGGGATTGAACCAGCCGGAGTTCGTCGGCTTGGCCAATTTCGAGCGGCTGATCAACGATCCGATCTACTGGAAGTCGCTCAGCCATAATGTGATATGGACGATCTTCTTCCTGACGATTCCGGTGGCAATGGGCTTGACTGGCGCTTTCTTGCTCTCGGGCATCAAGCGCTTTCAGATGGTCTACCGCGTGGCATTTTTCATTCCCTATGTCATCGCCAGCGTGGTCAATACGGAATTGTGGCGGACGCTGCTGCATCCGCGTCATGGCATCGGCGCCTGGCTGGCCAAGCAAGGCATCGAGGGCTTCGACATTCGCGTCTTCGGCAGCAAACATACGGCGCTCTACGGCGTCGCTTTCGTCGATTCCTGGCACTTCTGGGGCTTTCTGGTGATCGTCTATTTGGCGGCGATGTACCAGGTGCAGCCGGATCTGTACGAGGTGGCCATCCTGGAAGGCGCCAGCCGCTTCCAGCGCTTCCGTCATGTGACGGTGCCAGGCATCCGGCCGACGCTGGTATTCACTCTGCTGATGATAATGATCTGGTCAGTGCCAGCTTTCGATTACATCTATCTCTTGACCGATGGCGGACCAGCCCACGCTTCCGAAGTGCTGGGCACTTATCTGTACAATATGTCTTTCTTCCGCTTTGAGGTGGGTTATGCCGCGGCCATCGGCGTGACGATGGCGCTGATCACCGCTTTCATCGTGGCGATATTCGTCATTCTGCGGCGGCGGGGTTGGGAGATATGAACCGCTTACGCTCAGGCCGCACCGAAACAACTGCGTTCAATCACGTCATCCTCTTCTTGCTGGCGGTTTTCGCCCTCGGTCCGGTGCTGGTCCTCTTTCTGAATTCGGTCAAGACGAGCGAGCAGATTGCGGCGAATCCCTTTTCCATACCGGCTGAACCGCGCTTTGACAACTACGCCGTGGCCTTCGAGAAAGGCAATTATGTCAACACGGTCAAGAACAGCGTCATCCTGACGGTGGGAACGGTAATCGGCGTTCTGATCGTCGGCGGCATGGGCGGTTATGCCCTGGCGCACCTGGAGATACGAGGCGCAAATATCATCGCTTTTTATTTCTTGGTCGGCACAGCAATTCCGATCCAGCTTTATGTGGTGCCGCTGTTCTTTATATGGAAAACCTTCGGCTTGCTGAATACGCATCTCGGCCTCATCATCATTTATTGCGCGACCTCGTCGCCCTTCGCCACTTACCTCATCCGTTCATATATGGTGGCGCTGCCAAAGGAGTTCATCGAGGCGGCCAAGATCGATGGCGCCAGCAAATTCCAGGTCATGACGCAGGTGATCCTGCCGCTGTCCTGGCCCGGCTTTCTTACGACCGGGCTGATCGTCGGCTTGGGCGTATGGAACGAGTTTCTGATCGCCGTTACCTTCATGCACCATCCGGATCTGAAACCGGTGGCGACCAGCCTGCGCGCCTTCCAGGAGCGCTTCACGCGCGATTGGGGCTTGACCAACGCCGCCTCGGTCATCATGCTGCTGCCCGTGCTGATCTTGTTTCTGCTCATGCAGCGGCGTTTCATCGAAGGTCTGACGCAGGGCGGCATGAAGATGTAGCGCCTTGACGCCCACAGGAGGTTGAAATGGAATCGACTCTGTCACCGGACAAGCTCGCAATGCAATTGCGCGGAGATGGATTCTGCGTGATTCCTGATATGGCGGACGAGGCGCTGCTGAACCAGACCCGCGCTTGCGTTGAGAAGGCGCTGTCCGAATACGATGCGGAACAGCGAGAGGACACCAAGGCGCCCGGCAGCCTCATTGACTCCAACTTCTATCCCGAGCTGGCTGACCTGATCGGCAATCCGCGCGCGCTTGATGCCCTTGCCCAGATGGGCTTGCGTGATATCAAATTCTGGAAGGCGGTCATCATCAGCAAGCCGCCCGGCGGCCCGCGGCTGTATTGGCATCAGGACTGCATCATGTGGGGGGATGCCCGCGCCTACAGCGACCGCGCGCCGATGATCTTCCTCATGTATTACCTCGAAGATACAAGGCGCGAGAACGGCTGCTTGCGCCTCCTGGCCGGCAGTCATAAATACCGCCACGTCCTTCACGATATGGGCGAGGCGCATACCAGGGATATCAATCGCATGGACAACCCGGATGATCCACGCTTCCGCGATTACGCAAATGAAGTCGATGTGCCGGTCAAGGCGGGGGATCTGGTGGTCGGCGATGCGCGCATGTTCCATGCCACACACGAAAACGCGTCTGACGAGCAGCGCACGGTCATCACCATCTGGTTCCATCCCTTCTTCTCCGACTTGGCGGAAGACACGCAGAGTTGGATACACCACGCGATGCACAAGCAGCATGAAACCTGGCCCGCCGACGCGCTGGCGAAGATCGCGCCGCTGATCCCCGATTATCAGGGCGAGATCAAGCCGATGGAGCTCACGCGGACGCCGGACGAGAGCCTGCGCTAACCAGAGAGTTGGCGGCGGGACACATTTGGCATTCCCCATACAAATGCTTAGATTTGAGGTCTGTAAAGGATGAACCAACTCAGCACAGTCAACGAAGAAATTGGCTTGAGCGAAGAGCAGATCCGCTCGTTTTGGGTCGATGGCTTCCTGGTGATTGACGATGTCTTCCCCGACGCGGACGTTGAGTTGCTGCGCGAGGCCGCCGCTTCGCCCAATGTCCTGCGCGACTGGCGCAAGCAAGATGTCGATACGCGGACTGTTCACCTGTTGGAGATCACCGTCAAGCACCCGCTGATGATGGCGTTGGCGCGCAGCCCAAGAATTCTCCAGCGCATCACGCCGCTCATCGGACCGGACATCCAGCTGCAGCACTCCAAGCTGGCCACCAAACCGTCGACGAAGGGCGCGGGCGTTTTTCATTGGCATCAGGATTTCGCTTTCTTCCCGCATACCAACAGCGATCTGCTGGCGGTGATGGTGATGCTTGATGACGCCACGCTCGAGAATGGCTGCATGCAGATGGTGCGCGGCAGCCACAAGCTGGGCTTGCTCAATCACGATGAGGCCGGCTTGTTCCACGGCAATTGCCAGGAAAGCTACTTGTGGGCGGATGGATCGCGCGTCGCCAATATCATGCCGAGAGTCGGCGGCATCAGCATCCACCATGCGCTGACGCTGCACGGTTCGCCAGCCAATGTCAGCGGCAAACCGAGGCGGGGCGTCGTCTTCCAATATCGGGCTGATGACGCCTATCAGTTAGCCGATGGCGTTTGGGCTGATACCGGCTTGTTGATGTGCGGCCGGCGGCGGGAGCGCCCTCGCTGCGATGCCGGGGTTTTGCGTTTGCCCAAATCTCACCGCTATCCAGGCCACCCGCATGGACATGCCTGGAACCAGGACGGCGAATTGGCGCGCGAGCGAGATTATTTTGCCGAATAGCCGCGATTGCGATACTATTTCTCTAGGTTGAATCGCGAGCTAGATTGGAAGTGTATCCATTTCGGTTGAATATAGAAAACATCATCATTAAAGCATCTGTAGGGGCGAGCCTTGGCTCGCCCACTTGATAATCTCCGGCGGGCGATTCACAGAATCGCCCCTACAATTTTCGCTAAAGGATGATGTCGACGCTGTAAAGAATATTACGCTTGACGTGAATTCCAACCGACTTCGATACACTACCGCTAGATTTTTCATTTGTTGCAGCGTCAAATATGTGTTATGTTGACGGCTGGCTGAAGTTCGCGCCAAAGAGCAATAGCGGGGCGCAGCTTTATGGTTGCATTGGTTTGCTATTGAAGGAGGTGGCTACTGACGAATGAGCAGGGGAATGTAGTGGTCCTAATTTATTGGACACAAAATCTCAGAAACTTTGAGGGAGTTGCGCTGTTGCCACTGCGCCTCGGTTTCTGCCGGTGTCCGGTAGCCTAGCGCGCTGTGCGGACGCAGCTGGTTGTAGACCACCTCGATGA
>JAJEGA010000018.1 GCA_022820125.1 Anaerolineae bacterium | reverse complement strand
ATGAAGGAACGTCGTAGGGGCGACTCTTGAGTCGCCCACATGTACAATGGCGACATAGTGGGCGAGACAAGTCTCGCCCCTACAGATCTCGAATCAGATTAGCATCGCCCTTTTTCGCATGACTTACTTGGAATTACTGAGTACACAGGGGACACGGAGATTTTGCCTTGACTGCCGGGAGGCATTTTGGCTTCACCATTTTCACTCCCGTAATATGACTGCCGCTCGCCGCAGGACCGTTTGCGCTATAATCTCAGCTTGCTCTGTTCGGTTTATTTAAGAGGGGTGCGGAATGAGAGTTTTGATCATGTGCGATATGGAAGGCGTCAGCGGCATCGTCACCTGGGATCAGGTTGGCGGCGGCAAGGCGGGCTACCCCGAGGGCCGCGAGCTTTATACCGCCGAAGTGAACGCGGCGGTGCGGGGCGCGGCGCGGGCGGGCGCGACGCAGATCATCGTCATCGATGGGCATAACGCGGGCGGCGACTGGCGCGCCAATTCGCTGCTCAAAGGCGAGCTGGACCCAGCCTGCGAATATGTCGCGCATCATAATTGGACCGATTATCGGGCGCCGCTGGAAGCGGGTGTGGACGCCTGCCTGATGGTCGGTTATCACGCGCGCAACAACACGCCCGATGGCGTCTTGAACCACACCATCTCCTCAGCGCAGTGCCGCAATCTCTGGTTCAACGATGACCTCGTCGGCGAAATTGGCGTGAACGCGGCGCTATGCGGGCATTATGGCACGCCGGTGCTCATGGTCACGGGCGATGTCGCCGCTTGCCGCGAAGGGAAGGAGCTGCTCGGCGATGGGCTGACGACGGTGGCGGTCAAGGTTGGGCTGTCTAAATACTCGGCGCATCAGATCGCGCCGCAGCGCGCCCGTGAGATGATCGAAGAAGGCGCGTATCAGGCGCTGCAGGATCGGAGCGCGGTGGCGCCTTATGCGCCAGCGCCGCCAGTGACGATTACTATGGAGTTCGGGCATTTCGACACAATGATGGCTTATACGCCGCGTGAAGATGTGGAGCTGGATCAGCCGGCGCAAAAGCTGTACAGCCGCGCCGACAGTTGGCTGGCGGCTTGGGATAAGATGTGGCCCTTCTAGAACGACGCGCCGCCCGGCATCACCTGTACAACAGATGGCTTTGCCTCTTATTCGGTCCTGCGCCAATCTTCGCTCTTAATGGGGAGCGTTGCGAAATCCGCATCAGCTGTTACAACAACGGCGTTCAAGCGTTGAGCTATGGAGGCGATCAGCAAGTCAACATCGGAGAATTGTCTGCCCTGGTTGCGCATGTCAGCCCATAATTGGGCGGCCATTTGCCAGTCGTCATTAATCAGCGCCAGACGATCCATCAAGGGACTAATCTCTTCTCGGAAATGGCGCAATTTTCTGGTGGCATTGACTTTGAGTAAACCGCGCGAAACTTCATAATATACTGGATCGCATAAGCCCAGAACGTTCCCTGTTTCACCGGCCTTCGTCAGGCGCGCGATCACTTGCGGGTGACGCCGAATGCGGTCGGCAATGACGTTGGTGTCCAGGATGTAGGTCACTGGGTCCATAGCGACTCATCCCACGCTTCAATGTAGTCTTCCGTCATCGCCGCGGTCATCTCGTCGAGTTGCGCTTGGCTCAAGCCATCGCCCAGCAAATCGAGAGCAGCATTGAGTCGTCGTGTCCTTTCTTTTGGCATCAAGCGCGTTGCTTGTTCAGGTAGATTGTCAATATGCTGGAGCAAGAGCCGGCGCTCCTCGTCACTTAAATCGGAGACCGCGCGCATAATTTCTTCAAGGACCACTTTAACCTCCTGCTGGCGAATTGCGGAATCCCGAACAGCATGATACTTTGCTTCGAATATTATATACGAAGCGTCGCCTGTGTTAACCCTGTCCCGATCTTCGCCGCGCTGGATTAGTGGCGGATTCGCGCTGAGCAAGTAAACTTATGTAAGGCGCTTTCAGAACGGACGAAAGTGTCTGCAGTCAAAACCAATTGTCCAAGGTTGTTTGAAAGGAAAATCGTAATGAAACTCAGACTTGTTTTGGTCCTGTTGATAGTCGCTCTCGCCTTTTCGAGTTTCAGCGCGCTGGCGCAAGACCCGATTGAAGATTGGGCGGCTGGCATCAAGGACGCTTATGGCGGCACGGAGATCACCGTCGCTGTCGCGTCGCATCCTTCAGTTGAGGCGTTTAAGCAGATGATCCCGCGCTTCGAAGAGTTAACCGGCATCACGGTTGTGCTTGACGAAATGGAAGAGGGTCAGCTTGGCCAGCGCATGCTGCTCGAGGTTTCGGCTGAATCAGCCAGCTATGACGCCATGATGACCGCCATCGAGTGGAGCCCGCTGGTGGCTTCAAGCGGTTACGCCACGCCGCTCGAGCCCTGGATCGAATCCGACATCACGCCCGACTGGTTCAACTATGAAGACATCTTGCAAGCCTATCGCGATATGTTCCTCTGGGAAGATGGCATGCACTATGGCATCCCCTACGCCGGCGAGACTGTTTTCATGTTCTACCGCACGGACCTCTTTGATGAGCATGGCATTGATGTGCCGACGACCTATGACGAGGTCTTGAGCGCGGCGCAGTATTTCAGTGAAAATGTGGATGGCGTGCACGGGATTTCCTATCGCGCGCGGCTCGGCTGGGAATTCACCTATATGTGGTCGATCTTCCTGGCGCCCTTTGGCGGCATGATGGTTGATCCCGAGACTGGCGATGTGGCGCTGGATTCGCCCGGCACGGTCGCCTCGCTGGAATATATCCGCGATCTCTGGCAATACGGTCCGGTCGGCGTCGAGTCCTTCTCCTTCCCTGAAGCCTGGGACGCCTTCATGCTGGGCCGCGCCGCCATCATGATCGAAGCATCGGCAGCCGCGCCTGAAGTGGAGAATCCGGATAAGTCGGTCGTCGCTGGCATGACTGGCTACAGCCCGCTGCCGGCCGGCCCCGCGGGCGCGTTTTCCGGCGTTTGGGGCTGGTCCTTCGCGATGATGGACGATTCGATGCACAAAGAAGCCACCTGGGCTTTCATCGCCTACTTGACCAGCGAAGGCCTGCAAGAAGAATACCTGGCGAACGGCGGCATCGTCTCGCGCGCGTCGGCGCTGGGCGACCCCGACTTGCAAGCGGCGAACCCGTATTACGAAGCGACCCTGGCGACGCTGGAGCAGGCGGCCGCTTTGGGCGAGCTCGGCTTGAGCGTGGTGCTGCCGACGCCGAAGTGGAGCCAGGTCAGCGAGATCATGGGCATTGAGGGCGCGCGCGCTTTCATCGGCGAAATCAGCGTCGAAGAAGCAATCGCCAGCATGCAGGCGCAGGTCTCCGAAGTCCTTTCGGAGTAGCCGCGACAGCAGGCTGAATCATAATCGGGTCAGCCGACGGCTGGCCCCCTTACACCAACATGTGCAAAATCTGTAGGGGCGTTTCGCCGAAACGCCCAACGACTTGTGGCGAGGAATACGGGCGTCTCAGCGAGAAGCCCCTACAAGTTACTGCTTCTATTGCGTGACTCGCTCGGAACTGTTCCAGGTCTGGGGTGGCAATGACCATAGACCGAAATGCGCGCAGGCAGCGTCCCCCTTGGCTGACGCCCGCGCTGCTGATAATGCCCGCTTTCGTGGTGGTATTCGCCATCGCGGCATACAGCGCTGTTTCGCTCTTTCAGCTCAGCACGGTCGACTTGACCTTTGGCGAGCCCTTCCGCAATGCCGAGCCGGTCGGCTTGGAGAATTATCGCTGGCTGCTGACGAATGAACACAGCACCTTCTGGGCGACCTTGCGGGTCACGATTAGCTACCTGCTCGGCACCTTGATACCGGAATTGCTGATTGGTTTCGCCATCGCGCTGCTGCTTAACCGCAAGATGCGCGGCAACTCGCTCTTTACCGCCGTGCTGGTCATCCCCATCGTGCTGATGCCATCCATGGTCGGCTTGATCGGGCGGCTGTATTTTTCTTACGACGGTCTCGTCAATTTCTTTTTCGAGTCTTTCACCGGCATACGCCACAACTGGTACGGCAAAGATCTGGCGCTTTGGGCGGTCATCCTGGTTGACATCTGGGAGTGGACGCCCTTCTTCATCCTGATACTTTTAGCCGGCTTGCAGACCTTGCCGGTGGAACCCTTCGAGGCGGCGCGCGTGGATGGCGCCTCGCGCTGGCAATCCTTCACCCTGCTGACGCTGCCGATGATGCTGCCGCTGGTTTTGACGACCTTCATCCTGCGCTTCATGGATGTGCTGCGGCTCTTTGACGTGATTTTTGTCATGTTCGCCGGCGGCCCCGGCACCACGACGACGACGCTGCCGCTTTACGTTTATCGCACGACCCTGGTGCAGCGCGATGTCGGGCGCGGGTCAGCCGCCAGCATCATGCTGATTATCATCATCGTCTCGCTGACCGTCATCCTCATCAAGCTGCGCGAACGCATCAAGTTCGAGGCATAAGGCGATGAAGCGCAATTGGACTTCGATCACCGGCTCGCGTCTGTTGGATCTGCTGACCGTATGTGTCGTCTTTGCCTTCCTCTTCCCTTATTTGTTCATGGTGAGCTCGGCGTTCAAATCGCGGCTGGAGACTTTCGCTTATCCGCCGGTGTTCCTGCAATTCACGCCGACTTTGGAGCACTTCGACAATATCTTCAACAATATGCATATCCTCTTCTATATGAAGAACAGCACCATCATCGCCGTCTGCAGCACGCTGTTGACCATCCTCATCGCCATTCCGGCGACCTACGCTTTCGCCCGCTTTCGCTTCCGCAACAAGGAAGGCATCGCCTACGGCTTTCTATTCTTGCAGATGGTGCCGGGCATCTCAATCGTATTCGCGCTTTTTTTCATTGCGCGCGCGCTGGATTTATTCGACACGCATATTTTTCTGATTGTGGTTTATCTCTTGTGGAATGTGCCTTATGCCATTTGGATGATGCGCGGCTTTGTTGAGGGCATCCCGGTGGAGCTGGAAGAATCGGCGATGGTGGATGGCGCCTCGCGCTTCAAAGCCTTCCGCGTCATCACGCTGCCGCTGATGGCGGGCGGGGTCGCCGCGACCGCGATTCTGATCTTCATCGGCGTCTGGAATGAATTCAGCCTGGCTTTCTTCTTGACCTCGACCAATGCGCGCACGATGCCGACGACGATCGCCTTCTTCATGACGCACTCCGGCATCAAATGGGGACCGATGTTCGCGACCGCCACCATTGGCACGCTGCCGGTGGTGGTCTTCGCGCTGATTGTGCGGCGTTATTTTATTTCGGCGCTGACGTTTGGCGCGGTGAAAGGGTAGGGGGTTAAATCTTCGAGCAAATGTCAGCGATCATGAAGCCTGTCAGCCGTCGCCACGAGCTGATTTAGTTCGGCTATGCCAATGTCTTTTTGCTGGCTCTTGCTATACATCGTGAGCAGGTAAATCTGATTCCGCCTGATGACGTAATAGATGATGCGGTAACCCTTCGGCGCTCCTCCTTTGACCGCCGGGTTGCGCACCTCCGCTTTATAAACGGCAGCGCCGACGCCGGGCACAACATTACCCGGTCGCTCGCCACGTTCCAAGCGCTTGGTGAACTTCTCCGCCTGATCGATTGCGTTGCGGTACTTCTTTTCGAGCGCTTCGAGCCGGTCTTCAAATTTCGGCAGGGTTTTAACGAGAGAGGGCATCGCCTGCGATTTTCCGGCGGAGTTCCTCAAATGCTTCATGGGCCGGGCGGCCTTCGCCAGCCGCCGCCTGTTTTAAGCCAATGCGGATGTCTTCCATAATCTCGGCTTTTGTCGGCTCGTCAGCGCTGGCTGCGGAAGGCTGGCGCTTCGGTTGACGCAGCGCGTCTCTTGCGCCGGGGTTTGTGACTGCCATGTGAAGCCATCCTTAACCTTAGAAGAATGAGCTGACCTTACTATAACACGCTGAATTACACAACGGCAAGAATCGACGGTTGGCGGGCGATTTGATAAATCGCCCCTACAATTCCCGATAGGCCTCCAGCGCCGCCGCTTTCACCAACCCATCCACCAGCGGGAAGGTAGACAGCACGTAGGCGAATTCGTCTTCGGTCAGCCCGTAGATATGGGCGATCATGCCATCGAGTTCGGCGCGGAGCTTGGCGCGTTCGGCCGGGTCGGTGACGCCGTTGCGGTGGTTTTCCAGCCCGATTTCAGCCGCGAGGTCGTCGTATTCGGGCGCGGTGCAGATGAGTTGCGCGGCGCGCTGGACGATGGCGTCGAAGAAGCGGTCGGCTTGGCTGAGGCGGGGGACGGGGAGTTGTTGCATATAAAACATGGTGACATTGGCATCAACCCTTTGCCTCATTGCCCAGTCTGCAATATATGAATTTAGAAGGCTGACACACACTAATGATTGTTTACCGCTTAGGCTCTCAGAAAGCGTAAACGACTCACCGGCAAATACTGAAGGCGGAAGAACGGTGGAAATTACAGTTCGTTCGTTTGTTGAAGAGGCGACTTTGCGGTATGCAAATCGATATTGTTCGTACCCCAATGTTTGCCCGTGATCCACCGACCGCTTTCCTAGCACGCGTTCTCGTCCTGCCTGTTCATCAATCCAATAGCGCGGCGCGGAGTAGCTATGCTCGAACTGCCAGATCATCTTGCCTTCGTAAAGCGGCAGGCGTCCCGCTCCCGACTCGGTGTGGAAGAGATCGCTATCGTCTGTCATATGAAACTCGCGCTTCAGTTTGATATTCCATGCATCTGGCAGGTCTTCGCTAAGTAACGGAAACCACAGCATCTTCTCGATAATCTGCATATCTATTACATTTTTGAATTCAGCGATGGAAAGAGAGCACGGCGACGAGCGCCTCACCAGATCGACGTCAATCATGACGCTTTCCTCATCCGGGAATCGCTCCAATTCCGCGATATCGTGACGCATGAAAGTGGCAGGGAAAGTGTTCGTTTGACCGCCCTTTTCAAATGTCAGCACGATGAATTTGAAGCTGCGATGCACGCCCTCGAATACCGCTTTACGATTCTCAAAGCCGAAAAGCCCGTCAATCCTTGTTTTCCCAAACAGCATCTGACGCAACTGCTTGGCACCCAAATCGCTGTAGATGCCGGAAGGGATCACGATGCCGCAGGTGCCGCCGTCGCGCAGTAGATTGTAGCATTGCTCGGTGAAGAGCTTATACAAGTTGATATCCGTGCCTTGCTTTCGCCCGTTGACCCGCGATATCTGATTTTTGTATTGCAGAGTGGCTCGATAGTACGCATTTACATGCGGGTAGCGACTCCTATAATCCAAATATGCCTGCTGGATCTGTGGATCATCCAATAACTTGGACTTTAGTCTTTTGAATTGTGTAATCCGTATTTTATTTACGGTTACAAGTTCATCATAATCTGCAAAGAATTCTTTGTCTTGTGGCTTGAATGTCTCCCAAGGCGGGTTGGTGATGATGACGTCAAAGCCGCCGCGGGTCTTGACGATTTCGTCGAATTCGTAACCCCAATGGAAAGGCTGCAGAGCGGCGATGTCGGCGGTCTCCAGCGGGCGTTTCACCGCCTTGCCCTTGAGCTGCGCTTGCTCGTACTGGATTTTGAGGGCGCGGAAGTCGTCCAGCAGGATTTCGTTGAGCACGCCTTGAGCGGCTTGGCGCTGCTGGTTGATGTCATCGCGCAAGCTCTGTAGGGGCGGCATATTATGCCGCCCGTCGCGGGCGATATGGTATATCGCCCCTACCTCACCGGTGGCGAAAAACGCGCCGGTATCACGATAGAGGGCGATGAGGCGATTCTTTTCGTTAAGGGCGCGCCGATAATCCTGCGCTTTGCCCGCTTGCAGCAAATCCTGCTGCGCCTGCCCAGCCATGTCAGTCTTGTCATCAAAGCGCTTCTCATCGACATCAAGCAAGCCGATGAGCGAGTTGCCAGCCATGATGTTGAAGTCGATATTGGGCAGGGGCTCGAGTTCTTCGAGCTTCCGCGCCGAGCTCACCAGCGCCAGGAAGAGGCGCAGCTTGGCGATCTCGGTCGCTTCGTCCATGATGTCGACGCCGTAGAGGTTGTCGCTGATGATGCGCTTGCGGATGTAGTAGTTGAGCGATGGATGATTCCGCCTGATTTTGGCGAGTTCGCTGCTGAGATAATGGTCGTTCAGCACCTCGATTCTTCCGTAGACGGCGCCATAGACATCGAGCAGGTTCTTCATCGCGGCGACCAAAAATGCGCCCGAGCCGCAAGCGGGATCGAGAATGGATAGCCGGGGCAGGATTTCGTCCAGCAGCAGAATACAAAGCGCCCCGTCCAGGCGCATCAGCAAATCGCTCAAGTCGCTGAATTGGCGGGAGCTGTTCTCATTGACCTTGGCCAGAATCACGCTGTGGATGCTGCGCTCGCAGAGGTATTCGGTGATCTCGGTGCGGGTGTAATAGGCGCCGAAAGCCTTCTGGTTGATGTACTTCTCGAAGATATAACCGAGCACATCGGGGTTGATCTCGTTGTCGCGCGCGCCCGGCGTGTCGTCCAAGTGCCAGGAATAACGCCCGAATAGCTTCAAGACATTGACAAAGGCTTTGTCGGGGATGCGGATAGCGCTGTTGTCGTCCTCCAGCTTGTGCCGCAGGAAGAGGCCGCCGTTCAGATAAGGTATAGGACCCAGCAAATCGCTGGCTTCCGCGCTGCGTTCATGTTCGGGCTTGGCGAAGCCTTCAAAGAAGAGCGCATCGAGGAATTCGCTGTAGTAGCGGTCGCTTCCGCGGCTTCGGCTTTCAGCCAGCTTTTCATCGAGGTAGCGGCTGTTGTCCTGGATGAAGCCCTTCTTCTGCAGGAAGTAGATGAACATCAAGCGGTTGAGCAGGACCGAGGCGTACCAGAAGCGCTCGCCATCGTTGGCTATGCCTTCAATGAGATTGATGAAATCGACGCGCAATTCGCTGAATTCGTTGTAGAACTTTTTGGTGACGCGCTCGATATCCAGCGAGGCGGCCAGCTTGCCGGTGACCGCGCTGATGGGCAGGCTGCCGTCTTCGCGCAGTTCGTCCATTTCGATGACCATGCCATCGATCTTGCTCATGAAGAGATCGCCCGGCTGCCCCTTGAAATAATGATGCCGCCGCGGGCGCCGCTTGCCGTTCTCGCGCTTTGCCCAATACAGCATGCATTTCGAGCGCTTGAGCGTGTCAGCGTAATCGAGGAAGATGATGACGTTTTCGTGCGACAATTTTGCGATTTTCGTGTGGATCTTGTCGCTGGTATCGCGGTCGGGCAGCGCGCCGTCGGGGGCGTCCGGATAGACTTCGAGCACGCTGACGCCGGACATGGTGGCGATGAGGCGGCGCATGTAACCGCTGTCACCCACTGGCTGCGGGCGCTCTTTCGGCACGGCGCTCCAGCCCATTTCCTGGACGAAGAGCGTTTGAAAGTCAAAATTGCTCAATAATTCCCGTGCTTTGGCGCGA
This sequence comes from Anaerolineae bacterium, assembly GCA_022820125.1. Taxonomy (GTDB): domain Bacteria; phylum Chloroflexota; class Anaerolineae; order Aggregatilineales; family Phototrophicaceae; genus UBA6055. Next base: position 19,640 of record JAJEGA010000018.1, on the reverse strand, counting down.
TCCAGCGGCATAATCGTTTATTCCCCTATTTGTAATCGTAGGGGCGACATATCATGTCGCCCGCCGATCCCTTTCAATTCGTTCGGGCGATTTGGTAAATCGCCCCTACGGCCGACGACGCTGCGCGGGCGATTTGGTAAATCGCCCCTACGGCGTTCGCTTGTCAAACAAACCCAATGAACAGAGGATGCGCGGTTCGCGCTCTTCATCGCCTTCTTGTTTTCGGCTCAGCCGGCCATCCTGCCATAAGCTGATCGCCAGGTCCGCGAGGTCTGCGTCCCTGGCGCCGGCGCGGAGCTGGCGGTTGAGCCGGTCGCGCGCTGATTCTAACAGCGGATGGCGATAAATATCATCCAGCGTCCGTTCGAGTTCCTCGCGCAAGAATAGCGGTTCATGCGTCCGCATATAATCGAGGTGGCGCTTTAGCGCTTCGTAGCTGCGGCGGCGCGTGCTGTTCGGTCTTCCCAGCTGGCCGCCGGTGAGAGCGATATAATCCGCTTCCTGCGTCTTTTTTACGCCGGCCAGCACCAGGTCATGATGCAGTGGATGGCGCGCCTGCGCTGGCGTGTCCGGTTCGCATTTGGCTGCGCGCAGAATCGCCAATTGCGACTCGGTGACGATCTCGCCGGCTTTGTCCAGCCAGACCAGGGCATCGTTGTCATCGCCTGATTTGACATAGGTGATGACGCCTTGGGGGCGATCCGCCGAGTCTTGATAATGGCGCGAAGAATAAACCACATCGGGCAATTCCTCGATCTTCTTCTTCAGTCGCGGATTGTCTTTGATGGCGTTCGCCCATTCCTGATAGGCGTATGAAGACAGGTCAACTTCGCTATCGGCTTCCAGATCGAGGATGCCGGATTTCTCGGTGTACAAATCCCGCAGTTGCTGCGCTTGCTTGTCGTCTTCAAAGAACTGCTCGTCCGAGCCAACGACTTCGCCATTCTCTGCCAGCCGCTGCCGCACCCGCGAGCGCAGGCGGATTATCGCTTCCACTCCCTGCGCCGGCATGAAGGAGTAACAGCGAATCTCCTCGGCTTTCTGTCCGATGCGATCGACGCGCCCCGCGCGCTGTGACAGGCGGATGATCGCCCAGGGCAAGTCGTAATTGATGACGATGGCGCAGTCTTGCAGGTTCTGCCCTTCGCTGAGGACATCGGTTGAAAGCAGAACGCGGATTGCTTTCGCTGGTTTGCGCTTCAATTCATTGCTGACCGGGCTGAAGCGATGCGCCAAGGCGGTGGGATTATCATGTTGCCCGGTGGCGGCTTCCAGTTCGGTCGCGCCCAGGCGAGTCAGTTCATTTTGCAAGTAGCGTATGGTGTCGGCAAACTGGGAGAAGACCAAGACCTTCTCGCTTTGATGCGCGCCGCTGATGAGGCGCTGGAGGGCAGCCAATTTGGTATCTTCGGCGGCATTCCAGTCGCCACAGACCTGTATCACCTTGGTCAGCCGGTCGACGTCCTCTTGCAGCTCCCGCGCCAAGTCGTCTGCGAATAGCGACGCGCGCAGCCATTTGAAGCGATGGCGGTACGGTCCCGAATACAAGTTGTATGCGGCGCGAGCGCGCTGGGCATAAGTCTCGCCAAGATCATCCGCGTCGGCGGCGCCGTAGGAATCGGTGTCATTGTCCAAGCGTAAGGCGACATAATCGGAATCGCTGTCTTCGTCCTGGGTGTCGCTATCGAGAATATGGGCATCCAATGATCCGATAGGCAGCTCCAAGTCGTTCGCTATCGCATGGAGGAAGACAAAATTACGCGCGATGTGGCGATCTACCGATAGCAGGAATGACTGGCCGCTGCTTTCCAGCCGTTTGAAGAGGTTTGTGCGACAGAAACCCATCAATCGTTTGCCAGCGCGGGACAGGTTTTCAATTTGCTGCTTTTCCCCCGTTGTCGCGGTTTCGGCTTCCTTCTGGTCAACATATTGGCCCAAGCCATAGCGCGGCAGGCTCAGGTCATTAACCAAGTCAACCACTTGGTCGGAATAGAGCCGCTGATACTGCGCGCTTTCTTTCAGCGAGACAGTCTTCGGGACGCGGCGAGGAAAGTAAAAGCGCCCGCCATCTTGCAGTTCCAAGAATCGGCGCCCGGAAACTTGATCGGTTTCGGCGTAATTTTTCTCGATGAAGCTGCGCGTGCGGCGCACCAGGTAGAGGCGCATCAGATCGCGCCAGTCGTCCGGATTTTCACTTTTCTCAAAAGCGACGATTGAGCGTGGATGGGCTTGGAATTGCTGCTGGAACTGCGCCTCGCCGATTGTCTTCAGGTATTGCTCCGGTCGAATTCGCAGCACAGCGTCTTCACCGATGAACAAACGCAGCTGAGCGGACAGGTCCAGGAAGCTCTTATTGTAAGGGGTCGCCGAGAGCAAGATGCAGCGGCTGTCGTTGCTGCTGATGTAATCATGCACCGCTCGATAGCGCCGGGTGTCGCGATTACGTAGATTGTGGCTCTCATCGATAATGACGATGTGATAACGGCGCAAATCAGGCAATTCTTTAGTCACCATACCGAGGGAGACAACATCTCCAGTGAGACGATAATCAGCGCGATATTTCTGCCACATCGATACAAGATTCGGCGGGCAGATAATGAGCGTATCCCATGAATGATCGTCTTGGAAAATCCTCGCTACCGCGGTGGCCATGAGCGTTTTCCCCAACCCGACCACATCCCCGAGCAATACACCACCGCGAGTATCTAGGTGGCGGGCGGCAATTCGGACAGCAGCTGCTTGGAAATCCAGCAGCCTGTCAAATTCTGGCGGCAGCTTGAATTCGTTGAGGCCCGCCCGCGCTTCTTGCGCCAGGTGATAGGCGATCTTCAGATATAGCTCGTAGGGCGTGAGCATATTTTCTCGCGCCCAGCTTTCGTCAATGACATCAATCAAATCCGGCGTAATATCGAGGCACCAGCGGTCGTCCCAGCGCTCATTGAACCAGGCATTGAGCTTTTGGCAGGCATCGTAATCGCTGATCTCAGTATTGAGCTCGCCCTGCTGCTTTAAGCCGGCGAGCGTCAGATTGCTGCTGCCGAGGAAAGCCAGGGTGGGTGTATTGTAGTCTGCCTTGTGAATCAGATAGAGCTTGGCATGCAGCGGATAGCGCAAGAACAGTTTCACCTTGACCTTGCCTGATCGCAGTTGGCGGGCGAGGTCGCGCAAGCCTTGTTCGTCCTCGTTATTCGGCGCGCCGAAGGTCAGTTGCTCGCGGAAATGTTTGACGATTGCCCGTTTGCGGCTTAATACTTGCGCTTGATCCAGGTCCCGCAATGGTTGCAAGCGGTAGAGTTGCCGCAGTTCATCAGCCGGCGCGCGCTGCATTCCAACAAGTACGCGACTGGTCCCGTTGGATAACTGGTCGATTTCGGCGCGTATCAGTTTCCAGCCACGCAAATTGAAATAGCCGACGCAGAAATCGGCACGTTCTGCCGATTGCATCGTATTGCGCAGCGCTGTCAGCAATTCTTCCCCGACATTGTCAAAAATTCTCGGCATACTTCGCCCTTTGCCTGTTCGAACCGCGAATCAATCCCGCTAGTTTCGCCTTTCCTTGGAGCCATAGTATACTCTCTGTATCGTCCGTCCAATCAGGCTGGACTTCCGCGGGCATAAGTGGCGGCGCGGTGAAAGGATGACGAATCATGCTCTATGACCAAATCGACCAGGCAATCGAAAAGCACCGCGACCAAGCGCTGGAGCTGCTGCAAGAATTAGTGCGCATCCCATCGCTGGAAGGGGCGGAAAAACCCTGTATTGATGTGCTTGAGCGCCAGTTGCGCCGCATGGAATTGGATGTCGATCGCTGGGTACCGGACGATGACGAGCTGGCGGCGCACCCGGCTTATGTGCCCACCGGCTGGTCTTATGCCGAGCGCCCCAATGTGGTCGGCATCATGCGCGGCGCCGGCGGCGGCAAATCGCTGAAGCTGAACGGGCATGTCGACGTGGTGCCGATCGGCCCGCCTGAGCTTTGGGAGCACGGACCCTGGAGCGGCGAATTCGTCGATGGCAAGGTTTATGGCCGCGGCAGCGCCGATATGAAAGGCGGCGTCGTCAGCAATGTGCTCACCGTGTTGGCGCTGCAAACGGCGGGCATAGAATTAGCCGGCGATTTGATCGTCGACTGTGTGGTCGATGAAGAAGCGGGCGGCAACGGCACGCTGGCGACTGTCCTGCGCGGGCACAACGCCGATGCCTGCATCTTCACCGAGCCGACTGGCATGGATCGCCTTTCGGTCTCGAATCGCGGCGCGCAATTCTTCCGCATCACGGTGCCGGGCGAAGAGGGCGGCGTCGAATACAAGCATCAGCTGACCAATCCCATAACCAAGGCTTTTGAGGTCTTTCAAGCAGTCGAAGCCTACTCGATCATGCGCGAATCGGTCGTGTCGCACCCGCTTTATGACGACGCCTACGACACCAAAGTGCCGACCGGCATCTGCAAGATACAGGCGGGCGAATGGCCCTCGACTGTCGCTTCGCAGGCGCTGCTGGAGGGCACCATCGAATGCCTGCCCGGCGAAGATATTCACGAGATCAAAGAGGACTTCCGCCGCTACATTCTCGAATGGTCGGCGAAGGATCTTTGGTTCAGCGAGCATCCGCTCAAGATCGAATGGTTTGGCTTATGGTTTGACGCTGCCGAAATCGACCCGAATCACCCTATGGTGCATACGCTGAAGGCGGCGGCTAAATCCGTCACCGGGCGCGATGCCCAGGTGGACGGCGCCGGCGGCTGCGATTTGCGCTTGCCCGTGCTGTATGGGAACACGCCTTCCGTGCTCTTTGGTCCATCGGGGGCGATGATCCACAGCACCGATGAATACATCGAATTCGAGCAGGTCATCGATTGCGCCCGCGTACTGGCGCGCATGGCGGTTGACTGGTGCGGTGTCGCAAGTTGACGCGCATGACGCTCGCACAGGCCATTCCTTCACAGCGTGGCTTGCAGGGGCGACTTGTCAAGCCGCCCGCATGACCCGAAAAACTCGAAGGGAAACGCAGACATGACAAAGTGGTGGGAGGAACAGATTCGTGCCGTCACGCTGGAGTTCCCCGCGGCTGACGTGGCGACGATCGATGTCAAGGGCATCGTCGACGAAACGCATCGGGGCGGCGCCAACACACTGGTCGTCTTCTCGACTGGTTACTATCCGGGCGGGACCGCCTTCTTCCAGAGCAAGATCGCGCCGCATTATCCCGGCTTGGGCGAGCGCGACTTGCTGGCTGAGGCGATTGAAGCGGCGCGCGCAAATGGGCAGCGGGTGGTGGCTTATCTGGCGTCGATCTGGGGGAATCGCGAGCTTTACTTCGCCCATCCCGATTGGGCGCAGCGCAAAGCCGATGGCGCCGTCACTTCTTGGGATGCGGATTACAACTCGGTGGCGATGGACCCGTTAAGCCCCTATCGCGATTACTTCGCTTCGATTGTAAGCGAAATCGGCGAAAGCTACGATGTTGACGGCTTTTACTTCGATGAACCGAGCTTCCAAAGTTGGAGCGCCAGCCGCGCTTGCCAGCAGGCATTTGAAGCTGAGTTTGGCAGCCCGCTGCCGGTCGACGAGCAGTGGGATGATCCCGTCTTCCAGACCTTTTTGCGCTGGCGCTGCCAGCAAATAGCCGAGTGGCGGCGGTCGCTGTATCGAGAGGCCAAACGCGCTGACCGCTGCGTATTCTTCCAGGGCGCCTTTCCGCTAGGGGTTCTAAGCGCTGAGTCCGCTTCTCTTTCCGGGGCGCCGCGGCGGCCGTCATATTATCGCGAGCGCTTCGGCGTCTCCTGGCATGTGCCGCTGGCGCATGCCGATGACATGGCGCAGACGGCGGCGACCGGCGATATCGTGCACATGGAGCTCTACCGCGCCAGCATCGGCGAGCCGCTCTGGTGGTATGGCGTCGCCATGCGCTACGTCCAGTCCATCGCCAAAGGCAAGCAGGCGCTTGTGCTCAGCATGATGGCGCAATCGCCCTTTGATCTCTACGGATTGAGCGAAGCCGAATTGCGCCTGTCGACCGCCGAGTTGCTGGCGAATAATGCCTCGCTGCTCTTCGCCCGCTATTATCCCGATCAGGTGGATCAAGCGGCTTGGGAGCAGGTTTATGCCCGTTTCGCCGAGGCAAAGGCGCTGGCGCCCTATTTGATGAATCGGCAAAGCGTCCCCTATGTCGCGCTGCTTTATTCCGCCGCGACCGTTGAACGCTTCGATTATCGCGCGGGGAAGCCGTCGCATATCGGCGAAGTCAAGGGCTTCGCCAAAGCGCTGCTGCAAGAGAAGATCCTCTTCGACATAATCACTGAAGCCGACCTCGCCGAGCGACTCGACGGCTACCGCGCGATCATCATCCCAAACGCAAGCTGCCTCGCGGCCGAAAGCAAGGCGCTGCTGCGGCAATTCGCCGCGGGCGGCGGCGGTCTCATCGCGTCCTACGAAAGCGGGATGTACGATACCACCGGACAGCGTTCCGGGCACGACGACTTCGCCGACGCTTTTGGTATTCGTTACACTGGCGCGCAGCTGTCCTTTGAACTCGATGTCTATATGCAGATGACGCTAAAGCACGACTTGCCGACGGCGATTCCTTCAGCCAAGCGAATTCCCACGATGGGCATGCAGGTCGCTGTTGAGCCGAGCGGCGCGCGCCCGGTCGCTTATGTGGGAGGCGCGTCCGAAGTGCATTACGGACCGCTGGGCGATGACAGGGGACCGCCCACCGTCTTGACCCATCAGCGGGGCGCCGGGCGCAGCGTCTACTTCGCCAAGCCGATCGGCGTTCGCTACCTGGAATTTGGCATCCGCGACTTTCGCAACTTGATCGCCGATGCGCTTTTGTGGACGGCGCAATCGCCGGCGCCAATTCGCGTGCGCGGCGCCCGCGACGCGCTCGCGCTGACGGCTTTTCGCCAGGGCGCGCGGACGCTGATTCACCTGGTCAACAGCGTGCGCGATGAGACGCGGCTGCCGATCAATGAGACGATTCCGAGTTTTGATGTGACTGTCGAAGCGGACCTTGAGCGACCTGCGACTGCGGTATCCGCATTTGGAGACGAAACGGAAGTGTCGTGGGAAGCGGATGGGGCGACTGTGAGAGTCAATGTGTCGGAAGTCAGTTTTCACGTCCTGCTCGTACTGGAATAAACTAAAGGCGAGCGCTACTTAGATTGCGTCTGTACGTATTGTCAGTACCAGAAAGCCGTAGCCGGATAATTTGCAATTTGTGTCATTTCTAGCCAATTGACAGGTTTTTTGACTTGTGTTTATGATGAGTTATAGTTGGGCGCGAATTGAGACTTGGATTCTTCTTTTCAGGAATTGCAGGGGAGATTGCCATGAAACCATATGAAACTAAAGTCCCGAAGTCAAATTTCGTGTTCAACCACGACGCGTGGTACAGCGGAATTGATGGCTCCATGAAGACATTGGGCTCAGCACAGTCAGTAACACCCTATGACTTGATTAGGGAGCAGAATGCTGCTATCCGGGAATGTTGGGTAGCAACTGGTAATCATGTGCGGCAAGCAATGTTCGTGCTGTCGGACCATACGAACATTTATCCGGAAGAACTCAAGGACGACACCGAATGCCAGAAGATGCTGGCGAACGTGAAGGTCAGAGCGTAATAAGGGGCAAGTTTGAAGCTTACTCTTATTCCTCTGATATCTTTCCTCATCCTTCGATTATTGAGGGCTATCAGAATGCCATTCCTGACGGTGGAAAGGAAGTTATAAGGATAGTCAAACGCCAGCAACTCTTCACGTTCCTATACAACATGGCTAGTTTGTTGACGTCGAATACCATCCCACTAATACTGACTCTCCCTATAATTTTTGCCATATCGGCTGGAGCGATCGTTGAAATTACACTTCTAGCGAGTATACCAATTGGCCTATTCACAGCCAGTAGCGCTATCGATAAAGTTCTTACAACGTGGCGCAGCGGCGGAAGTGTAGAACAAAAACAGTTACCAGATGATACAAGCCCTTCCGGAAAGGAACAGCTACCTTCAGAGTCGAGTGACTCCCAGAAATAGGCCGTATGTTGCATCTGGCTGTCTTGTAGGAAGTGGTTAAGAACCTAGGCGACTTGTTGCTAAGCCGCCACCTCATCCAGCGCTTGCAGCTCGGCTTCGTGCTCTTCCAACCACTGAATCGCCGCCATCGCCGCCGATGTGCCTTGCCCGACTGATGTCGCCACTTGCCGCCAGATCTCATCCTGAATCTCGCCAGCCGCGAAGACGCCTTCAACGTTCGTGCGATAACGCTGATCGGTGATGATATAGCCGTTCTCATTCAGCGCGATCTGGTCGCCGAAGACGGCGTTGTTGGGGTCATGCCCGATGAAGATGAAGACGCCTTCGGTCGGATGCAGGCTCTCCTCGCCCGTGGTGGTGTCTTTCAGGCGCACGGCATTGACGCCGCCTTCATCGCCGCCGATGATCTCCTCGACCACCGCGTTCCAGGTGAAGCTGATCTTCTCATTCTTGAAAGCGCGCGTCTGCAATTGCACCCCGGCGCGCAGCTCGTCGCGGCGGTGGATCACGTTGACGCTGTTGGCGAAGCGCGTCAGGAAGATGCCTTCCTCCAGCGCCGAATCGCCGCCGCCGACCACGACGATATCCTTGCCGCGGAAGAAGAAGCCATCGCAGGTGCCGCAATAGCTGACGCCGGCGCCGATGTAGTCTTCTTCGCCCGGCACGCCGAGCTTGCGCGGGTCGGCGCCGATGGTGATGATGACGGCGTCGGCCAGGTAGTCTTCGCCCATGGTCTTGATGTGGAAGGGCGAGCCCTTGCTGAAATCGACGCTTTCGACCAGGTCGAATTCCACTTTCGCGCCGAAGTTCTCGGCGTGCTCTTTCATGCGCTCGACCAGTTCAGGTCCGCTCAAGCCATCGGGGAAGCCGGGATAATTCTCGATCTCATGGGTGATGGCGACCTGCCCGCCGAGCTGGCTGCCGGCGATGACCACGGGCGCCAGCTGCGCGCGGGCGGTGTAGAGGGCGGCGGTCAAGCCTGCCGGTCCCGAGCCGATGATGACAACACGTTCTTTTTTCATTCCCTTGCCTCGTTATTCTGTTGGTTAAGCACCTCCCTCATTTTGGGGGAGGGGTTTGGGGTGGGGGCATCATTTCGGAAAAGTCAAAACCTTCCAGCGCTTTTTCTTGCCGGATCACGGCGACGAGCGCGTCAAATTCTTCGCGGCAATCGCCCCAATAGCGCATGAACTTCTGCATCTCGGGCCAAATTTCGTTGAGGTCGGCGCCGTTGGCCACTTGCTCGGCCAGCTGGGTGAGCTTTTCGCAGCAGTCGTTGCAGTCCATGTTAATCAGCGATTCATCGGCCGGCGCGTTGGCGATGAAATCGATCAGTTTGTCCAGTTGGTCGCCATCATGTTGGAGGGACATGGTGGGGTCCTCCCGCGATTTTGCGTCGTACTATGGACGAGGGGCGGGTTGGGAATCTTACATCAGGGCAAGCTGACTCCGCGAAGGAGCTGAATCCATTAATCGTAGACAAAAAATTAAAGTATAATCTAATTATAATCTCGGTGTTGACTAATCGATAATTATATTTTATGATGCAATTATCGTGCTAATTCTGGAGGGTAATCAGATGATTACAGTTCGTAAAAGCAGAAAGCAGTTTCTCGAATTCGATGCTCAGAAGTATCAGCAGGGTGGGCGAACAGCGTATTCGCTCGTGATGGACTTGGGCACGTTGGATAGCAACGTCCCTAACTTTGTCAACACAGAACGAATTGACAAAGCCAATCGCCGCTTTCATCCTGCGCATTCTCGGCGAATCGCTGACTACATGTACGACATTGAGGACTGGGTGCTAGGTTCAATTCTATTGGGTATCGATCCTAGCGCTATCGAATTCATCGCGTACGAAGATGACGATGGCCAGTCTTCGGCAACGCTCGGTTTCGTACGTATTTCTCTTGACGGCGGAACAAGTAGCATAATGATCCTAGACGGTCAGCACAGGCGAATGGCGATCCAATCCGTACGTGATCGGTTGCGCCAAGAAATCCAATCGACGAAGGACATTTCGCAAATTAATGGCCGGAGTCTTGGAAATCTACAGCAAAAGCTCTTGCGGCTTGACAATATGTCCATCCCAGTAGTGCTGTATGAGGAAGCCAACACCAAAAGCCTGCGGCGAATGTTCTCAGATTTGGCGCAGACGCGTAACATTGACGCAGTCACCAAGACACGATTTGACGACCGGGATCCCTTCAATCGTGCGGCTGTTGAACTCGTTGAGCTAGGGAGAAGCGAATTGCTGGCCGGTCGGGTTGAGATGGAACGCACTACCCCTAGCCTGCGCAGCAATCACTTGCTTGCAGTCAATCAACTAGCACGGTGTCTGAAAGTTCTGAGTTTTGGCTATGGAGGTCGCGCCAGCCGCGCGCGAGTTCTTGAGGCTGAACAGAACTATGAGGAATTGCTCGACTTAGGCATTTCCTGGGCGGACGATTTTCTGCCTAGCGCACGCGCCGAATACGAGGAGTTGCTTTCAATCGAGGTTGAGGAGGACTTCGTCGCAAGCCATCGGTCTCAGTTTTTGGCGTACAGCGTGACGACTCTCCAAGTTCTAGCAGGATGCCATTATGTCTGGACTATTGAATTCGGTAGACCAGCACAGGAATTGGCTCAATGGCTAGGAGATGCGGAATTCGATCCAGAATCCGAAGACTGCGTATTCATGCATGCTGGTATGCTTGCGCCAGGTAGCCGAACTCTAATTGCTCGTAGCCAAGGCATACGAACGGCAATCGCTTACATAACCTACAATGCGTTGGAAGCGCAGAGTTGAGAGTAACTACCATTCGCGGGCGACCCACTGGGTCGCCCCTACACGGCCCCCTTCCGCCCCCGCGCACTCGCCAGAATCTCCCGCGCGCTCTGAACCCCCGCCTTGCCCGCCGCGCCAAGCATCGCCGCCAGCTCGCTGACCCGCGCCTCGTCATTCGCAAGCGCTCTCACCTGCGTCGCCGCGCGCCCGCCGCTCACGGTCTTTTGCGCCTGAAAATGCTCGTCGGCGTAGCTCGCCAGTTGGGGCAAATGCGTCACGCAGAGCACCTGATGCGCCTGCGAAAGCGACCACAGCTTCTCGCCGACGACCGCGCCGATGCGCCCGCCGATGCCTTGATCGACCTCGTCGAAGATCAGAATCGGCGTTTGATCGGCTGCGGTCAGCACCCGTTTCAGCGCCAGCATGATGCGCGCCGCTTCGCCGCCGGAAGCGACTTTCGCCAGCGGCCGCAAGGGCTCGCCCGGGTTGGCGCTTAGCATGAATTCCACATCATCGATGCCGGCTCCATCAAACTTGTAGCGTTTGTCGCCGATGATGCAGCCGGCCGGGTGCTCCGCTTGGGCGAGCAGCACCTCGAATTGCGTCCGCTCCATGCGCAGGTCGGCTAATTCGCGCACGACCGCGTCGCTAAGGGAGCGCCCGGCGCCCGCCCGCGCCTGGCTCAAACGCGCGCTGATATCGCCGATATGCCGCAGCAGTTCGTTCTCGCGCCGCTGCAATTGGGCGAGGCGATCGTCGCTTTGGTCGATGCTCTCCAATTCGGTTGTGGCGCGCGCGGCATAAGCGAGAAGGTCGTTGATGCTATTGACGCGGTGGCGGCGCTTGAGCGTTCGGATGAGCTCCAGCCGCTCTTCCAACTCGTTGAGCCGCTGCGGATCGTATTCAATGTCATCGGCATAGCGCGTCAGGGTCAGCGCCAATTCTTGCGCGCCCTGCGCCAGGTTGTCGGCCAATGCGTGGTCGCCGCTGAAATCGGGGTCGATTTGCGCCAGCTTCGCCAGCGCGGCCGCGGCGCCCATCAAGCCGTCAACTGCCCCCGTAGCGCGGCTGCGTTCATCACCGTTGAGCAGTTGCGCCGCTTCCGCCGCCAGCGCCGCCAGTTGCTCGCTATTGGCCAGGCGATGGCGTTCCGCCAGCAATTCGGCTTCTTCATCGCTTTCCAAGGCGGCCGCTTCAATCTCATTGACTTCATGCCGCAGCAGATCCGCTCGCCGGCGGAGCGCTTCCCGGTCGTCTCGCAGGGCGCGCGTCTCGGCTTGCGCCGCCGTCAACTCGCCGACCATCTCCGCCAGCCCGGCGCGCAGATCCAGCAGATCGGCGTAGCGATCCAGCAAGTCGATGTGAAAACGCGGGCGAAACAGTGAGAGGTGGCTGCTCTGCCCGTGGATGTCGAAGAGTTCGCGCCCGATTTCGGTCAGCAGGTCGCTGCGGACGGGGAACCCATTGATGCGCGCCGTTGAGCGCCCGCGCCGCCGCAGCTCGCGCATCAGCGTCAGGTAATCAGGGTCGGCATCATCAATCAGGTCTTCGCGCTGCAGCAGCGCCATAATGTTGAGCCGCGTTCTTGGATCCAGCTTGATGACGCCCTCGATCAGACTGCGATCGCCGCCGGCGCGCACATAATTGGGGTCGGCTCGCGCGCCCAGAAGCAGCTCTACCGCGTCAATCAGAATCGACTTGCCGGCGCCCGTCTCGCCTGTGATGACGTTGAAGCCGGCGCCGAATTGGAGCTCGAGACGGTCGATGACGGCGAAGTTCTGAATGCGCAGTTCTTCTAGCATGACGCTAGATCGAAACTTTGAAGCGCGCGTAGGCGGCTGAGGCAGCCAGCGCCAGATAGAGCAGGGTGAAGATGCCCAAGCCGCCGACCAGCAGCAGCGCCGAGGCGATACCGCCCGCCAGCACGCCGCCGGCAGCCAGGTAGCCGCTGTAGCGTCCGCGCCGCCGTCCCGTCAGTTGGAGCGCGACTTGCGCCGCCGCCCCGCCGATGGCCGGCGCCACGATGAAGCCCAGGATCAGGAAGCCGCCGATGAGCAGCAGCGCCAAGGTCGTCAGCGCGCCGCCTGCCGCGCAGATCGCCACGACCAGTCCATAGTCGATGACGGTGCCTTCGAAGAATCGGTCTTCGTGCCCGCGCACGCATTCGCGGCAGGTGTAGCCGACCGGCGTGCGTACCGCGCAATCAACGCACATATAGCGCTCGCAGCGGTTGCAGCGCAACTCAGTATCGCGTTCCGGGTGAAGGGCGCAGTAGTGGATTTCGTTTTCGAGCGCGTTTTCGCTCATGGTTTCTACCCCATCGCCGAAGGTCTATATCGGCGGGCGACCTGGCAGGCAGCCCTTACAAATTTCATGCAATTCGCCGCCGACCCGGACTGCTAAAAGGTCATGCGGCGCGGCGCAAGTCGGTTTATCCGCGGCTCCATGCGATCGAGCAGCGAGCGGTAGAAATAATTGCGGTCGCGCAAGCGAACGAACTGGCTTTGCGGCTCGGCGGATTTGACGCAGATATGCTGATTCTCATCCAGTTCGGCGGCTACCCGGCCATCGACGGTCAGCACGACGTTGTGCCGATTTTCGCGCGTCGGTTCAATATCGACCACCGCCCCCTGCGAAAGCACGATGGGCCGATCCATGCTTAGATGCGGCGCCATCGGCGTCAGCAGGATATTATGCAATTCCGGCGGCAGGATGGGTCCGCCGGTCGCCAGAGCGTATGCGGTGGAGCCGGTCGGCGTCGAGAGGATCAAGGCATCGGCGTTGTAAGTGGTCGCCCAATGCTTGTCGATGTAGGCGGCGATCTGCACCATGCGCCCGAAGACGCTGCCACTGACGAGCACATCATTTAGCGCGCGGAAGCTGCCGATTACGCGCCGCTTGTCTTCCAGCACGGTGGCTTGCAGCATCATGCGCCGCTCAATCCAGTAATCACCGGCGAGCAATTTGTCCAAGCCCTTGGCGCAATCTTCGGGTTTCTCGATCTCGGTCAGGAAACCCAACCAGCCCATGTTCACGCCCAGCACCGGTACTTCCTGCTCGGCGCAGACGCGAGCCGCGCGCAGCATGGCGCCGTCGCCGCCGATCGCCATGACGACATCAGAGCAGGCGACATCGCGGGCCACGCTGTCTTCGTCCCAGACTGCCTGGACCCAGTTTTCGATGCCGCGCTGGCGGAGGGTCGCGGCAATCTCACGCGCCACCGGATGCGTATCGGGGCGTGATGGATGGGCCAAAACGCCAATCCGCTTGATGCTGGTCAAGGTCGCTGCTTTCGCTTGGTTTATTCCGCAAGGCATTATGGCGCAAATTGGGCGGCAATCCTATAGAAACATGGCGAAAATGCAGGGCGATTGCATTAAAAAAATTGCCACAGAGGCGCCGAGGCACAGAGATTTTTCATTTTGCCCGCTAAAGAAGGACCTTGTAAGGCTTATCCGCTACTGACAGGATTTCGACATAACATGCCGCCAATCGGCCAAGATCTGTTCGCATAAGCGACCGGTGTAGGGGCGACCTATTAAGTCGCCCGCTGGGTTGGTCCAAAAACGCGCTGTCAAGCGGGCGATCAGGTTGATCGCCCCTACAGCCAGCAAGCAGACGGAAGAAAAATGCGCGTCTGACTCGTTTAACTCCAAGTACCGGACAAGCCTTGTAGGGGCGACTGACGGTCAGTGTCGAAGGTCGGTGTCTACGCAACCCTGTGAGTCGCCCGTTTGAATCTTGTAAATGATTCTTGCTCGCTAACCAAAACGCCCGGCGATGTAATCGGCCGTCTCTTGCAGCGCCGGGCTGCCGAATACCTTCTCCGTATCATCGTACTCGACCAGTTCGCCCCAGCGGATTTCGCGACCGTCTTCGACTTCCTTGCGGATGTTGAAGAAAGCGGTGTAATCGGAAGCGCGCTGCGCCTGCTGCATATTGTGCGTGACGATGACGATGGTGTAATCGCGCTGCAGTTCCGACATTAGTTCTTCGATGCGCTGGGTCGCGATCGGGTCCAGCGCCGAGCAAGGCTCGTCCATCAGGATGACATCAGGCTCGACCGCGATCGCGCGCGCGATGCAGAGCCGCTGCTGCTGCCCGCCGGATAGCGCCAAGCCCGACTTGTTCAGGTCGCCGCTGACCTCGTCCCAGAGCGATGCGCCGCGCAGGCTGCGCTCGACGATTTCATCCAGCGCGCCCTTCTTCTTGACGCCGAGAAGCCGCGGACCATAGGCGACATTGTCGAATATGCTCTTGGGAAAGGGATTCGGCTTTTGGAAAACCATGCCGATGCGCCGGCGCACTTCGACCGGATCCACATCATCGGCATAGAGATTTTGCCCGCGATAGACGATCTCGCCTTCGACGCGCGCGCCGGGCGTCAGCTCCAACATCCGATTGATGCCGCGCAGCACCGTGCTCTTGCCGCAGCCGGAAGGACCGATCAAGGCAGTGATGCGGTTCTTGTACACCGGCAGGCTGACCTTTGCCACCGCCCGCAGCGCCCCGTAATAGAAGCTGCAATCCCGCAATTGCAGCACCATGTCGGTCTCGGTTTTCACCGATATTTGCTCTTGAAGCGCCATAGATTAGAACCTTATCGAATAGCGGTTGCGCAGGAAAATGGCGGCAGCGTTCAGCGAGAGCATCAGCGCCAGCAGCACGATGATGGCGGCCGCGGCGATATCGGCGAATTGGCCCTGGGGCCGCGCCGTCCATTGATAGATTTGAATCGGCATCGCTGTGAATTGCGAGAAGGGGCTGGTGGGGTCGGCCACCAGGAAGGTCGCCGCGCCGACGACAATGAGCGGCGCCGTCTCCCCGACCGCGCGCGATACGGACAGAATTGTGCCTGTCATGATGCCGGGCAGAGCCGCCGGCAGAACCTGCCTCCAGATCGTTTGCCAGCGCGTCGCGCCCAAGCCGTAGGAAGCTTCCCGAATGGTGTAGGGCACGGCGCGGATCGCTTCCTGCGCGTTGATGATGATGATGGGCAAAATCAGCAACACCAGCGTCAAGCCGGCGCTGACCAGCGTGCGGCCGTTCGGCGCGAAGCTGTTGACGCGCACTAGGCTCGCCATCAACCGGTCGTAAGTCTCATTGCTGACTGGCGCGCCAGCAGCGACGTCAAAACGATAATAGGCGCCGCGTGTTTCCAGGTCGTGTTCTTCATCGGCGCGCGTCTCCGTCACATTGACGGCGATATCGAAAGCCGCCGCCAGCGCATTCGCCATATCAACCGGGGAAGAGTTTCCCAGCATCCTCAAGCTGGGCGTGCCAAAATGCAAAAACACATCGACGACTTTCCCAAGCGTCGGCGCGTCAAGCTGCTCGCTATAGCTGCTGAGGGCGGTCCCGTCAAAGCTGACTGCGCCATCAAATGCGGGCGCGATGCGCTCGACCACGGTTTCGATGGTGGGAACATCAAAGTTGTGATGGAAAATCAATCCGCTGGTGAAGGGCGCCAGCGCGCGCACGAAGATAGCCAGCCCGAGCATCCCGTAGATAATGGACGGCACCCCGGCCAGGTTGCGCACATTGGTCTCGATCAGGCGATTGACGAAGCCGTGATGCGCGTACTCTTCCAGGTAGATGGCGGCGCCAACGCCGATCGGCAGCGCCACTGACACGACCACCGCCATCAGCCCGATGGAGCCAATCAGCGCGGTACGGACGCCAGCCAGCGCCGGTGTGCTCGACATGGGCGTCGCCAGGAAGTCGCTGTCCAGCCAACTGTGGAAGCGAATCACGCGGACTTTGGCTTCATCCAGGCGATTTGCCTTCTTGTATTCGTTGAGGATCGGTCCTTCAATCTCCGCTTTGACGGCGGCGAAATTGAAGATCGTCTCGCTGAGCGTGAAGCTGGCGATGACCTGCCGCTCGATCACTTCCTCCAGCACCAGGTTGCGCAAGGTTCCCTTATCGGCGTAGCGCGCCAGCAGATCGGCTTGCCGTTCTTTGCTGATTGCCTTGAGCAGCTCATCCGCGATCGCCGGATCAACCGCCTCGCCGCCGACGATTTCAGCCACTGTCGCTTTGGTGAAACGGGCATTATCCACCTGGCTGATCGTATCGCGGATCAAGACGCGCAGGCGTCCGCCGACATGCTCCGCCAGGATGGCCGCCAGTTCATCATTGCTCAGGTCGCTCAGCGGCCGCCCGTCAGTCAAGATCTCCGGCTCGATGGTATTAACCACGCCGATTGTGCCGAAGGCTTCGTTGGCGACATTGAGGAAGAGGGCGATCAGCGCCAGCCCGGCGACCGCGATTGAGAAATAATTGAATAGTCGGCCGTAGCGCCCGCGCCGATGCCGCTGTTCCAGATGGCGGAAGAAGTCCGCTTCTTTGGGCATGTAGTAGCGCGGCTGATTGTTCATTTCACCCGCCATTAGTAAGCCTCTCGGAAGCGGCTGATGATGACGCGGCTGAGCGCATTGAGGGTGAAGGTCATCAGAAAGAGCGTCAGCCCAATGGCGAAGATGCTGTTGTAATCAATCGAGTCATAACTCAGGTCGCCGCCGCTGATGCGCGCGATATGCCCGGTCATCGTCTCGGCTGAGTCAAGGGGGTTGAAGCTGAAATTGGGTCCGGCGCCGGCCGCAATCGCTACGATCATCGTCTCGCCGATGGCGCGTGACACGGCAACGATAAAAGCGGCCAGTATCCCGCTCAGCGCCGCCGGAACCACCACTTTGATCACTGTTTCCAGCTTGGTCGCGCCCAAGCCGTAAGACGCTTCGCGCAATGATTGCGGCACGGCGTGCAAGGCGTCTTCGCTCATTGAGCTGATCAGCGGGATGATGAGAATGCCGACCACGATGCCGGCCGAGGCGGTATTATAAATGTTGACGACTTCAATGCCGAAAATGCTCCGCAGCAGCGGCGTCATAAAGGTCAGCGCGAAGTAGCCGTAGACGACCGTCGGAATGCCCGCAAGGATTTCCAACACAGGTTTGAGCCAGTTGCGCACTCTCGGCGACGCGTATTCACTCAGATAGATCGCCGCGCCAAGGCCCAGTGGCAGCGCCACCAGCATCGCGATAGTGCTCGTCATCAAGGTGGCGTTGATCAAAGGGATGACGCCGAACTCGCCAATAGCCGGGATCCAATTGGTATTGGTGAAGAACTCGACGAGCGTCGGGCGGTCGTTATATTCCACCGCGACGCCGGCGCTGTGGGGCGCGATGGTATTCTCGCCTCGTAGGCCGCGCCGCACCTTGAAGCGAGGCCGGTATCCTGCTTCAACGAAGCGCTCGCTGATGCGCTCGGTGAGCGGGAATACGGTGGAACTGCCGGCGGCAACCAGCGCGCCGGAAACTTCTGCAGGGTTGACGGGTTTAAGGTCGGCGGCGCCGGTCGCTATCATCCACTCTTCGCGCGCCTTCGCCAGCGCCTCGGATGAAGCTTTGAAATAGCCAACATCTACAACCGCCTCGTTGACATGTTTGAGATAATAGCTGATGAAATGTTTGACTTGCGGCTGTTCGCGTATGATATCGGCGTCGCTGTAGATAAAGAGCGGACGCGAGAGAGCGTAACTGCCATCTTCCACAGTCGCCGCAGACGGCGCGACGCCATCCAAAGCCAGAATCTTAAGCTCATCCATGTTCGCCAGATAGTAGGCATAACCGAAGAAGCCGATGGCGCTGGGATTGCGCTGAATGCTGCCTGCCAACTGATTGTCGTTTTCCGACATGATCGGATCATTTGCCAGCAGCGCCGCCGGATCGCCATCCAAGACCGCTTCAACGAAGAAATCAAATGTGCCGCTGTCTTGCCCGGGGATGACCAACTGGATCGCTTCATCGGGCCAGCCTGCGCGCACGTCGGACCATCTATCCGCCTCGCCGAATATGGTTTGCAATTCGCCGAAGCTCAGCTCGGTGATGAAGTCGTTGTTGGCGCTAACGACGATGGCCAGCGCGTCCGTGCCGACGCGGAAGGGAATCGGCTGAATGCCGAGCGAGGCGCAACGCTCGATTTCTCTCGGCGTGACGGGCCGGCTGGCGTTGATGATCTGCGGCCGCCGTAACCCAAGCTCGGCGAGTTCGACATCCAGCGCGCACCAGCGCTTGAATCCGCCGCCGGTGCCTACCGCAGCGATGTCAAATTGGTTGTTTTGAAACTCGAGGACCTGCATGACTTCTTGACCCACGCGAATGGCGCCGCTCGCTTCGACCGCTGCCAAAGCCTTGCCCGGCGCCACAGTGAAGATCGTGGTCGCCTCGTCCATGTCGCTCAAGATGGGGCGGTTGCTGTTCACCCACTGGTCGCGCGTGAAGAACGAGATTGACTCGTTGCCCAGCACCAGGATGATGCCCAGCGTGGTGAATATGGATAGCAGGCCGCAAGCCAACAAGCCGACCTGAATGACTGCTTCATGCAGCTTGAATTTGCGCTTGAGGCTGAGGGGTCGGCGCTCGCTCTGAACCGCGTATTGAGTCGAAGGCTGCTGGTCACGCATTGTTCATTCTCACATTGAAACGCCCGCTCGTCAGTGCTGAACGGGACTTCCCCATTGTAAGCCTTTCTTACGCTCTTGCCGTCGAAAGGCACTGGTTGTCAGCGCATAGTGACGGGGACGCGGCCGCAGACGACCTTGCCGCATCCCCGCGGCTACTCTGTATAGTGTCAGCTGGGCTACATACCCATCATCGCATTGAGGTAGGCTTGTTTGGCGGCGTTCAGCGCGCTCTCGGAAGCCGGGAAATAGCCGACATCAATGACTTCGTCGTTGACGTGGGTCAAGTAGAAGTTGATGAAGGCGTTCACCTGCGGCTTCTCCGCCATGATGCCGGCGTCGCTGTAGATGTACAGCGGGCGCGCCAACGGATAGCTG
>JAJEGA010000106.1 GCA_022820125.1 Anaerolineae bacterium | reverse complement strand
AGAACTGGCATCCTTTCTCAAGATACCAATCGTCAACGATAACAAAAAGGATGGTAAACAAAGTCGTAAGGTCTATACTGGTCATTGGGCTGGCTCTCCATCATGGTTGTGTGCTACTCCATTTTGGCGATCAGCCCATTTCTGGCAAATCTATTTCACATAAAGCGTGTCCAATAATCGCTTCAGCCTTGTCATCTACGCCTGCCTGATCGGTCTGCTGCTGGTCAGCTGCTGTCTGCGCGTATTTCGTCTGGACGAATTCCCGCCAGGCATTAGCCGAGATGAGGCGACCAACCTGGTCGATGGGGCATACTTAAGTCAAAGCGGGCGTTTACCGCTGTTTCAGGATCATGAACGGCCCGAGCCGTTCAATCGCATCTATGGGGCTCTTACATCCGTATTCTTCGGCAACAGCGTATGGGCGTTTCGCTATACATCGGCGCTTTGGGGGATGCTGTCTTTGGCGGCTGTATTCTGGGCGAGCCAGCGATGCTTCGCCGCGCAGCCCCGGCGCCTGCGCCTGCTGGTTGGCTTGCTGGCGCTGGCGAGCCTGGCGCCCGCCATGGGGCATATCGCTATTAGTCGTTCAATCTATCGCGCCGTTCCATTGGTGGGCTTCGCCGCCTTCGCCGCCGGTTTCACTTGTCGCGCGTTAAGGCGTCATCGGCTGAGCGACTACGTCCGCAGCGGCATTTGTCTGGCGCTCGGCTGTTACACATACACAGCCGCGCTGGCGCTGCCCCTGGCTTACCTGCCGCTCGCTGTCCATCTGGCGGTCTTGCACCGCAGCGGCTGGCGCCGATGGCTGCCCGGTCTCTTGGCAACCGCAGTCGTCCTTTTTCTGCTGACATTGCCGATCGTCTATCTGCTGCTGGTTCAGCCGGACGCGATTCTCGCTCGCGCGAGCGATGTAGTCGCCAATGAGGGTGGGGGCTGGATCGCTCAGATCCGCCAAGTTGCGGCGCAGCTGCTAATCAGGGGCGACCAGAATCCGCAATATAATGTGGCGAGCGCCCCGCTGATTTCCAGCCCATTCGTCCCCTTCTTTCTTGTCGGCTTCGCTGCCCTTGCGCTTCAACTGCGGCAGCCGGCATCGATTATGGTCTTGAGCCTGCTGGTCGCTTGCGCGTTGCCAACCATGCTCACCGACGAAACGAATGGGCTCCGCAGTTATGTACTTTACGCTGTCGTTCCCATCGTCACCGGCGCTGGCGTAATCCCATTGTTTTGGCTTATCAAGCCATTCCCTCGCTTGACGCGACATGCGGCGCTCGGCTGCTTGATTGGCATCGCCGCCCTGGGAATTTACTCCGCCGTCAACGCGCGGCGGACCTACGCCGAATACTGGCTTCGGGCAAGCGCGGATTGGCAGACCTGGCGCATTCACGACCTGGAATTGTCACACAGCGAGTGGTTCTTCCGGACGGACAAAAGGTTCCTTGCCGATTGGATAATCGCCCAAGACAAGAAACCGCTGCTGATTCCCTTATCGGAGCTTGACCACCCGATTTTGCGCGCCTTGCTCATGCCCGCGTTTCCATTGGTGGGATCGATGCCAGCGAATTTCGAGCTGCCGCCACAAACGCGCGTTATCGTGCCCTGGTCCTTGGCGCGGGGCGCCTACTTGGAACGAGCAGACCGTCTTGCGCTGTTGCTCGACGAGACCATCACGACGCTGCCGCCACTGACGGACGACGAGAAACTTCTGCTTTTAAGCGAACAAGCCGGGGCTTTCGAGCTAATCATGCCGGGCAGCGCGTATCCGGCTATTGCTCGCATCCAACGGGCGCCTGCCGATTGGTCGCCACAAGTCCAGCTGTCCGCCGGCGATGGGCTGCTGGCGCGATTCAATGGCGAGCTGAATCTGCGGGGCTACAAGGGACCTGACACGATTGCCGGAGCAGGACGCCTCGAATACGAATTGGAGTGGGCGGTCGGGCGCCCGGTCAGCCATGAATATGGCGCTTTCTTGCAGTTGCTTGATCGAGACTTTGAGGTCATCGCGAGCCAGGATCGCCATCTTTGGCGCTGGCTGCATCCCACCGTCCTTTGGCCGCCCGGGCAGCCGCATTCGCGGATGTTCAGCCTAGCCGTCGACGGGCCCTTGCCCGCCGGCGCTTATCGACTGGTGGCCGGCGCTTGGCATACCAACGGCAGAAACCTTACTGCGGAGAGCTTTGTCGGTCTTGCGACGGGACGACTTGCCACGATTGGCTGGGTCAAGGCGCCTCAGCCTCAGCAGCCGGCGATACCAGATGAGGCTGTGCCGCTCTCATACGAATTTGCCGGCGCTTTCCGGCTGAGTAAAGTGCGGGTCAAACGCGCTGATGAGGGGCTCGTGAAGGTAGAACTCTACTGGGAAGCTTTGCAGAGTCGGCCCTCCTATAATGCGTCGGTGTTCCTGCATGCCGTTGACGAACAAGGCGAAATCGTATCGCAGAGCGACAAGCTGCCATGGAACGGGCGCTATCCCACATTTATCTGGGATGCCGGGGAGGTTGTGGCCACCAGCCACCAACTCCAGATTCCGCGCGCCGACGGCATTGAACTAATGGCTGGTATGTATCAGCTGCCGCGGGCGACGCGCCTGGCTGCCTGGTCAAAGGAAGAGCGACTGCCCGACGATATTGCCGGGCTGGGCGCCGTCGACAGCTTGCTGGTTGAGTGATGAACGCGGCGGGCCCAAGCCTCCCGGATCCGGGACTTTGTCTCGCCCAGTTCGCGCGCCTTGCACGCCATCAGGGCAGGATCATCTCGATCGCATGCTCCCCATCGTCAGCGAAGACGCCGCAAGGTCCACCGTCTTCGTTCGCCAACAAATCAACCTCTTCGCCATTGAAGTCAAGCACCGGATGATAAAACTCGCTCACCTTTTCCGCCTCGCCGACAATGTAATGGGCGATTAATGCGCGGCGGAATCGCGTCTCGCTGTGATTGGGGAAGCTGCCATGGATGACCTGACCATTAAAAAAGACGACATCGCCCGGCTTCATGATGACCGGCAGCGGCTGGCTGCCCGGCGGCAGTGGTACGGCATTCGCGCTGAAACTTCGCGATAGGTCCGCTTCAACCGGGCAGAGCCGAGGCAGGTCATGCGTTCGCGGCACAATCTGCAGGCAGCCATTCTCTTCATCGCAATCATCAACCGCCATCCAGGCTGCCAGGCAAGTGCCGGGCTTGACGCGCAAGGGTGTCTGATCTTGATGCAGCGCCTGACCGCGCGCGCCCGGCGGCTTGAAATAAAACATCGTCTGCGCGGCATAAGGTTCGGCGCCCAGCAGGGCGGTCGTCCAGGCGCGAAATCTTTCGTCCAGCAGCCAATCCAGCGAGGGCTTGTCCCAACGATGCGAATGAATGATGCGCGGGTAAGCTTTTAGCGGATCATCATCGGGCAGCAGCTCGGGCTTGTCGCCAGCGAAGCCGTGCCCGGCGTCGTTCAGCGCCATGAAATGCGCCTTGAAGCAGTCGACCTCCTCCACCGAAAACAGTGAAGGGACAACCACAAAACCGTCGTTATTGAATACTTCCACTAGCCTGTTTTGAACCATCTTCTCGCTCCTGAGTTCATATACGTCTGAGCATTCGCGGCAGCGCCTGCGTGTAAACATAATACAATGTTGGGTGAGCGGCAAAATCCCAGGCGCCGATATGCCGCGTCAACTGACCGCGAAAACCGCGCTTGAACTGATACACGCCCCAGAGGCTGTCGCTCGCGTCAAATTCATCGGGCGCGCCCCACATATCGTAACTGGCGTAGCCCTGCGCCTTCGCCCATTTGATCGCCTCCCACTGCAGCGCGTAATTGGGCATGCGCGCGCGTTCTTCATTGGCGGAAGCGCCATAGAAATACCAGCACTTTCGCCCGAAGTGGAAGAGGATGACATGAGCGATCGCCTTCCCGTCGTACTCGGCGATGAAGGCTTGCGCCAGCCCCGCCCGCATGAAATGCGCCCAGGCGCGCCGGTAATAATCGAAGGGGCGAATGAGGAAATTGTCACGCGCGCCAGTAACCTGATAGAGCTGGTAGAGCAGGGGGAGATCGTCAATTGAAGCCGAGCGAATGGTGACGCCCTTCTTGGCGGCGGCGCGAATCTTACGGCGGGTATTGCCGCTCATCGCCGCCAGGATTTCGTCTTCGCTCTTAATCAGGTCGATGGTTAAGGTATTGCGAAACTGCACCTGCGAGTCGGAATAGCGCCAGCCGCGCGCCCGCAGCATCCGTTCCAGGGCACGGCCCGTTTGATCAGTTCGATCATCGACGCTATTGGGCAGTCCGGTCGCGGCGATCACATCGGGATCAATCTTCAGCCAGACAATGCCGAATCGTCTCGCGCGCGCTTCCAAATCGCCAAGCGCTTGGCCAGCCAGCTCCATGTCGGTGAAATCCAAGGCAGGACCCTTGCTGACATACATCACCTTCAGCGGTCCCATCTTGCGCGTGAGCAGGCTTGCCATCGCCAGGACTTGGCCGCCGCGCTCGAAAGCCAGCCGCAGCGGTTCCCAAGCGCCCGTCTCCCGCTTGAACTCGCCCCATTCCCAAGTCTGCAAGACATGCGCGCCGGGCAAGTCCCGCAAGCGGTCGTTCCAGCTAGCCCGCTTGTCGATCTCTCGTATCGTCAGAATTGGCGGCGTCCTTTCGCGCTCAGCCCTTCAGCGCCAGCGCAGCGCGATAAGCGGCATAAATGAAGGGGTTGCATGCTCGGTCCCAAGCGCCGTGCGACCGCTGGACCGCGCCGCCCCAGCCGCGCTTGAAGCCGTAGACGCCCCAGAGGCCATCGCTGCGCGCCTTGAAACCAGCCTCAAGCGCCGCTTCATTGTGATCGGGCACACCCCAAAGGTCATAATAGCGGCAGCCGCGCTGTTTCGCCCACTGCATCGCCGTCCACTGTATGCCGTAGGTGGCGTACAGATTGCTCTTTAGGCGCGCCGACGCTCCATATAGATACCAGGCGGTGTGGCCCAGGGCGAAGACCATGATCGCCGCCAGCAGATCGCCCTCGTGCCGGGCGAGCAGCAGCGCGCCGTGCGTCGGCAGCAGCAGTTCAAAGACTGAATCGAAATAGGCTTCGCTGTGCACGCCAAAAGCGTTGCGCTCGCCGGTCTGCGCCATTAGCCGGCTGAATGCGCTCAGGTCGGCTTGCGTACCTTGATCGAAATCTATGCCGCTTTTCAAGCTCTTGCGGATTTTGCGGCGCGTTCCCTGGTTCATGCGCCGCATGATAGTCTCGTCGTCTTCCGCGATGTCGATGACGATCGTGCGCGCTGGCTGTATCGTCTGCGGGCTTTCTCGAAATCCCATGCGGGCGAGGTCCGGCGCGGCGCCCGGCGGGAAGTCGCCCGGCTCCAGCTTGATGAAGGCGGCGCCCGTCTCGCGCTCGACCGTGTCCCATAGCCGGGGATAGTATGCCGGGTCGGCCGCGTATCCGCCCATCGGCACGTAAGCCATCTTTCCCAAGCCGAGCGGCAAGCGCTTGCACAAGACCAGCGCCCCGGCCTGAATCTCCTCGCTGGTTCCAAGCGCCACGATCCGCGCATCCCAGCCGAATCGCGACTTCAGCGCGCCCCAAGCCGATAGCTGCAGCAGGTGAGCCCGCGGCTGCGCGCCGACGAATCGATCCCAATCGGCGGCGGCCGGTTGGATGCGTTCCAGGCTAGCAGCCGTTTTGATCCTAGAGACAGCCATAGAGTGATTCCGGTACATCGTGTCGCCAAATCATAGTACAAGTTTACTCGGCTTAACCCTGCAGGAAAGTAAAATGAAGGACGCGTCGATGACCGAATTGCCCGATGTTGAAATTCTCGCCTGGCAACAGAAAGCCAAGTCTAATAATCCGTTGCAATAGCCAAATCGTCCTGCTATACTAATCGCGTTTGTGATAAATGGCGCAAACTCTGGCGCGGCGACGCAGGCATGTCGCGCCAGTTACGCAGGCGAAGGGCTTAGGGCATGGCGGATTCCGAGGCGCCGAGCGCATGAATGTATTGAACGAATGGGCTTTTGTCGGCTTGTTTGCCGTAATGGCGCCGATCTTCCCGGCTTTGCCGATCGTGATCGCCTGGCTCTTTCGTCCGCGCAAACCGAATGTGCTCAAGAGCTCGACCTACGAATGCGGCGTCGAAACCATTGGCGATACCTGGGTTCAGTTTCGCGTTCAATATTATATCTATGGTCTCATTTTCTTGGTGTTTGATGTCGAAATGGTTTTCTTGTTTCCCTGGGCGGTCGCCTATAACGAGATGAGCCTATTCGGATTTGTGGCCGGTTTCCTGTTCATCTTCCTGCTGACGGACGCGCTCTTCTACGCTTGGAAGAAGAACGCGCTGGACTGGAAATGAGCGCGAGCTGAGGCAGCGGCGATGGAAGAACTTTGCACAGGCTTGTGTAGCGTATTGTTGGAATCGGGCGCAGATCCCGGCTTGGCGCTGTTTCTGTCTCTGCTGGTCGGCGTCCTGCTGGTGAGCGGCGTTCCGCTCATCACTGTCATCCTGCTCATCTGGATTGAGCGCAAGGTCGCCGCGCGCATTCAGGACCGCATCGGGCCCAACCGCGTTGGTCCTGTCGGCTTGCTGCAGACCATCGCCGATATGATCAAGCTGCTGAGCAAAGAGGACATCACGCCGACGGCCGCTGACCGCGTTCTCTACAACGCCGCGCCGCTGGTTTCCTTCGCCTCGGTTGTTCTCCTCTGGGCGGTCATCCCCTTCACGCCGTTCCACTTCGGCGTCGATCTGGAGATTGGCGCGCTTTATTTTGTGGCGATCGCCTCATTCGGCACACTGGCGATCATGGCGGCTGGCTGGGCGAGCAATAACAAGTACGCGTTGCTGGGCGCTTTCCGCGTGGTGGCGCTGCTGGTGAGTTACGAAGTGCCGCTCGTTTTTGCCTTGCTCGTGCCGGTGCTGCTGGCGGGCAGCATGAGCCTGGTCGATATCGTCAACGCGCAAAACGGCATGTGGTTCGTCGTGCTGTCGCCGCTGGCATTTGTCATCTTCTATATCTCATCGCAAGCCGAGACGGGCCGCGCCCCCTTCGACCTTATCGAAGCGGAATCCGAGCTGGTGGCTGGCTTCAACATCGAATACTCCGGCATGAAGTTCGGCATGTTTTTCGCCGCCGAATTCCTGCACGTCTTCACCAACGGCATCATCATGGCAATCCTCTTCTTCGGCGGCTGGATGGGTCCCTTATACTACGAATCGCCCTTGATCGCTTTCGCCTGGCTGGGCGCCAAGGGTGGCTTAATCTATTTGACGACGCTCTGGCTGCGCAACACGGTGCCGCGCCTGCGCATAGACCAGATTATGGCATTCAACTGGAAGTTCCTGGTGCCGCTGTCGATCGCCAATTTGATCGTCGTGTCGTTTGTGCTCAAGGCGCTGCAAGAGTTGGCATTAGTGCCGCGGGACCTGCTCAGCGCCAGCTTCGGCGAATTGCTGCCGACCACGGTGGTTTTGCTGCTGTTTAACGGCGCGATGATCCTCTACCTGCTGGGCATCTTGCGCAAACGCGGGCGAGAAGCGCGCCGCGAGCCCCAAAATGCGCGGGCGGAATTCGCGCAGCCCGCCAGCGTGGCGGGGCACTAGGGAGACCGGCGGCATGGAATTAAACGCAATCTCGATCGGTTTCGTCGTGTTCACCATCTTCACGCTGGGGGGCGCCCTCGGCGTGGTCATGACGCGCAACCTGTTCCAAGGCACGATTTGGCTGATGGTCAGCCTCTTCGGCGTGGCCGGTTATTTCGTTTTGCTCAGCGCGCCCTTCTTGGCGGCAGTGCAAATCTTGGTGTACATCGGCGCCATCGCCATCCTGATCACCTTCGCAGTCATGCTCACGCGCAGCATCGCCCGCATAAAGGAGCGCTATATCAGGACGGCGCCGAGCTTCATCGGGTCGCTGGCGCTATTCCTGATCCTGCTGCTGGGCGTGACCATCCCCATCTTCGGCGCGCATTCGCCGGAGTCGATCCCGGAATATGTCGCCTCAACGCGCGATCTGGGGGCGGCGCTGGTGGATGAAAACGGCTATGTAGTGCCTTTCTTGCTCGCGTCCGTCTTGCTGACAGCCGCCATGATCGGGGCGATCTTCATCGCCCGCGACGAGAGATCCTAGGGAGGAAGCGACAAATGGCGCCTCTCTGGATGTATCTCGCGGTCGCCGCCGCCCTGTTCTCAATCGGCGTCTTTGGCGTTTTGGCGCGGCGCAACGCGGTCGCGATTTTGATGAGCGTCGAATTGATGCTGAACGCGGTGAATATCAACCTGGTGGCTTTTTGGCGCTATAGCGAAACGAGCACCGATCTGCTGCTGAACGGCTATGTCTTCACCGCCTTCGTGCTCATCGTCGCCGCGGCGGAAGCGGCTGTTGGTCTGGCTATCATCATCACCGTTTATCGCAATCGGCGCTCGGTCATCCCGGAAGAAGCCGCGATGCTAAAAGGATAGGGACCGCTATGGATTTCCTCAACGATCCAAACGTCTTGCCTTGGCTGATCCCGGCCGGTCCGCTTTTGGCTTTTTTGCTCATCACGCTCATCAGCAACAAGGCAAAGCTGGTTCCGGCGACCGATCATCATGAATACGGCGGTCATCATCCGGATTATGATGGCATGCCGGTGCCGGTGGTCGCGCGCTACAGCCGCGTCATCAGCGTCGCCATCGGCATGGCGGGCGTCATCGCCGCGCTCTTGATCAGTTGGCGCACGCTTTACGACGCCGCCCAGCTGCATCACATTGGCGAAGAAGTCCTCGCCAGCAGCATCGCCTGGATGGATACCGGCGCTACGACCTTCAACATGGGCGTGCTCATCGACCCCGCCACGATCATCATGCTGGTCATGGTGCCGATTGCCGTTTTGATGATATTCATCTATTCCATCGGTTACATGGCGCATGACCCGCGGCAAGCCCGCTTCTTCGCGCTCATCTCGCTCTTCGCCGGCGCCATGCTGACGCTGGTCGTCGCCGACAATGTGCTGCTACTCTTCGTCGGCTGGGAGATTATGGGCGTCTGCTCGTACATGCTCATCGGCTTCTGGTTCGAAAAAGAAAGCGCCTACAAGGCGGCTATCAAAGCCTTCACCACCACGCGCATCGCCGATGTTGTCATGCTGCTGGGCATCGCTTATCTTTATAGCATCACCGGGACGCTCAGCTTCCGCGAGATTATGTATAATCCGGAGACGCTGGATCTGCTGGCGACGACCACGCCGATTATCTTCGGCGGCTGGACGGTCAGCGCGGCCAGCATCATCGGCATCTTTCTCATCATCGGCACCGTCGGCAAGTCGGCGCAATTCCCGCTGCACGTCTGGCTGCCTGACGCCATGGAAGGTCCCACGCCCGTCAGCGCGATGATTCACGCGGCGGCGATGGTTTCGGCCGGCATTTTTTCGCTGATTCGCCTCTATCCGCTCTTCGCCGCTGGTGGCGATCCGCATCACGGCATCCTCACCGAACCACTGGCTTTCATGGCGGTGGTCGGCGCATTCACCGCGCTGCTCGCCGCGACGATGGCGGTGGCGCAGAACGACGTCAAAGCGGTGCTCGCTTATTCGACGATTTCCCAGCTCGGCTTCATGATGGCGGCGCTGGGCATCGGCGCTTATATCGCAGCCGCATTCCATCTGATTACACACGCCTTCTTCAAAGCGCTGCTCTTCATGGCGGCTGGCTCGGTTATCCACGGCATGGAACACGGCGAGCATCACGTTCACGAGCACGCTCACGGCGCTCATGATGACGATGAACACGACCGCCATTTCGACCCGCAAGATATGCGCAATATGGGCGGGCTGCGCAAGACGATGCCGGTCACATTCTGGACCTTCCTCATCGGCGGCTTGTCGCTCTCGGGCTTGCCGATCATCACCGCCGGCTTCTGGTCTAAGGACGAGATTCTGGCTGACGCCTGGCTGGTGCTGGACAAATACGGCAGCGGCGCGCACGGTCTCGTTTTCATTCTGCTGGCGCTGGCCGCTTTCATGACCGCCTTCTACACGATGCGGCAGATTTCACTTACATTCGGCGGCGAGCCTCGCAGTGAAGCGGCGAAACACGCCAACCTGGGGCAGGGCATCGTCAGCTTTACCATGACGCTGCCGCTCTTGATTCTGGCGGTCTTCGCGATTGGCGCCGGTTTCGTCGGCGTGCCGAGCGACTTCCCGATTCTGGGTCCCATCTTCTCGCCGAAATACAACGCGTTCCATCATCTTGTCATAGAAGCGCTGCCATTGCCGGAAGCGACCGCCGCCTATGCCTCGCTGCCGGATTATCACCCGCATGCGCCGCCCTTCAACATCGTCCCGGTGGCGACTTCGTTCATCGTCGCGCTGCTGGGTTTGTGGCTGGGTTATATGGTCTACTGGCGGAAGCCGCTCAAAGCGGGGCAAGCCGACCCGATGGAGAATTTCCTAGGTCCGCTGCACCCGATCTTGCAGAATCGCTATTATCTGGACGATGTGTATGTCGCCGTCTTCGTCAAGCCATCGCAGTGGCTGGCGCGGCACGCGACCGTCTTTCTCGATCGCGGCATTATCGACGCCATCCTGCATGTCATCGCGCGGGTCTTCACCTGGCTGGGCGATTTGATCAAGGTGCTGAACTTGTGGCTGATTGACGGCGTCGGCGATGGCATCCCCATCGCCATCTTCAACTTCGGCGGCTGGCTGCGGCGCATGCAGAGCGGGCGCGTGCAGCTTTATTTGCTCTTGGTCCTGGCGGCGGCGGTCGTCATCGGCGTCGTTCTGGTCTTGTCGTCGGGCGCGGCGCCGCCGCTTTAGGGAGACGCATTCATGTTTCATGTTTTTGGGATTGACGCGCTCTCGGTTCTTATCTTTGGGCCCGCGCTCAGCGCCTTCGTCGTCGCCGCGATTGCGTCGTTTGGCACGAGCAAGCAATTCGGGCGCTGGCTGGCGCTGATCCTTTCACTGCTGCTGGCGCTGCTCTCCGTTAAAGTTTTCGCCGATTATCAGGCGGCTGGCCTGGCAATTGGCGACGATCAGTTTATCGTGGCGCAGGACGTCGCCTGGTTTGACGCGCTCGGCGCCCGCTGGACGCTCGGCATAGACGGCATCAGCGCCGTCATGATTTTGCTCACCGGCATCCTCACGCCGCTGGCGATCCTGGCGAGCTGGAATATCGAAGACCGTTCGAATATGCACCTGGCGCTGCTGCTCTTCTTCGAGACCGGCAGCATGGGCGTCTTCGCGGCGATGGATCTGATGGTCTTCTTCCTCTTTTACGAACTGACGCTGGTGCCGATGTACTTCCTCATCAATCAATGGGGCAGCCTGCCCAAAGCCGGCGTCAAATTCAGCGGCCGCTTTTACGCCTCCACCAAGTTCATGATTTATTCTTTCGGCGGCACGCTCGGCATGCTGCTGGCGACGCAGCTCATCGGTTGGTCGGCTGGCACCTTCAGCATGGCGACGCTCATTGAAACCTGGCCCCTTTTCCGCCAGGGCGAGGCGCTGCTCGGCATTGACGTCAGCACGGTTAAGGCGCTGGCTTTCGTTGGCTTTTTTGTGGCATTCTGCATCAAAGTGCCGATCTGGCCCTTCCACACCTGGCTGCCCGACGCCCACGGCGAAGCGCCAACCGCCGGCTCGATGTTATTGGCCGGCGTCATGCTGAAGCTGGGCGCTTACGGTTTCATCCGCCTGGTCATCCCGCTCTTCCCCGATGTCTGGCTGACCGAAGTCGTCATCATCGGTGTCAATGTGGCGACGCTCTTCGCCATCTTGTCGGTGGTCGGCATCGTGCTTGGCGCTTTCGCCGCCTTGGGGCAGAATGACTTCAAGCGCCTGGTCGCTTACAGTTCGGTTAATCACATGGGGTTTGTCGGCATCGGCATCGCCGTCTTCGCCCAGACTTACGCCCAACTTTGGAGTGGCGCCGACCCCAATGCCGATATTCAAACAGCCATTCTCGCCGGCAATGGCACGGTCCTGCAGATGTTCAATCACGGGCTGAGCTCGGCTGGCATGTTTTTGCTGGCCGGCGCCCTCTATCACAAGACGCATACGCGCGACCTGCGCGAATACGGCGGGCTCTGGGTGAAAGCGCCAATCTATGGCGGCATCTTGCTATTCACCAGTTTCGCCAGTTTGGGGCTGCCCGGCTTAAACGGTTTTGTCAGCGAATTTCTGATCGTGCGCGGGTCCTGGCCCGTCTTCACCGCTTTGACCGCCATCGCCATGATCGGCTTGCTCTTCACTGGCGGCTATATCTTGAAAGGCATCCGCGCCGTCTTGCACGGTCCATTCAACCTGCGCTGGCGAGATTATAACCTGGAGCTGACGCGCGCCGAGCTGCTCGGCATCGCGCCATTGATGCTGCTGATGCTGCTGACCGGCGTCTATCCCAACTGGATTCTGCCGATGATCAACACCACGGTCTCGACCATTTTCGCCGGCTTGGCGAGCTAGGATTGCCCCATGGAAGCGACGGGATTCTCAGTCCTCACAGCCATCATCTTCATCCCGATCATCGCCGGCGTGGTTATCCTTTTCCTTGATCGCAAGAATCGCGA
Organism: Anaerolineae bacterium; assembly: GCA_022820125.1. Taxonomy (GTDB): domain Bacteria; phylum Chloroflexota; class Anaerolineae; order Aggregatilineales; family Phototrophicaceae; genus UBA6055. The sequence continues at coordinate 88,084 of JAJEGA010000106.1, read as the reverse complement.
TTTGGTGCGCGGCGTCGGCGTGACGGCGGCTGCGGCAGTGCTGGCGCTCTCGCTAGCGGTCTTCTTCGGCTACGACAATTACGTGAAGACCGACGGCGGTTTAATAGACCAGCAGCAGGCGATGCTGGCAAGCGGCGTCGAGCTCAGCGGGGCGCGGATGTTCGCCGACGCCCTTGCTTTTGAGCAGCGCGTCGTCTGGGTCGAATCGCTCGGCATCGCCTATCACGTTGGCGTTGATGGCGTCTCGGCGCCGATGGTGCTGCTGACCGGCATGGTCGCGGTTGCTGGCGTCTTGATCTCCTGGAAAATCGAAGACCGCCTGCGCGAATTCATGGCTTTCTTCATGTTTCTGGTGGCCGGCGTATATGGCGTCTTTATCGCCGTCGATCTCTTCATGCTCTTTTTCTTTTATGAACTGGCGATCTTCCCCATGTACCTGCTCATCGCCGGCTGGGGCTGGGTCAAGCTGCGCGAATACGCGGCGATGAAGCTGACGCTCTATATCCTCGTCGGCTCCGTGTTTGCGCTGGTCGGCGCGGTAGCGATGTACTTTGCCGCCGGCGCCTATTTCAGCGGCAGTGGCGCTGAAGTCTTGGAGGCTGCCGTCGCCAGCGGCATTTTGCCGGCCGACAGCGGACCCTATAGCTGGAGCATCGTGCAATTCACGTTGGCGGCTGAGAACGGCGCTTTTGGCATCGACATCTTGGGCATAGAGGGGCTGAACTTCGCCAAGTTCTGGTTCCCCTTCATGTTCATGGGATTCGGCGTGCTGGCGGGCGTCTTTCCCTTCCACAACTGGTCGCCCGATGGCCACGTGGCCGCGCCCACCGCCGTCTCGATGATTCACGCCGGCGTCTTGATGAAGGTCGGCGCTTTTGCCGCCTTGCGCGCTGGCGTACAGCTGCTGCCCGAAGGCGCGGATATTCATCTGCCCTGGATGGTTTTCCTGACGCTAATCAACGTCGTCTATGGCGCGCTGATCGCCTTCCGCCAGCGCGATTTCAAATATGTCATCGGCTTCTCATCGGTCAGCCACATGGGGCTGGTCAGCATGGGTTGGGCGACGATGAACCTGACTGGCATGACCGGCGCCGGCATCCAAATGTTCAGCCACGGCGCGATGACGGCGCTCTTCTTCGGCGTCGTCGGCATGGTCTACGACCGCGCGCACACCCGCGATATCCCCAGCCTCGGCGGCTTCATGAGAGTGATGCCCTGGGTCGGTGTCGCTTTCGTCATCGGCGGCTTGACCAGCATGGGCATGCCTGGCTTGAGTGGCTTCATCGCCGAATTCCCGATCTTCCAGGGCATGTGGGCCGCCTCCGAACAGATCACGCTGCAGCTAGGCGCTTTCCAACTCAGCAATTATTACAGCGTCATCGTCATCATTTCCGCCCTGGGCATCGTCATCACCGCCGCCTATGTGCTTCGGGTAGCCGGGCAGGTCTTCTTCGGCGAGTTTGACGCCGAGCGCTTCCACGATGTGGGCAATATCGAAATGACCGACCGCATCGTGCTTATCATCCTAGGCGCGCCTTTAATCATCCTGGGCTTGTATCCGCCAATCATGGCGCCGATGATCGAATCCGGCATCCGACCCCTTATCGCCTTGTTGGGAGGTGGCTAGATGGACTTTGATCTCTGGGCGCAGCTGCCATCCGTCTTGCCGGAGATCGGGCTGACCGCGCTGGCTGTGGTCGTACTGTTCGCCGATATCTATGGTTCCCCCGCGACGCGCCGCAATGTGGTCATCGTTTCCGCCGTCGGCATGGCGCTGCTGGCGCTCGTGCCGCTTGTCTGGCAGCCGGATCCCGCGCTATACGAAAACGGCGTACTGCTCTGGGGGGGCATGGTCAACTACGACCCGCTTTCGCAAATCTTCAAAGTGATGCTCCTGCTCGCCGGCGCGGTGACCTGCTTGATGGCGGCCGGCGACAAAGGCGTCGGCGACAAAGGCGAGTTTTATCTGATCGTCATCGTCGCCACCCTCGGGGGACTGATGATGTCCAGCGCCGCCGACCTCATCCTGGTGTTTGTCGCTCTGGAAACGCTTTCGATCCCGCTTTACATGCTGGCGTCTTTCCGCCGCGGCGATCAGCGCTCCGCCGAAAGCGGCATGAAGTACTTTCTCTACGGCGCATTCGCTTCGGCGATTATGCTTTTTGGTTTCAGCTTGCTCTATGGATTCGCCGGCACAACCAATCTCGCCGGCATCGCTTCAGCCATGAGCGACGGCTTGGGTGATGGCGTCGTCGCCGTCATGACCGCGCTGGTGATGGTTGTGGTTGGTTTCGGCTTCAAGATTAGCGCGGTACCCTTCCACTTCTGGACGCCGGATGTTTATGAAGGCGCGCCCACACCGGTGACGGCTTTTGTCAGCGTATCGAGCAAAGCGGCCAGCTTCGCGCTGCTGCTGCGCTTTTTGACCGCAGTTTTTCCGGCTGATTTGCTGGTCGCCGGCGTCGTCATTCAAGACTTCTGGGTGAATCTGCTGGTGGTTATTTCTATCGCGTCCATGACGCTTGGCAACGTAGTCGCCCTGCGCCAAAGCAATATCAAGCGCCTGCTGGCATATTCCTCGATCGCCCAAGCCGGCTACACGCTCATCGGCGTCGTCGCGCTCCAGGGCGCGGATGACAGCCTGGCGGTGGCTTCGGTCTCTTTCTACATGTTCATGTATATCTTCACCAATCTGCTCGTCTTCGGCGGCGTCATTCTGTTTATCGCCAAGACGGACAGCGAAGAGATCAGCGACATGGCGGGCTTGAACCGCCGCAGCCCCTGGCTGGCGCTCTTCATCACCATCGGCTTGCTCTCGCTGGGCGGCATTCCACCGGCGGCTGGCTTCTTCGGCAAGTTCTTCCTCTTCCAGGCGGCGGTGAATTCCAATCTCGTCGGCTTGGCGCTGATCGCGGTGACGAACGCAATCATCGCGCTCTACTATTATTTGGTTGTCATCAAGGTGATGTATGTCGATGTGGGACCGGACGATGAAAAGCCGATCGCCATCCCGCGCGCTTATGGCTGGTCGCTGGGCATCACGGCGCTGATTGTTATTCTGCTCGGCACGATCGCGGTCACGCCGATTTATGATTGGGCGGCATTGGGCGCGGGCGGTCTTTAGTTGCGAATCGCTGTGGCTATGCAAATTCGTTTGTGATAAAATTCTCGAAGTTTGTCGCGGGAGTTGCCCTTGAGTTCCTAATGACAAGACATGCGCTAGATGAAACCGGATAACAACCCCTTTACGACATACGGTCTTGTCGCGGGGGTGGTGGGGCAAGTAGGATGCATGATCCTGCTCGTCATACTGGGGACACTGTTGCTTGGCTTGGCTCTGGATGAAGCGTTTGGGACGCGCCCTACATTTGTCTTCATCATGTTGCTGGTGAGCATCCCAATAAGCATCGCGTCAATATTCTTTTATACACGCTACAAGACTAGACATCTCCACGGCAGTGCTAGAACGAAGGAGGAAGATATAAGTGAATAGCTTTTGGAACGGAAAGCGCCGCTATGTCGCTTTGCTGTTATTTCTGGCTGGCGTGTTCGTCGCGCTCGAGGTGCCGCCGGTAATACCGTTTATCCAGCTGCCCGGCGAGAATCTTCCGTCTGGCTACAACATCCCGTTCACGGATATGCGTATTACCAATACGCTCGTGGCGGCGGTGATCGTCTGGATTCTGCTGCTGCTGTTCCTGGCATACATCGCGCGGCGGCGGCCCAAAGACGGCAGCGAAGTTCCGCCTGGCGGCTTTTACAATATGTTCGAGGCGCTGTATGAGGGCCTCATGGGCTTCATAAGCGGCATCGCTGGCGGCGCGCACTTCCGTTTGATCTTCAACATGTTCATGACCATCTTCCTCATCGTGCTCTTGTCGAACTGGATGTCGCTAATCCCCGGCATCGACACCGTCGGCTTCATTCACGCTCACACCAAGGAGAAGTATGACCCCGCCACTGAGGAATACAAGGTCATCACCACGGACGGTTATGAGATCTATCAGGGATTCCTGGGTATTTCCTACGTCAATGGGCAATGCGACTGGATAAGCCCGGCGGATGAAGCGGCGGCCGACGAAGCGGCGCTTGCCAACGCGGAAGCGGTGCGATTGGCGGCGATAGACGAGCTGGCGGTGAAAGTCGCTTACGCGCGTTATCAGGCGTCGCATGACGGGCACGGCGACGACGCGACTGAAGAAGGCGCCGGCGGGCATGGCGATGATGACCACGCGGAAGAAGCGGGCGATTCGGACGAAGCCAGCGCCGCCTACGATGAGGTATTGGCTGCCCGCGAAGCCGAAAAGCAGGCGCGTCGCGACCGCGACTGTTACACCGGCGTCGCGATTTCGCCTTGGGAAGACGGCTATGAGCCAAGCGGCAAGGACGAGAAGAAGGAGCCGATTCCGTTGCACCCAGACCCTGGCAGCGCGGAGGCGAAGCGTGTGCCCTGGGTGGTCTTGCCGCTTGTGCGCGTCGCCTCGACAGACTTGAACATGACCTTGACGCTGGCTATCATCGCCGTTGTCATGGTCCAGTACGTCGGCGTCAAGGCGCTCGGTATTGGCTATTTGACCAAGTTCTTCAACTTCGGCACGCTCTTCAAATCGCCCCTGGGCGGTATTGATGTGGCGGTCGGCTTGCTGGAGCTGATTGGCGATTTCGCCAAGATTCTCTCGTTCAGCTTCCGTCTCTTGGGCGCGATGTTCGCCGGCGCGATCCTGCTGTTTGTGATGAGCTTCCTGGTGCCGATTTTGCCTTGGCCCTTTTTCATCCTGGAATTCTTCGTCGGCGCCATTCAAGCGCTCGTATTCGCCCTTTTGACCGCTATATTCATGAATCTGGCGACGATCAGCCATCATCACGACGATGATCATGATCATGCCGAAGCACATTAGTCCATCTACAGCAGATTAAAGCGTTTAACTGGAGGAAACATCAATGGATCCACAATCAACGATTATCCTGGGTAAAGCGATAGGCGCTGGCTTGGCCATGATCGGCGCGGCCGGCGGCGGCATCGGCATCGGCCTCTCGGTCGGCGGCGCGGTCCAGGCGATGGGCCGCAACCCCGACCACACGCCGACGATTCAGACGAACATGATCCTCGGCGTCGCTTTCGCTGAAGCGGTCGCCATTTACGCCCTCGTTGTGTCGCTGATTATCCTGTTCGTACTCAATTAGGCGCCGCGCGCGAAACAGGAGGACACTATGGAAGCACTCGGAATTAACCCGGGCATGATGCTGATTTGGCTGATTGCCTTCATTATGCTTTACGTGCTGCTGACGCGTTTCATCTACGATCCCTTGACCAATGTGCTAAACGAACGGCGCAACCGCATCGCCAAGGGCTTAGAGGATGCTGCTGCTGCGGCGCGCGCCCGCGAAAACGCCGAAGCTGAAGCGGAGAAAATCCTGGCGCAAGCCCGCAGCGAGGCGCAGAAGGTGATTGATGAAGCCCGCGGCCGCGGCGACGATGTCGCTGGCACAATCGAAGGCGAAGCGCGGCAAGAAGCCGCCCGGATTCAATACGAAGCGCAGAATGAAGCGGTCGCCATTCGCAACGCCGAGCTGGGCAATTTGCGCGATCAGGTGCTGAATATCTCGGTCGCCGTCGCTGGGCGCATCCTTGGCGAGAACATCAGCAAGACCAAGCAGAAGGCGCTGGTCAACAGCTTCATAACCGATCTGCCGGAAGGCGCAAAGGGCCTTGGCGGCAGCGTTGAAGTCGTCAGCGCCATGCCCTTGACCGCCGCCGAACAAAAGCAGATCACCTCGGAAGTCGGCGCGGACGAAGCGGAATTCGCCGTTGATCCGTCGATTCTCGGTGGGTTGATCGTGCGTTGGCCCGGCGGCCTGGTTGATGGCAGCGTCCGCTCCCAACTGAATGAGCTGGCGCGCAGCTTGAACTAGCATTAACGACGCTGTAGGGGCGACTCTGTGAGTCGCCCGTTCACGGCATAGGTCTAGCAATCTAAGAAATAATGACGCGCTGGATTCGCTCCGGCGCGTTTGTGTTTGCCATTGGACCTCAATCGTGATTGAATTAAGGAGCCGCGCCAATAGATCGGAGGTGGCAAAGCGCATATCATGCCGAAGAAGCTCGAGGACCTGCTTGCCGCCATCCCTGTTGACCAGATCCTCGCGACAAGCGGCGATCTGAGCGCGCCAATCAGCGCCGAGGTCGTAGAATCGAGCGTCGAAGTACAGCCTGGCGGGCTCTTTGTCGCGCGCGCCGGGCGATCCACCGACGGCCACCGCTTCATACCCGACGCCATCACCGCCGGCGCCGGCGCCATTATCGGCGAAACCGAGCAGCCTGGTCTGCCAGTCCCCTATATTCGCGTCAGAAGCGCGGGGCAAGTCTTGGGTCTGCTGTCGGCTGCCTGGCATGGTTTTCCCTCGCGCAAGCTGGTCGTCATCGGCGTCACCGGCACTGACGGCAAGACCACCACCTGCCTCCTGCTTCACAGCATTTTGAAAAATGTCTCCGGTATCAAAGCCGGTTATATCAGCACCATATCAGCCGACTTTGGCGATGAGCGCGTGGCGACTGGTTTGCATGTCACCACGCCGAGCGCCCCGCGCATTCAAGCTTATCTGGCAAAAATGGTCGAAGCCGGCGTCACCCATTGCATCCTTGAAATGACCAGCCACGGCTTGGCGCAGGGACGCTTGAACGGCGTCGATATCGATGTGGCGCTGTTGACCAATGTGATGCACGAACATCTCGATTATCACGGCAGTTGGGAAGACTACCGCGCTGCCAAAGCGATCATGTTTCAAATGCTCCGGAATAGCTGGCGCAAACCAACGCAGGATAAGGTATCAATCATCAACGCTGATGACCCGTCTTCCGCCTTCTTCGCCGCGATTCCCGCCGACCGCCTTGCGACTTACAGCATCAAGAATCATTCCTCAAGCCGCGCTATCGACATCGCCTACACCCCAGGCGGCACGCGGTTTTATATGGCGGGGCAAGCGCTTGCCTTGCAGCTGCCCGGTGAGTTCAATGTCTATAACGCGCTGGCTGCTGTCTGCGCGGCGCAAGCGCTCGGCATAGGCTGGCGCGCCATCAAGGACGGAATCGGGCAGCTCGAAATGATCCCCGGGCGAATGGAACCTATCGACGAAAGCCAGGACTTCATCGCCATTGTTGACTTCGCTCATACCCCTAACGCGCTCAAGCGGGCGCTGGAAGCGGGGCGGGGCATGTTGAAGCCCGGCAAGCGCTTGATCGCCGTCTTTGGCAGCGCGGGCTTGCGCGATATCGAGAAGCGCCGTCTGATGGCGGAGACTTCGGCGCAATTGGCTGACATGACCGTGCTGACGGCGGAAGATCCGCGCACGGAATCGCTTGATGAGATCTTAGCGCTGATGGCGGAAGGCTGTCTGGCGCAGGGCGGCGTCGAAGGCGAAACCTTCTTTCGCATTCCCGATCGCGGCGAAGCGATCTACACCGCCTGCCAACTGGCGGACGCGGGTGATTTGCTAATGGCTTGCGGCAAGGGGCACGAGCAAAGCATGTGCTTCGGCACGACCGAGCACCCCTGGGACGATCGCGAGGCGCTGCGATCGGCTTTGCGCGGCGCGCCGCTCAGCACGCTGCCCACAGCGCGGCGGCAACATCGCGACCGCTGAGACTCGGCGCGCGTCCGCCTGTAATTCTTATTACGAATAGAATCCGCCAAGTCATGGTAGAATCAGCATAGGCTTTGCGCGCGAGGCTGAAGTGCAGGATATCGGCATCGTCATTGTCAACTGGAATACCCGCGACTTGTTGGAGCGCTGTCTGCGGACGGTCTGCGATAGCGAGGGCGATTTCCGCTTTTGCGTCGTCGTGGTGGACAACGCCTCTACCGATGGCAGCGCCGCCATGGTTCGCCGGCTTTTCCCCGATGTCGAGTTGATCGCGAACGCTGAAAATGTCGGCTACCCGAGCGGCAACAATATCGGTTTGCGCGCCTTGGGGTTTCGCGGCGCCCGCGATCTAGACCCGTCAGCGCCGCGTTATGCGCTGCTGTTAAACCCCGATACCGAGCTGCCGCCATCAGCGCTGTGGCAGATGACGCAGTTTATGGATTCCAGACCAGACATTGGGGCGGCTGGCCCAAAGCTGGTCTTGACCGATGGCAGCTTGGACAAAGCTTGCCGCCGCGGCTTTCCCACCCCGATGGTCAGCTTCTATCATTATTCCGGCTTGGCGAAGCGCTTCCCGCGCAATCGGCGCTTCGGCCGCTACAACATGACCTTCGCCGATGAAGATCAAGAACTTGAAGTCGATTCCGTAGTCGGCGCCTACATGCAAGTGCGGAAGGCGGCGATAGAACGCGCGGGCTTGCTGGATGAATCGTTTTTTATGTATGGCGAAGACCTGGATTGGGCATTTCGCCTGAAGCAGGCTGGTTACAAAGTTTGGTACCATCCGGCGGTGACCGTGCGCCATGTGAAGCGCGCGGCCAGCAGCAAAAGCCGCCGGGCGCAATTTGAATTCTGGCGCGCGATGCTGATCTTTTATCGCAAACACTTTCGCCGCAGCACGATCTATCCCGTTCATTTGATGATCCTGACGGCGCTCTTGTTCAAGGGAGGTCCGGCTTTATGGCAGGAGATACGCAACCCGTCTCACACAGCGTAGAACCGCGCTCGGTTCGCTTGAGCAACGACCACCTCAAGGCTTTGTCTACGCTTACGCTGCTGCTCACCGACACAGTCTTGCTCGTTGTCGCGTTCGTCGTCGGCTATGAAGCGCGCGAGGTATTGCCATTCTTCCCCCGGCCCGAAGAACAGCCAGCGTTTGATCGATATCTGCCCACTATTGCCGTGCATACAATTACGATTGTTCTGATGTTTTACTTTTCGCAGCTCTATCATCTAAAACGCGCCTTCAGCCGAATTGAGCAACTGCGCCACCTGATTGGCGTCGTCACGCTGGGCACCCTGCTGGCGAGCGGCACACAAGAATTCTTGCTGCAAGCCTCGACGCGCGAAGCGGTATATCCGCGCAGCCTCCTCTTCTATGTCTGGTTTTTCAGCGTTGTGCTGACTGTTGTCGGGCGCGAGCTGCATCGCCGCGGCTGGACGCTATTGCGGCGGCGGGGCGTCGTCCGCGACAATCTGCTTATGGTGGGCGACAGCGAAGTAGCTCGCAAAATCACAGAGCATATCCGCAACAGCCCCGAGCTTGGCTATACCATCGTCGGCATCGTCACCGCGGAGGAAAAAACGGGCGAAGTGCTCGGTTACCCGTATATTGGCGCTTATGACGATATCCCTCGCCTCATTGACGATCGGCAGGTGGAGCAGGTCATCGTCGCGCTTTCAGATTATCGTCGCGACGAATTGGTGGAATTGATCAACCTGTGCCAGCGCGGCAAGGTCGATATCAAGGTTTACCCGGATATGTTTTCGTACATGGCTGGCGATCTTAATGTCGACGATCTCGGCGGCACCGCGCTATTGACCGTGCGTGATATTGCCCTGCGCGGCTGGAAGCTGAGCCTCAAACGCGCCATGGACCTAATCGGCGCCACGGTCGGTTTGGTGCTGCTCTCGCCCTTTCTCTTGATCACCGCCTTGCTCATACGCCTTGAATCGCGCGGATCGGTGTTTTATTGGCAGGTGCGAATGGGCTTGGATGGCAGACCCTTTCCTATGATCAAGTTCCGGTCGATGCGCCAGGACGCGGAATCCAGCGGGCGCACCTGGACGGTCCAGAACGATGAGCGCGTCACCCGGCTGGGCCGCTATATGCGCCGCAGCAACTGGGATGAAATCCCGCAATTGATCAATGTGCTGGTCGGGCACATGAGTCTCGTTGGCCCGCGGCCGGAGCGCCCGATGTACGTGCAACAGTTCCAGCGCCAGATCCCCGATTATATGGTTCGGCATCGAGAGAAATCCGGTATGACTGGCTGGGCGCAGATCAACGGCTTGCGCGGCGACACCTCTATCGCGCAGCGCACCGAAGCCGACCGCTTCTACGTCGAGAACTGGTCCCTGTGGCTGGACATCGTCATCATCATTCGCACCATCTGGCAGTCTTTTACCCGTTCCAACCCGCACGCCTACTAGCCGGAGCCGCGGCGTGGACCTCGAAACCCTGACCGCTGCCATGCACGAATTCGTCGAGAGCAAGGGCTGGCTCGCGGATGATTCGCCAAAACAGCAGACCCGGCGCAATCTGGCGATATCGCTCGTTTTGGAAGCGACCGAAGTCCTCGAGCATTTCCAATGGGACGAAGAACCTGACAGGCCCGACGAATTGGCTGATGAACTGGCTGATGTCATGCTCTATCTGCTCCAACTGGCGAGCTTCAGCGATATTGATCTCGGGGAAGCGGTGATGGCAAAGCTGCAAAAGAATTACGCGCGCGATTGGCCGCTGGATTCGAGCTGACAGCCAGCGACTTCTCATGCCGCCGCTGCGCTGGCGTCTCCCATAGCGCCGGGCGCCGCGGATGGCGCATCTTACGGTCTTTCAATCTGAAGCGCCGCCATTATAATACTTGGCGTTTGCTCGCAGCTTCTTTGCGGCTTTCGGCGCAGCCTTGTCAAGATTGGCTGGGCGCTATCGGGTAGCGGCGGCGGAATCAATACCGGATCGCGGCTCTTTGAAACAGAGGATTCATACAAATGTCCGAACAAGCGGTAACCGCTCAGAGCGAAGACTTCTCGCGCTGGTATAACGAAATCGTCTACCGCGCCGACCTGGCTGCGCCGTCGCCCGTGCGCGGCTGCGTCATCATCAAGCCATACGGTTATGAAATCTGGGAAGGCATCAAGTCGGGCTTGGACCGCCGCTTCAAGGCGACGGGCCACCAAAACGCCTATTTCCCGCTCTTTATTCCCGAAAGTTATATTCGGCGGGAAGCGCAGCATGTCGAAGGCTTCAGCCCCGAACTCGCGGTAGTCACCCACGCTGGCGGCAAAGAGCTGGAAGAACCGCTGGTCGTGCGGCCGACATCGGAGACCGTCATCGGCGAAGCCTTCAGCGACTGGATTCAGTCTTACCGCGATCTGCCGCTGTTAATCAATCAGTGGTCGAACGTCGTTCGTTGGGAATTGCGCACGCGCCCCTTCCTGCGCACAGCCGAATTCCTGTGGCAAGAAGGGCACACCGCGCACGCCACCCATGACGAGGCGGAAGCGGAGACGCGGCAAATGCTGGACATTTATGCGGACTTCGCTAGCGAAGATGCCGCGATTCCTGTTATCAAGGGCGAAAAAAGCCGCATGGAACGCTTCGCTGGCGCCGTCCGCACTTACACAATTGAAGCGATGATGCGCGACAGGCGCGCGCTTCAATCGGGCACGAGCCACAATCTGGGTCAGAATTTCGCCAAGGCTTTCGATATCCGTTATCTGACCGAAGCGAATACGCAAGATTTCTGCTGGACGACATCCTGGGGCTTGAGCACGCGTATGGTGGGCGCAGTCGTCATGACGCATGGCGATGACAAGGGCTTGCGCTTGCCGCCCAAGCTGGCGCCTTTTCAGCTGGTGATCGTGCCCATTTACCGGCGCGACGCCCAGCGGGGCGCGGTGCTGGATACGGTCGAGCGCTTGCGGCAGGCTTTTGAAAGCGCAAGCCTGCGCGTTCATGTTGACGACCGGGAAGGGCAATCCCCCGGCTTTAAGTTCAACGACTGGGAGATGCGTGGCGTCCCGTTGCGCGTCGAAATCGGACCCAAAGATGTATCGAATAATAATGCGGTGTTGGCGCGGCGCGATGTGCCCGGGCGCGAAGGCAAGCAGTTTGTCTCGCAAGATAACGTGGTTGCGGTCGCGCAGGAATTGTTGGGCGATATTCAGCGCAATCTGCTGGACGATGCCCGCGCCTTCCGCGACGCCCATATACACGACGCGTCCTCCTACGCCGAGCTGCGGGCGATCGTGGCTGAAGGCGAGTGGGCGCGCGTTTATTGGGACGGGACGGACGACGAAGAATTGGCGGTCAAGGACGAAACCGGCGCCACAATCCGCTGTTTCCCCTTCGAGCAGCCGGATGCGCCGGGCGAATGCGTTGTTTCCGGGCGGCCCGCTGCGAAGGTCGCGCTATTCGCCAAAGCATATTGAGTCGCTGGCGTGTATCTAACTTGGGACTCGGCATCGGCGCTGACGCATCCGATGAGCAAAGATTGCCAAGCGCCTGTTATCGGGGCGATTGTTTACACTTTTCTAAGGAATCAGACCATTGTGAAAATTGACACAATCAGATTCTTCGCCTACAATGAGATGTCGCTAGTGAGTTCGCGTCCCAACCTGTGAATGCGTGAGCGAGTGAGACTGCGCCAGCTTTAGATTCTGTAACTTGCCGGCAAGCGGCGCGTACTCTGCAGCAGACCTTGAATTATCTATTTGCTTTTTCATAATGTTATGTCTTTACGCCGCAGCAAATATCGTTTTTTGAATACCCATGCCTATACATGGATATTTCAAAGCAAGCGCCAGTTGTGGCATGCCCCGGCTGGTTGCTGCATTATTTGGACTAAAACATGGCCGCTTACTTGATTGTTGATGTTGACGATCTACTGAGGTTCACAACGCAAAAAGGCATAGACCTGCATGAGTTGGCGGTTGCCCTCCGCGGCAGCGCCGGCTTCGTCGCTGGCTTGTACGACACGACTTCTCTTAAATCAGTTGCAATTGCTGATTGGCGCGCCCAATTGCGGGATGAAAGCATGGCTTCAGAACCCCAGGCGATTTTCCGCAGCGCCGGTTACCAGGTCATCGATGTGCGCGACCGGTCGTGCCTGCCCGATTGCCTATTGCAAGAGGTCTTTCAGCTTGATCCTAATCCCATTGATGAGCTGATCCTCGCCACGACCGGGACCGACCTGCTGCCTTTGATCGACCAAGTCAGGGTAACTGATAACGCGCGGATCCGCGTCTGGGGTGATGATGAAGCGGCGGCGCGCGCCGCTGGCGCATCGCGCGATATCATCTTCCAGCCGCTTGTCGGATTGCACGGCATCAAAGGTAAAAACGTCTGGGTCTACATTGATTTCGAGAATATCTCGATCAGCTTGAACGAGCAGGGATTCGTTGTCAATCTTGATCATCTGATCGAACGGCTGGTGTCGCAGGCGCAGGCGCACGGCAAGCTGGTGAAAATGTCGGCATACGCGCCCTGGGGCCAGCGCGGCGCCCTCCCGCCTTTGGTGGATTCATCCGGGCGCGAGGTGGCTGACGATGCGCCCGCTCGACTGATGATGGCAAATATCGATCCCGTCTTCCATCTGCCAGGCAAGCAGAGCGCCGATATTCGCATCGCTCGCGATGTCTTGACTGATGCCGGGCATCCCGAAGCCGGCGATGTCATCATCCTGGCGACCGGCGATCGCGACTTCAACGATGTGATTAACCCAATGCTGCAGCGCAACAAGACTGTCGTCGTTTGGGGCGTTCGCGGAAGCACCGGTCGCCTCTTGCAGAGCCACCCATCGCTGCAGCTCGAATACATTGACGACTTCACCGATCTGCAGACGCACCAGTCGCTGAGCACGGTTGAAACTGAGGCGGATACCGAGAGCTTTATCCCTTCGCAGTGGTCGAGCGTCATCATCCAGTTCTTCCGCCTGAATGCCGCCAACCCGGGCAACTCCATCACCATCAACAATTTGATTGATCAGTTGATCGAAGTCGGCGATGTCATCTCGGCGGAGCGGGGCAATGACCTGGTGTCGCAGGCGATCTCGCTGGGCATACTTAAACCGCAGAGCGCCTTGGGCGTGATTGACTTGAGCCCGCAGCATCCAGTTGTGGATAAAACGCTGCTGATCGTAAACCGCATGGTGCGGCGCGTCGCCAACACTTTGCTCTCGCGCAGTTGGGAATATGTCAACTACGGCTTTCTCTTGAAAGGCTTGGCGATGGAGCGCGATCTCGATCGCCCAGGCATGAATGACAGCGACCAGTGGCGTTCGCACTGGATAGATTGCCTGGTGCGCGAGCGGGTGCTCCAGCGAGACCTCGTGCCCCACCGCCATAATCCGGACGATCTTGTGCCGGTCATTCGCTTGCCTGAGGCGGGCGAAAACGCGCTGGCGCCGGGCGTCGAAGAGCCGCCTGTCGCTGACGATTTCACTTCGAAGGATTGGCAGGGCGTCCCGCCGCATACGCTCTACGAAACCGATGTCGAAGTCGCGCGCATGGTGACGCGCATCGTGGTGAGCGTCCAGCAATTCACCAGCTTTAGAAACTTCGCCTGGTGCCCGCTGGGCAGCCTGCATCGGCGCTTGCGCGAATTTGACAGCGGCGTCGTCTTCCAGCTTGCTGTCGAGTATCTGCTGGTCAACAGCATGGTGACGGTAAACGAATACCCCAACCCGCGGAGCGATTACAACACCAAAGGCATTGAGCTCGACGAAGCCTGCCCCTTCGTCGCCGTCATTCTGGCGGAGCGTGATGAATTCATACGGGTGCTGCTGGAAATGTACCGGGCGAATGTGACCATTTCACAGCCAAACCTCGAGCAGCGCCTCAAGGGACAGTGGGATGTTCCCCTGTGGATATCCATCATGAAGATCGAAAACGTGCTGAATGCTCTGCCCGGACGCGCCGACCAATTCAGCCTGTTCCGCACGCATCACACGGTCAAGCTGGTGGCCAACGACGATGTTGACGAAGTCGCCACCGCCCGGAGTTAGCTCGGGATTGCTCGCGCCCTGCCTGGCTGCTAGAATCAGCCTGTTGTTTTGACCGACAGGAAACCGATCCTGCCTGTCTGGTGGCTAGCGAAAGGACGGACAACATGCCATTGGATAAAGCAACAAAAAGCCAGATCATCAAAGACTACGCCCGCGAAGATGGCGACACTGGCTCGCCGGAAGTGCAGATAGCGCTGCTCAGCGCGCGCATAACCCAGCTGACCGAACACCTGAAAGCGCACAGCCACGATGAGCACTCGCGCCGCGGGTTGCTGAAGCTGGTCGGTCAACGGCGCCGCCACCTGAAGTACATCGCAAGGAAAAAGCCGGAAGTTTATCATGACCTGCTGCAGCGCCTCGGCTTGCGCCGCTAAGGGTGACCGCTCGGCTGCTCCCGCATGCTCTGGCGCATGAGAAGAAGCGGCAAGCCTGGCGCCCGCCAACATGCCATTTTGGCAAATCTCGAACGAACGCAAGCGCGTTGATCATGATAGCTGCCAAGCGGCGTCCGCGGTTGCCCCGCTGACAGCCCGATTGAAGCTGCCAATGACACGCCCTTCGAAGATATGGAGAACGCAATGACATTAGATATACGTGAATATCGCGGCATGGTCGGTGACAAAGAAATCATCATTGAGACGGGCCGCTTCGCCCAGCAAGCGGGTGGCGCGGTGACCGTGCGCATGGGCGATACCATGTTGTTCTGCTCGACCACGATGGGATCGCCGCGCGCCCATTTGGATTTCTTCCCGCTCAGCGTCGACTACGAAGAGAAGATGTATGCCGGCGGCCGCGTGCCGGGCGGCTTTTTCCGGCGCGAAGGAAGACCCTCCGAAGGCGCAATCTTGACGTCGCGCGTCATTGATCGCACCCTGCGCCCGCTCTTCCCCAAGAACATGCGCAACGAAGTGCAAGTGATCTTGATGTCGCTCTCGCACGATAAGGAACACCACGTCGACATGCTAGGCATCATCGCCGCCAGCATCGCGCTGATGATCTCGGACATCCCCTGGAACGGTCCCGTCGCCGGCGCGCGGATAGGCTTGGTTGATGGCGAACTGACCATCAACCCAACTTACAGCGACATGGCGGAAAGCGCGCTGGATCTGCGTGTATCGGGCACCGCGGACGCCATCAACATGGTCGAATGCAACGCCGATCAGGTTGACGAAGAGACCATGCTAGAGGCGCTGTTCATGGCGCAGGACTCGGTGCAAGACATCATCGCGCTGCAGCATCAGATTCGCTCCGAAATCGGCAAAGAAAAGAATGAACCCTCAACTGATGACCTTGACGAAACGCTGCTCGCCGAAGTGCGCGCCAAGGTCGAGGGGCAAATCCGCGAGGTTTTGATCGCCCATGCGGACCGAAGCGAACGCCGCGAGCCGCTGCAGCGGATTCAGGCGGCTTTGACCGAAGAATACGAGAGCGGAAATGAAGCGGCCCCCGACGAAGATGCCCAGGTGGACATGAAACATCTCGACCGCGCCTACGACCAGGTGATGAAAGATGTCGTGCGCGGGCGCATTGTCCACGACGGCGTCCGCCCCGATGGCCGTGATTTTGCTTCCCTGCGCGATTTGGCAGCCGATGTCGGGCTGGTGCCGCGCGTGCACGGCTCCGGTATGTTCATGCGGGGCGAAACCCAGGTGCTGACGATCGCGACCCTGGGCACGCCGCGCGAAGCGCAGTTCATGGACGGCTTGAGCCCCGAAGACGACAAGCGCTACATGCATCACTACAACTTCCCGCCCTACAGCACCGGCGAGACCTATCCCATGCGCGGTCCGCGCCGGCGTGAAGTCGGCCACGGCGCCCTGGCGGAAAAGGCGCTCTTGTCGATGATCCCCTCCGAAGAAGAGTTCCCCTACGTGCTGCGCCTCGTTAGTGAAGTGATGAGCTCGAACGGCAGCACATCAATGGCGAGCGTCTGCGGCAGCACCCTCGCGCTGATGGATGCGGGCGTTCCTATCAAGAATCCGGTCGGCGGCATCGCCATGGGTTTGATCAAAGAGGGCGATCAGGTCGCGGTCTTGACTGATATCCAAGGCATGGAAGATCATCTCGGCGATATGGATTTCAAGGTGGCGGGCAGCGTTGATGGCATCACCGCCTTGCAGATGGACATCAAGATCTCGGGCGTGACCCGCGATATTATGCGCCAGGCGCTCGCCCAAGCAAAAGACGCTCGCCTGCAAATCCTTGATGTGATGCGCGCCGCCATCGGCGAACCGCGGGGCGCAATGAGCGACTTCGCGCCACGTATGGAATCGGTCAAGATCGCCGTCGATAAAATCGGCGCCGTCATCGGTCCTGGCGGCAAGAACGTGCGCGCCCTGCAAGACGAACATCAGGTCAAGGTCGATATCCAGGAAGACGGCTTGGTGTATGTCGCTGGCGAGTCTGGCGCAGAGGTGGATTTGGCGCTGGAGAAGATCAAAGCCATGGTCGAGGAACCGGAACTCGGGTCGATTTACACCGGCACCGTCAAGCGCGTCGAAAACTACGGCGCCTTTGTTGAGTTTCTGCCCGGCACAGAAGGCATGGTTCACGTCTCTCAGCTTGCCGATTATCACGTCAAAAGCGTCGAAGAAGAGGTTAGCGTCGGCGATGAGATCATGGTCATGGTCATCAATATCGATGGCACGGGCCGCGTGCGCCTTAGCCGGCAAGCGGTCCTCGAAGGCTGGGATGTCGAAGAGGCGAAGCGCCGCGATGCCGCGGGCAGCCGTCGTGGCGGCGGAGACCGTCGTGGCGGACGGCGCGATGGCGGCAATCGGCGTGATGGCGGCCGCGGTGGCGATCGCCGCGGCGACCGGCGCAATTAAGCGCTCGCCCGTGTGGATTTCTAAACGCGCTGCCGAGCTATCGCAGCGCGTTTTTTATTGCCGCGCCCGGCAGATAAGGGAGTTGACCTCATGTCCAAAAACCATGACTCGCCCAGCAACGCTATCGCCGAGACGGAGAATTATATGGTCTGGGAAGTGCGCGAGCCCGACGGCGAGGTGACCTATCATGTTGAATTGGGCGCTGTTACGCTGCACTTCTTTCGCGAAGAATGGGCTGAATTCCTGCAGTTGGCCAAGTCCGCGGCCAGCAACAGCTGATGGATGCGTTAAACCTCCGCCGCCATTTTATCGCTGTCATGGCGAAGCATCTGCCGCCCAGCAGCGCCAGCATGCGCCTGCTTGATCTCGATGGCAGGGCGGGGCCGGCGCTGGCGAAATCACGCGCCGATCTGGACATACGCCATATCCCGGCAGACGAAGCAGGCGAAATTGACATTGCCCCTTCTGCTTATGACGCGGCAGTCGCCTTTGATTTGGATCTCGACGACGCGCTCCTCGCAGCCTGCTTGACGGCGCTGCGCGAGGGCGGGCGCTTGATCGCCGTGCAATCGCGCGGGCTGGTCTGCGAAGCCCACATGCGGCGCCTGCGGGATCACGGATACGTCCGCATCCTGGTCGAGCCAGCGCTGGACGAACTTGGCCTCTTGATTCGCGGCGAGAAGCCTCATTCCACTGCCGACACAATGGCGCGCATTCAATCGGTCGCGCGCGCTGACGCCGATTCGCTTGATCTCAATCGCTTCGGTGGGCGTTACATCCATCTGCTGATTCAGCAGCAGCCCAACAAACCGGTCTGGAAGCTGGCCATGGGCGAAGCAATCCGGTGGCGCGCCGCCGCGGTTCAGCGAGATTTGGCGCCGGTTTTGCTCGGCTTCAGCAGCTTGCCCAAAGCGGTCGGCTTCATGCAGCCGGCTGTCCTCTCGGGCTTTATCACGGGCGTCAACAAGGTCGGCAAATTCAGCATCGAAGGCGCAGGCGCCCTTGAGCGGAAGATCATTTTGAATCCTGCCCTTGAGTCCATCGCCGGCGAGACGATGACCTTTGTTGATATCGATCCCGCCTTGGCCGAAGCGCCAGACGAATAAGGGCAGCCCATGGCGCTGGCGCTTGAGGACATTGAGTTTCTGCGCAGCGATCGCGCGCGCCGCATTCTCGCAGCTTTTGCCGAAGAAGACCTTTCCCCAGCGAATACGATTCCGCTCTTGTCTCGCCTGCGCAAGTCGCTGACGGCGCGAGAAGCCTCCGCCGCGCTTAAGACATTGACGCTGCGGGCGAAATCCAGATCGAAGTTTCCGCGGCAGGGGCCGTCCATGCTCTTCACCGATGACGCGCTGCAGCAAGCGAGCCAGCGGGCTTGTCGCCGTTATCGCGGGCGGCTAATCGAATCGCCAAACGCGCTGGATCTTTGCTGCGGCATCGGCTCGGACGCGTTGGCTCTTGCGGCGCGGGGCTGTCAAACGCTCGGCTTGGACATTGATCCGGTTCGCATCGCCATCGCCCGCCACAACGCCGAGGCAATGGGTCTTGACGCCCGCTTTGAAGCGGCTGATGTCAGGCGGTCTATTCCCGCTGGCTACGATTTCATTTTCTTTGATCCCAGCCGCCGCGATGAAACGGGCAGGCGCATTCGCGATGTCGAGCGCTACCGGCCGCCGCTCTCGCTGGCGAAAGGGTGGCGGGCTGACGAAATCTGCGTGAAGCTTTCACCGGCTGTCGACCTGCGCCAGTTGACGGCATACGGCGGCTGCGTCGAATTCATCTCTGTCGCCGGCGATCTCACTGAAGCCTTGTTATGGCTGCGCCGCCCCAGCGCGCCGCCAAGCGCCACCCTACTCACAGACGATGCCGCCTGCCTCCTGCAATATCATGCCGTCGAGCCCGTGCCCATTGCGCCGCCAAAGCGCTGGCTCTTCGAACCTGACCCCGCCGTGCTCCGCGCCGGTCTTGTGCGGCAATTGGCGCAGGAGCTTAATGCGACCATGCTTGATGAGTCGATCGCCTATCTGACAGCCGATGAACGCGCGGATACGCCTTGGGGGCGTTATTGGGCGGTCTTGGACTGGATGCCATTTCAACTCAAGCGTCTGCGCCGTTATCTCGTCCAACGCGGGGTGGGGCGGCTCACGGTGAAAAAACGCGGATTCCCCATGTCGCCCGAAGAATTGAGCGCTCGGCTGCGCCTTAAAGACGGGCGCGAATCATGCGTGCTGGTGATGACTCGTCACCGTGGCAAGCCGATCGCCATCATCTGCCGCGAGCCAACATTTGGGCAAAATGAATGAATCCCGTATAATTGACGCAATTGACCGCGGAAGCAAATTGACGAAGGGAAACGACCATGCTGATGCGCCCCGAAGAATCGCGTCAGCCGCGTCTGATCACCTGGGACGAAGTTGATCGGCTGATTGATGGGCTGGTGCCGCGCATTCAGCACCGTGGTCCATTTGGCGCTATGGTGATGATTACGCGCGGCGGCGTCATTCCCGGCGGCTTGCTGGCTGAGGCGCTCAGCATCCAGCATCTCTTGACCGCCTCGGTCGACTTTGTCGCCACCGCGCAAGCCGGCATGATGGCTTGGCCCACATTTCTCCAATTCCCGGATTCGGACTTGCTACGCGGGCGCCGCACCTTGATTGTCGATGATGTATGGGGCAGCGGGCGAACGAGCATCTCAGTGCGCGAGCGGGTCGATGCCGCCGGCGGCAAGCCCGTCAATTGCGTCCTGCACTTCAACCCTTACCGGACGATGTTCTCGAATATCAAGCCGGATCTCTACGGCGATGTCACCGATACCTATGTGGTATATCCTTGGGAGATGGACCGCGGTTTGCTCGGTCACGACTTTCCGGAGAGCCAGCCCGAAATCTGACGGCTTCTCGCCGACGATGGGCTCAATTCCGTGCCAATTGGAAAACTTTAGGTTATAATGCCTTTTGCTCTAATTGTGGAACGCCCTCGGATGAATCTCCGTACTGTTGTAATAGTTGTATGCTGCGCCTTTAATGGGCGTTAAAGGAGTTGATGCCATTCCCCAAGACTCGATGGATCTGCGCAATAGAGTACTGTGTGTTATTCTTTTGGAAGTCGTAACGCTGGTAACATTATTGATGACAGCGCCGGGCAGGGAGACTTGGCGGCGCAATGGTAACCTGCTGATGCAGGAGGCATATCAAATCATATGAGCGAAGATCAAGAACAGAACCCCACGTTTGACGAGAATTTCGAGGAGATGCTCGCCTCATCATTCGATTATTCTTATACGCCGCCGCGCCGTGGAGAAATCCGCGAAGCGACAATTCTGCAAATTGACGAACGGGAAATCATCGTCGATCTCGGGGCGAAGCAAGATGGCATTGTGCCATCGCAAGACCTGGATCGCATGGATGACGAGTTCCGCGCCAGCCTGAGCGCGGGCGCAAGCGTGCCCGTCTACGTCATTAACCCGCGCGATCAAAACGACAACCTCATTGTGTCGATCAATATGGGTTTGCAGCGCTACGATTGGGAAAAGGCGCGCGAGCTCCTGTCTTCCCAAGACGCTGTCGATGTTAAAGTCAGCGGCTACAACAAGGGCGGCGCGCTGGTGCGTTGGAACCGGCTGGAAGGTTTCATCCCCAGTTCGCACTTAGTATCCACTAACTTGTCGATTGACCGCCGAGAAGCGATGCAAGAGCTGATTGGGAAAACGCTCGGCGTCAAAGTGATTGAAGTCGATCAAGATCGGCGGCGGCTGATATTCAGCGAACGCGAAGCGCAGAAGGAATGGCGCGCCCGTCAGAAAGCCAAATTGCTGGCTGAGTTGAATGTCGGCGATGTGGTTAATGGCGTCGTCACCGGCTTGAGGGACTTTGGCGCTTTTGTCAATATCGGCGGCGCCGACGGCTTGATTCACGTCAGCGAGCTCGCTTGGCATCGAGTTGATCATCCGCGCGATATCCTGCATATCGGCGAAGAGATTGAAGTCTATGTGCTCAATTTGGATCGCGAGACCAACCGGATCGCGCTTAGCCGCAAACGCCTGCTCAGCGACCCCTGGGACGATGCCCAATACCGCTACCATGAAGGTCAGTTGGTGGCTGGCTATGTCACTAACGTGGTGGATTTTGGCGCCTTTGTCGCGCTCGAAGACGGGCTGGAAGGCTTGCTCCATCTCAGCGAAATGGGCGACGGCGCCCTGAAGGAACCGTATTCTTACGTCCAAAAGGGCGACCATCTCTCGCTTCGCATCAGTCATCTTGAGCCGGAGAAGCGCCGCGTCGGATTCACGCAGCGTTGGGGCACCGAGCTTGAAGACGAGAGCAGCGATGACGCCGGCGCTCTAAGCGAAAACGATAACACTGACGGCGACGCTGGCGAATCCGCGCCGGTCGCGGAAGACGCGCCTTCAGAAGCGGATGCCGTGGATGAACCGGCTGCTGACGAAAAAGCGTCCACCTGACCGATCGCTGCAATCACCTATCGAAATGCCTGCCAGCTGGCGGGCATTTTGCTATTTTTCGCGTCGCCTATGTTGACAGCTTGTGACCGCATCTGTATAATCCCGTTCGATTTTGGTGAGCTCAGATCGTTCGTCGTAGTGTCGAATTTCAGACGGTTTGAGGGTTCCGAGCCTGGTTGCTCAGCTTTGACTGAAACCGGGTTTTATTTTGCCGCGCCGCGCCCTGCATTTGTCGCGGAAATGGAAATCCGGTTCCGCGCTTAGTCTGCCCTGGAAGCGGCGAGCGCTCGCCAGATCTCGCAGGTCAATCGTACGAGGAGATAGGTAGGATATGCATTCAGAATCTGTAGTGATGGAAACCGCCGAGGAATTGGACTTCGCCGCGCTCCTGGAAGAATCGCTGGAACAAAGCCGCATTGAGCGGGGCGATATCGTCAGCGGAACGGTGCTCTCAATTGACAGCCAGGGCTTGATTGTTGATATCGGCTGGAAGCAAGATGGCATCGTCACACGCGGCGATATCGAACGAATGGGTATGCACACCGCCGATTTCGAAGTGGATGCGGAGATCAATGTCGCCGTTGTCAATATGAGCGATACCAACGGCAATCTGATCCTCTCGGCGGCGCAAGCGCGTCAAAACGAAGATTGGAAACGCGCCGACGAGATCATGAATGACGAGACCTTGTGGACCGGCGAAATCACCGATGTCAACAGAGGCGGCGTTATCGTCGGCTTCGGGCATCTGCGCGGCTTCGTGCCAGCCAGTCACGTGCTCGATCTGCCTCGCGGGCTCAAAGAAGAGGAACGCCTCGCCCACATGCAGGGCTTGGTGGGCAACAGCATCACCGTCAAAGTGATCGAGGTGAATCGCAAACGCCGCCGGCTCGTATTCAGCCAACTGGAAGCCGAGCAAGAGAACCGCGCCGCGCGCAAAGAAGCGCTCCTGCGTGAACTGGCGGAAGGCGCCTCGCGCAAAGGTGTTGTCAGCGGTTTGTGCGATTTCGGCGCCTTTGTCGATCTCGGCGGGGCGGACGGCTTGATCCATATCTCGGAGTTGGCTTGGCGCCGCGTCCGCCATCCTAGCCAGGTCGTCGCTGTCGGCGATGAGGTTGAGGTCTACATCCTGAATTTGGACGAACAGGGCAAACGCATTGGCTTGAGCCTCAAGCGCCTGCAGCCCAATCCCTGGTCCCTGGTCGACGACATGTACCACATTGGCCAGCTTGTCGAAGGCGTCATCAGCCGGCTGGAGTCCTTCGGCGCATTCATCAGCATGGAGCCCGGCATTGAAGCCTTGCTGCACGTCAGCCAGATGTCTGCTAACCCTGAAGAAAATCCGCTGCGTCATCTCTACGAGGGGCAGAAACTGCTTATGCGCATCATCAGCATCGAATCCGACAGGCAGCGCCTCGGCTTGAGCCTGACCGAAGTAACGGCTGCGGAAAAGGCGCAATGGGAAGAGCGCCAGCTTGAGCTGGTGGCCGCCGCCGCCGAAGCGGCACAGCGAGAAGCGGAGCAAGCGACCTTGAATGAACAAGCGCTGCTGGACGGTCAAGCAGAATCCGATGAGCGGACCGAGACTGAGCCTGTCGCGCCGGCATAATCTCCTGTACACTGGGGCTCTGCTCGCGCAGGAGCTTCGCATATCAGTTGATCCAAAGGTGGTGATTAGGCATGGCTTCGGTCAGACTAAAACCGGGCGAGAGCCAAGAGCAATTGTTGCGGCGTTTTCGCAAGCGCGTAACCAACGCTGGAATACTGAGCACGGTTCGGCGCAAACGCTGGCATATCTCCAAGAGTGAATTGCGGCGCATCGAAAAGAAAAAGGCGATCCGCCGTTCGCGCCGCCGTCAACGCAAAATGTGACAGCGTCCGCTCTTTTCGGCAAAACACCGGCGCGCCGCCTTGATTGCGGCAAGCAAGCAGGCGATTTCAATTTTGAGAGTTCGCCGTGTGCATAGTATGCGGCGGACTTTTTTGTTATAATCTCTGCTCACATACTCACGCATAAGGAGGAATATGGCTAAGAAAGAAGAAAAGATCGAAGTGGAAGGCACAGTTATCGAGGCTTTGCCCAATACGCAGTTTATGGTCGAGTTGGACAACGGCCACCGCGTTCTATCTTATTTGTCAGGCAAGATGCGCAAATTCTATATTCGCATTTTGTTGGGCGATCGCGTAAAAGTGGAAATGAGCCCCTACGATATGAATCGTGGGCGCATCATTTATCGTCACAAGGACAATGTGCGCACCTGATCTTGACACCGCCGTCTGTGGAGCAATCGCATGTTTCCGCTAAATCGCTGAAGGACGAGTCATCGCAGGGTGGCTCGTTTTTGTTTTTCCCGCGCCGGTCGATTGGCGCGCTTGCGTCGCCTGCCCCGCGCTTAGGTCTGGCCCACTTTCTTCCGCTTGACGCCCCAGTGCGCCGCCATGGTGCCGAACATAAAGCGCTTGTAGCGCACATCGCCGAATCCCGCCGTCTCGATCAAAACCTTCAATTCTTCCGGCGATTTGAAGGCTTGGGTTGATTCCGGCAGATAGCGATAGGCATCGCCGACCGCGCTGCCGCCGATCAAGCGCCCGAGCAGCGGTACGCCAAACTTAAGATGCATCAGAATCAAAGGCTTTAGGATATTGTCCGGCGGCGGCGATGTATCCAGTATCACGATGCGCCCGCCCGGCTTCAGGACACGCCATTGCTCCGCCAGCGCCCGCGGAATATCGACGACATTGCGCATGAGATACCCTGAAGCGACCGCGTCAAAGCTCTCGTCAGCGTAAGGCAGCGCCAGGGCATCGGCGCCCGTCCAAGATACGCGCGCGCCAAAGGGACGTCTCCGCTGGCCCACGCGCATCATCTCCAGGGCAAAGTCAGCCCCCACCGCCTGCGACTGCGGCGCCAGCTTCAGCGCCTCGAAAGCGATATCGCCGGTGCCAGTCGCGACATCGAGCAATCGGCCCTTCGCGGGCAGGGCGGCAACTTGCGCGACGAAGCGCCGCCACTTCAAATCTTGGCCGCCGCTGATGATTCTGTTGAGCAGGTCGTAACGCCCGGCGATGCGATCGAACATCCCCCGCACATAATCCGCCCGTTCCTCGCCGCTGAGATGCGCCATGCGCTCCGCTATTCCGCCGGTCGCCTCGCTTCGACCAGCATCCAGTCTCCCTGCTGATGCCGCGCGTATGGCTGTAAGCCCGTTCGCCGCAGCGCCGCTTCCACCTCAGCCAACTGCGTGTCGATGATGCCGCTGAAAATGGCTATGCCGCCTGGCTTAACTATTTCGCCCAGTCGCTGTTCCGCGAGCTGCAAGATGACCCGCGCCAGGATGTTCACGATCGCCAGGTCGAAGCGCTGCGCCCCGCCCGAAACACGCTCCAGCCCCCCGCATTCGGCGATGATCTTGCGCGCCACGCCATTTGCGCGCGCGTTGCCAAGCGTCGCCTCAACCGCGATGGGATCGATATCCAGCGCCAGCACCTTGCTCGCTCCCAACTTCGCCGCCGCGATCGCCAGGATGCCGCTGCCGGATCCCAGGTCAAGCACGTCCTGCGCCGGCTCAATCAGCCGTTCCAGCGCTGCCAGGCAGAGCTGAGTGGTTGGATGTGCGCCCGTGCCAAATGCCATGCCCGGGTCCAGCGCGATCTCGATTTCGTCCGGCGCCGGCTCAACATCAATCCACTGTGGCCGAATGAGCAGCCGCCGCCCAATCCGCAAGGGCTGATAGTGCTTTTTCCAGGCATGAGACCAGTCCTCAGCCTCCAGCGTTTGATAAGCCGGCTGCGGCATGGGGTACATCAGCCGCATATGCCCCAGCGCCGTCTCCAGTTGAGACTTGGTCAATTCCAATTGTTCATTATCGGGGATATAGGCGCGCAGCGTCACCTGTTGCGCTGGCGGGATATCGCCCTCGTCCCAGGTATCGGGCGGGATGCCGGCCTGCTCGATGGAGACGCCCTGATGACCAAATCGCGCCAGTACTTCGGCGATGGCTTCGGCGCTTTCGCCGTCAGCGCATAAGCTGATTTCGATCCAGCGGCTCATGGCGGCCGCTTAATCGGGGTCGCCGGAGAGGAAGTCCGCCATCTTGGACCACAGTCCACGCCCACCGGTCTGCGGCTTGTTCTCGCGTCCAAGCGTCTCCGCCAGCTGTGTGAAAAGTTCTCGCTGCCGCTCGGTTAAATCGGTCGGCGTTTCCACCTGCACATAAACCATCTGATCGCCGCGGCCCGAATTGCTGCCGTCAGAGCGCAGACGCGGGATCCCCTTGCCGCGCAGCCGGAAAACCTTGCCCGTCTGCGTGCCCGGCGGGATATTCAATTCAACCGGTCCATCAACCGTATCGACGCCGATGCGATCGCCCAAGGTCGCCTGCGCGATATTGATGCCGATATCGAGGATGATGTCATTTTCCTTGCGCTTGAAGTAGGCGTGATCTTTGACGTGCACCACCACAAACAAATTGCCGGGCGGCGCGCCATGTTCGCCAGCATCGCCATCGCCCCGCACTTGAATCTGAATGCCTTCGCTGACGCCAGCGGGAATTTTCACGTTGAGCACAGCGCGCTTTCGCCGACGCCCGGAGCCATCGCAATTGCGGCAGGGATTGCTGATGACCTGTCCCTTGCCGCCGCAGTTGGGGCAGATCTGCGCCCGCACCATCGAGCCGAGAAAGGTCTGCTGCACTTGACGCACTTCGCCGCTGCCATTGCAGGTGCCGCAGGTTGTAGGTCGCGATCCAGCCGCCGCGCCTGTGCCGTCGCAGCTGTCGCAGCTTTCGAGACGCTGCAGCTCAATTTCCTTCTCAACGCCGAAGACGGCTTCAACAAAGTCAATCGTCACATCGACGCGTCTGTCGCGCCCGGCTGCGGGCCCCCGCCGGCGCCCGCGGGGCTGTTCGCCAAAGGCGCTGTTGAAGATATCAAAAATGTCTTCAAATCCGCTGAAACCGCCCATGCCGCCGCTGAATCCGCCAGCCCCGTTGACGCCGGCATGACCAAAGCGGTCATAACGCGCGCGCTTTTCCTCATCGGATAGCACTTCGTAAGCTTCGTTGATCTCTTTGAATTTCTCTTCGGCGTCGGCTTCCTGGCTGACGTCCGGGTGATACTGCCGCGCCAATCGCCGAAAGGCAGTCTTGACCTCGCGCTCGTCCGCGCCCCGCGATACGCCGAGCACCTCATAATAATCTCTTGGCATCAATCTAGTCCTGTATATTTTCTTGCGGCGAAAGTTCCCCCTCCCTTGTTTTGGGGTCGCGTATACGCTGACCCACCGGGAGGGGGATACGAGGGCGGGGCTTAGGTCTCAGTGAACTCGGCGTCGATGACATCTTCGTCTTCCGCCTCGGGGGCGGGCTGGCCATCCGGCGCGCCTTCCGCTTCCTGGTGCATCTGCGCGCCCAGCGTCTGCAGCTGCGCCATCAGCGCTTCAGTCGCCGCCTTGATCTCGGCGACACTGCCGCTGTCTTTGACCTGCTTGACCGCTTCGATCTTCTCTTCGGTCTGCGACACGGCATCAGCCGGCAGCTTCTCGCGATTCTCGTTGATGAGCTTCTCGGCTTGGAAAATCGCCATTTCCGCCTGGTTCTTGACTTCGGCTTGCTCCTTGCGCTCGGCGTCTTCGCTGGCGAACTTCTCGGCTTCGGCAACCATCTTGTCGACTTCGTCGTCCGAGAGGCCGCTGCTGGCTGTAATGGTGATCGCCTGCTCGCGCCCGGTCGCCTTATCCTTGGCGCTGACGTTGAGGATGCCATTGGCGTCAATATCGAAGGTCACTTCAATCTGCGGCAGGCCGCGCGGCGCCGGCGGGATGCCATCGAGGATGAACCGCCCCAGCGACTTATTGTCCTGCGCCATCGGCCGCTCGCCTTGCACGATGTGAATATCAACCTGCGTCTGATTGTCGGCTGCGGTTGAATAAACTTGCGATTTCTTGCTTGGGATGGTGGTGTTGCGCTCAATCATGGGCGTCGCTACCGCGCCCAGCGTCTCGACGCTCAGCGTCAGCGGCGTCACATCCAGCAGCAAAATATCCTTGACATCGCCGCCCAATACGCCCGCCTGTATCGCCGCGCCCAAAGCGACCACCTCATCCGGGTTGACGCCCTTGGTCGGCTCCTTGCCGAAGAAGCTCTTGACCGCTTCCTGAATCGCCGGCATGCGCGTCATACCGCCAACTAGCAGCACAGCGTCCACATCGCTGGTCGATAAGCCGGCGTCATTCAGCGCTTGCCGACAAGGCTCGATTGACTTGCGCACCAGTTCGTCCACCAGGCTTTCCAGCTTGGCGCGCGATAGGCTCATGTTAAGATGCTTGGGTCCCCCGGCGTCGGCGGTGATGAAGGGCAGGTTGATCTCGGCGTTCAGCGTGGTTGAGAGCTCGATCTTGGCTTTCTCCGCCGCTTCCTTCAGCCGCTGCAGCGCCTGCCGATCTTGCCGCAAGTCAATGCCATTCTCACCCTTGAACTCGTCAGCGATCCAGTTGATGACGCGGTCGTCAAAGTTGTCGCCGCCCAGATAGGTGTCGCCATTGGTCGATTTCACCTCAAAGACGCCATCAGCCACCTCCAGAATCGAGATGTCGAAAGTGCCGCCGCCGAGGTCGTAAACCGCGATGATGCCTTCGTTGCGGTCGCCCAAGCCATAAGACAAGCTCGAAGCGGTTGGCTCATTGATGATGCGCAGCACATCCAGCCCGGCGATCTTGCCCGCGTCTTTGGTGGCGTTGCGCTGCGCGTCGTTGAAGTAGGCCGGCACCGTGATCACCGCTTGATCGACTGACTCGCCCAGGTAGGCTTCCGCATCCGCCTTGATCTTCTGCAAGACCATCGCCGATATCTCCGGCGCGCTGTAATCGCGGTCGTTCAAACGAATCCGCACATCGCCGTTGGAGGCGGCTGATACCTGGTAGGGCACCAGCTTGGCGGCATCGCTCACCTCTGCATCGCTGAATTTGCGGCCCATGAAGCGCTTGACCGAAAACACCGTGTTCTCTGGATTGACCACCGCCTGGTTGCGCGCCACCCGTCCCACCAGCCGCTCGCCGGTTTTGGTGTTTATCGCGACCACCGACGGGATCAGATTGCCGCCTTCGGACGATGGAATCACGGTGGGCTCGCCGCCTTCCATCACAGCGACGACCGAATTGGTGGTGCCGAGGTCGATTCCGATTATTCTTCCCATGTCTGTTTCTCCCGTTTCTTCCTGGTCAGCTTCAGGCTTGTATGTCGTCAGGCTGCTTTTAATTCGCCACTTTGACCAGCGCCAGCCGCAGTATCTGCTCGCCAGCGCGGTAGCCCTTTTGCAGCGTCGATATCACATGACCGCTTTCCACCTCATCGCTGTCCTCGGCGCCAATCGCCTGATGCAGATTGGGGTCGAAGGGTCCGCCGGTCGGGTCAATCGCCTCGACTTCGTACTGCTCCAGCAAGGTCGCGAACTTGCGCTGGATCATCGACACGCCGCTGATCCAAGGGTCTTCGCTGATCGCTTCCGGCACACTGGCGAAGGCGCGGTCAAAGTCATCGATGATTGTCAGCAGCGAGCTTAGGGCATCGAGCTGACCCCGCTGAAATGCCGAGCGCTGTTCTTTCGCCGTGCGCTTCTTGAAATTGGCGAATTCGGCGCGGGCGCGCTGCCAACCGTCTTCGTTGGCCTTGGCTTCCTTTTGCGCCTCGATCAACATTTGCAGCAGATTGGCGTCTTCCGGCAGATCAATCTCCGCTTCCGGCGCTTCTACCGCCTCATCAGCTTGCTCGGCGGTCGCTTCTTCAGCTCCGTCGTCTGCACCCTCCGGGGGCGTTTCCTCGCGTTCCAACTCTTCAGCGGCATTCTTCACATCGCTCATAGATTATCCCTGTCATACTTCAGCCTGAAGCTGCTGCTATATGTCAACATTATGCCTGGGTCATATATGACAAACATCAGAATAGACGGCATTATATTAGGGATAACGCGCTAATTCGAGGATTGCAGACGAAGTCTAATAAAGATTTTATGTTTAGAAATCAGAGCAATTGTGGATGGCGAATCGGCAAACGGAGACCCCTGTGTCCCTCAGTGTTCTCAGTAAGTCCAATAAAGTAATGCAACAAAATGAAGCAACGTCGTAGGGGCGACTCTTGAGTCGCCCACATGTACAATGACGACATAGTGGGCGAGACAAGTCTCGCCCCTACAGATCTCGAATCAGATTAGCATCGCCCTTTTTCACATGACTTACTTGCGTTTACTTCTGCGTCCTCTGTAGTTCAAAAAAAGCATGCAGTCCAATCAGCTTATATGCTCGGCGGGCTCGCGCTATCCACGCCATCGTGATACAAGGTCGCCAGCACATTCGTCATCAGATTTGAAACGTAGCGCACCGTGCTGATTGCGCGCCCGTAATTGATATGCGTCGGACCGAGCACGCCGACGGCGCCGCTCATCTTCTCCGGATCGCCGTAGCGGCTGAGCACCATGCTCAGGCGGTTGAGATCTTCGTAGCACCCGTCGCCGGCGATCACCACCTGCACATCAACCGGCGCGTCCGCGTCTTCCGGCAACTGGTCAAGCATATCGCTTAGCAGCGCGTTGAGCACAGTACGCTCTTCCAGAATCCTTATCGCTTGCTGCGCCCCTTCTTCATCGGCGAAGCGCTCTATAACCTGGCTCAAGCCATCGCGATAAATAAACCCCGAGCGATTGTTGTCCACATTTTCGATCAGTTCGGCTGTCAACTCCGCCACCTCGCGCTCCAGCATGGGCAGGTTGTTGCTGCGCAGCCGCACCTGCTGCGCGCCCAAACCGGCGCAAGTCTCATTCACGCGTTTGGCCGCCTCGCCCAGCTTGTTCTGCGGCACCGGCTCTGCCAGCGTCAACATGCGCTGATGTACGCTGCCGCTGTTCAAAACCAGCACCAAAAGCGCCAGCCGTCCCTGAATAGAGATCAATTCCAGATGCTTGAAGGAATTCGTCTGCGAGATCGGCGGCGTCACAATTGATGCCGTCCTCACCGAGCGCGCCAGCAGGGCGGCCGTCCGCCGCATCCACTGTTCCATGCCCGCTTGCAAAGTGCCGACTCGCTCGGAGATATGGTTTTGCTCGCCGCGGGTCAGGCTGCGCGTCTGCAAGAGCCGGCGCACAAAATAGCGGAAGCCGGCCGCCGTCGGCACGCGCCCGGCTGATGTATGCGGCGCCGCGATATAAGCCATCTCCTCTAACCGCGCCATCTCGTTGCGCACGGTCGCCGAGCTGATATTGAGCTGATAATTTTCCACCAGATATCGCGAACCAACCGGCTCCGGCTTTTCCGAATAAGCCTGCACAATGCAGGCGAGAATATCTTCCTGCCGGTTTGTGAGATTGGGCAACTGCCGTTCGTCGTTCATCAGATTCCGCTCATCGCGTCCGCCAAGCCAGGGCGCCAATAGCGTGAATGCTAGCACACGCCCCATGCTTTGACAAACCGCGCTCCCCTCTCTCATTGAATTAGCATTCGCGTTGCCGCAGGGTGAGCGCTGCCGCAAACGCATTTCTGATGTAAGATGTGCGCCATGCTCCTCGTCTTAATGGCAGATATTCGAGAAACAGCTTTGCGGCTCCCCGCAAAAGCCAAGTCGACAGGAGAAGTACAGAGATGGGCGCAAAGACATTTGCAGTCAACCAAGACGAATTCCAGCGCGAAGTGCTCGATAGCAGCACGCCGGTGCTGGTGGATTTCTGGGCGGAGTGGTGCGGTCCCTGCAAGATGATCGCCCCAATTGTCGATGAAATCGCTGACGAATACGATGGCAAGCTGCGCGTCGCCAAAGTTGATGCCGACGAAAACCAGGATATCCTGATGAACTTCGGCATCATGGGCATCCCCACTTTGATCCTCTTCAAAGACGGCGAAGCGGTGGAACGCATCACCGGCT
This sequence comes from Anaerolineae bacterium, assembly GCA_022820125.1. GTDB lineage: Bacteria > Chloroflexota > Anaerolineae > Aggregatilineales > Phototrophicaceae > UBA6055. The sequence goes on along the minus strand of JAJEGA010000106.1, from coordinate 56,244 downwards.
TCAAGCCCAAAGGCAAGATCGTCAGCAAGATCGCGCTGCACATTTAGCGGCTTCTCACGTTGCAATGGGAACGCTCATCAATTGCTGATGGGCGTTTTTTTCGCTAGTAAGTTGCCGCCGCAATCAGGCAAGCGAGCGGAAACCCGGCGCTGTAGGGCAGTTCGCGCCTTTCCGCTGTCCGCAGATGCTGGTATTATCAGGCGCGTCGCCGGGCGCGCAATCAAGACGCGGACTTCCTTGTGCCGCTCCCTGCCAGAGCGTGGCGTCTGCCGCGTACAGTCATCAAATGGAGCGACCGTGAAACAGATGCAGATGACCGACATCGTCAAAGTGCCCGGCGCCAAATTCCACCCGGAGCCGCCGGCGCAAGACGAGCAGGAAGAGCAGGAACATTCGTCGACCATGCGCTTCGGCTCGATGAAAATCTTCTCCGGCAGCGCGTCCCAGGCGCTTGGCGACGAGATTGTCGAATACATCTGCGCCGTATCGGAATACAATATCAAGCCCGGCGCTTATTTCAGAACTGTCTTTTCCAACGAGAATATCTTCATCAAGCTGGAAGAGAGCGTCCGTGGCAAAGACGTTTACCTCGTGCAAACGATGGCTTCGCCCGTGCACGAGAACTTCATGGAAATGCTGATTATGATCGATGCCCTCAAGCGCGATTCCGCCTGGCGCATCAATCTGGTTGTGCCTTATATGAGTTATACGCGCTCGGACAAGAAAGATCAGCCGCGTGTGCCCATTACCGCTCGGCTTGTCGCCAATATGATGGAGACCGCCGGCATCGACCGCTATATGACTATCGACCTGCACGCCGGTCAGATACAGGGATTCTTCGATGTCCCGGGCGATGCGCTCACCGCCTTTCACCTCTTGAGCGATTACATTATCAGCCAGATGCGCAGCGGCGAACTGGACGACCTGGTGGTGGTGACCACTGATTTGGGCTTCGCCAAGCAGGGGCGTAATTGGGCGGAAAGCCTGGGCGTGCCCCTGGCTTTCGTCGAAAAGCGCCGCAGCGGCGATGCCGAGAGCCCGCAAGCGCTATCGTTGATTGGCAATGTTGAAGGCAAGAATGTCTTGCTCGTCGATGATGAAGTCAACACCGCCGGCAGCGTCGTCGGCGCGGTCAATGTCGTGCGCGACTACGGCGCCAAGGATGTGCTATTCGCCTTCACCCATCCCTTCTTGACCGACAATGCATTCGAGAGACTGGCGTCGCTCAATCTGCGCGAGATTGTTTTCACCAATACCTTGCCCATCGCCGCGGAAAAACTGCTGCCCAACATGACAGTGTTATCTATCGCGCCCCTGTTGGGCGAGGTGATCCTTCGCGCGCACGAGGGCAGGAGCGTCGGCGCCTTATTCAATGAGTGAGACGCCCGTTCCCGGCTCAGCCGATTCAGATTACGCCACGCCGGAAGTCTCAACGCGCGCGCTAATCATTGGCGGGCTCGGCTTCCTCGCGCTCTTGACCCTGCTTTATCTGCTGGTCCATTCCATCGGGGACGATGAGCTGAAACGGCTGGTCGAGCGCGCCGGTGTCTGGGCGCCCCTGGTGTACATCGCCATCAAAGCGCTAACCTTCACCTTCGCGCCGCTTTCCGCCGGTCCCATTCAATTCGCGTCCGGCATCCTTTTCGGCGTCATTCCCGGCACGCTATACTCGGTCCTGGGCGAGGTGATCGGCGGCTCAGTCAATGTGCTAATCGCCCGTTTGCTCGGCCGGCGCATCGTCAAGCGTTTTGTCGGCGACGCCGCCATGAAGCGCATTGATGAGTTTTACGAGCGCCACCTTGACGATTGGAAGTCGCTGCTGGCGGCGCGTCTGCTGCTCTTTTCCGTCTACGATTTCATCAGCTACGCGGTTGGCTTGGGGCATATCCGTCTATTCGTTTACATCGCTGTGTCCTTCGTTGGCGGTCTCTTGCCGACCTATATTTTCGTGGCTATCGGCAGCCAAGCGGCGCAGAACCAGGATGTGCTGCTGCTGTTCTATATCGGCGCCGCGGCGCTTTTTGTCGTCTGGCTTCTCTTCCGCCGTCGGATCAGCCGTTTATGGCGCATGCTGCAATCGCAGGCCAAATCCTGAGTCGGCGCCGCAGCCCGTTGCCAAGCTGAGCCCGATGGCAGGCGCCCACCGTATGTTATAATCGCATGTAGTCAATCACCCGACACCGCGCGAGGATTTATGTTCCGCAATATCGTCAAGAAAGTATTCGGCGACCCAATGGAAAAAGCGCTCTCCGGCTATCAGGCATCGGTCAACCAGATCAATGCGCTTGAGCCGGCGATGCAGCAGCTCAGCGACGAGCGGATGCAAGCCAAAACCGCTGAGTTCAAGGCGCAGTTGGCTGACGGCGCCAAGTTTGAAGACATCATGATCGAAGCCTATGCCCTTGTGCGCGAAGCCTCCGTCCGCACCATCGGGCTGCGCCACTACGATGTGCAGCTCATCGGCGGCATCGTCTTGCACGAAGGGCGCATCGCCGAAATGAAAACAGGCGAAGGCAAGACGCTCGTCGCCACCTTGCCGCTCTATCTGAACGCGCTTGACGGGCGGGGCGCCCATCTTGTCACACCCAACGATTACCTGAGCAAGCACGGTCTGCAATTCATGGGTCCGATTTATCACCTGCTCGGTCTCTCCGCCGCTGTCATCCAGAATACTGGGGGCGGACCGGACAGCGGCTCCTTCCTCTTTGATCCCGATTTCATCTCTGATGACGCCCGCTATCAGAACCTGCGCCCGATCAGCCGCCGCGAGGCTTACGAAGCGGATATCCTATACGGCACCAACAACGAATTCGGCTTCGATTACCTGCGCGATAACATGGTGCTCGCCCACGATCGCCTGGTGCAGCGCGAACTTCGCTACGCCATCGTAGACGAGGTCGATAATATCCTCATCGACGAAGCGCGCACGCCGCTGATTATTTCCGGCCCCTCTGATGAACCATCGGACTTTTATCGCCGATTCGCATCCATCGTCAAGCGGCTGAAGAACAGCAGCGAAGACAGCGTCGAAGCGGAAGCGCCCGATGGCGATTACGTGCTCGATATCGGCGACCGCATCGTTTACCTGACCGAGCAAGGCGTGGAAAAGGTGGAGCAAGCCCTCGGCTTGCATCAGCTCTATCATCCTGACAACGCCGAGATGCTGCCCTACCTCGATAACTGCCTGCGCGCGCAGACGCTCTACGAGAACGACAAAGAATACATCGTCCAGAATGGCGAAGTGGTCATCGTCGATGATTTCACGGGCCGCCTGATGCCCGGGCGCCGTTTCTCCGAGGGACTGCATCAGGCGATTGAAGCCAAAGAAGGCGTGCAGATCCGCCGCGAAAACATCACCATGGCGACAATCACCTTCCAGAACTTCTTCCGCATGTATGACAAGCTGGCCGGCATGACCGGCACCGCGCTTACCGAAGCGGAGGAGTTCGAGAAAACCTATGAGCTTGATGTCGTGCCCATACCAACGCATCAACCGGTCGTCCGCGTCGACGACAACGATTTGATATACGTCAATGAAACCTCAAAGTGGAACGCCATCGTTGGCGCGATCCAGGAGCGCAACAAACGCAACCAGCCCATCCTCGTCGGCACCGTCGCCGTCGAGACTTCGGAACGGCTCAGCAATTATCTGAACAAAGCCGGCATCAAACACGAGGTGCTCAACGCCAAGCAGCATGAAAAGGAAGCCGAGATCATCACGCAGGCGGGCCGGCCGGGCGCCGTCACCATCGCCACCAATATGGCCGGGCGCGGCGTCGATATCTTGCTCGGCGGCAATCCCGAAGGTTTGGCGCGCGGGGCGCTGCGCCGGGGTGGCATTGATCTCACCGCCGCCAGTGATGCCCAGTGGGCGAAAGCCCTGGCACAGGCTGAGGCGCAGGTCGCGCGCGATCGCAAACTGGTGCTGGAAGCGGGCGGGCTCTTCGTGCTCGGCACCGAACGCCATGAAGCGCGCCGCATCGATAATCAGCTGCGCGGCCGCTCGGGCCGCCAAGGCGACCCCGGCGAATCTCGCTTTTACCTCAGCCTCGATGATGACCTGATGAAGCGCTTCGCCAACGACAATGTCAAGCGCCTGATGAAAACCGCCGGCTTCCCCGAAGACGAAGCCATCCAGCACGGCATGATCAGCAAATCCATCGAACAGGCGCAGGTTCGCGTCGAGGGGCACAACTTTGATATTCGCAAGCGCGTCGTCGAATACGATGATGTCGTCAATCGCCAGCGCGAGATTATCTACGGGCAGCGTCTTGATTGGCTGAAAAAAGACGCCGAGCAGCTGCACGCCGATTATCTCGCCATGATCGGAGATCAGATTGGCGCCGCTGTCGAAGACGCCTTCGCCGCCGATCACGATGGCGAGCATCTCGAAGCCGGCGCCATGTACCAGCAGCTCGCCAGCACCGGCCTGCCATTGCCCGAGACGATCACGGCTGAGGCTTTGGAAGCGCTTGAGCAAGATGAAGTCGCCGCCCAAACCAGCGCTTATGCCGCCCAACTGCTGGAAGCGAAAGCGGCGCAATTGGAAGAAGCGCGCGAAGGCTTGACCGAAATCGCCGAACGCCAGACGGTAATCCGCTCGCTTGATCACTACTGGCAGCGCCATCTGACTGACCTCGACATCTTGCGCGAAGGCATTGGCTTGCAGGCGATCGCCCAGAAAGACCCGCTCGTCGAATATCAGCGGCAGGGCTTCCAAATGTTTCGCGTGGTCGAAGACACGTATCGCCAGATCGCCTCGCGCCAGATCTTCTTGGTCCAGCCGGCCATCGTGCAGACGCCGCAGCGCCGCCGTGAAATGCGCGAGTACCGTCCTGACCTGCAGCTGGGCAATACCGACCGGCCAACGCAGCAAACCGTTCGCAAAAGCAGGGGACGCCCGGGGCGCAACAAGCCTTGCTGGTGCGGCAGCGGCAAGAAATACAAGCATTGCCACATGCGCGAAGACAACCTCTCGGGCAAATTCCAGCAAGCCGGCTGAGGCCCGCCATGTTCCGCATCGGGGAAATCGACGCCTACCTCTTCAACGACGCGACAGCATATATGGATCCGGGCGGCTTATTCGGCCTGGTGCCGCGCGTGCTTTGGTCGCGCCACTACCGCGCCGACGCCCGTCAGCTGATCAAGACCGCCACCCACAGCTTGCTTTTACGCGCGGCCGGCAAGAATGTCATCGTTGATACCGGCTTCGGCAACAACCTGAGCGACTCTCAGCGCCGTTTCCTTTACATCGAAGCATCAGACGGCGCCCATCGCGGTTTGTCCGCGCTCGGCATATCCGCGGCCGACATAGACATCGTCATCGTTACCCATCTGCACGATGACCACTGCACCGGCAATATGCGCCTCGCAGCCGATGGCGCGCGCGCGCCCGCCTTCCCCAATGCCGAATACCTGGTCCAGCGCCGCGAATACGAAGACGCCATCGCCCCTAACGAGCGCACCCGCGCTACCTATTCAGCGGGAAACTTCGTCCCGCTATATCAATCGGGACAACTGCGCCTGCTGGATGGCGACGCCGAGGTCGCGCCGGGCGTATCGGCAATCGTGACGCCGGGGCACAGTCCCGGGCACATGAGCGTTCGTATCGAAAGCGCGGGCGAGAGCGCTGCTTTCGTCTGCGATATGGCATCGCTGGCTGTGCACATCGAGCGCCTCGCCTGGATGACTGCCTATGATGTCGAGCCCCTGGTCACGCTGGAAACCAAGCACCGCTGGCAGCAATGGGCGCTTGAAACCGAGGCGCTGCTCATCTTCCCGCACGACGCCAAGACGCCGGCGGGCCGCTTGACCCAAGACGAGCGCGGCCGCCCGTCCATCCAGCCCGAGTTGATCGAATACGACAACCCCTAATCCCAACAGCGAAATTGCTTGTGGGGGCGTTTGACCCGCAGTGTCTACGCGCGGCGCCGAAACGCCCGACGATTTGTGGCTGGAAAAGCGGGCGTCTCGGCGAGACGCCCCTACAATAATCCTCTGCGCCTCAGTAAGTCCAATAAAGTAATGCAACAAAATGAAGGAACGTCGTAGGGGCGACTCTTGAGTCGCCCACATGTACAATGGCGACATAGTGGGCGAGACAAGTCTCGCCCCTACAGATCTCGAATCAGATTAGCATCTCCCTTTTTCGCATTACTTACTTTGTTCTACTTCTGTGCCTCTGTGGTGAATTCTAAACCCGCTCCGGCTGGCACTGCGGGCAAAAGTGCGTGCCTCGCTGCGCCACTCGCATCTTGTTGATCGCCGTCCCGCAGTGCCGGCAGGGCAGATTCGTCCGCCCGTATACGTAGAAGTGATCCTGCGAATTTCCCTTATCGCCGTCCGGCTTGCGATACCAACCGATGCTGGCGCCCTCATGTTTGATGCCCGCCAGCAGCGCCTCGCGTATCGTCTGATGCAGCGCCGCGGTATCGCCCTCAGTTAACAGATCAACGCGCGTCGCCGGGTGAATGCCGGCGCGGAACAAGGCTTCGTCGGCGTAGATATTGCCCACGCCCGCGATGAACTCCTGCGCCATCAGCAACGACTTGATCGCCCGTTTCCGCCCGCGCATCCCGTCGCGAAACCGGCCCAGCGTGAAGTCGTCGCTTAATGGCTCCGGCCCCAAATGGCTGAGCAAGCGCTCGACATCGTCAGTCAGATACACGCGGCCGAATTTGCGCAGGTCAGAGAATCGCAACTGCCGCCCGCCGTCCATTTCAAAGCGCACATGCACCCAGCGGTCCGCTTCATGTTCTTCATCGGCGTCGGTCACATACAGCCGCCCCGACATCTTCAGGTGGATCACCAACGTATCATGCTCCAGCGCAATCAGGATGTATTTCCCCCGCCGACCAAGCGCTCGCACCTGCTGGCCAGCCAGGCGCGCGGCGAACTCATCCGGCGCTGGGCTGTGGATCGTCGGCGCCCAATCCTGCCACATGCCCTCAATGCGCCGGCCGATCAACGACTCGCTTAAGCCGCGCACGACAGTTTCGACTTCTGGCAATTCAGGCATGGCGCTTCAGTCGTTCCATCAGCAATCCAACATATAATTGATCCAAACTAAGGCATGACGCGGTATCTGATAAAAAGCAACTGCCAAAAAATGGAGACGATGTACGGGCGAGCTGGTTGCTTGCCCGCGTTTGCTGTAATTTTGCCCTGGCTATTCATAATTTTGACCTGTTTCTGCGTACAAGCAAGAAAGTTTGGCGGTCAGCTTAGTCCGTCTAGTGCTATAATACGGCTAGCCTTCGCCATTTGAAACCCGTTTCAACATACAAACATCGGCTTCATGACAAGCGAATTTGTCCATCTTCACGTCCATAGCGAGTTTTCCCTGCTTGATGGCCAAAGCAGAATTCAGGCTTTGGTCGAGCGCGCGCGCCAACTGGAGATGCCCGCTCTCGGCATCACCGATCACGGCGTTATGTTTGGCGTGCTGGACTTTTACCGCGCCTGTCGCAGCGCCGGCATCAAGCCAGTCATCGGCATGGAAGGCTATCTCGCGCGCCGCGGCATGACAGATCGCGATTCGCGGCTCGACCGCAGCCCCCACCACATGCTGCTGCTGGCGCAGAATATGACGGGCTACCGGAACCTGCTCAAGATCGCTTCCGCCTCTCAACTTGAGGGCTTCTATTACCGCCCGCGCATCGACAAGGACTTTCTGTCGCGGCATGCCGAAGGTCTCATCGCCACCAGCGGCTGCCTCGCTGCTGAGATTCCGCGCCTGGTTAACAGTGGGGACGAGCAGCTCGCGCGAGAGCGAATCGGCTGGTATCAGGAGATCTTCGGCAGCGAGAACTTCTTCCTCGAATTGCAAAGCCACGACATCCCGGCGCTGCATGAGCTGAATCGCTGGCTATGTGAATATCGCCGCAGCGGTCATAGCCCGGCGCAGCTGCTCGCCACCAACGATGTGCACTATGTCAACCGGGACGATGCCGATGCGCACGACACCCTCCTCTGCATCCAAACCAGCTCCCTCAAATCCGAGCCTGATCGCATGAGGATGGAGCCCTTCAACAGCTACTATCTGAAATCCGCCGCCGAAATGCGCGCTGGCTTCGACGGGCTGCCTTCCGAACTTATCGACGAAGCCCTGGCCAACTCGATCAAGATCGCCGATATGACCGATATCGACCTGGCGCCGAAGGGTTATCACCTGCCGGCTTTCCCGGTGCCGGACGGATACGATGAGCAAAGCTATCTGCGCTGCCTTATCGATATCGGCATGAAGTGGCGTTTCGACGCCGACTGGCGAGACGACCCCATCTTCACCGAACGCATCGAGCGCGAGCTGAACATCATCCACAGCATGGGTTTCGACGCCTACTTCCTGATCGTCTGGGACCTCTGCGAATTTGCTCGCCAAGCCGACATCTGGTGGAACGTCCGCGGGTCGGGCGCCGCCAGCCTGGTCGCTTACTGCCTCGGCATTACCAATATCGATCCGATTCAGAATGGCTTGTTGTTTGAGCGTTTCCTCAACCCGGGGCGCATCACCATGCCTGATATCGATCTCGATTATCCCGATGACCGCCGCGGCGAGATGATCGCCTACGCCGCCCAGAAATACGGCGAAGACAAAGTCGCCGCCATCATCACCTTTGGCACGATGGGCGCAAAAGCGGCCGTCCGCGATGTCGGGCGCGCGCTTGATGTCGACCTCGGCTTGATCAACCGCGCCGCCGCCATGATCCCGCAAGAAGCGCGCCAGAAGAAACTGCGCGAATATGTCGATGGCAATCCGGAATTGCTCGATCTGTACAATAGCGATGCCGAGCTGCAGCGCGTCATCGACACCGCCATGGACCTGCAAGGCATGACTCGCCACGCCTCCACCCATGCCGCCGGCGTCATCATCGCCGATCGCCCCTTGGTGGATTTGACGCCGCTGCATCGCATCACTGGCAAAGACCCCTCGGGCGGCGCCTTGAGCGCGGTCACGCAATTCCCCATGGAGACCGCCGAGTATATCGGCTTGCTCAAGGTGGACTTTCTCGGCTTGTCGACGCTCACCATCATGCGCAAAGCCTGCGAGTTGATCGCCCGTCATCGCGGCATCAACTACAGCATCGACAGCATTCCCTATCGTCACGAAATGGCGACCAGTGACAAACAGCGCGCGCTGCTTGATGACGCCTTTCGCATGATCAGCGAGGGCAGCACAGTCGGCGTCTTCCAGGTGGAATCCGGCGGGATGCAGCAAATGTTGCGCCAGATGCGGCCGCGCGTCTTCGAAAACATCGTCGCCGCCATCTCGCTTTATCGCCCCGGCCCCATGGAATTCATCCCCCAATACTGCCGGCGCATGCATGGCGAAGAAGAAATCAAGACCCTGCACCCCAAGCTCGAGCCGATCTTGGCGGAGACCTACGGCATCTGCGTCTATCAGGAGCAGATCATGGAGATCGCTGGCGAGCTCTTTGGTTATGAGTTGGGCGAAGCCGATCTAATGCGCAAAGCGGTCTCGAAGAAATTGCCGGAGGAACTCAACAAGCACCGGGCGATTTTCATGGAGCGCGGTCCACAAAATGGCATCGACCGCGAAACGGCGGAAGAAATCTTCGAGATGATCGAATTCTTCGCCAACTACGGCTTCAACAAAGCTCACGCCGCCGATTACGCCGTCATCACGGTGCAAACCGCTTATCTCAAATGCCACTATCCGGAAGAGTACATGACCGCCCTGCTCAGCGTGCAGCGAGACGACCTCGCCAAAGTCTCGACCTTTCTGGAAGAATGCCGCCGTCTGAACATCCCTATCACCCCGCCCGATGTCAATCGCAGCCAGTTGGATTTCGACATCGAGACGGCTGACGATGGCCGGCGCTCGATTCGTTTTGGCTTGGGCGCAGTCAAGAATGCCGGCGCGCGCGCCCTCCAAGACCTGATCGACGAGCGCGATGAAGCGCCATTCGCCAGCCTCGCCGATTTCTGCAGACGGGTCGATATGCGCAGGCTAGGCAAGCGCTCGCTGGAGAGCTTGATCAAGGTCGGCGCCTTGGCGGGCTTTGGCGCCCGCGCTGCGCTGATGGCGGCTTTGGACGGCATCATAAGTTACAGCGGCAACTATCATCGCGACCAGGCAGTCGGCCAGATGAACATGTTTGGCGAGGCGGCCGCGGCTGAAGAAAACCTGCTGCGCAATGTCAAACATATTCAGGAGCTGAGCGAGCGCGAACTGCTGAAATGGGAGAAGGAACTGCTGGGCTTTTATCTCAGCGGGCGCCCGGTCGATCGGCATCGACCGCTGCTCGAAAAGCAGAATCTGCAGAAAATCGCCGACCTCAAAAGCCCTTCGCTGACCAAACCCGAAGCGCTGCGCGTCGCTGGCGAAGTGACCGCCGTACGCAAAATCACCACCCGCAAAGGCGACATGATGGCGGTGCTCACCCTCGAGGACTGGCACGACAGCGCCGGCATCATCGAGGTGGTGCTCTTCCCGCGCGCATACGCCAAAGCGCTCGATGCCATTGCCGAACGCAAACGGCAAATGCCTGAAGCCGCCGGCAGCCTGGACGAAGGCGAAATCGCGCTCATCACGGGCCGCTATGACGAAAGCCGTGGCGATCCTCAGATCATCGCCGACCGGCTCAGCCTCGATTTTAATGCCGCCGCTGCCGGCGAAGTCTTTCACGCGCCGCAGGAAGAAGCGGAACCGGCTTGGGCAGGCGCCGCGGATGAGCCGCCCGACGCCATTATGGAAGCTTTGGAAAGCGCTGCGCCGCCGAGCTTCGACGAACTGCCGCCGGCGCCGCCGGATGAATTTGACCGGGTCCCCGCGCCATCAAATGGAGCGCCGCCTGCGCAAGAGTTGGTCGAGCCGGTAACAGCGCCGGAGGACGAGCCCGAATGGGTGAATGGCGGGAGTCATCTGGACCTGCCCGGGGAAGAGCAGGCGCAGCAACAGGAAGCGCGCTTAATCTCGGTCGTGCTGGCGACATCCGACGACGCGGACCGCGATCGGCGGAAGCTTCAGAAAATCCATAACACCTTGGTCTCTTATCCCGGCATCGATCACTTCCGCATCGTCCTCCTTCGCGGCGCTGATTCGATCCCGCTGAAGTTCCCCGACCAGACGACAAATATCTGCGAGGCGCTCCGCAAGGACCTCGCCGCGATTGTCGGCAGCGCTGAATTCATCGACATCGAAGCTCAGTCTTAATTTCACATCGCTCTCTTTTGCGTCGCTCTTCGCCGCTTCTTAACGCTAGGGCAATTGCAGCAAAATCATAATGCGCCGTTCGCCACGAAAATTTTGAAAATGTAGGGGCGTATCGCCGATACGCCCGTTGAATATGACAAAAATTTTGCGGGCGTTTCAGCGAAACGCCCCTACAGATTATGAAATGTGAGGGAAAATTGTTATTTATCAGCGCAATTTCATTTGATGCGATTGCCTTGTTCTTAACGCTTGCTCCTTTGAATGCCATCACATTTCTGTATAGAATAGGCGGGATATAAGTCGCTGGCGCCGCCTCGAATGTATTGGCGTCGCGCGCCGTAGACGCTTTTGGAGAGCGCAGCTATGAAACGCATCGCTGTCATCACCAGCGGTGGCGACGCGCCGGGTATGAACGCGGCCGTCCGCGCGGTCGTCCGCGCCGGGCTGGATCGAGGCGTCGAGGTTTATGGCATCCGCCAGGCTTATCAAGGGTTGCTGGCTGGCGACATGGCGCTCTTGAGCAGCCGCGAGGTCAGCGGCATCCTGCAGCGCGGCGGCACCGTCTTGCAGACCGCCCGCAACGACGAATTCAAAACGGCGCAGGGGCAGCGCAAGGGGCAGCGCCGGCTCAACGAAAACGGCATTGAAGGCGTCATCGTCATCGGCGGCGATGGCAGCCTGCGCGGCGCCTTGGCGCTGCACAAGCTGGATGTGCCGGTCATCGGCATCCCCGCCAGCATTGACAACGATATCTGGGGCACCGATACCAGCATCGGCGTCGACACGGCGCTGAATACCATCCTGGACGCGGTCGACCGCCTGCGCGACACCGCTACATCGCATAATCGCGCCTTTGTCGTCGAAGTCATGGGGCGTGATTGCGGCTACCTCGCCGTGATGGCTGGGATCCTCGGCGGCGCGGAAATTGTTGTCACGCCGGAGAACGGCGTCACCATGAACGAAATCGCCGTCTCCCTGGAAGACGCTTACATCCGCGGCAAAACCCATGCCATCGCCGTTCTGGCGGAAGGCGCGCCCTATCAAGGACCGGAATTGGCGCATTACCTCGAGCAGAAACATATCGGCTTCGAGATCCGCTTGACGATCCTCGGTCATACCCAGCGCGGCGGCAGCCCGACCGCATTTGATCGGCTGCTGGCAACGCGCATGGGCGTCTATGCGATAGAATTGCTGCTTGGCGGCGAAACCGGCAAGATGGTCGCCCGCGTCGGGCGGGAGCAAATGCCGATTCCGCTGGCGGAAGCCACCGCCCGCACCCGCCAGATCACGCCCGAATACTTTGATCTCGCCCGCATCTTGTCCCGCTGATCAAGGCGCTGCATCGTCCCCCGCATCAACCAGTTTGCAGCCCAGCAGCTCAATCAGATCCCGAGCTTTTAGGCGCAGCTGCGCGCCACGCCGCCCGGCGCTGATGACGATAGTGTCCAGCGCCGCCGCCCGCCGATCGAGATAGACCTCCCAGTTTTTCTGCCGCAATGCCAGCGCGCTGATGCCGCCAACCTGCAAGCCAGTCAGCCTTTCGGCATCGCTGTGCGGCGCCAGCGCGACCTTCTTCTCGCCCAGCGCTTTCGCCAGCCGCTTGAGATTTAGCGTCGTGTTCGACGGCAGCATCACCAGCACCGGCTTATTCGCCGAGGGCGCTATGACGACCAGGGTCTTGAAAACTTCGCCAGCGTCGAATCCGACCGCCGCCGCCACCAGCCGCGCGTCGCGGATAGACGGCTCATAAAAATGCGCCTGATAAGCTATCGCATTGGCTTCAAGCAGCCGCATTGAATTGAGCTTTTTGCGCTTAGCCACTATCGTCGTCCCGCACGCTAATCGTTCGCCGCTGGCTCATACTGTCGCTTCGCCAGGCGCGCCATCAATCCCGGCGCCAATACGCCGCCCGCCAGGATTAACCGGTCGAAGAGAGTCAAGATCATGCGCCTAGGCTTTTGCTCCGCCGCTCGGACGATGCGCGCCGCGACCTTGTCCGCGCTCATAACCGGCAGCGAGCTCCGGTTCTCCTGCTTCGTCCCCAGCCGATTCTGGTTGAACTCCGTCTCCGTCCGCCCGACAATCACATCAGTAACAGCGATTCCATCTTCTTCCAGTTCCAGGCGCAGCGAACCAGCCAGGCTGGAAACAAAGGCTTTGCTCGCCGCGTATGTCGCGGTGTAGGGTGTGTGGATGCCCGATACCACCGACGATATGATCAAAATTTGTCCGCCCCCCTGCGCGCGCATCACCGGAACAGCGGCGCGGACGCTGTGCAGGGCGCCATCGATATTGGCGCGCAGCAACGTCGAGAGATGCGCCCATTCGGCATCGGCCACCGTTCCGTGATGCCCAATGCCCGCGTTGGCGACCAATATATCGAGCCGTTCAAAGCGCTCCAGCGTTTGCGCCACCGCCGCTTCAACCTGCGCCGCATCGCCCACATCACCGGCGACCGCGAGAAATTCGCCACGAGGAGAGGGCAGGGCGGCAATCTCGTCGCCCAGTGTCGCGAGGCGATCAGCCCGCCGCGCCATCCCGCAGACCTGGTAACCCGCGCGCGCGAAGGCGATCGCCGCCGCCCGCCCAATCCCGCTCGACGCGCCGGTGATGAAGACGACCCGATTGGTCACGCCGAGAGAGCCTCCAATGGTATGGCGGAACGTATCCGACCGCCTTCTTTCATGGCTTTGCCTTGCCCAGTAAACGCAAGTAAGTCAAGCGAAAAAGGGCGATGCTAATCTGATTCGAGATCTGTAGGGGCGAGACTTGTCTCGCGCACTATGCTGCCATTGTACATGTGGGCGACTCAAGAGTCGCCCCTACGACGTTCCTTCATTTTGTTGCATTACTTTATTGGACTTGCTCCTGCGCGGTGGCTCAAGGAATCTTCTTGGCATCCCACATCATCAAGACGAAGTATATCACTGCTTTGTCGCTGATTGCGACGCGCCGGGCAGCGTCGCCAGAGACTGAATGTTAAAGATTTTGACTGAAAATTGGCGACTGGTTATCATAATCGTAAAGAGGTTTGAACTTAGGCTTCGCGCTGACGCAACTCGCGATTGAGCGCCTTCTATGCGCCAGGTTGCCAGCAAGATACTGACATGACCGCCGACGATCGAAAGCAAAAAAATAAGCGGGCGATCCATCCCACCGACCCGATGGCGGAAGCGGGACGCAAAATCCTCGCCCGCCAAATCCGCCGCATGCTCAGCCATGAAGCGGGCAGCCGCAGCGGCGCCGACATTGAATCGGTGCATCAGATGCGCGTGGCGATCCGCCGCATGCGAAGCTTGTTCAAGCTCATCGGCGTCTACTACCGTCCCAAGACAGTGGCTGAATGCGAACGCGGCCTGCGTGAAATAGCGCGCGCTTTAGGCGCCATCCGCGATCTCGATGTGCTGATTCTCGATTTGCAGGTTTTCGGCGAGACCTTGCCGCCGCAATCGATGGACGCGCTGGATTCTGTGATCGCCAGGCTTGATGATCGCAGGACAGTGCGCCGCGCCCGTCTGAACAAGCTCTTTGATTCGAAGCGTTACGCTCGTTTCCTCCGGCGCTTTCGCCGCCTCAGCAAGAAATCCGGACGAGGCGCGCGCCAAATGAAACGGCGCGAGCGTCCGCATCAACTGCGTCATGCGCTCCCGCTGCTATTGCACGAGCGTCTGGCTCGCGTCAAAGCCTACGATACGGTGCTGCCGGCCATGGAAGACCAGACCTTGCACGCCTTGCGGGTGGAATACAAACAGTTGCGTTATGCGCTGGAGTTTTTCCAGCCGATTCTGGGCGTTTCAGCCGGGCGATTGCTGGGGCAGGTCAAGGCGATGCAGGAGATTCTAGGCAGAATCAACGACATTGCTGTTTTCATTGATACCGTCAACGACCTGGAAGGGCTTACAGCCGAGCAAGAGGCGATGCTTGTGAGCTATAGCCGCGCTCGCGATGCCGAGCTGGTTGGCTTGCGCGAGCAATTCTATCAGGCTTGGTCGCGCTTTAACAATCGCGCCACGCAGCGGCTGTTTTCCGATTCGCTCTTGGTCTTGCGTTGATTCAAGTTCGCAATTGGTGCTGGCCAGGCAGTTGGTAAAACTCGCCTGCCGCGTCGCCGTCGATCGTCACCGGCAAAAAGCGCTGCTCAAGCGGATCCCATAGGCCGATCGAAAAAACATAGAGCTGTCCCCTTCGCCGCATCGGCTTGTCATCATCCAAGCGCAGGATGTGGCGATCAAAGATGTATTCGTCTGTCTCCCAATGCGTCGTCGAATATTCGCCATGGCGATGAGCGGCGGCTTGCAGACGCCACTCCTGCGCAACCTGTTTCGTATCGGCGCGCGCAAAGCGAAGCACGAAATCCAGCCGGCGGTCCAGCGGCGCCAGCGCTTGCCACATCATCTCCAGCGTGATCGGCGTATTCTCAAAGATCGACGGCGGATAGGCGCCGTGAACGCGCAGCCGGATTTGTCCGTCGAAAACTACAGCGCGCTGGTTCAGCGAGCCCGTCGCGTACTTGTCTGGCAAGACGCGCTGGCTGCCGATTTCATGCGATGCGTACATCTCGTAGCTGATATGACCATCGTAATGCGCTCGAACACGCTCGAACAAGTCGATCCGTCCCAGAGACGCGACCATCTGCGTCTGTCGCGGATCCAGCCCGGCATCCCAATAGGCTTCTCGCGCTTTCGCCCCATAGATGAAATGCGTGGCTGCCAAGGCTTCGTATTCCCCCAGCCTGGATACCGGCTGGTCGATGATCCGCATCTGCGGATAGAAGAAGGGCAATCGCTCTTCCCCCGGCGCCAGCACGATTGGCGCCTCCCCGGCATCCCGGATATAGTCTTCCAGCCCGAACACAACTTCCAGCAGTGATGGATTAAAGACCTGATATTTTTTGATATCGGTGTCCAGCGTTTCATCGGCAAGCCACAGCGAGGACCAGTTGACGTCAAAAGCCGGCGCCGCGATCCCTGGCAGGCTCAAGCAGCATAAAGCAAGAAAATAGCCGCGCCGAGTCAGCCGGCGCCAACCCTGTATTCGCCGCTCATCCAGCAATGTCGACAGCGCAATTGCCGATGGCAAGCACAACAGCGGCAGGCTCGCGAAGCCCAAACGATAGTGATAACTGTAGGAAATAAAGAAGGTGACGAAGTAGGGCAGCGCCAGCAGCATCGCCCAGCCGCCGGCTTGAAACATGTGTTTGACCGGTGCTTCGGCTGCCCGGTTGCGCCCGCGCAGACTGAAGACGCTGACCGCCAAGCCCGCGGCGATCAACGCCGCCTCCGCCGGCCCGATGGCGCTCGCCGGTGGATTGACGCGCTCGGGAAAAAGCAGCGGATTGGACGCGAGCGTGCCCGCCAGCAGCAGCAGAATGCCGGCCGCGCCGAGGATGCGCCGTCGCCGATTCAGTTTCAGCTGAATAGCCAGCGCCATCCAGACGAGCACAGCCGCAAGCGCCAGCGGCGCCAGATAATCGCCGCTACGAAGCGCCCGCGTCAGCCACACTGCCTTCGGCAAGGTTATGACGTCGTGACCGAGCGCCAGGTTGCGCAAATACCAGGCGCCGCCCAATGGCAGGCAGGCAAGCCCGGTCCACATTGCCACGCCGAGCCGCGGCCGCCAGCGGCGAATTTGAAATCGCTTGAGCGCCAAGTCGGCCGCTAGCAGCAGCAAAACGCCCCAGATGAACGCGCCCGCGGTCGGCTTGGTGAACAAGGCGATGCCGAGCATTAGGCCCGCCAGCAACGCGTCGCGCCGCCTTTCATCCGGGCTCTGTTCATTGCGCCAGGCGCGCAGGAAAAAGACCGACGCCATAGTAAAGCCGAAGGTCAGTGGAATCTCCAGATCGGCAATCTGCGCCCAGCGCCCAAGGTAGGGATGCAAGCTCCAGAGCGCGGCTGCGATCAGACCGACGCGGCGCCGCGCCAGGCGCTCGCCCAAAAGATATACCGCCAGGACGCTGCCAATATGCAGCAGCGGCAAGACCATGCGCGCGGCATGATCGTTAACCTCGCCGATAAGCGTCTGCACATACGCGAACTGAAGCGATAGGAAGGGCGGGTAGTAATCGATTGCGTTCGGGATATTGCCTTCAAGGAAGAACAGACGGCCCTGATAACCGAATACCCACAAGGCATCATAAGCCGTGAAGGGCCAAAAGGCGGTGTGAACCCAACGCAGGATGATGGCAATGCCAATGAGCGCGATGATCAGCTTTTCGTCAAATGCGAAGGGAAGCGCCGGAGATGCGGGCGCCGCCGCCTCGTCTCGTTTGCTTAAAGCGATCAGGCAGCCTGCGCCCGCGATCACGACGCTGCCGATCAGGATCCATTCCGGCTTGAGCAGCCGCGCCTCAAGTTGGGCGCCAGCGACGCCCAGGATGAGCATCCAAGCCGTCATCCAGGCTGGACCCAGCGCCAGCGCGACCGCGCCAATCAAAGCTCGGGAGCGCCAATATCGCCGCGAAATCGTTGCGAATGCCCAAGGCAAGCCCAGGCCCAGGAACATCCACAAAGTCGGGATTATCCCCGTCAGCGATTCCTCAATCCAATAGGTTGTTGCCATTGGCTCTGCTGTTAAGACGCTCCCATATCGCTGAAACCAGGATGTATAGGCTGTGGGATGCAAGGATGACAAGCGCCGGCGCCAGCGGCAGATAATAACGCGCCCAGGGCAGCGGCGTCACGACTACTGTCGCCATCGCTGATCCAGCCATCCAAACCAGAAAGAGGACGCGAGTATCGGTGTCCATTTTCCGATCCCGAGCCAGATTAACCGCGCCAAAAGCCGCCAGCGCCAGGCAAACGATGCCGAACAGGCTCGTGCCGCCGATCAACAGACCAGCCAGCCCCGAGCTCTCGTAGCGCTCGATTTGAGCGGTGATCACGCCGAACTGCGACCAGCCCGACACCTCAAAGTATTGATGTTGGACCGCGAAGACATAATTGAAAAAGCCTAGTATCCCTTCCTCGATCGTATTGTAGCCGCCGAACCAGCCCACCTGCGCCCGCAGCAAGTCCGCGCGCAATTCGATGATGATCTTCGGCAAGTCAAAGGGCGCGGACCACCAAGCCGGATTCAATAGCAAAAACAGCGCGAGCGCCACGGCTGGCAAAAGCAGCAATAGGACGATCTTCTTCCCGCCAGAGGAAGACTCGCGTTTCTCGCCACGCATGCGCTCGCGCAGGTTGGTGAAGGCGACGGCGAGGAACACCAGCGCCACTATCAGCGCGTTCGGATGTTTCGCCGCCACAGCTAAACCCATGCAGGCGCCGAGCAGCGGATAGGCTTGCCACTTTCGCTCGCGCAGCAGCCAGGCGCCCGCCAGCAGCACCAGCATCAGCCCCAGCAGATGGCTGCCCTCCATCATTGCCCGCCGCCCATTGATGAGCACATTTGGATGCAGCGCGAAGAGCGCGCTCGCCAGATAAGCCGTCGGTCTGTTCAGCGTCATTTCCACGAATTTGAAGAATAAGACGACCGCCAGCGCCAACTGTAGCGCCGATGCCAGACGCGCCGCCCCGAGCAGCCGCTCGCCCGGCACGCGGTTGGAGCGGAGGTTGGCTTCATAATCGCGGCCCCAGTTCCATGGCTCGTTGAGCTCTTCGGCGCCAATGCCCTGGTTCCACGCCAACCAACCATATAATGTTTTGGAGATGACGCCATTTTCCAAGCGTAGTCGCTGCTCGGTAGGGCGCTGCGACCAGGACGCGTCGTAGAGCAGCTTCGAAAGATCGCCATCGACGAAGAGATAGTGATAATCCCGCCCCATATAGACGAGCGTGGATTCATCTCCGTGGAAGGGGACGATGGCCGCGCCGGCTAGTATGTAGGCTGCCAGCAGCGCCAGCCACAGGCCATCAAACCAACGCGGCACTTGCTTTGGCATCGGCATATTTTCGTCCGCTTCCCGGGAATTGACTGCGCAAAATCAATTATAAGTTTGTTTCACATTGGCGAAAACTGATTTTACAGTTGATGCTTTCTAGCCAGACAGCAATGGAGTAGAAGGCGCTGGCTTATTCCGCTTCGGGCAGGATTTGCAGCGTGAGCAAAAACTCGACCACCGCGCGCTGATCGGCAAATGGCAAATCGGTAAAGGCATCGCGGGCTGCGCGCCCCTCGCCGCCGTGCATCAAGATCGCTTCCGATACCGTCGTCAGATCGCCACGATGACCATAAGGCGCTGAACTGCCCACATCCCACAGCTTGCGCGTGATGAAGAATTCGCTGCCGTGCCGACCGCCCACATCGGGCCGGCTGTCACGCAGCGTCTCGTTGCAGAAGAAGCGAATAGCGTCCGGATCGCTCGCTGGGTCGCAAAGGCTGTGACGTTTCAAATCAGTGAAGGCGCGCACAATTGCGCCCTCTCCGTTGCGTTCCAGCCGCGGCCGAGGCCCAACTGCGGTCATATCAAAGCTGACCATTTGCGTCATGTCGGTCATCGTATTGGCCGGGTTGAAGGGGTTAGGGTCGCTGAAGAATCGTGACTCCAGGGCTAACTCGGGGATATGGCAGCTGGTACAGCCAATCTCGTCGAATACTTGCTCGCCGCGAATGGCATCGGCCCGCCGCTCTGGCTCGTCGGGCAGGGCGCGCCCTGGCGTCGCCAGCGCAGCTTGGAATAACGTGACTGCGGTAATGTCGCCGATTGTGAGCTCGCGCTTGACGCCGTCCCGATCGAAGTCGGCGTCCATGATATCCGGATTAAGGTCGAATCGCTCTTCAGCTTGCATGCCATGATGCTGATTCATGGCGTTCGCGGAGAACTGCCGCAGCGAAATCTTTGTGCCCGCTTGATGAAATGGCTTGATTATTAGATCGTGATCAAGCCCTTCAATGTTGCTGGAATCTTGCGTGCCATCGGGCGCCATTGTCAATTCGCCAAAGTTGACCCCCTTGGTCAACAGGGTCACCGTCACGGCCTCACCTCGTTCCCGCGCCTCAGCCAAGGCGGATTCCCGCAGCGAGTGCAGGTCGGTCGTCATCTCTCGCGCCAGCATTTCGATTGGACCGGCGCCGAACATGCCCAGCGGATTGCGATGATTGCTCGACATCATTGAAGTGCTTTCCAACACCGGATCTTCATGCTGCGCCAGCAAGAAGACATTGCCAACGAATTCCGCGCCGCCGCCGACGCGCGGTTGATTATGACAGCTGAAGCATGAATTCGAATCCGGCGCCGAGACGCGGCTGAATGCTGTCTCATCCGGTTCACGCGCGACGGTGCCGCCGGTGGTCGCCGGCCTGCCTTGACCGTCGCAGATGTTGAAGAGCACGGTAAACAGTTCCTCGCCGTGTTTGAGCACTTCATCAAAGCTGAGCCTGCCACTGAGAATATCCGACTGCTCAATATGGCGGGACAGGGCGGGGCGTTCCGGCAGGCCAGCGGGGCAGTGATCATCCTGCGCCTGCAATAGACCGAAGCTGAAGACAGCCAGCGCCAAGAGGAATAAACGGGCGTATATTTTCATCTCGCGGTCACCTTGTTAGTGGACAATTTGTATTGCAGGGCGATAGTTTTCCATTTTTGAGCTCTATATGCTTCGGGCGAAGTGTAGCGTGTTCGGCATCGCAACGGTGGCTTTTAGGGAAAAACTGGAAATTGCCTTTTGGTTTAGGCGTCGCCAGTCGGCGCTCTGATCTCCACCAGCAGATCGTTCTTGTCCACCGCTTGCCCAGGCTCGGCATGAATCGCCCGCACAAGCCCAGCAATCGGCGACTTCAATTCGTTCTGCATCTTCATCGATTCGAGGATGATCACCGTTTGCCCTTTGGCGACGGCAGCGCCCAGCTCGGCGGTCACCGCGACGATGAGCCCCGGCATTGGCGCCAGCACTTCGCCCGAGCTGTCTTCCATCCCCCCGCGCCGCTGCATGAGCAGCATCGCCCGCTCATCGAGCACCTGCGCTTCGAACTGGCGCCCGCGCATCATCACATCAATACGTCCTTCGTCATCGTCAATAACCGCTTCAAAGGACTTGTTCTCAGTGATCAGCGAGAATAGCGAACCGCCCAGATTGAGAAAATCGACATCGCGCTCTTCGCCGTCGATCAGCACACGCCCGTCACTGTCGACTTCAATTTCGAAGCGGCGCTCATTGATGATGGTGACGTACTTCATCGGCGCATCCTCTCGAAGCGTCCCATCCATTTCCAGTTGCTGGCGTCGCGCTTGGCTGGCGCCACCACCTGAGATGCCAACTGCCGCTGACGATGCGCGTAGAGCGTCGCCGCGATCGCCACCGTCTCCAGGTCGCTCGCCGTCGGGTCTTGTTCGTAGGTGTTCATATTGAAGCGCCGCTCAACAAAGCTGGTGTCGAATTGCCCGGCGATGAAGCTGATGCTGTTCAGCAAATTGATATGGAAGGGGATATTGTGTTTCAAACCCATGATGCGATATTCAGCCAGCGCCCGCCGCATCCGCAGCATCGCCTCGGAACGCGTCTCGCCCCAGGTGATCAGCTTGGCGATCAAGCTGTCATAATAGGGGGTGATCTCGGAGCCGGAATAGACGCCGCCATCGACGCGCACACCGGGACCAGTCGGCAAGATCTGCGTTGTGATCGTCCCAGTGGACGGCATGAAATTGTTGTAGGGGTCTTCAGCGTTGATGCGGCATTCGATCGCCCAGCCCTTGGGCTCCAGCAGGCTCTCGGTGGGGCCCATTCGCCGGCCGCGCGCGATGCGGATCTGCTCTTTTGCCAGGTCGATGCCGGTCACCAGCTCGGTCACCGGATGCTCGACTTGCAGCCGCGTGTTCATCTCCAGAAAATAGAAATTCTTGTCGCGGTCGACCATACATTCAATCGTGCCGGCGTTGATATAACCCACCGATTCCGCCGCCGCGATCGCCATCGCGCCCATCTCTTCGCGCAGTTCGCGGTCGACGAAGACGCTCGGCGCTTCTTCCACCAGCTTTTGATGCCGGCGCTGTATCGAACACTCGCGCTCGCCCAGATGAATCGTATTGCCATGCGCGTCCGCCAAGATCTGAAACTCGATATGACGCGCGCCCAGCAGCAGCTTCTCGACATAAACATCGCCGTTGCCGAAGGCGCTCTCCGCTTCCCGCCGCGCCGTCGCCAGCGACTCGGCGAAGTCCTCCGCTCGCGCCACCGGGCGCATGCCAGTGCCGCCGCCGCCAGCCACCGCCTTAATCAGCACGGGAAAGCCGATTCTCTTGGCGGCATGGATCAATTCGTCATCGGGCATGCCCGCTTCCGTGCCCGGTATCAGGGGCACGCCGTTGCGTTTGACGGTGCTGCGCGCCGCCTGCTTGTCGCCCATGGTGGCGATGGCGCTGGGCGATGGACCAATCCAGACGATGCCTTCGTCCATCACCTGCTGCGCGAAATCGGCATTCTCCGCCAGGAAGCCGTAACCGGGGTGGATGGCTTCGGCGCCCGTCCGGCGCGCCACTTCGATAAGCTTGTCCATGCGCAGATAACTCTCCGCCGGCCGCGGACCACCAATATGCACCGCCTCATCGGCATAACGCACATGCAGCGCTCGGCGGTCGACATCGGAGTAGACCGCCACCGTCGGGATGCCCAAGTCGCGCGCCGCGCGGATGATCCGCACTGCAATCTCGCCGCGATTGGGGATTAAAATTTTGTTGAAGGGACCTGTTTGCAAAGTCGTCACCTCATATTGGCCGGCTTCAGCAGCCTGCGGCTACAGCGGGATATTGCCATGCTTCTTCGGCAGATTCTCATCGCGCTTGTTTTGGAAGACCTGCAAGGCGTTAATCAAGCGCGGACGCGTATTATGCGGCTCAATGATGTCGTCGATAAAACCGCGGCTGGCCGCGATATACGGGTTGGCGAAGGTCTCGCGGTATTCCGCCGCCAGCTCCCGCTTGCGCGCCGCGGGGTCTTCCGCCTCCTGCAGCTCGCGCCGGTAGATAATCTCAACCGCGCCCTCCGGTCCCATCACTGCGATTTCGGCGGTGGGCCAGGCGATGTTGAGGTCGGCGCGGATATGCTTGCTGTTCATGACGCAGTAGGCGCCGCCGTAAGATTTGCGCGTGGTCACCGTCAGCTTGGGCACGGTCGCTTCGCAAAAGGCGAAGAGCAGCTTGGCGCCGCTCATGATGATGCCGTTATGCTCTTGATCGGCGCCGGGCAAATAACCGGGCACATCGACGAAGGTGATGATCGGCACATTAAAGGCGTCGCAGGTGCGCACGAAACGCGCCGCCTTCACGCTGGCTTTGATATCCAGCACGCCCGCCAACACCATCGGCTGATTGGCGACGATGCCAACCGCGTTGCCGCCCAAGCGCGCGTAGCCGACCACGATATTGGCGGCGAAGTCCTCATGCACCTCGAAGAAATGCCCGTCATCGACGATTAGCTCAATGACTTTCTTGATGTCATAAGGCTGATTGGGGTTCTCCGGCACGATGCTGTCCAGCGCCGATTCTGTACGCAGCGGGTCATCAGTAGCTGGCAGCGGCGGCGGATCTTCCATATTGTTCTGCGGCAGATAACTCAGCAGCTCGCGCGCCAGCGTCAGCGCCTGCGTTTCGTCATCAGCGACAAAGTGGCAGACGCCGCTCTCGCTGCCATGCACCGACGCGCCGCCCAGCCCCTCAAAGGTCACATCCTCGTTCAGCACTTGTTTTACGACATCGGGACCGGTGATGAACATATAACTGCTGTCTTTGACCATGATGATGAAATCGGTCAGCGCCGGGCTGTAAACGGCGCCGCCGGCGCAGGGTCCCATAATGACGCTGATCTGGGGGATGACGCCGCTCGCCAGCGTGTTCTGCAAGAAGATATCGGCATAACCGCCCAGGCTTTCGACGCCTTCCTGGATGCGCGCGCCGCCGCTGTCGTTCAAGCCGATGACCGGCGCGCCCACCTTGACCGCCATCGCCATGATCTTGATGATCTTGGCTGCATGCGCCTCGCTCAAGCTGCCACCCATGACCGTGAAATCCTGCGAATAAACGTAAACCAGCCGCCCGTCGATCGTGCCCCAGCCGGTGACGACGCTGTCGCTGAGCGGCTTGTTGCGCTCCAGCCCGAATTTGTTGTTGTGATGATGCGCAAAGGCGTCCAGTTCGCGGAAGGTGCCGGGATCGAGCAGGATATCAAGCCGTTCGCGCGCGGTTTTCTTGCCCTTGTCATGCTGCCGCTGGATGCGGGCTTCGCCGCCGCCCTGCTGGCTCTGGTCGCGTTTTGCGCGCAGCTGCTCAATCTTGAGGCTTGTGGTCATGCGCGGTCTCCCTCTGCGGTGACGAGGTCTGCGTTGGCTTTTTCTCCGTTCATTGTAACACCATCGAGTGGCGCGCGGTTCAGCGGAGAATAAGAAAACAGCGCTCAAGTATAGGCGGAACAGGGTGGAAAATGTAGGGCGATCCGGCGAGCGCGCGCAGCGAGAGTCCGGTACTGGGCGCTCCCGTCATCTGTCCTCGCCTGACTGTTGAAATTGCGCTGAAAATAACAATTTTCCCTCACATTTCGTAATCTGTAGGGGCGTTTCGCTGAAACGCCCGCAATTTTATGTCATATTCAACGGGCGTATCGGCGATACGCCCCTACATTTTCACAATTTTCGTGGCGAACGGCGCATTATGATTTAACTGCGATTGCTCTGCCTAGGCTGTCCGGCCGGCTTGCGCCCTAGCCGCGCCTGTGCTATGCTCTTGGCATCGTTGGCCGAGTAAAGGAGGTGATCAGAAATGTCAGGTTCTAAGGGGGCTGCCCTCTAACCGATTCACACCTCTAGGGTTTCTCCGTTAGAGGGGTGAACCCGAAACCGCTAGACTGTGAAAATGACAGTCGAGGGACCGCAGACTAATCCTCTGCGGTCCCTTTCGTTTTATTGGCTTCAAGCGGGTTATCGGCAGCGTAGTCTCGTCGAAGTATCGCGTAGCGAACCTCGTCTTTGAATTCGCCGCGATGGAAATGCGCCTCCCGCAGCGTGCCCTCATAACGCATCTTCGCTTTTTGCATCACGCGTCCGGAGGCCGGATTGTAAGGAAAATGCCCGGCGGCGATGCGATTGAGCCCCAGCTCGCCAAAGCCAAATTCTATGATTAGTCGGAGCGCCGCCGTCGCCAAGCCGCGTCCCCAATAAGGCAAGCCGATCCAATAACCGACTTCGGCGCGCTGATGCGCTGGCTCCGGATGCAGGCCCATGCAGCCGGCAAATTGCGCGCTCGCGCTTTCAATGATCGCAAAAACACAGGCTTCGCGCTGCCGCCACCCGTCGATCGCCTTTTGGACAAATTCGTCAGCCGCTTCCGGCGGGTAGGGATGCGGCACGTAGGTATTTTTGGCGATCGCTTCCGCCGCCGCCAGACGTCGGATATGCGGGATATCCGCTCGCGCCAGCGGCCGCATGACGACCAGGTTGGAAGTCAATTCGTTTCGCTTCATAGCCTGCCCGCCTAGCGCCCGGTATTGCAGTCAATTGTGGGACGGTCCCGGCTTGGCCGGTTCTGCAGCACCAGGCTTACATCAATTGCCTGTCGCTCGCGGATGACGACCAAATCCACCTCATCGCCGGGTCGAGAATTTTGCACCAGGTAGGTTATCAGCGCGTCCAGGTCGTCAAAATAATAACCGTTGATGGCGACGATCAGATCGCCGCCGGCGCAGACCGTTTTGCCCCGAATATCGACCAGCCTGTCGCCGCCGCGCAGCCCAGCCAAATGGGCTGGCGAGCCTTCGTTCACCCCGCGCAGCAGCACGCCGCGCGCCACCGGCAGATCCAGCGCTTCACTCAAAGCGGCTGTGCCATAGCCGCCCTCCTCCGGCATCACCGAGATGCCCATCCAGGCATAATCGACCCGCCCCGCCGCAAGCAAATCCGGGATGACGCGGCGCATCGTATCGGCCGGCACGGCGAAGCCAATCCCTTGAAACTGACCGCTGTCGGACTGCATGGCGGTGGTGATGCCAATGACCAATCCGCTCGAATTGAGCAGGGGACCGCCAGAATTGCCAGGATGGATCGGGGCGTCAATCTGAATGATCGAGGGATTGTCGAAGCCGGCCGCCGCCCCGGCGTCTATCAGCGCGGCTGAAGGCAGCGTGCGGCCCAATCCACTGACGATGCCGGCGGTCATGGAGGCCTTCAGCCCGAAGGGATTGCCGATTGCGATCGCCCGCTGCCCCACGATCACGCTCGCCGATTCGCCAATGCGCAGCGGGACCAGGCGCGCATCCGCCGCGTTGACTTTGAGCACAGCCAAATCGCTGAAGCTGTCCAAGCCCACCAGGTCCGCATCAAGCACGAATGCATTCCCCAGCGTCACAGTGATGGCATCGGCAGCCTTCACCAGATGCGCGTTAGTGACAAGACGCCCCCCGCGATCGTAGACGAATCCAGAGCCCCGGCGCGTCTCATCCCCGCTGCGAACTTCAATGTTCACGACCGACGGGCTTGAGCGCGCGTATATGTTCGCCAGCAGCAGATATTCGGCGTCGGCGGCGCTGATGATTTCAGCGGACAGGGCTGTCGGCGTCGCTGCTGCCGAGCTTTCGGATGGCTGCCGCGAGGCATCATCGCGCCAAGCCGTCAAACCAGTGCAAGCCGATAGCAGCAGCAGACTCGCGATCAGCCAGAGAAAGCGCGGCATTCCCCTTTCCTTAATCTACCCATGCCCTGATCTTATCAGTATATCAGCAGCCTACTCATTCGAAAGCGCCGCAAAGCAATCCCGCAGATAAGCCAGGGTTTCGCTGCGATAGCGCTGTGGGTCCAAGTCGTACAGGTCGCTGTGCCCGCCGCCCTCAAATATCGAAAGCCGAATAAGCGGGTTTGCCGCGGCCATGCCCTCGGCTTCGGCTAGCGGTATGATCGGGTCCTCGCTCCCATGAAACAGCAGCGCCGGCTTGTCCAGCGCGGCCAGCTGATCTGCGGGGCGGAGGGCATTCCAGTCGCTGCCACTCAAAAAGCCGTATAAGGTCGTCAGGATTTCGCTGGTGGGCGACGCGGGCAAACCCCGAGCAATGACCCCGTGGCGCACGATCGAAGGGAAGTCGGTGAAGGTTGCGTCGACGAAGAGCGCGGCGGCATCCACTTCGCTCATCAAAGCGCAGGCGACGGCGCCCCCCATTGAATGCCCCCAAAGCGCAATCCGCGCCACATTCGCCTGCCCCTCGAGGAAACGGTATGCGGCGCGCCCGTCTTTGATTTCGTGGGCGCCCATGGAGGTACGGTCGCCAGCAGAATCGCCATGATTGCGAAAGTCTATCAATAGCGTCCCATAACCGGCCGCCAGCAGGTAGCGCGCGTGGCAGAGCAGTTGATCGCGGTTGCCGCCATGCCCATGCAATAACAGCACCGCGCTCCCCTCAGGTATGGGCGGCGGCGCATACCAGGCGGCGATGTTGAGCCCGTCCTCGCTTTCGAAATTCACTCTGGCGAAGGGAGAGCCGGCTAATTGAGGCTCGACCGGCGGCGACTGTGGATAGAGCCATTCCCGCACGCGCAAATAGGCGAGCAGCAGAAGGGCCCCGCCTGGCGCGAGCAGCAATACGAAACACTGAAGCGTTGCCTGTCGCATCCTCATTCGATCATGGGTGGCGGCTAATTGGGACTATACGAATTAGGGAAGCTGGCTCAGGCTGTCGCGCAGCGCTTCCGCTCGTTCGCGCTGATCCGCATTGAGCGCCGTGGGCACGGTGATCACGACCCGCGCGTAAAGGTCGCCGAATTCATCCCCCTTTCGCAGCTTGGGCATGCCTTTGCCAGTGAGGCGCAGTTTTTGGCCCGTCTGCGTGCCGGCGCGGATCTTCGTGCGCAGCGGGCGCGCGAGCGTCGGCACCTCGGCTTCTCCGCCCAGCATCGCGGTCATAGCATCAACTTTGACATCAACCATCAGGTCATCGCCTGTCCGCTCAAACTGCGGGTCATCAGCGACTTGAACCACCAGGTACAAATGCCCGGCGCTGCCGCCTTGGTAACCGGGATGCCCTTCGCCCGCGAGCCGCACCTTGGTGCCGCTGGCGGCCCCCCGCGGGATGCGCACCGTGATGTCGCGCCCGTCTTTGCTGACGACGCGCTGTGTGCCTTCGTAGGCTTCGCGCAGGCTGATGCGCACATCCTGTTCGATATGCCGCCCGGCGCGGGGAAAGTCTGCGCGGGTGTGGAAGCCGCCGCGCCCGCCGCCAGCCCCGCCAAAGAAAGTCTCGAATATATCGGACATATCGTTGTAGGGCGCTTCGCCACTGCCACTGAAGGGATTATCCCCATTGACCGTCTGGTATTGCCGCCAGTTTGGTCCGAAGCGGTCGTAAGCCGAGCGCTTCTCTTCATCGCTCAAGACTTCGTAGGCTTCGTTCACTTCCTTGAAGCGGGCTTCGGCGCTGGCATCATCCGGATTGGCGTCGGGGTGATATTGCTTCGCCTTCCGGCGAAACGCTTTTTTGATGTCATCGTCCCCGGCATCCCGCGAGACGCCCAGCACGGCATAGTAGTTTCTGCTCATGGCACGAATCCGTTGCTGCTGTTTTCTGCGCCCAATAGGCTTATTCTACGGCAGTGAACTGCGGCGGTCAATTCCAGCGCCGCCTCGCGCATTGGGATAATCGAAAGCCTTGCCCCGCCGCTGCGCCTCCAGTTTAGCGCGGCTCCATTAGAAGCGCGTTGGCGCGCCCGAATCAAGACGCCTATGGTTCTGTGTTATGATAGGCGAGACTTGCTCGAGGCGCTGAATGCGAATGTTGGGACCCGCGGCAGCGCGAATGATCCCCTTCGCCGGCGCTGGCCTAGTTGGCTGAGGCAAAAATATGAACGGGCGCCGAGACGCTCCGGGAACATCGCAATCGGTTGAAGACTTCCTGAAGGCGGTATACACCTTGCAGCGGGAGGGCGATCGCGTCTCCACCAATGCGCTTGCCGATGCCTTGCGCATATCGGCGCCGGCTGTGACCGATATGGCGCAGCGCCTGGTCGAGGAAGGCACGGTCGATTATCTTAAGTATCGCGGCGTCCGCCTGACCGAAGAAGGCGAGCGCGTGGCCCTGCAAATGCTGCGCCGCCATCGGCTGATTGAAACTTATCTCGTTCGCGACCTGGGTTATCAACTGCATGAGATCCATGACGAAGCCGAAGCGCTGGAGCACAGCGTGTCCGATCGCTTTGTTGAGGCGATCGCGCGCAAACTCGGCGAGCCAAGCTATGACCCGCACGGCGATCCCATCCCTAACTTGGAAGGCATTATGCAGGAGCGGAACTTGCAGCCGCTTTCGACCTTGCGCCCCAATTCGCGGGCGCGCATCCGCCGCTTCATCATGGACGACCCCGCCATGCTGCAGAATACCCAGGAACGCGGGTTGACGATGGGCGTAACCTTGGAAGTCGTCGCGCGCGACCCCTTTGAAGGCCCGGTCACCGTCCGCCTTGACGCCGAGGGCAGTCAAACCATCGGCCACAAAATGGCTTCTTCCATACTGGTTGAGTTTATTGACCACATGTGTTAACATCCAAACCCTTTTCAAATCAGAATAGCTTCGCGAGCTACGCTAAAGTCTCAGCGCCTTAGGGTTGAAGCTGCTTCCCCAGCTTTTTCCCAGATGCTTTTGGTCGCACCGCGGTTGATGCTTAATCGTCAGCAAACCTGAGATTAACATTGCTCGAAAAGCGTAGAAATCGCGCTTAGCGCTTTCTTGCGCCCGAAGCGCCAGTGGTGGTATGCGATGTTGGCGGACACTAGACGAACCAGCGTAATCAATCGGCGTGTGCGCGCGATCTTGCTTTCGGGCGATGGGTCGGCGCTGATGATCAAGCGCGTAAAGCCGAATAACGCGGCGCCTTATTGGGTTGCCCCCGGCGGCGGCGTCGAGTGGACTGATCTTGACCTGATCGCGGCGCTGGAACGCGAGCTCTATGAAGAGCTGGGCGCGGATGCGACCGTGCTCGCCACCGCCTTCGTCCTCGAGCACGAGAAAGCCGGCAAGCAGCTCGAAGAACATTTCTTCGTCTGCCTGCTGCAAGAGTTTGACCTCAGCAAACGCTACGGACCGGAGTTCAACGATCCGGCGCGGGGCCAGTTCATCCCCGCTTTTGTCCCGTTAAATCGCGCGCAGCTTGAAGCCATCAGCTTCAAGACGCCGGAATTGCGCGATTGGATGATCCAACACCTCGCTTATCTGCGCAGCATTCAACTGCATCCGGCGAAGCTCTAAAGCGCTCGCCGCCTCAAGCCGGGACCTTGCCCCTTTCCCCCGGTCAACTTGCGCCCTTAAATCCAGCTCAAGAATTGCCGCCGCGCTTGCGCTGGTTTATCATGGCGCCTGGCAGCCGGCGAAGGAGCATCGACTATGCGCATCAAGATCGGCTTGGCGCAGATCTACCCCAAACTCGGCGACATCAAGCACAACCTCAGCCTCCACCTGGATTACGCTAGGCAAGCGCAAGCGGAAGGCATTGACCTGCTGGTCTTCCCCGAGCTCTCGCTGACCGGTTATCAAGTGCAGGATCTGGTCCCCGAGGTGGCGCTGCGAGCGGACGGCGGCGACCATGTCTTCGCCCAATTGCTGGATGCCAGCGGCGATCTCAAACTTGATATCGTAGTCGGCTTCGTGCATGAGGACGCCCGCAATCGCTTCTATATCGCGGATGCCTACTTGTCGCAGGGCGAGCTCGTCCACCTGCATCACAAGCTCTATCTGCCCACATACGCCATGTTCGACGAATCGCGCTACTTCGCCCAGGGCAACAGCGCGCGCGCCTTCGACACCCGCTTCGGGCGCGTCGGCATGCTCATCTGCGAAGATTTCTGGCACGTCTCGCCGCCTTACCTGCTTTGGCTCGATGGCGCCGATATCCTGATCCTCAACAGCGCCAGCCCCTCGCGCGGACTCAACAATAGCGACCGGCTGATGGGCACGCGCTGGGTCGAGCATGTGAACCAGGCTTACGGCAGCATGTTCACCGCCTACATCCTGCACTGCAACCGCGTCGGCTACGAAGACGGCAAGAACTTCTGGGGCGGGTCGTCGGTGGTTGATCCCGATGGCGAGTTCATGACGCACGGGCTGTACTTCGACGAGGCGCTGATCACGCAGGAGATCGACTTGAATCAACTGCATCGCACGCGCGCGCGCCTGCCGCTGCTGCGGGATGAGCGGCCTGGGCTGGTGAGAAGGGAGCTTGATAGGATTCTAAGCGAGAGTTTGGGGTAGGGGATAAGATGTTTACTTTCGTTTCTGGCTGGGCGAAATGGCGTAGATACGACCGCTTTTTCTCACCACACGAGGAAACGAGGCAACACAGTAGTCACAGAGAAATTGTAGGGGCGACTGACAGTCAGTGTCCACGCGACTTACGAGTTCCGGTAAATCGCCCGCACCACCCACCTCGGACCATATCAACATCTCCGCCAATGCGCTCCCCCTCCCGGCGGTCAGTGTCTACGCGACCTGATGCATCCTAAGGACAGGACAGATTTCACCGGATTATATGTGAAAGCGACAGGGCAACATGTACATGTTTCGGAATAGACGAAATTTGTAGGGGCGTCTCGCTGAGACGCCCGCCGGAGCGCAAGACTTGTAGGGGCGACTCTGTGAGTCGCCCAAAAGCGCGCGAAAATGTACAGCTTTTGGCTCCAGAATTCGTCCAACCAAAAACTTTCTTGTCGTAAGCCAGCTTGCTGGGAGGGGTAAAACAATCGGCGTCTCGCCGAGACGCTCCTACAGATTCATCATGGGCAAGCGACCTTTCGCACAAGGCGATGCCCCGCCTTCACGGATAGGGTAAAATCAACGAAATCGCTGAAATGAGAAACCCATGACCCCACCCACAACCCTCCTCCGCAACGGCACCCTCTACGACGGCGCCGGCGCCCCACCCATCACCGCCGACCTGCTCATCCGTGGCGACCGCATCGCGGCCATCGGCGACCTGCGCGCTGAATCCGCCTCACGCGCCATCGACCTGACGGGCTCTCCGTCGCCCCCGGCTTCATCAACTTGCGCGCCAGGCGCAACCCATCGTCCCCCATTCCCGTATCCATAATCGTCCGCCAAACCCCCGAAAATTGGG
This sequence comes from Anaerolineae bacterium, assembly GCA_022820125.1. GTDB lineage: Bacteria > Chloroflexota > Anaerolineae > Aggregatilineales > Phototrophicaceae > UBA6055. The sequence goes on along the minus strand of JAJEGA010000106.1, from coordinate 24,059 downwards.
GAATCCGTCAGGCGGACGGGATATGGTATAATCAGCAGGTGAAACTTAGCTAGCAGACGCAGCTGCTATGAAGGAGCGGACATGAACTTTGGTGGATTATTGGGAATCGTCGCGGTGCTCGCCTTTGGGGTTGGCATTCTGGGCGTCGCTTTTGCCTTCACCCTGGCATCGCAGGGTAGGTCAGCGCGCGGTGGCGTAGTGCTGGCGCTGGTGGGCTTCGCCGCCGGCGTGGCGCTATTCATCATCAGTTCCGGCATCTTGATCGTGCAGCCGGCGCGGGCGGCGGTCATCGTCAATGTGCTGACCGGTGAGTTGGAAGATCCGGCGCGCGCCCCCGGCACATCGATCATCATCCCGGGCTTGCAAGAGTACATCATCTATCAGACCGATCAGCGTGAATACACCATGTCGGGCATCAGCACCGAGGGGCGCATGCAGGGCAATGACGCCGTGGAAGCGCTGTCCGCCGATGGTCAGGAAGTGCGGCTGGATATCACCGTGCTCTATCGCATTGAGCGGCAGGATGTCAATCAGATTCACTTGAATTGGCAGAACCGCTACGAACTCGATTTCATCCGCCCGACCGTGCGCGCGGTTGCCCGTGATGTCGTCTCGCAATTCGAGGCGGAAGCCATCTACGGTGAAAAACGCGAAGAACTCGGCAATCAGATTGAAGGCGTCGTTAGCGAACAGATGAAGCTGGAAGGCTTGACGCTTACTGCGCTGCTGGTGCGCCAGATCGAATTCACCGATGCCTTCTCGCAGTCTATTGAAGAGAAGCAGATTGAGGAACAGCGGCTGCTGCGCGCTCGTACCGAAGCGGAACGCGTTCAAACCGAGGCTGGCGGTCGCGCCGATGCCGCCGAGCAGGAAGCCCGCGGTCGCGCTAATGCCCGCCTGATCGAGGCGCAAGCGGAAGCGGAAGCGCTGCGCGTCATCAGCGATCAAATCGCCGCCAATCCGAACCTGATCCAGTATCTCTACGTCGCCAACCTGTCGGATAACGTCTCCTTCGCCCTGCTGCCATCGGACTCGCCCTTCATCTTCAACATCGATGACTTCACGCAATTGGGCGACGACTTTGAAGCGCCCGAGGCATCGATTCAGTTGACCGAAGCTGGCCAATAGCGCCGACCCAACCGGGCAACGCAACTTTCAGGACGCTCGTCAGCGGGCGTCCTTTGCATTCATATCATTTGCGCGGCGCGCGCAGCGCATCTTTTTTACATAACCCTGGTCTGCCTCGCTGTTGTATTGGCGCGCGCTCAGGGAGAAATCGCTTTGCTCGATCGTTACTTCTACACCTTTCACAATCCGGCGGGGAACCGCTTCGTCCGCGGATCCGGAGCCTTTCCCGATGTCATTGCCGTCGATGTGGCGCTGCGCGGGCGGCCCGCCTGGGCCGTCGGCTATGCTATGGAGACGGCGGTCTGGCATGTCGTGCTCGAAAGCGGCGATTTGCAAGTTATCGAAGTCAGCCTTGATGGCGCCGCGCGGACGCTTGCCTATGAAACTGGCTGGTTCGCGCGCGGGCAGCCGCCGATCGTTGGCGTCTCCATGATTGAAGGCGCCTACGTCATGCGCAGCGATGATACCGTTTCGCCGCTTTCGCATCCGATTCCCGTCAACGATTTTGAGGCGCTTTACATCAATCGCGCTGGCGATCTCTTGCTGGGGCGGGAAGCGGGCGTTGTCGACACCCTGCCCGTCAATGCGCAACCGGACGCCCGCTTGGTAATGAACAGCAGGGGCCAGGTCGCGCTCTACGCCAATGCGACCGATCAGCGCTACGCGCATGGCATCATGGGCGATCGGCTTGAAGCGGCGACGCTGCTGGTGCTTGAAGCGCGCGAGGGGGAGATGCTGATCCGCGCGCGCATCGATCTGCCCGGCGAAGACGTCTACGAAGGCATCGCGCCTTTCTGGGTGGATATCGACGGCGATGGGCGGGAAGACCTGGTGACCACCGTCGCCAATGGCTCGCTGGGCGCGCGAATCCGCGCGTATATCTGGGACGGCGCGAATATTCGACAAGAGATCGACGGACCGGCTATCGGGCGCAGCCAGCGCTGGCGGCATCAACTGACGGCTGGTCCCTTTGGTCCCGATGGCGCCATTGAAATTGTCGATGTTCGCACGCCGCATCTGGCGCCGGCGATGGAGTTTTTCCGCCTGGGCGATGGCGCGCTTGAGCTTGCCGCGTCCTTCCCCGGCGTGACGACTCACGCGATCGGCTCGCGCAACCTCGACCAGACAGCTGCCGGCGACTTCAACGGCGACGGCGCCCCCGAAGTCTTGGCGCTGGATATGTCGCGCCGCGCCATCGTGTCGGTGCAACGACATGAAACCGGCGCGGATGAGGCCTGGCGCCTTGATGCCAGCGGGCAAATCATCAGCAACTTCGCCCCGGTTGAACTGCTGGATGGCGGGCTCGGGCTGGCGGTTGGCACGGAAGATGAGCGCCTGCGCGTCTGGCTGCCGCGCTAAAGATCGACTTCCATCACATCAAGAATCGTCTGCATCGGCGTGAAAATGGTCGCCCGGCGGGACCCGGCGAATAACAAGCCGACCGCTTTGAGGCTGTCGCGCTCGACGATCAGGGCGCCCGAGTCTCCACCTTGGCTCATCGGCGTGGTGATGACCTGCCCGACGAAGCGCGCCTGCTTGTCCTCGCCATAGGAGACATCAACCGTGGCGTTCATCAGGGTGACGGCGCCTTCGGTATAGCCGGTCGTGCGCCCCTGTTTGCGGATTTTCATACCCAACTGAGCCAGCTTCGCGCCATTGGGCCGTCCGATCTCGGCGATCGCCTGCTGAAACAGCATCGGATTATCGGGGCGGGCGAGGGCGGCGTCCACTCGATTCGCGTATATGGGCGTCGATTCCGTATGCGGCGTCGCCCGCGGGACGCTGGTCAAACGTTTTGACGAGCCGCTGATCCGGCCGAAAGCGTTGCCCAGGGTCGCCCAAAGCTCGACGATGTCGCAGCCGCCTGGCGGAAAAAGGGGCGGGCTGGATGTTGGCGGGGACGGTCCGCCGCCGGTTTCGTTGTAGAACCGGAGCATTTCAAAGCGATGGAGTTTGGCGACGACATCGTCCGGGCGCAGGCCGTGATCGGTGGGGCCAGGCTGCAGCACAACATCGCCGATTTCGGCATCGTTGCTGTTCGCCAGCACATGATTGTTGGAGAGGATAAGCGGCTCGCCCGTGTTCTTGTCGAAGACGATAGCGCCAAGCGTGCCGGCGGTGACCTTGTAATGCCCGATGCTGACGCCCGCCGGGATATTGGGGCGGAAGCGATCGCGCGGATTGAGCAGCGCTTCGAGCCGCCCCACCTCAACGACATCGGTTCTCGTCCCATTGACATCGGATGGCACGATGTCGTCCGCGCTTAGCGCCTCAATGGGCTTCTTCTGCTGCACCAAAACCGCCAGCGCCAGTTGGTCGGTGACTTCTTCCTTGTAATTCTTGAAGCCGACCGCCACACCGACCACACCGCGCCGCCGCAGCAAGTCAGCCTGCGCCAGCCGCTGCGCCTCCAGAGTCTGGCGGAGCAGATCCATGGACATTGATTGTCATCCTCGTCGTCTGTGCCAAGTCATTATACGACGGAATGCGCCCGCGGGATAACGACCGGCTTAAGCCGACGCGGAGGAAGGCGCAAGGCTCTTGAGTCCGTTGCCCGTCAACGCGATGACCAGCTCAGCGTCCTCGCCGATACGCTGGCGAATCCGCTCAAGGGCGGCCGCGGTCACGGCGCTGGTCGCCTCAATCATGAACCCTCGCCTTTGCATTTGTTGCTGCGCCGCTTCAATGTCGGCGTTGCTCACCCGCAGCGCGAAGCCATCCGTGTCATAGAGCGCGCGCAGGATCTGCTGTCCGCGCACCGGCATATCGACGAGAATGCCATCGGCGACGCTGGGAGCGGGCTTAATCGCCGGTGGCGTTTCCGAGCCCGTTTCCCAGCCGCGCGCGATGGGATCGACGCCCGCAGATTGCACGGCGATCATTCGCGGCAGCCGGTCGATCAAGCCGGCGTCATGCAGCGTCTTGAACCCGCGATAGAAGCCGAGGAACAAGCCGCCATGACCGACGGGCGTCGCCACCGCATCGGGAGCGCGCCGCCCAAGCTGTTCCCAAGTCTCCCAGGCGGCTGTCTGCTGCCCGAGGACGAAGTAGGGGCTCCAGGCGTGGCTGGCGTAGGTCGTCTCTTCAGCAGCCGCATAGACATCCGCCAGGTAATCATGCGATTCGATGATTGCGCCGCCGAAGGACCGTATCAACTTTTTCTTGCTTTCCACGGCGGTGGCTGCTGGCACGAAGACGGTCGCGGACATTCCCGCGATGCCGGCATAGGCGGCCAGCGACGCGCCCGCGTTGCCCGATGAGTTGTCTATCGCATCGCCTACGCCATAGGCGGCCAAATGGTTGAGCACAGTAGCAGTGCCGCGGTCTTTGAAAGAACCGGTGGGGTTCAGGTATTCCAGCTTGGCGTGGAAGCGCGCCCCGTCCAGCTCAGCGGGGACGAGCGGCGTCATGCCTTCGCCCAGGCTGAAACGGCATTCCAGCGGCAGCATGGCGCGGTAACGCCAAAGGGAGAAATCTCCCGTCTTGATGGAGGAAGCGTCAAACGCTGGGAGATTGACGAGGTCGAGCGAGCCGCCGCATGAGCCGCAGCGCCATTCGAGTGGTCCCGCGAGAGCGCCGCATTTATTGCATCGTGATTCTGTCATCCAACATCCTCTTCCTTTCGTCCGGTATTTCCCGCTTGTCCAGCCGCCTTCATTCCTGATTCTAAGAGACATCGGCTATACTGGCTATAGGCGGGGATTGCGCCATCGCCGCCTGCTTCAAACGCTGGCGGGCTTGATAAAGGCGCGGCGCCTAGCTACACTGACGCCTAAATGGAGTTGCCTGACGCGGACGATGAACCTTCACGACAAATACGAACGTCCCCTGCGCGATCTGCGGATCTCGGTGACCGATCGTTGCAATTTCCGCTGTCCCTATTGCATGCCGGCGGAGATATTCAACGAGCGTTATCGCTTCTTGCCCAAGCCGCATTTGCTGACATTCGAAGAAATCACGCGGCTGACGCGGATCATCGTTCGGCTGGGCGCGTTGAAGCTGCGCTTGACCGGCGGGGAGCCGCTTCTGCGTCAAGACATTGAAACGCTGGTGGCGATGCTGGATGCGATTGAGGGCGTCGATGATCTGGCGATGACCACCAACGCCTTCCTGCTGCCGCAAAAGATCGACGCCCTAAAGGACGCGGGGCTAAAGCGCCTGACGATCAGCCTGGATACGCTTGATGATGACGTCTTCCGTTTGATGAACGGCGGGCGCTCGGGCGTGGACAAGGTGCTGGCTGGCATCTACGCGGCGGAAGATGCTGGGTTCTCGCCCCTCAAGATAAACGCGGTGGTGCAGCGCGGCGTCAATGACCACACGCTGGTCGGCTTGGCGCGCTTCTTCAAAGAGCGCGGGCATATTCTGCGCTTCATCGAATATATGGACGTCGGCAATATGAATGGTTGGAAGATGGACGAGGTCGTCTCCGCCGCCGAGATTGTCGAGACGATTAACAGTGAAATACCGCTGTCGCCGGTCGCAGGCAATTACTTCGGCGAGGTGGCGCGGCGCTACCTTTATGCCGATGGCGAAGGCGAAATTGGGCTGATTAGCTCGGTGACGCAGCCATTTTGCGGCGCCTGCACGCGGATGCGCCTATCGCCGGAAGGGCAGATCTTCACCTGTCTCTTCGCCATTGAAGGCACGAGCCTGCGCGATCCGCTGCGAGTCGGCGCCACCGATGAAGAGCTTGAAGCGATCATCCGCGCGACTTGGGGCGATCGCATCGACCGCTACTCGGAGATACGCAGTTCGCTGACGCAAGACCTGCGAGACCGGCGCAAGAAAGTCGAGATGTACCACATCGGCGGTTAGCGTGGGCGTCGCCTCAGAATGGACTAATCGTTAGCCTCGCCTGGGCGGTCATTATCTTGTCAACGGACTAAACGCTGTGGTATTGTCGCGGTCATTCAATCGGCTGGTTAGGGACGTGGACAAACATGACTTATTCCGACTTTGACCTCTCGGGAAAAACAGCGCTGATCACCGGCGGGGGGCGCGGCATCGGCTTGGCGACCGCGAGGCGCATGGCGGCGGCCGGCGCTGATATCATCATTGCCGAATACATTGTGGAAAACGGCGAGAAAGCGGCGGCGGAAATCGAAGGCGCCGGCGTGAAATCTATGTTCATTGAGGTGGATGTGCGCGATTCCGCCAGCGTCGATGCAATGGCGGCGTCGGCGCTCGACGCCTTCCCCAATATAGACATCCTGGTTTGCAATGCCGGTATCGCCCAAGCCGTGCCTGCGGAAGAATGCAGCGACGAAGACTGGCTAAATATGATGGCGGTCAATCTAAATGGCGTGTTTTGGTGCTGCCGCGCCATCGGCCGGCACATGCTGGAGCGGGGGAGCGGCGCCATCGTCAATGTGGCGTCCATGTCGGGGATGATTTCCAACACCCCGCAGCCGCAGGCGCACTACAATGCGGCGAAGGCCGGCGTCATCTTGCTGACCAAGTCGCTGGCGGGCGAGTGGGCACAGCGCGGCCTGCGCGTCAATTGTGTCTCGCCCGGTTACATCGGCACCGATATGACCTTGGAAGGCTTCAGCAATGACGACTGGCGCCCCACTTGGCTGGGGATGACGCCTCAGGGGCGGATCGGCGTCCCAGAAGAGATCGCCCAGGCGATATTCTATTTGGCGTCGCCCGGCGCCAGCTTCACGACTGGAACAAACTTGGTCGTGGATGGCGGCTATACCGCTTGGTAGCGCTGCGGCTTTGGCGCGAGTCCAGTGGCGCCCGTTTAATCGGAGAGGAATGCTTAGGGAATCGCCGGGCATTCGCTGCCGATCACATTGCTGACGATATCGCTGCGAATCCAGCCTTCAAGATTGGCGTCATCGACATTCACCTGAATAAAGTACCATACCGGACCGGTGGGGTTTCGTTCTTCTCGTTCCAGCTTCAAAACGGGCGCGACGGTTCCGGTACCCAGCCAGCCTACGATTGGCGTCCCGGCGCGGTTGGTCGGCCGCGAGCGCACCCGTATCGAATTGGTATTGAGAACGACCACCTGACATAGCTCGACTGGCGTGGCGGTTTGGGTCGGCGTGCTGGTGGCGGTTGGCGTGTTGGATGGCGTTGCCGTCGAAGTCGGCGTGGCGGTATGGGTTGGCGTGTTGGATGGCGTGAAGGTGGCGGTAGGCGTGTAGGTGTTGGTGGCTGTTGGCGTCTGCGTAGCCGTGCTCGTCGCCGTCGGTGTATCGGAGGGTGTAAACGTCATTGTCGGCGTGGCTGTGATCGTTGGCGTATGCGTCGGTGTTGGCGTATACGTTGAAGTCGGGAAGAAATTAGCGCCGATGAAGGCTTGAATGGGATCGCGATTCAAAAAGCCCAAAGCGCCGCCGACGCCGCCAATAATAATAAATACGACTAGAATGACCAAACGCCCGCGATTGCGGCGGCGGCGGAGAATGCCGTCAATGCGGGAAATATCGGCTCGGCGGCCCAAAATGCGGAAGGGGTCTTCGCGCATGGCGTCGAGCCAGCTGCGCGCTTCGCGGTTGTTGCCTTCCTGGAGCGCCTCGTCGGCGCGCTCAAGGTAACGGTTGAAGAGGTCGTTGACCGTGGCGCGGAAGCGCTCATCCTGGGCGTAATCGGCCGCCATTTCCGCCAGCATTTGACGCGCCTGCGTCAGTTCCGCGTCGAAGTTCTGCGAGACCAGCGCCTGCGCCCGCCTTATCGCTTGCTGCGCCCGCGAAATATCGGCTTGGGTGTTGCGCGACCGCATCAGCATTTCCGAGAAGGTACTGTCGTTGGGGTCCAGCTCCAAGCCCAGCTCCAGCAGCTTGACGGCGGCGTTCATCAGCAGAATGCGTTCGTCCAACGTCGTTGAATTATTGGCGTGGTTGAGCGACATCTGCGCCTGGTCATTGACCTGGCTGCGGATGGCGGCGAGCTTGTTGTCAACTTCCTGCTGCAGCTGCGCGAGGCGCTGGCTGTTCGGCAGCAGCTGGCGGGTGTGAGAGAGCAAACTGCGGACGGTGGCAACCTGGGCGACTTGTTCCTCCAACGTGCCGCCGATTGTATTCATGTTGACGGCGATCTGGTCGTAATCCCGCTGGATGCGCCGGATCATTTCCAGGCGTTCTTCCGCCTGCGGGTCATTGGGCACGACGCGCAAGGCGCCCTCGTATTTGCGCAGCGCTTCCGCCCAATTGTCGTTTGTCATCAGTCGGTCGCCATCGGTGAGCAGCTCGCGGGCGAGCGCCAGATCCTGAATATCGAGCAGCGCTTGCTCGACATCTTTCCAGGTCAGTATGCCATCGCGCTCGGCCAGCTCCCGCGCTTCACGGTAGAGCCCCGAAGCCTGCTCATAATTGCCGGCGCGAACCAGTGAATTAGCGCGGTTGTAGGCGACGCGCGCTTCAAAGGGTATCCGGTGATCGGGCACGATGCCGCGAATCAAGTTGTCTTCGGATTTCTCGCGATATTCGAGCGCCGTGGGGTTATTGGCTTGCATCGCCAAGATCCGGTTGGCGACATCAATTGTTTGCTGATATTCGCCCGAGTAGTAACTTTCGGTGAGCCGGGTCAGCAACTCACCCAGCGGCGACGAAGACTGGAGGCGCCGCTCGTCGCCTGCTGGTTCGGCCGCTTCGCTCTGGCTTCGCTCAGTCGCTGCGAAGTCGGCGCTTCCGCCGTACGCTGGCGGCGCTTCGCCAGCTGGCTCATAGGTGGAGGCGGCCCGGGGCGTTTCCCGCGCGGTGTGGTCGCTTGATTGGGACGGCGCCGAGCTGACGTTGTGGCGGTCGAAGAGTTCTTGCACGCGCTGCTTCGCCTGGGCGCTTTGCCCGCCCGCTTGCTGCAGCAGCCGGATGACATCGCTGTTGCCGCTATCCATGCGCAAAGCATCCGCCAGGATATCAATCGCTTCATCTATATCGTCATCATCGCCGGCGATTTCGATGCGGATTCTGGCGCGCCGAACCAGACCGCGCAGCGCGGCTGTATTTGGTCTGGCGCTGCTGGTCGACGGGCTGCCGGCAATTTCGGCGAAGAGCTCCTGCGCCTTGCTTTCCAGTGGCGTATTCTTGGCTTCCATCAAGAGATCGCGCGCTTCCTGCTCCAGCTCGCGCCGAGCCTGGGCATCAGTGCTTCGTTGCGCGCGATGGCGCAAGTCCTCAATAGCCCTTTGCAATTCCTGCATGCGCGGCATTCCTGTAACAGCGGTCACTTTTCAGCACAGGATTGAGAGGAGGAGCGTGACCAGCGGCGATCGTTAGAAGAGCCTTACCACTTCGAGGGATTCTGTGATAGAGTAATGCGCGACCAATATCCGACTACGATCAACCTATTATGGCATCATTTCAGCATATCAGGCCCAGATACAAACTCATCTTATTTTATAACATCAGGCACGATAAACAAGACCAATACTATCGCTACATGCTCAGCAGCTTCGTGCCCGATATACAGAAATTAGGCGTGTATATGCATATGGTCTGGCATGTCGCCTACGGCGATTACCCCATGCGCAAGATTGAATTTGTCACAGAGAGCGCCGATATCCTGCGCCGCCTTTTTCTGAGCGACCAATGGGATGATCTGGAAACCAGACTCCAGCAATACGTCGATGACTATGAGCGCAAGGTTGTCGATTACCGCAACGGCTTCCAGCTCTAGCTTCGCTTTCGGCGCGAACCTCTTCCAGCTTGCGAAAGATCGCGGACGCCTTAGAATGGATAGTGTCGCGGTCCGCGAGAATGAAGGCGCAGGTTCAATATGGATCAAATCGATCTCCTGCCATTGCTGGCGGGGCAGCCGCAATTCCTCCAGCATCTGATCATTGACATTTTCCCTTTTGCGGTGGCGCTGCTGCTGATTCTGCTGCTGCGCTGGCTGTTGACGGCGATTTTGCTGCGCCCGCTGCGCATGATTGCGCGCCGATCGTCAAGCGATATCGACGACCGCTTGCTCGAGGCGAGCATATCGCCGCTGCGCTTGGCTGTCGTTGCCTTTGCGCTTTTCTTCGTGATTGAAGTCTTCGCCTTCGATATCGCAGTAGAAGAATTCGCGCGGACGGTGGCGCGCGCTTTGCTGGTGGCTTCAGCCTTTTTTGCTTTCGTATGCTGGTTTGATGTTGTGTCATTACAGCCGGAGGTCTTTCGCCGCCTCACCGGCTGGACGATCCCCGAGCGGCTGCTGCCATTTCTCAATACGGTGGTTAAGTTTCTTATCATCGCCATCGGCGCGATCTTCGTTCTTCAGGAATTGCAGTTCGATGTGGCGGCCTTGATTGCGTCGCTCGGCGTCATCGGGCTTGGCATCTCGCTGGCGTCGCAAGATACGGTGAGCAATATGTTTGGCTTCGCCGCCATCGTGACGGACAACCCCTTCAAAGTCGGCGACTTTATTGCCACGCCGACGGTCACCGGCATCGTGGAATCGGTCGGCGTGCGGGCGACGCGCGTCCGTCAATTGGATCAGGCTTTGGTCACCGTGCCCAATAATCTCTTGACCAATGCCGCAGTCTTAAATCGGTCGCGGCTGGAAAAGAGACGCCTGGACGCGACGCTCAACTTCACCTATAGCGCAAGCGCTGATCAGTTGCGCGCGGTGATCAGCGAAATTCGCGAGCTGCTGCAGAACACCGACGATATCGACCCCGAATCGGTCATCGTGCATTTCGTCGAGTTCGCCGAAAGCTCACTGAATGTGCGCGTCATTTGCCAGGTCATGCTGTCCGACTGGCGGGAATTCACCGCGAAACAAGAGGCGGTATTCCTGGAAATCATGGGCATCGCCGAAAGGCTTGGCATGGACTTCGCCTTCCCGAGCCGGTCGATCTATCTTGAATCTCTGCCCGGAGCAAAAGAAGCGGCTGCTGATGAGATTTTGCCAGGAATGCAAACGCAAGCGGACGCGCATTCAGCGAGCGATTCCGCGCCTGTGTTGGATTCGGATCAGACACGCGCGCCGGCGGGACCCGCTGAATCATGAAATCGGATGGCAGCGCCCTCTTCGCCGCTCTGGGTTGCACCCCGGCGGACCTTGAGGCGAACCGGCTCGGCAAGCTGAGTCATTCTCAGATGGAGCGCATGAAAGCAATCCGCCAGCGCAATATGCTAGTCGCCTCGGCGTTTTTTCTGGCGCTAGTGTTGAGCGCGACCGTTCTTTTCTACCTTGGCCAGCTCAACCGCAGCCTGATTCTCTTCGGTGCCGGGCTTGCGCTGACCCTGTTTAACGCTGCAGCTGTCGGCCGTGCCGGGCGGGCTTATATGCAAATCGGGGGCGACTTGCGCGCCGGGCAGGTGGAGATTATTAGCGGCGTAGTGGAACGCGTCTTGCGCCGCGGCCGCGCGAGCGACAGTTTTATGCTGCGAGTCAACGGCGAAGATCTGCTGGTAACCAAGGATGTCTTCATGGGCTTCCGACATATGGCGCCCTACCGCATATACCGCGCCGGCAGCTCGCGTGTTTTGCTATCGGCTGAACAGGAGGGCTAAGGCGGATATGGTCGGACGTATGCAAGCCGCGAGCAAGTTTCCGCCTGGCAAGCGGGCTGCAGGTGATGCGGAATCGACCGCGCTTCCGCCCGCCAGTTGCAAAGAGCGCAGCGAGAAAGTGCTTTGTTGAGACGACAGCCTCACCAGCATTGGCTGGCGATTTTCGCTTATTGCCTGGTTGCGCTGTATGTGGCTGCGCCAATTCATCAAGCGTTGTCCTCGCGCTTTCTTGGGGGAGGCCCAGGCAATGTGTATGAATCCGCGCGTCATATCTGGTGGTACAAGACTGCCCTCCAGAGCGGCGAGGATGTCTTTCATCATTCTTTGTTGAGCTACCCGGAGGGCCTTCGCGCCGCGGAGGTATGGGCGAGCCCGCTGAAATTCTTCCCCATGTGGGTATTCGCTTATTTTGCGCCCTTGCCGCTTGCGTACAACGCTGGTCTCTTGCTGACGCTTGTGCTGAACGGCATGTCGATGTATGTGCTGGCGCGGCGGCAGATCGCATCGCAATATCACTTTCCGGCATTTATTGCCGGGCTGGTGTTCATTGTTTTTCCGACGATGCAGGGGCGCGTTCTCGATGGGGATATTGGTCTGTTGGTTCAGTGGCCCGCTCTGCTCTTCATTCTGTTCTTGTTCGAATATGCCGATCACGGGGGAAATCAGCGTCTAGTCATTGCCGCGCTGATGTTTATGCTGGCGGCGCTGGGGCAGGCCGGGCAAGTGATCTATATGCTGGCGCCGCTTGCGCTTCTATTTGTACTTGCGCGCGCGCATCGCCGCGATCAATTGGGCGCCCTGCGCGCTATGGCAATCGTCGCCATCGGCTGCGCCTGCCTGTTGCTTTTTCTTTCCCCGGTATTAGCCGACTTGATTAGCAGCCGTCAGCCTGTCGCGCCTCTAGGTCAAGCGCAACGAGGCATTGATTTGCTGGACGCGATTAAGCCGTCGCATGCCAATCCCTTCTGGGCGCAATTCGCCCCAGGCTCAGCGCGTGAATCGGAAGTTGGCACGGGCGCTTACGCCTGTTACATCGGTGTGATTGGCGGATTCCTCTCGCTGCTGGGGCTCCTGTTCCGGCGCGAGGCGCGTTGGTATCTTCTGCTGGGCTTCGTGGCTTGGGCATTGGCGCTGGGGCCGGTGCTGTACGTGCATGATCAGGTCTTGGTTGGTTCAATAGGCGGCTATCAAGCGGTCGTACCCCTTCCCTTCGTCCTGTTGACCCAACTTCCCCTTGTTCGGCTGGCGCAGGCTCCAGCGCGCTTTCTGTTTCTGTTCGCCGCTATGGTCGCGCTCTTGGCGGGGTTTGGAACGGCTGTCTGCTGTTCAAGCCGTTTAATGCAGCGCCGCGGTCGATTCGCCCAATTCGTAATCGCCTTGGTTCTGGTGGTATTGCTCGCGGAGGACTACAAGTTATTCGCTACTTTTCCCAGCGCTTCCGCGGATATACCGCGCGCAATTCACAATCTGTGGCGAAGGCGCGACATCCGCGCGATTTACAACTTGCCGCATGACGATCCGCAGGCATTCAAGCAAGCGCTTTATCTTCAGACGGCGCATGCAAAGCCGCTAATCGCAAGCCTGGACGCGCGTTTATCCACCGTGGACCGCGCTCGCTTGACCTTGCTGGCGAAGTTGCAGCCATCGCTGCTGCAAGAGGCGGGCGTGGATATCGTCATCATCAACAAGTCGCGCGCGATCGAAAGCGGGCAACTGGACCTCTTGCACTGGCGGGCGCGTCAGGAGCTGGGCGAGCCGCTATACGAAGATCAGCGCTTCGCTGTCTATGAAACGCCTGACAGAAGCGCGCGCGCCCCAGCCGTCTACGCGCCGCTAACGGAAGCGCAATCACACGTGACCTTCATCTACAAAGAGCAGCCGGGCTGGCTGGAATTTGACGCGGCGCTCGAAGCGGTCAATCGACGTGTGCATTTGTCGCTTAATGACACGCCACTGGAGACGCTGGACGTCAATGGGCGGATTCTGCTGTCCATCCCCTTGCCGATGGCGCGACGCGGTTACCACACCTTAAGAATTTCGCCCGACCCGCCATGCCCCGAACGAATTGATACAAGCCTCCTGCTCTGCCAAGGCGTGACGGTTGAGAATGTCAGCGTCAAAGTTCTGTCTGACGGCGCCATTTACGATCCGATTCGCATTGAAGACGGCATTATTTTGGCTGGCTTTCTCTTGCCCGAAGCCGCAGCCGACGACATGATCCATATTCGGTTCTGGTGGCGATTTGAAGCTGACCGATCGGAGAATGACGTGCGCTTCGTGCATGTTCTGGATGCCAATGGCCGGCTGGCGCCGGGAAGCCCGCCCGATCATCATTTTGGAACGATGCCGGCCGGAAGCGAACTGACGGAAACAGTCCCGCTTGACAAGAGCTTGCTTGAGGCGGGCGATTATCGCGTCTTGACCGGTTGGTACGCGCTGCCCCAGGCGATACGTTATGATGTGCTGACCGATGTGGAAGGCGCGCAGGACGACACGGTTGTATTGGGAACAATACGCATTCGCGAATGAGAAGTTTTCATGCCAAGTCATTCGAGAAAGCCGAAGGCTGACGCTTATGTTTGGCGCAATGATCTTAAAGAAATGGCGCTCTATTCTGCGCGCCTGAGGTTTCGGGTTTAAGGAGACAAGCTGATGAATCGAATTGCCGGGACCAGCCTGGCGCTCTGGCTGCTGATCTTTGCGGCGGCGCCAGCGATGACACAGGACTACGACACCGCCAATTATCGCAAGACCATGATTCAGTTGTTGGCGGCGGCGCAGGACGTCGCGCGCGGGCGCGGCGTTGACCTCGGCGTGTTTGATGCCGTCGCCGAATCGGGCGACGCGCTTTATATCGCGCCGCTGATTGATATCGCCTACTTCGGCCGCAGCCCCGATGCAAGCGCGAGCGTCTTGGGCGCGCTACATGCCTTGGCCGGCGCTCAGCTTGGCTGGCAAGGTTACTTCGAGTGGGCCGGCGCCAATGATATCGCTCTGCCGCCGCACTATGACGAGTTCAAGGGACTGCTGCTGGCGGCTTTTGTCGATACCGAATTCAGCCGCTTCTTTCAGCCCGGCATCGGGGGCGGCGCCGCGATTAACCTGGTCGAGCCGGTTTGGGGCGGGGTCACCGTCGATGGTATTTCCTCGCTTGTCAACGCGCGCCAGATTAGCCCGCAGGAAGCCAGAGACGAGGGCCACCAGTATGTGGATTTCTGCCGCGATGGCGACTGCAGTTACCCAGCGGCCGATGAGCTGGTATTCGGCTTGAGCTTTGATGGCGACAGCCGCGCTTATCCCTTGCGCTTGCTGAACTGGCATGAGATGTTCAACGATGTGATTGGACAGGCGCCGCTTTATGACGAGCCGGCCGGCGACAAGGTCTGCGATTTTCGCGCGCCGACAGCGTTTGAGGCTCGCGCGCGCTCGGCGGAGGGCTGGGCGCTCATTAGTGGGCGTTCAGCCGGCTGCCCGCGCGAAGGCTGGCTGCAGCTGGAGCATATCCAATGGCTGGACGACGATGGCGCGCTCGACTCATTGCCCGATATCGCTGCCGGCGAAGCGGCATTGGAAAGGGGCATCGCCGGTCAAGTGTCGGGCCGCCCGGTCATGCTGGCTTATTGCACCTTGTGCGGCGCCGGTGTGCTCTATGATGTGAACATCGCCGATCTAACGTATACCGATGTGGACGGGACGCTGGTCGAATTGGGCGATATCGCGCTCGAGTTTGGCTCCTCCGGCTTGCTGATGCGCTCGAACAAGCTGATGTATGATCGCAACACTGACACGGTCTGGAATGCGATCACCGGTGAACCGGCCTTCGGTCCGCTGACGACCAGCGGCGTCGTGTTGGATGTGCTGCCGGTTGTCGTTACTGATTGGGCGAGCTGGCTGGCGGAGCATCCCGATACCAGCGTGCTGAGCCTGGATACCGGCTTCCGGCGCAACTATGCCAACGGCGCCGCCTACAGCGATTATTTCAACAGCGCTGATTTGATGTTCCCCTCATGGCAGCAGGATACGGCGCTGATCGAAAACAAGGAGATGGTCTTCGCGCTTCGCTTGCAAGGGGAGGCGAAAGCCTATCCCCTGGCGACGATCATCCCCGAACGCATCGTCAACGACGGCGTCGGCAATACAACTGTCGTGATCATCGCCGAGGCGACGCCGGAGCGCGAATTCTTTGAGCCGGGCGGAGCGGCTGTGCGCGCTTATGCGCGTCAAGATTACACGTTTGTCGCTGGAGCGGACGACGCTACCCTGAAAAGCGATGATGGGCGCAGCTGGCGGATAAGCGAAGAGGCGCTGGTCGCGGAAGATGGCGAGCGGCTGGATCGCATCGGCGGGCACCTGGCTTACTGGTTCGGCTGGTTTGGTTTCTATCCCGATACCGCGGTCTATGGGGAGTAAAGGTTATTTGCGCTTGGGAGATTGGGCGCTGGCGCTTCGCTCGATTTTCTCATCCATGATGGTTTTCGCAGCGAAAGAATCGCGATAGGCTTCTTGCACCAGGTTTCGGCGGGCGGTGGTGATGAGATTGTCGTCATGGATGCCAGCTACTTCAAATTCGTATGAGGGTGTCGAATTGCCATAACGCCTGCGCGCAGCGACCAACACGCCGATGCTGCCGCCGAGGATTCCACCCATGATTGCGCCTTCGGGCAGCCCTTCAGCCAGGATGTAGACGCCAATCGCGCCGATGAGAGCGCCGAGCGACGCGCCCAGGCCGACGAATAGCAGCAGTCTAATCATGTCTTTTCCTCCGCGCAAAGAAGGCTTGCATGATCCCCCTCACCTCATCCGAAATCAGCCGCTCGCTAATCATGCTTAGCTCCAGCGCTATCGTCTCCTCGACCGCCTTCGCGCTGCCGCGCCGCAGCAGCATCTTGGTCTGACGCAGCGCTTCGGGCGGCTTGGAAGCCAATTGCGCCGCCTTCGACTGCGCCAACGCGTCCAGCTTGTCAGCCGCGACCACCTGATTGACGACGCCGCATTCTTGCGCCTTGACGGCTGAGAAAGCCTCGCCCAGCATCAGCAGCTCGGCCGCGCGCCCATAACCCAGCATCCTTGGCATCAGATAGGTGGATGCCGCTTCCGGCAGCAAGCCAAGGTCGATGAAGGCGAAGTTGAATTTGGCTTCTTCGGCGGCGTAGACCAGATCGCAATGCAGCAGCATGGTCACGCCGACGCCGACGGCCACGCCGTTGACCGCGGCCACAATCGGCGTCTGCGCGCCCGCAATCGCCATGATGAAGCGCGCGGCCGCATCCGAGCCGGGGTCAGCCAGGAAGGTGTTCAGGTCGTTGCCGGCGCAGAAGCTATCGCCGCTGCCGGTGAGCGTGATGACGTGGATTTCCGTGTCGTTGTTCGCGCGCTCAATGGCTTCGCGCAGCGCGTCGTACATGGCGGGCGTGAGGGCGTTCTTCTTCCGCGGCCGGTTGAGCTGGATGTGGAGGATGTGATTGGACAGGGTGATGAGGGTGTCGGGCATGTTGCGTTTTCCCTTGGTTGGATGGGTTGGGAGTCTACCGTAGCCACCCAACCTATTCTGCTAGTGGCTGCAGGCAGCGGCTACTTGGGCTGCTGATAGCGCGAACCATTCTGTTCCTGCTCCACTGTCTGCTAGCCGTTGACTGTCGAATCGCCTGTGCAAGAGCTTCTCCAGGCCCTTGTGTTCACCTGAATGGATTATGCATGTATATCGTACATTCTTGTGACCAACATTGCTTTGTACGCCTTTCAGGCGCTGCTCGGGGTTGCTCGTCCGACCGATTTTGCGGATTCCTGTAGTGGTGTCTTCCATGATATATACCCAGCCTTCGTCCGCTCCGACTTCTGTAGTCGGCAAGCGTTTGTATATTCGCGCGCGAAACATATTTAGCGCGCGGTTCCAAGGAGAGGCAATCGCGTGGCCAACAGCTTTCGTGCTGTTACCGACCTTGTCTGTCGCCGGACTCACAGCATCGTCTACAGCTTGTGTTGCCGGCCGAATTGCGTCATCGGCTGCTTGAATCACTGGGCGCGCTGCGTCGTCTGCTATTTGTATCACCGGAGCCGCGAGATCATCAACAAATTGCGTCGCTGGCGCTATTGCGGGTGCGATCATCGGCGCGACCGGGCCAATCACCGCACCGAATAGAGCGCCTTCTCTGGCGCATTCCGCAGCCTGTTGAGCGGTATTGATTGCAACATTGCGATTTAATTCACCATGTTCATGATAGCCACCGATTGTGCCACCGACTGCGCATGTAGCGCCACCGACCGCTGCGCCGATTCCTGCCGAAACGAGTGCTGCCTTTACTACGGGAGTCAATGCGGCTACTATCGCAGGTAAGACAATCATTGTTGCCTTCTTATCCAATTATTTGACGTCAATATAATGAAAACAGAAAAGAGCTGGCGGCGCAAACCCAATAATTGGGGGTCTTATCCCATCCCCAACAACCCCACAACCCGCGCCACCCGCTGATCGTAACGATGATGCGCCAACGCGTGCTGACGCGCGGCCTCGGCAATCCGCAGCCGCTCCTCGTCATGCGCCAGGTAATAACGCGCTTTCTCCCGCAAATCGGCGAAATCGCTGAAAGTGACCAGGTGCTCGCCCACGGTAAAACACTCGCTCACGCCGGGCCGATCATCCACGATTTGGAAGGCGCCCAGCGCGGCGCATTCAAACAGGCGCAGATTCACGCCATAGCGCATCGTATCGCCGTGCGTATTGATGCAGATCTTGATTGAGGACAGGACACCAAGCATCTCATCGCCCAAAGCGTAGCCCCGATGAAATGGCGCCAGCGAAGCCGGCACATCATGCACGCTCCAGATGCCGAGGTCAAAATCGCGCAGGCGCTCCAACGTTGCCACGCGCTCGCTGTACAGCTTTCCCGGCACGAGCGTGCCGACGAATCCCACGTCGCAGAGATAATCATGCGGCACATCGGTAATCGGCTGTGGCGCGTGGAAGTCGGGGTCAATGGCGACATAGGGCAGACGGGCCACTTGCGGGGCGCCTAGCTCGCGCCATTGCGCGCCATGATAGCGGTCGTTGACCAGGACGAGGTCATACAGGGGCGCGGCGGCGCGTTCGTTGGCATGGGAAAAGACGATGGGCGAATCGCCATGCATAAAGACGAGTTGGCATCGCAGCTCGCGTTTGAGGCGCTCCAACGTGGCCGGCAGGATCTCGCGGTTGTTGCCCGCGAGCCAGATCAGATCGGGTTTGAATTGGCGCGCCTGTTGCTGCAATAGGCGATTGCGGGCTCGCAGATCAGGATGCAACGCGGGCGGGATGCGCTGCATCAGCCCGGCGAGAATTCTGCCCGGCGTCAGCGCTGTGCGAAAGACCTCGTTGCTCAAGCTGGCGATGCTGCGACTGCCGAAGCCGGGCAGATTCCGCCAGAAGACTTCGATTTCCCAACCGGCTTGGCGAAAGGCGCGCCCCCAACTGTAGAGTTCCATGCTGCGCGGGAAGAGGGGCGGGTTGGCTGCGTCCGGCGCGGCGCGCTGTTCTCGCAGCAATTCTTGAGGATGGTGGAGGCTGGCGACGAAGAGGACTCGGCGGGGCATCGGCGGCGGGTTAATAGGCTTCTTTCCAATAGTTTTGCCACAAGGCTTCGGGGCCGTCTGTGGCGATTCTTCGGATTGTCGCCCACACCAGCTTGTCTCCGAATTGGTTTGGATAATCCCGGAATAACTTCGCGTGATTGCCTCGTATGAATTTCTCTTGTTCAGAAATATATCCGACGATGTCAGTAGGATTATTCCAATTCTCCTGCACTATTGACTCGTCCAAATTGCCTTGGTTGCAGAGCCATTTTAGGCTAAGAATAAGTACCGCAGCATCATCAACCAAGCCACGCACGTTATGTATCGTCTCCGAAATAAGGTCTTCGGTACTAAAGACATAATTGGCTGCTACAAACAGAGACGACTTAAGCGAATACGGTACACGCTTGTCTCCAATCAAGTTAATGACCAATCCAAGAAGTAGTGGCAAATACAGAAGTAAATCTGATTCGGGCGAATCAGGATGTTGGCGAACCCACTTATCGATTTTCCTGTTCCAACTCTGCTGCCAACTTACATTGTGTAGGCCAATAAAGCTGAATTCGGTTGTTCCATGCATTGTCTGTATATCGGCCTCTTCCAATGCGTCGTTCATGTAGCCGACGATCGCTACGGCAACTGGGGTCGGAACACGACGGTGATCATGTTTGACTTTATTCCACCACTTTCTGACTTGATGAAGTTTGGATTCGTCAAGAAAGGCGAATTCTCTTCCAAACTGTTCCCGGAGTTGTTGAGCCAAATTCAAATCTCTATAGAATTGAATCCAATCAAAAAAAGTGATTCGGCTGTTTTTCAGATTTTTTTCCATTGCGGTCCTGCGCTGGGAGATTTTCGCAGCCTCAGCGGTGTCTTCAATTAGAAGTCTCTCGATTAACCTCTCGACCAATATATCCAAGAGTAATTCAATTGCGCTGCCTGCCGTCAATGTGGCGGCATTGTGAAGGTGGAAACTGCTACAGGCGTTGGACTCTTCGCTGCGAACGACAATCGCCGACAGATTTATGGATTTAAGGGCTATATTGTCATATGTAGGCATATCATTCCCCAACTAAACCCCGCTCAAATCCAACAGCCGCAGCGGATTCTCCACCAGCTCGCGCAGGTGATTCATGAAAGCCGCGCCCTCCGCGCCGTTGCTGACGCGGTGATCGACGCTGAGCGTCATATTCATGCGCGTGCCGACGCCGAGCGATCCATCGTCCAGCACGACCGGGACAGGCCGCGCCGACGATACTGCCAGGATGCCGGCTTCGGGCGAACTGATGATCGCCGAGAAGTCTTTGACGTTGAAGGGACCCAGATTGCTGATGGTGAAGGTGGCGCCGCGGATGTCGTCCGGCTTTATTTTGCCGCTGCGAGCGCGCTCATACATCGCCTTGTTGTTAACCGCCATTTCGCTAAGCGACGCCTTGTCGGCATCAGGACAGACGACATTCACCAAGCCGTTTTCAGGCAAGGCGACCGAGATGCCGATGTTGACGCGCTCGTGCTTTACGAAGCGGTCGCCATAGTAGTGCGTGTTCAGGTTGGGGAAGGCTCGCAGCGTCAGCGCCAGCGCCTTGATCAGCATGTCGTTGACGCTGACCTTGACGCCGCGTTCGGCAAGCGCGCTGTTGATTTCTTTGCGCAACGCCAGCAGCGGCTCGACATCGGCTTCCACTGTGACGTAGAAGTGGGGCGTGTTGCTCTTGCTGCGCACGGTGCCATCGGCGATGGCGCGGCGCATCCGCGATAAGGGGATGATCTCCACATCGTCTTGCGGCAGCGCGCCCCAGGTTGGCTGCGCTCCAGCGGCGGGCGCGGCAGGCGGAGCGGGCGGGGGGAGCGGCGTCGCCGACAGGTTTTCCACATCGGATTTGACGATTCGTCCGCCGGGACCCGATCCTTGCACACGGCGCAGGTCAATGCCTTTCTCGGCGGCGATGCGGCGCGCCAGGGGCGAAGCTTTGACGCGGCCATCATCGGTCATGGTCACCCCATTGGTCGCCGTTTCTGCCGGCGGCGCGCTCGATTCAGCTATTGCGGACGCGGCTGGCGCGTCTTCGGGCGGCGCGACTGCTTCGCCACCGGCGCCGATGACCGCGATCACCGAGCCTTCGCCCAGTTCATCGCCGGGCTCGGCGCGCAGCTCGAGCAGCTCGCCCGCGCTGCCCGCTTCAATTTCGACCGTCGCCTTGTCCGCCTCAAACTCGGCGATGATGTCGCCCGCGCTAACGCTGTCGCCGACATCTTTCAGCCAGTTGATCAGCAAGCCGTCCATCGTGAGCTTGACTTCGTGCGCCATTTACAAAATCTCCTTGACCGCGTCCACGACCTTTTGCGCGTTCGGCAGCGCCAGCAATTCGATGTCTTTCGAGTAGGGCAGGGGCACGTCTTCGGCGGCCACCCGTTTGATCGGCGCGTCCATATAATCGAACATGCGCTCCTGCAAGTTTGCGGCGATTTCGCCCCCGAAGCTGTACATCGGCAAAGACTCCTCCACGATGACGCAGCGGTTCGTCTTCTTGAAGCTCTCATACACCAATGCCATATCCAGCGGGCGCAGCCAGCGCAGGTCAATCACTTCCGCTTCCACGCCATCGCGCGCCAGTTGACGGGCGGCTTGAAGCGCCCAATCGACCCCCCGCGCGTAGGCGACCAGCGTGACATCGGCGCCCTGGCGTTTGATGTCGCCTTTGCCGATGGGGATCAGGTAGTCCTCATCAAGGTCGTCCGGCATCGGGCTCGGCTTGGGATAGAGCGCGATGCTCTCGCTGAAGAGCACCGGATTGTCATCGCGAATCGAGGTTTTTAACATGCCGTAGGCATCCAGCGAATTGGATGGGCAGCCGACGAATATGCCGGGGAAGTGGGCGAAGATTGGCTCTGGCGCGTGTGAATGGGAGGCGGTCGCTTGATTGCCCCAGCCGCTCGCCGCGCGATAAACCAGCGGAACCTTAAACATGCCATCAAAAAAGTAGCGCACTTTGGCGGCGTGATTGGCGATCGCGTCCAGCGCCAGGAAGGCGAAGTTGATGGTCATGAATTCCGCCACCGGCCGCAAGCCAGCCATCGCCGCGCCCACGGCCAGACCACCGATGGCCATCTCGCTGATGGGCGTATCGCGCACGCGCCGCTCGCCGAATTCCTCGAGGAAGCCGCGCGTCACTCGATGCGTCCCCTGCCAGTAAGCAACCTCTTCGCCCATGACAAAGACGTTCTCGTCGCGCTGCATCTCTTCGCGCAGCGCCCGGCGGATGGCTTCCCGCATGGCGATGTTTCTAACTGCCATTAGATCTGCTTTCTCTATATATGCAGTTGGCGGGCGACTCACCGAGTCGCCCCTACAGTTTCGCTTTGATGGCGGGCGACCCAATGGGTAGCCCCTACAGTTTCGTTCCGATTTCGGGCGACTCAGCGAGTCGCGCCTTAGGCGCTCGACGCAAGGCTAGGCTCAGTCGATGCCGGCGCCGATGCTATCGTCGGTCTTGTAAACCAGCTCGGATCCCACATACGTGTTTTGCAAGAGGTCCTGGTAGCTGCTCGGCAACTCGCTGGCTTCGGCGAAGGCGACCGACTCGGCGACAATCCTTTTTGCGTCGGCTTCGTGCTTCGCCAGGATCTCGCCGACATCGCCGTATTTGCTCTCGATGCAATCGCGCAGGATTTTGATTGGCTCGCGCCTTTCGACCCACTCTTTCAACTCAGCCGACATATCATCGCGGGCGTCATATTGCTTGTCGGAGACGCCATGCCCGCGATAACGATAGGTCACATGCTCGATAACGGCTGGCCCATTCGCGCGCGCATATTCGACCGCCTTTGAGGCGACCGCGTAGACTTCCAGCGCATTCTGCGCGTCTACCCGGCCGAAGCTCTTGATGCCATAGGCTTCCGCCTTGCGATGCAGCTCAACCTGGCCGCTGGCGCGCTCGACCTCGGTGCCCATGCCATAGCCATTGTTTTCGATGATCCAGATCACCGGCAGCTCCCAGATGGCGCTCATGTTCAGCGACTCGTGGAAGTAGCCATTGTTGGTGGCGCCATCGCCGACGTAGGTCATCGTCACATCGTCTTTGCCGCGGTAACGCGCTTCGAGGGCGATGCCGGCCGCCAGGGGCAGGTGGCCGCCAACGATGGCATAGCCGCCCCAGAAGTTGTGGTCTTTGGAAGCCAGGTGCATCGAGCCGCCTTTGCCGCCACTGCTGCCGGTCTTCTTGCCCATCATCTCAGCCATGACCGCCTTGGGGTCCATGCCCAGGATGAGCGCGATGCCGTGATCGCGATAAGCGGTGATGACGTGATCGCTCTTGCGCAGCGCCGCCATTGAGCCGACGCCGCTGGCTTCATGCCCGCTGTAGAGATGCAGATAAACGCCGGTGATGCGCTTCTCTTCGTAGAGTTGATGGCATGTTTCCTCGAATTGGCGGATCAGCACCATCTGCCGATACCAGTCGAGGAGCATCTCTTTGGATGGCGAATCCATAGCCTTCCCTTCGTCGACGACTGCGGTTTGATCTTCCATTTCAGTCGGCGAGTATACCATAGGTCAGTCGAGTTTTTGAATTCTGGGATTTTGCCATGCTTGACAGGCGCTAAAAATGATCATATAGATCAAGTGTGCGAATTAAAACGAGTTGGCGGTCAAACATGACCGAAGCGCCATTGCCCGGTTTTCACAAGGCAAAACCCTTCGTCAAGTGGGTGGGCGGCAAGCGCAGCCTGCTTAAGGAACTCCTGCAGCGCATTCCCGCCGAATTCAACAATTATTACGAACCCTTTGTCGGCGGCGGGGCGCTTTTCTTCGCCTTGAATAATGAACGAAGCATTGATTTATCGGGGGGGGGGGGGGCAGGCAGGCCATATTAATTGATAACAAATTAGATCGAAAAAAAACCAACCAGGTCAATAAGCCCGAAACCGAACCCC
>JAJEGA010000004.1 GCA_022820125.1 Anaerolineae bacterium | reverse complement strand
CCAATAATCCCGAGCATTGACCATAGTGTAATATCGACCGTATTCGTCGATATATAGTTTTATGTTTGTTTTCGAGAAAATGATGTTCTGATATTTGCCATGCTCATCTTCAAATATTTCATCACTTACCTTATGACCCATCGCACCTGTGAGATATGAACGGTCTTTCTGAACATGAAAAATTGTAGATTTACTCCTACCCCAAAAGAAGATAATGTCGTGCTTCCTCCCAAAATGATTCTTGGAAGCTCCCCCAGTTCGATAACACCACACAATCTCATTGCGGAAGTTCTTTCGCCCATAAATCGCATCCATCAGCAGCTTGAGATAGTGGCTCGCAGTGGGATCACAATGCAGATAGATGCTGCCCGTGTCCTTGAGGACGCGGCGCATGGCTCGCAGGCGCAGCGCCATGTTAAGCAAATAGCTGGCTAAGGATGTACCCTTCCTGCCCCCCCCCCCCGCGCGCTCATCTGTTCTATCGCCTGGGCGAACTGGACGATGGTCGCCAGCGGGCGCGTGCGCGGATCGCGCATCATGTCATCCAGCCGCTCGGCGTCCTGGTCGCTCCATTTCCAGATGTCGACGAAGGCTTCGACCGGCTTGTGCGTCTTGTCGCGGCCTTTGAAGGGCAGGTTGTATTTGGAGTTGGAGTTGAAAGGCGGGTCGAGGTAGATGAGGTCGATGGACGCGTCGGGGATAGCGCTGCTGTCGTTGAGGACCTCCAGGCAATCAGCGGCGAAGAGTGTGCGGTTCATGCTTGCCCCCCATCCCTCGGTCCCTTGCCCGAAGCGCAGTGTCTACCCGCGCCATAAAGAGGGAAGGGAAGCTAGAGTTTCAAGGTAATTCTTAGATTAAGCATATCAATCGACCTAGCGAAGCACGGTATACAAGAAACCAGCCAATGCAAGCTGGCTCGCTATCATCCACATCACGATGAGGCGGGTGTGGCGCTCGAGGTCCGCTTTGGTGGCAAAGTGCTGCAATATGCTTTCTACCTGAGTTTCCACCTTCGTTAGCCGTTCCCTGATCGCCGGCTCATTGCCGATTGTGTTCTGCTGAATCGCCATGACAGTTTTCCCTTTGCATGATTACAGCATCATTATAACACGCGGCAGGGGTTAGTCAATTTGCCGATTGGCTCTATCTCAATGCTGACGATGCTGCCATCGCCGAGGAACCGCGGCGGGGCCTGCGCCTTGCCGACGCCGGCGGGCGTGCCGGTCAGGATGACATCGCCCGGATGCAATGTGAAGGCGCGCGAGAGCTGGGCGATCAGGTAGCGCACGCTGAAGATCATATCGGCAGTTGAGCCATTCTGCATCTCGACCCCGTCGACCGTCGTGCGGATGCGCAAGTTCTGTGGATTGGGGATCGCGTCGGCGGTGACGACCGCGGGTCCCAAGGGACAGAATGTATCCAGCCCCTTCGCCCGCGTCCACTGTTTATCGCGCGTTTGCAGGTCGCGCGCCGAGACATCGTTGGCGATCGTATAACCGAAGACATAATCCAGCGCTTCTTCTTCCGAGACTTTCCGCGCCGTTCTGCCGATGACAACCGCGAGCTCGCCTTCCCAATCCACCTGCGACGTCATTGCGGCTTCCCATTCGATCACATCGCCATCGCCGATGACCGCGCTGGGCATGACCGCGAAGACCAGCGGCTCGCCCGGCGCTTCGTTGCCCAGTTCTCGCGCGTGCTCGGCATAGTTGCGGCCGATGGCGAGGATCTTGCCCGGCGTCAGCGGCGGCAGGCTGCGCGCCTCCGACAGCTTGTCAAGCACGCCAGTCTCGACAAAGGCGGCATCGGCGCCCATCAGCTCAGCCATGTTTCGGATGCCAAGTCGCATGATTTCGTCGCCAACCAGAACGCCGACATAACGTTCGTCACCAATCGCATATCGCAGCAGTTTCATTATTCTGTCGTCCCCGCTTCAATTCTTCGCAGGCTATTCTAAGTGATGCGCCGCGCCTTAGCCACATCAGGGCGCTGGGGGAGTGGTGAATTTGATGGATTCTCGCACCAGCCCCGCCACATTGACGGGGCGGAAAACTGAGCGCGCGCGGCTGCCCTAGACTTTGCAATGATCCGAGGCGAAAAGGACGCCGGGGGAGCCAAT
Organism: Anaerolineae bacterium; assembly: GCA_022820125.1. Classification (GTDB taxonomy): domain Bacteria; phylum Chloroflexota; class Anaerolineae; order Aggregatilineales; family Phototrophicaceae; genus UBA6055. Next base: position 17,415 of record JAJEGA010000004.1, on the reverse strand, counting down.
GATTTTGACGGTCACCGATACCCGCGTTTCGCTGGCGCTGCCGAAATATCCCGGGGGCAGATCGTAGCTGACATGCTCGATGTTTGCGACCCGGTTCTCCTGCGCCACGATATCCCAGTAATACAGAAAAGTGGCGGTGACTTCGCCAATGCCGCTGGCAATCGCTTTGCATTCGTCGATGGTATAGCCCAGATAGAAAGTTGGCGCTTCATCGCCGCGCTCCCTTGCCAATGCAGGCAGAGACAGCGTGGCGAAGAAAACGGCGATGGACATCAGGCGAGCGATTTGCTTCATGGTGAACCTCCCTCGATGCTATCTGGCAAGAAAAGCATATACACGGCGCGGCGTTGGCAGTCTCACTTATCAGCGCCTATGGGAAATTGAACAGCCCCGCCGGATTGACGAGGCTGCTGACTGAACGCGCGCGCATTGTTTAGACGTTGCATTTACTAATCGCTTGGAGCGTGCCATAGGTAGCCAGGATCACCACTGTAACCGATTTCCGCCCTTTGACGACGCGGCTGTAATATCCCGGCGTCAGATCGCTGTCGACATGCTCAATGTTTGCGACCCGGTTTTCCTGCGCCGCGATATCCCAGTAATACAGAAAAGTGGCGGTGACTTCGCCAATGCCGCTGGCGCTCGCTTTGCATTGGTCGATGTTATAGCCATAGAATGTCGGCGCTTCATCGCCGCGCTCGGCGGCCATGCCCGGCAGGGACAGCGTGGCGAACAAAACGGCGATGAACATCAGGCGAGCAATTTGCTGCATGGCGAACCTCCCTCGATGCTGTCTGGCAACAAACGTATATACACTTGACGCGGCAAACAATCTCTCTTGACGGCGCCTATGGGAAAAGGAACAGCCCCGCCAGATTGACGAGGCTGCTGACTGTTCGCGCGCGAGTGGCTTAGACGGCGCAGTAATTTGACGTGACATATATGCCTATAGGAGCCCTGATTTCGACAGTGACCGATTTCCGCGTTTTGCGGGCGCTGCCGTAATATCCGACTTCCAGGTCATAGCTGACATGCTCAATGGACGCGACCCGGTTTTCCTGCGCCGCGATATCCCAGTAATACAGAAAGGTGGCGGTCACTTCGCCAATGCCGCTGGCACTCGCTTTACACGTGTCGATGTTATAGGCCTGATAGAATGTCGGCGCTTCATCGCCACGCTCCGCGGCCAGCGCCGGCAGGGACAGCGTGGCGAACAATACGGCGATGAACATCAGGCGAGCGATTTGCTTCATGGTGAACCTCCCTCGATGCTATCTGGCAACAAACGCATATACACTTGACGCGGCAGGCAGTCTCACTTGTCGGCGCCTACGTAAAAATGAACAGCCCCGCCGGATTGACGAGGCTGCTGACTTAAAACGAGACCGGCTTAGACGTCGCAAGTCTCAGCCTTGATGAGCACGCCAACGGGCGCCCTGATTTCGACTGTAACCGCGTTCCGCTCTAGGTAGGCGCTCCCGATGTAGCGCTCTTCCAGGTCATAGCTGACATGCACGATGTACGAGACGCGGTTCTCCTGCGCCGCGATATCCCAGTAATACAGAAAGGTGGCGGTGACTTCGCCAATGCCGCTGGCAATCGCTTTGCATTCGTCGATGTTATAGCCATAGAATATCGGCGCTTCATCGCCGCGCTCCCTTGCCAATGCTGGCAGGGACAGCGTGGCGAACAAAACGGCGATGGACATCAGGCGAGCGATTTGCTTCATGGTGAACCTCCCTCAATGCTATCTGGCGATAAAAGCATATACACTGCGCGGGGTTTGGCTGTCTCATTTCCTAGGGTATAGCGCGGAAATGCGCCGGCGCGAATCGGGCCGAAATTGCTGAGGGCGGAGCCTTTTCCCAGTGCGTCCGCTGAGCGCGAAAGGCATAATCTGCTAGAATGTGCGGAATGCGAACGGGGAATATCGGGCGGAGATTCTATCGCGATGAGACTGGCATGTCTGTTGATGGCAATCATGCTGCTTGCGGCCTGCGGCGATACCGGCAACGAAGCTGACGACGCCAAATCGGCGCAGCGGCTGCTGCCGAATCTGGTTGGCTTTTCGGCATCCGATATCGACGCCACCGTTGATGGCGCCTTTGCCGCGGTTGGTGGCGCGGCGCTGATGGGCGGTCAATTCGGCCTCACCGCCGTCATCGCCAAAGCGGAACAGATCTTGCAATGCTTCCAGGATCGGGGCGCGCTGGCCGCGCGCTTCTATCAACATAGCGACACGACGCTGACAGCGCCCAAAATCGGCGCATCGCTGGTCATCAATCAGTCGCGCGTGAATCAGGAATTGGTCAACTGCGCCCTCGGGGGCCAGGAAGAAGGCGCGAGCGCGCAAAACTTCAGCATTGAGCCCTGCGCCAGCGCCGGCACATTTGGCTACGAAGGCGATACGATCAGCTATGTCTATGTCGGCTCGCACCCCGATGTCTGCGATGTTTTCCAGCTTCACTTCGATAATCTGGCGGCCGCGAGCGCCGACGAATGACTGTGAAAATTGACACAACATATCAATCATTTTCGCCAATAATGGAAATCTGTAGGGGCGACCTATCAGGTCGCCCGCAAACGATTATCCAAACAATCGAGATAAGGTATACAAGGAAGAAGAAATGACCAGTTTCAACGGATTAGGCATGCATCTGGGCAACTTGTCGCGCTTGTCGGGCGCCAAATCGCGTTCGATCAGCGCCGAGAATTTCACGGGCGCCAAAGGGGCGGGCGGCATGGCGGAGGACGGCGCCGGCGCCATCCCGGCGCGCGATCTCGGTCATGGCTGGAAAGTGTCGCCATCGGTGCGCATCGCCGCTGGCGAGACCTTCACCGTCGCCGATATCGCCGGACCGGGCGCGATCCAGCAAATCTGGATGACGCCGACAGGCAATTGGCGTTACTCCATCCTGCGCATTTACTGGGACGGGAGCGAGCAGCCGGCGGTTGAATGCCCGGTGGGCGATTTCTTCGGCGTTGGCTGGGGCGAATACGCGCAATTGACCTCGCTGCCGATCTGCGTCAACCCGGGCAGCGCCTTCAATTCTTACTGGGAGATGCCCTTCCGCCAGCGCTGCCGCATCACCATGAGCAATATCGCCGAAGAAGAGATGACGCTCTACTACCAGGTCAATTACACGCTGACCGATGTGCCCGAAGACGCCGCTTATTTCCACGCCCAATTCCGCCGAACGAATCCCCTGCCCTACAAAGACGTCTACACCGTCGTCGATGGCATCAAGGGACGCGGGCATTATGTCGGCACGTACATGGCTTGGGGCTCCAACAACGCCGGCTGGTGGGGCGAGGGCGAGATCAAATTCTATATGGACGGCGATGAATATCCGACGATCTGCGGCACCGGCACTGAAGATTATTTCTGCGGCTCCTACAATTTCGACCCCAGCCCGCGGCACAATCAGGGTTATGTCACCTTCACCACGCCTTACGCCGGCTTCCACCAGGTGATTCGTCCGGATGCCGATTATCGATCACAACTGAGAATGGGCATGTACCGCTGGCACATCATGGATCCGATCCGCTTTGAGTCCGACTTAAGCGTGACGATGCAGGCGCTGGGCTGGGGCTACAACCGCCGCTACCTGCCCTTGCAGGATGATATCGCTTCGGTGGCCTATTGGTATCAGACGCTGCCGGCAGCGCCCTTCCCGCCTTTGCCCGCGCGCGACCAGCTCATGGTGATCTGAGACGGCAGATTTCGTCGTAAAGCCCTTCATAGCTGTCCGCCGTGCGCTCCCAGCTGTATTCGGCTTCGATCAAAGCTCGGCCTTTTCGCGAGAGGTTTTCGCGCAAGGCATTAGCGCGCAGCAGCCGCGCGGTCTGCTCAGCGATTCGATCGACAGGCGCGATGATAGCGGATTCCCCATTCTGTACGTTGATGCCATCGACGCTGAGCGGCGTCGCTAGCACGGGCGCGCCCATCGCCAGCGCTTCGAGCACTTTATTCTTGAGCCCGGCGCCGATCCTCAGCGGGCAGACGAAGACGGTCGCATCCGCCAGGTAGGGTCTCACATCGGGGACATGACCGGTAACCTCAATATGGTCATTCGCCAGCGCGCGCATCCAATCCGGCGGATTGACCCCGACCAATTGCAGCCTCGCCCGCGGAGCGCCTTCGCGGACTTGCGGCAGCACTTGCTCAACCAGGAGGCGGACGACATCCTGATTAGGCGCGTATGCGTAATTGCCGACGAAGAGCAAGGTCTGTTCAGCGCGCCCGCTATGGCGGGGCTGAAAGCGCTCCAGCTCAATGCCGTTGGGGATCACATCAATGCGCAGCGCCGGCCGCAACGCTTGCAGCATCGCCCGGTCAGCGTCTGAAATGACCACGGTCCGATCGTAAGGCGCGAACATGAAGCGCTCAAAGCGGCGGGCGACTGGCAGCCGCAGCCGCGCGCTGAGCTGACCCTGGCGGGCGGCCGACGCCAGATAGAGCGCGTGCGATTCGTATGGTGTGATCAGGTTTGGCAAGTGAGCGACAAGCGGATGGAATTCATAAACGCTGACGGCGCCAAAGCAATGCGCCAGGTCGTAATCGTAGCGCCTGAGATAAGCGTCAATCATTCGCCAAAGCGCCGGGCAAAAGCTCGCCTCGGCGGAGGCGGCAAATCGGCTTGAGGAATCCAGCAGCCGGCGGAGGTAGGCCAGTCCGCTACGTTTTGGTTCGCGGATCAATTCGACATGGCGAAAAAACGGTCGGTACTCGTCCAGATGCTGCGAATCATCATCGCGGTCATGCAGCGCCAGCAGGTCGATGATGTAGCCGCGCCGCGCCAATTCGCGCGCCAGGTGCCAGATGATCAGGCGGTCGCCCAAGTGGATGGGATATGGCGGGCAGCGCGAAATGAGGAGGATGGTCTTCATGGGCAGTTGGTCAAATGCCGACAGCGCCCTATCGTACCAGCCTAGCCGCGCGGCGATAAGCCTTTGGCGGACGCCAGCGGGCAAAGCAAAGAACTCGCCGCCGGGGCGAGTTCGTTAGTGCCAAGGCCCAGACTTGAACTGGGGACACCCGCATTTTCAGTGCGACGCTCTACCAACTGAGCTACCTTGGCTTAGGGACTGCGAGTGTAGAGCGGCAGTTGGTAGATGTCAAGAATCAACTGGATGCGGGCGGGATGAATATCGCGGGTAAGCGCCTTTGGCGGGCGTTGTATGTTTTATTCACCATAGAGGAAAGCGGGCGACACGAGTGTCGCCCCTACAAGATTCGACATGGGGTGCGACGTTTCGCACCAGGCGACGCTCTCCTTCCCTAGCTTGCCGGGGACGGGGTAAAACAACGCTCGCCTCTACAGCCCTTTCGACTTCAGCCAGTCCATGATCAGCTGCGCCGTGGCTGCCGGCGCCGCCAGCGGGAAGAGGTGTCCCTGCCCCGCCATCTCGATGCAGTCGAGCGCCGGCGCCAGCGATTGCGCCCGCTTGAATGCCGCCGCCCCTAGCGTATCGCTCTCGCCGCCGCGGACGATGAGCGCCGCTGGCGAACCGGTCAAACGGGGCAGCGTCTCCCAGATCTTCAGATACACGGTCGAAAAATAATGCGCCTCCCAGGCGGCGCTCCAGACCAGTTCATATCGGCCGCCGGCCGCGCGCTTGATGCCATGCTGGACATAGAGCCAAAGGGATTCGTCCGACCAATCGGCGAAGAGCGGCTTCTGGCGGAATCGCTCATAAGCTTCTTGGCGGCTGGCGAATGCTTGCCGGCGGCGGCGCGCCCCTTGGACCAGGGGCAGCTGGTCGACGGCGCCATCAGTCCAAGCCGCGCGCATCATCTCAAGCATGCTCGGGGGAAGAATCGGCGGGTCGAGCATGATCAAAGCTTTGAAACGCGCCGGCGCCTTGAGCAGCGCCAGCATGGATACCACGCCGCCAAGCGAATGGCCAACGGCAATGACGGCGGGCAGGTCATGCGCCGCCATCCCGGCGAGCAAATCGTCAGCTTCCGCGTTCCAATCACGATAGGCTCTCGGCGGCGCTTGATCGCCCCACAAGGCGCGCGGCGGCAGACAGACAGTGTGATAGCCGCTCAGCTGGCGCGCGAGCGGCAAGTAAACCCGCGGCGGGAAGCCATTGGCAAGCGCCAGATGCAGCTGCGGCGCGCCGCCCTCGCCCGCCAGTTCAATCAAGGGTGGCGTCATGCGCGAAGGGATTCCATGCTATTTTAGAGGTGGGCTTGCGCCCGACCAGCTGTATGAATAGAGGGGCATTGAGGAGAACCGATATGATAGACCGCTCGACAATCTTCATGGTGGGCGCCTCAATAATCGCCTTGCTGGTTGTGCTCGAGCTTGTGCGGCGGCGGCATTTGAGCGAGCAGTATTCGCTGCTTTGGCTGGGCACTGCGATCGTGATGCTGGTGGTGGGCGTCTGGCGCGATCTGCTCCACAGCCTGGCGGCGCTGCTTAATATCCACCATCCGCCCAATTTGCTCTTCTTGCTGGCGGCGTTGTTTCTGCTATTCATCCAACTGTATTTTTCCACGGTCATCACGCGGCTCACCCGTGAAAGCAAAGAAGCCGCGCAACAGATCGCGCTGCTGCGCCACGAACTTTCACAGCTGCGCGGAAAGCAGATTGACGATGAGGAAGACAGCGCCAATTAAGACGCCAACATAAAGCACGACTTCCGGCAGACGCAGCGCCAGTGGATTGCTGTCCGTCTTGGCGAATTCGCGCATGCTGCGCAGGGGCGCCGTCGGACGGGCAAGCCGCGGTCCTATCCGCCAGGCGAGCGCGAGACCGCCAATCATGCCGCCGATATGCCCCCAATTGTCAATGCGGGAGCCGGGCGCGAAACCGATCAGCAGGTTGATCACAATCAGGAACCCCATGTGCTGCAGCCGCGCCCGCACATTGGGGTAGAGCGTACGATGCTGATAAAGATGCGCCGCTTCAGCCGCGAAGATAGCGAAGACCGCCCCCGACGCGCCGACCGACCAGCCATTGAAAGGACCCAGCGCCAGGCTGGCCGCCGCCCCGGTCAAGCCGCCTAGAAAATAAATCAGCAGGAAGCGCGCGCGCCCGAAGATCGGCTCCAGATTTCGCCCGACGATATAAATCGCGTAGACATTGAAGAAAATGTGGCCCAAGCTCCCATGCAAGAACATCGCGGTGAACAAGCGATAGAATTCGCCACGCGCGACCACGAGCTCCGGCATTAGCGCGCCCCGCAGCAAGAATTCCAGTTCGAGCGTTTGACTCAAGAAGCCAGCCAGAAAGATCAGCGTGTTGGCCGCCATCAGCGCATAAGTCAGCCAGGGCTGATCTTCAAGCGCGCGCTTTGGCGGCTGGCGGCGGCGCAGGATGACTGCCTGCTGCTGCCCGCCGCTAACCCGCTTCCGGCTCAGTGGATGATCGTTTTCCTCTTGGCTCTTCATCGTGGCAATCTCGTCCCTGAATTATTCGCGCTATAATAGGTGAAAAGCGCCGATTATGCAGCGGCAAGCCTGTCGAGAGGCTAAAGGATTGACATAAACATTGTGAAGCATTTTACAAATTAAAGCCAATTTATGATAAGCTTATTCACATGCCAGAGAATTATGCATATAATGCAATAGTTGCAAGGTATATTGCCAGGAACTTTAGCCGATGTCCGCCAAGTCGATTGCCGAACTATTAATTGTACCGGATGAGATTCTTTGCGAGATACACGAAGAAGGCGATGCCTGCGATGTCATCGTGCGCATGGATGACGGAACCGTGTATACCGCCCTCTTCGCCACCATCCCCTATATCCATCGCCAACTGTCGCTGACCTGGATGGTCACCGAGTCGATCCCTGAGACGCCGCCGGTCCGTTATGCCGTCTTGGATACGCCTCATATCATCGTGGATGATTTGGAATTGAAGTTCATTGAAGACTCGATTGACAACATGGTCGCGCAAGACGTCTTCGAGAGCCTGTTCACGCGCGTCACCGAAGACGACGCCGATTCCAAACGCGCAGTCATTTCCCGCGGGCACACCACCCAGGAAATCGCGCGAGCCGTCATTGAAGAAGTGCTGGTGATTATCGACAACTGAGCGCCGTCCCTTATCGATTCCCGCGCTATCGCCTATAATCCGCATTGTCTCGCGCATCGGTCTAATCGAGATTGACCGCGCGGCCAGCGCCGCCTGGTTCATGACGCGGTGAAGCAGTAAGACGGATTGTGGTCGGCCTGAACATCATAAGAGGGAAACGGATGCCTGAGGAAAACTACGAAGCGAGCCAACTCTACCGGATACGGCACTCAGCCGCGCACGTGTTGGCTGAGGCGATGCTGGAACGCTTCCCCGAAGCCAAGATCGCCATTGGTCCACCAATTGAAGACGGCTTCTATTACGATTTTGAGCTGCCTGCGACGATCGGCGACGACGACATCAAGTGGGTCGAGAGGCGAATGAAGAAGATCCTCTCGCAACGCCACGAGTTCAAGATGCGCGAGGTGACTGCGGCGGAAGCGCGCGAGCTCTTCCGCAATCAGCCATATAAGCTTGAACTCATCGACGATCTGGTCAATGGCCGTGTCGATGACAATGGCGCGCCTAGTGAGGACCCAGCGGAAACCCTGACCATTTACACGCAGAACAAGTTCACCGATCTTTGCCGCGGTCCACACGTCCAAAGCACGAAGGACATCAACCCGAAAGCGGTCAGCATTTCGCTGCGGCGGCCCGCGGGCGCCTATTGGCGGGGTGATGAGCAGCGCCAACAGCTGACGCGCATCTACGGCACCGCCTGGGAAACGCCGGCGGAACTGCGTGAATACAGCGCCCGGTTGGAAGAAGCGGCCAAACGCGATCATCGCGTCCTGGGCGAGAAGCTGGATTTGTTCATCATCGACTCGATGGTGGGCAAGGGATTGCCCCTCTGGCTGCCCGATGGCGCGACCCTGCGCGATACGCTTGAGCGCTGGCTGCGCGACATCCAGATCGAGCGCGGCTACCTGCCAGTCGTCACGCCGCACCTGGGCAATATCGAGCTGTACAAGACCTCGGGCCACTATCCCTATTATGCCGACAGCCAGTATACGCCGATTGATGTTGATGGCGATGAGTTTCTGCTGCGGCCGATGAACTGCCCGCATCATTGCCGCGTCTACACCAGCCAGCCGCGTTCTTATCGCGACCTGCCGCTGCGTTACGCCGAGTTTGGCGCCGTCTATCGCTACGAGCAGTCGGGCGAATTGCGCGGATTGACGCGCGTCCGCGGCTTCACCGTCGATGACGCCCATATTTTCGTCCGGCCCGATCAACTGCTGGACGAGTTCAAGGACGTGGTCAAGCTGATACAGCACGTCTTCGGCGCCTTGGGCCTGACCGATTTCCGCGCCCGGCTGGGTACGCGCGATAGCGAGAGCGACAAATACGTCGGCGATAACGCCCTCTGGGAAGAAGCCACCGTCGCCATCGCCGACGCCTGCGATGAGCTGGCGCTGGAATACCATATTGAACCGGGCGAAGCGGCTTTCTATGGACCGAAGCTGGATTTCATCGTGCGCGATGTGCTTAAGCGAGAATGGCAATTGGGCACGGTGCAGGTGGATTACAATCTGCCGCAGCGCTTTGACCTGGAATATGTCGACCGCGACAATGAGCGCAAACGTCCAATCATGATCCACCGCGCGCCCTTCGGCAGTCTGGAGCGCTTCATCGGCATCCTGATTGAGCATTTCGCCGGCGCCTTCCCGCCTTGGCTGGCGCCGACGCAGGCGGTCATCATCCCCATCCGCGAGAGCCACAACGACTACGCGCGCGACATTGAGAGGCTGCTAAGAGAACGCGGCTTGCGCGTCAAAGCCGATTTGCAGGATCGCAATATGCGCTCGAAGATCAAGCGGCGCCGGCGCATGAACATCCCCTGGCTGTTGATCGTGGGCGACCGCGATGTGGAGAATCGCACAGTCAGCGTGCGGCTGCGGACGGATGAGGATCTGGGGGCGATGCCGCTGGACGCATTCGCCGATGCCGCTGCTGCTAATGTTGAGGCGCAGTCGCAAGGGATTGGGCTGTAAGCCTTGTCCGCTACGGGGTCTGCAGGGCTTGTCCGGTACTGAGTCTTGTCGTATCTGCCATTTAATCTACCCCCCTCATTCCCCCCAAAGCATTGGGGGGAGGCTGGTTTCGCCGTGAGTTGGTTTCGGTTTACCAATATACATTGAATTGTTGAGATTCAATTTATGCGGAGATAGTGTGGAGGAAACTCCCCTTCCCTAGCTTGCTGGGGTAAGGGGCCGGGGGATGGGGGTTATAGTGGGACGCACGAAGTCGCCACGGTATCGCTCCAGGCAGGATTCGAACCTGCGACACTTGGTTTAGGAAACCAATGCTCTATCCCCTGAGCTACTGGAGCTTCACTATCGCCGCGCCGTCATCTGACACAATCCGCGACAGCGAAATTATAGCAGCGGAAACAGCCCGTCTCAATCTGTGTTCTCGGTAATGCCAAGCGCGTCGCGCAAAGCGTGCCTGAAGTGGCTGGATAAGCGGGCGTCGAAGCGAGACGCCCCTACACGTTCCTTGGAGCGTGCTGGCGACAAATCAATTCGCCCCCAAAAAATTGGGATAGTGACAATTTGCACAATTAGGGTTAAACTGATTGATAATCGTGGTTAAAATTAGGGGAGCCAGGCGCGCGTAGACACTGCGCGACTAGCAAGTCGCGGCGGATTGCGCTACTATGACGTAAGATACGCAAAAGAAATTTTATTCTCGGTTGCGAGATCGTTAAATCATACGATCGAAACGACTAAGGAGACGTCTAATGACCCATATCATCACCAGCCTTTGCCTGCGGGATGGCGCCTGCGTGGAAGTTTGCCCGGTCGAGTGCATCATCGCCGGCAAGCCGGAGAACGAATGGCCCTGGTATTTCATCGACCCGGATACCTGCATCGACTGCGGCGCTTGCATTCCTGAGTGCCCCTACGAAGCCATCTTCATCGAGGAAGAGGTCTCTTCGGAATACGAGATGATGGAAGGTCAAGAGCGCGTTCCTTTCGATACCAAGGTGATTATCGAACATGAGGAGGGCGACATCGTCGATCTCACGCCCGATATCGCGCCCAATTATGACTTCTTCACCCAAGGTCCTGGATACGACGCGCTGAATATGTAGGCGACACAGCCCACTGCGCCGGCGAGCCGCCAGCGTCCCTCCTAAGCGCTTGCCCCCGCGCATCACAATTGACAGCTTTCGTTTGGGCGTCTCGGCGAGGCGCCCCTGCAAGCCTGTCGGGAACTGTGTATAGCGGCGAGAGAGACCGGGGAGGGAATTCATTTCGCGCTGCCGCGATAACGCGGTGAAATCATCCCCGTTACCAAGCCGATGCTGAAGAGCACAATCACCAAACCGGCGATCATGCCCGGGCTGATGCTTTCATCCAGCAGCAGCGCGCCCCAGGCGAGCCCGAATACCGGTATCAGCAAGGTCACCGTCAAGGCGTGGAGCGGGCCCGCGCTGATGATCAGGTAATAATAAAGCTGATAGGCGAAGGCGGTGCAGAGCAGGACGAGACCCAGCGTCGCCAGCGCGACCGCCGCCGACACCTCATGCACCGGCAGATCAAGCGCGGAAAAGGGCGCCAGGATCAGCGCCGCGCTGAGCAATTGACCAGTGGACATGGACAGATTGTCCAGGCCGCGGAAGAAGCGCTTGGCGAAAACGCCGCCGATGGCGTAGCTCAAGGTCGCCGCCAGCAAAGCCATGGTCGCCGCGACTGCGTCCAGGTTCAACGCCAGCGGGCTGCCGCCGACGGTGATCGTAACGCCGATGATGCCCAATAATGCGCCGATCAGCTTGTATGGCGTCAGCGGCTCGCCTAAGCCAACCGCCGCTACAAAGGCGGTGAAAAGGGGCGTGGTGGACATCAGAATCGCCGCCATCGACCCGGTCACCGTCAATTCAGCCCAGGCAATCAGTGTGAAGGGCAGCGCCGAGCCAAAGAATCCCAAGATCAGGAACTTGCGCCAGCGCGCCCGTATATTCAACGCTTTCCGCCGCCACCGAGCATAGGCGAGCAGGATCGCCGCCGTCAGAGCCACGCGCAGGAACATCAGCATGATCGGCCCGATGGGTTCCACCGCCACGCGAATGAAGATATATGACGCGCCCCACAAGGCGCCGAGGGCGAATAGCGCCGCCAACTGCTTGAACGACAAGGACCTACCTCCCGCGGCCAATAGCCCCGCCATTCTAGCACAGGCGCATGGGCAGGGAATCTCCGCTTCTACTGCGCACCTGTCCATTCGGCTAGGCAGCCGCCCCCCAAAAGCGCGATGTGGATCATGGGTGGCTGATAGCAGAATGATTGCAACGTCAATAATCAAAAGGAGACAACTGTGGCAAATATGCTGCAGCAACTATCAAGCGACATGGCGGACCTGGTGGAAACCAGCGCCAATAGCGTTGTACAAGTTGATGCCCGGCGGCGCCTGCCAGCAACCGGAATCGCCTGGTCGTCAGACCTTGTCGTCTGCGCGCATCACACAGTCGAAATCGAAGATGATATCAGCATCGGCAAGGCTGATGGCCAGCGCCTGCCCGCGACGCTGATCGGGCGCGATCCGCGCATTGACCTGGCGCTGCTGCGGGTTGACGCCGATCTCGCGCTGGCGTCTTGGGCGACGCAGGGCGACCTGCGGTCGGGCAACCTGGTTGTGGCGCTTGGGCGCCCGCGACAGAACATCCGCGCCTCGCTCGGCATCGTCACCGGCATATCAGGCGCGGCAGAATCCAAGCGTCGGATCAAGCGGATGAAGGATCAGTTCCGGCGAGACAAAACACAATGGAAGGGACGCAAATGGCGCAAGCGCTTTGCCCGGGAAGGCGGCTGGGCGCTCGCGCTCGCTGGCGGCGTCATCCACAGCGATGTCGTCATGTACCCCGGCTTCTCCGGGGGGCCGCTGCTCGCCGCGGATGGCAAGGTCTATGGCATGACGACATCCGGCTTCCCCGGCGGCGTCAGCACGGCGATACCGCTGGCTTCACTCAGCGAATCCGTCGCCGCGCTGCTGTCCAAAGGCAAGATTCAGACCGGCTATCTCGGCATCGGCGCGCAACCAGCGCAGTTGCCCGACGCGATCGCTGAAGCGCTGGACCAGGAACAGGGTTTGCTCATCGTCGCGATCGAAGCGGACAGCCCGGCCGCCAAAGCGGGGCTGCTGGTTGGCGATATTCTGACGGCGCTTGGCGGGGATGCCATCGAGCGGATTGATGAGCTGCAAATGCTGCTGACGCGGCTGGAAGTCGGGAGCGAAGCCAGCACCCAGTTCGTGCGCGGCGGCGAGCTTCGCGATGGCAGCGTTGTCATCGGGGAGCAGTAGGAGCGAGCCCGCCTCAACGCAGAATATGCAGGGGCGAGCTCGTGGCCCGCCCACCAGCATGTCGGCTCGACCAACTAAACGTCCGGCGCGACGACCTCGCGGTAAAGCGTCACTTCAGTCCGGTCGCTCGCGTCGCTGGTCTCAAATGGAATGACCCAGTGCAGCTCTTCGATGAAGCAAAGCGCTTCCGCCCCTTCGCGGCAGTAATAGAGCGTCAAGTCGGCGTAGAGACGCCCCTCGCCCACGCTGAACTCGACCGGTAAGCTGAATCCGGCATCGGTGACAACCGCAGCCGCGACCAGCTCTTCATCCGATCGCAGCTCTAGCTGGCTGTCGATCAGTGGATTGATCTTGTAGTCCGCGGGGAATTCCAGCAAAAGGCTCACGGCGCCCGCGCCCGGCGCCAGCAGTTGCTTGTCCAGTTCGATGCTGCGCTTATCGGCGCTGTTGCCGCCCAGCACGGTGACAGCGTCGGATGCAATTACAAGCGCTTCCGGATTGCTGAACTCAAAGGTATCGACAATGCCGGCTTCCAGGTCAATCGCCCGGATGACGTGATTGTTGGTATCGGCGACATAGAGGATGCCATCGGTGTAACTGATGCCGCCCGGCTCGTCAAACTCGGCGACCGACGCGTCGCCATCAGCATAGCCGCCCAGCCCGCCCAAGCCGAATACGGTCGTGGTGGCAGTCTCGCCCGCGCGAATCACCTTGATGCGGCTGTTGTAAGTGTCGGCGATGTAGATCTCGCCATTGGGTCCGCCTTCGACGCCCAAGGCGTGCTGCAGGCGATTCAGGCCCAGTTCGCCATCGATGTCGCCGAATTCAAAGAGACTGTTATTGCTCGTGCCGGAAACGACCGTGACCAGATCATTCTCAAAGTCAGCCAGCCGGATCGTGCTCGATTCGCTATCGGCGAAGTAGAGCTTGCCCTCGCCGGCGTAATAGAGCCCGCTGGGCTGCGCCAATTCGCTATCCGCCAGGCTTACGTCGTTCAGGTTCGCTTCCCGCCCATTGCCAACCGACGGATAGAGGACGCCACTCTCCGGCTCGTAGATGTAGAGTTGATGCGTGCCCGCCATCGCGATATGAAGCAGTCCATCATCATCGAATTCGACATCCCAGGGGCTGCGCAGGGACACGGATGTCGGCGCGTCAATCGGCGCACCAAAAGGCAGACGCTGCCGCCCCATGACGCCATTGCCCGCCACTGTCGTCACCATGCGTTCCGCCAGGTTTGCCAGGCGGATGGCGTGACTGTTGACATCGGCGATGTAGAGCAAGTCGCCATTTAGAGCCAAGCCCTGCGGCTTGTCGAAGGTCGCGCTTTCGAATGCCCCGTCATCTTTGCCCCGCGCCGATGAGCCGATGATGTCAAGAATTTCGCGCGATTCCAGATCGGCGATGACAATGCGGTTGTGGCTGCTATCAGCGATGAAGAGTCGATTGCTCGCGTGATCAGCCAAGACCTTGCCGGGGTAAAGCAGCGGCGTGCCGGGGTCGCCCGCGCCCTCCAGCGCCAGCTCGAGCGGCTTTCGGTCGATGATGCTCGGATCTTGCTCGTCGTAGTATTCGATCATGCCGGAGAGGTAGTTGTCGAAGATTTCAAAAGGGATCTCGCCCGATTGTCGAATGACCCAGTAACCGCGCGGATCGACAATGGCGATCGTTGGCCAGGCGCGCGCGCCATAACTGCGCCAAACATCGAACTCGTTGTCGTTGATCACCGGATGGTGAATGCCGTAGCGCTGCACGACCTGCCGCAGGTTTTCCGTCTGCCCTTCGTTCTCGAACTTGGCTGAGTGGACGCCGATCACCACCACCTCATTGGCGTACTTTTGCTCCACCTGTTCCAGCACTGGAATGACGTGCAGACAGTTGACGCAGCCGTAAGTCCAAAAGTCGAAGATGACGATCTTTCCCACAAGACCGCTCATCGTCAGCGGGTTCTCGATATTGATCCAGTCGAGATCGGTCGGGAATTCGGGCGCGAGCGCCTCGCCTTCAAACAACTCTTTCGCTGTGCGCTGCTGCGCCTGCGCCAGCCCGCTTATCGCCAGCAAGAAAAGCAGCGTCAGCGCCATTAACAGCGGGGGTCTCCTCATGAGTATTTTCCTCCCATACTAGAATTGAGAGAGCATATTGCTACGCTCTCTCAGGATGTCGATCTATTTCAGGTTAGGGCGCAATGCTAAAGGAGAAGTAACGCTTTCCTTGCCACAATATAACAAAGACAGAAGCCTGTCGCGGCGCCGGCGCCTCAGCCATCGCGCAGGCGCCGCAGCAGCGCGTCTCGATTGGAGCGGGCGCAAGAATCGCTATCGTCGGCGAAGAGCGCCAGATCAAACGCCTCAAGGGCGGCGCGGTCATCGCCAAGCTGCGCGTGAAGCATGCCCAGTTCACAGCGCGCGTCGTACCGCGTTGGATCAATCTCAAGCCCCTTGAGAAAGGCATCGCGCGCCAGCTCCCACTCGCTCATGCGGACGTAGGCGCGCCCGTAATGGAAGTAATCGTCCACGACCAAGGGCGTCACGATGGTTAGCATGTCGCGCGCCGCAATCGTGCGATTCTGCCGGGCGCAGCTGTTTTGTGGATCCTGCTGCAAGATGGCGTCAAAATGTTCCAGCGCGCCGCGATAATGCGCCCATTCTGTGTAAATCATGCCGAGCCGGCAGCGCGCGCCGTGGTGCAAGGGGTCCAATTCCAGCGCCGCGAGGAATGAGTTGGCTGCTAGGTAGCGATTGCCAGCCGCCATATAGCTCATGGCTTGCGCGACGATTGGTTCCGCCGCAGAAACGAGCGCCGGCTTGGGCTGCTCGCTTACTATCGGTTCGGTCCCAAGGGCGCTGCTCTCATCGCCGTCTGTTGCGGGACCGCAATAATCGCCCAGCCGTTCAGTGATCAAGCGGCTGAAGTGCTTGTAGGCGGCGGCATAATCGCCTTGCGCCATATACTGCCGTCCCAGTTCACAGCGCAAATCCACTCGCGTCGGATCTTGAATGAGCGCATGTTCCAGCGGGCTGATAGCGGATCCATTATCGGCTTGCCGCGGTTCGGCGCTATCTTGCCCTTGACGGATCCAGATCACACGCAAGACGGTCCGCTGGTAGCTAGCGCCCGGCGGCAGGTACTCGCCGGTTTCAACCGGTTCGGGCGACGTCAGCGTCAGTTCGTCCAGCGCATATTCCCCTAGTACGCTTCGCGCGTCTTCGCCCAGCAAGTAGAGCAGCAGGTCTTCGTCTTCAACCTGAGCGGCGGCAGCGCGGTCAGCCCGATCGAAATAATGTTTCGCTTCATGGGTTTCGCCGCGGTCGATGTGGATCATGCCCATTCGATAGAGCGCATTGACCTGCCCCGGATCAGCCAATAATGCGCAGTGCAAGTGAATCAGCCCCAGATTGAGGTCGCCGGCGCCATGCGCTTGGGCGCCCAGCCACGCATGATCAAGCGCCGGATCGCAGGCGGTCGCGCTCGCCGCCCTTTCTGGGCGCGACCAGGCGGAAGGCGCGGTGGCGATGTCTTCATAGACGTTTTCGATCAGAATCGGGATGATCGCGTCATCCGGATCCTCCAACTGCGCGCATTGGTAATGCAGGAGCGCGCGGGCGTAATCGCCCATATCATGCAGCTGCACGGCGCGGGCGTAATTGGAATAGCTGAAATCGCAATCCGCCTGCGCCAGCGAGAATGGCAGGGCAACGACAACAAGAACGAGCATAAGGGCAAGAAGCAGAAACCGTCGTAACATGATCGTTTATCTTTCGCTACGTTTCGGTATATCTATGTTACTTCGTCAGCGCTGCGCCCCGCAAGTTTTAGTAGCGGATGACGTGGCGATTATCGTGGATATAATTCTCTTTGCGAACACGACACAGGTTTTTTTCACCATAGAGTTGTTCGCCCGTGATTCGGGACAGCCACAAAAACACAACCCGGTCTCACGTGGCGAGCAATATCAAAGCAAATACCGCGCTTTTCGTGATGATAAAGCGGACATGTTAAATTACATTGTACCCTTGAGCCAGTAAAACAACGGTGCAGAGGCGGTTTAAGGTTCTAAGACCTACTCTACTTTTGGGCATCA
>JAJEGA010000096.1 GCA_022820125.1 Anaerolineae bacterium | reverse complement strand
TGGCTAGAGCCGCGGGGGTACACCCGGCATCATCCCGAACCCGGAAGTTAAGCCCGCGAGCGCAGATGGTACTGCATTGGAGACGATGTGGGAGAGTATGCCGCCGCCAACACTTCATTCGCCTGCTGCCGCCCTCTTTTTGTTCGGCGCGCTTAATGCATAAATGGTCTATAATTGATTTTGCGAAACGACAGTTTGAAAGATTCGCCCGTGCGCAAGATCGAATCAATCCTGGCTAAACTGACTCTAATTGTAGCTAGCCTCGCGCTTGCTTTTGCCCTCGTTGAGGCTGCGGCGAACTATTGGCTATGGAATATCGCGACGACTGATGACTTTAACCTGCTTGCATCTGTCAACCAGATCAATGAGCGCTATGGAGAAAGCTACCATGTGATTGATCATGGCGGCCGGGTTCGGAGCTATTCGCCGCATCATTATCTTGGATATGTTCCTGCGCCGGATTTCGAGAACGCTGACAGGCATCACAACCACCTTGGTTTTCGCGGCGGACCCATCTCCGCCGAGAAGCCTGCAGGCGACTACCGAATCGTAGCGGTGGGCGGCTCCACAACTTATTCCGTCCACACTGAAGATGATCGCGACAGTTATCCGCATCTTCTTGGCGAGCATTTGCGCGCAAGCGGATTCAGCGATGTGGAAGTCATCAATGCTGGCGTTCCAGGTTACACCAGTTATCATAATTTCATGAATGTCGCGTTTCGTGTTCTGCCGCTGCAACCTGATTTGATCATTCTCTATCAAGGCTTCAACGATATTGACGCGCGCTTCGTTTATCCCCATTCGCGCTATCGTGGCGATAATTCAGGAGCGGAGGCGCCGTCTATCGCCCATCAGTTCATGCCGGCGATTTGGGAATACAGCACCGCACTGCGCATCCTGGGCATTCGCGCGGGTTACATCAGTTCACATGGCGATTTGGACTTAATCGGGAACCGGAGCGCGGATGGGAACTTCGCATTGGACTTCAAACGCCAGGTTAACCGCGGGACATACCCCAGCGGCATCTACAAAGAACTGTCGGCGGAGCAGATGCTTAATGGCAATCCGCCAATTCACTTTGAGCGAAATCTACTGAATACCGTATCTATAGCAGCCAGCAACGAAGTCGATATTTTGCTCGTCACTATGGCGATGTCGATTGACTTTCATGAGCGGACGCAATCAGCCAAGAGCAGGTTTTATACCAACGAAGTGTTTATATCGGCGATGGCGCAGCATAACGAAATCACTCGTCGAATCGCTGAATCAACCGGGGCAGCGATATTCGACCTTGCGGCAGCATTCCCAGACAGCCCGGCGCTCTTTACGGACGGGCTGCACATGAATGCGGATGGCAATCGCGCGCGCGCGCAACTCATCGGCGACTTTGTCATTAGCGAGTTCCTTTCGCCGGAATAGTCACATCGGATGCGGCGGAAGACGGTAATTGAGCCTACGAACGCCGATATGAATCTTGTTGATTCAAAGATCGGGTTGAGCGTCGTTGTGGCCTGCCTGCTGTTTGTTTTTGCGTCAGGCGTCACGTCGCTGAAGTACACGCCAATCGGTTGGGACGAAGTCAACACAGCCTTTCATCTTTTCTCCAATGGACTGAACAAAGAGCGCTCGGTCGCCGAGACGGTCGCCGGCTTGGCCAAGGGCAGCCCCGAGCACGGACCGCTCTACTTTGCGCTGTTAAACGTCTGGAGCAAGTTCGCTGGCAGCGACCTTTTCGTATTGCGCCTCGCATCAGTCTATTTCGGTGTTATTGGCGCCGCCTTCGCTTGCCGCCTCGCCTATATCGCTAAGGATCTTGCGACCGCGGTGATCGCCACGCTGTTGCTTGCCTTTCTGGCTTTCTATTTGTACTTCCTGCTCGAAATGAGACCATACGCCCTTTTGGCTACGATGTCGAGCTTGGTCCTTTGGTCGTATTGGCGCGCATTGAGCAGCGGCGATCCAGTGCCTGCGCGGCGGTACGTTGCATTTTTCTTGGCTTCGGCGCTGCTGACTTACGTGCATTACTTCGGCGCATTTGTCTTGGCCGCCATCGGCGCATACCACCTGTTTCTGGCGAGGAAGCGAGCAAATTGGTGGCTCGTAACGATCATTTTAGGCGCGGCCGCCCTCGTCTTCGCTGCCTGGCTGCCGGTGGCTCTGCCGGCGCTCATCAATCCACGGCATGACCTTTCAAACGAGCGCCTGTCGCTGCTCTCGTCGTTAGGCGCGATCGGCGCGGTATTCTCCAACGGGCTGGTTTTGCCCCCGCTCGCCGCTGGCGCATCCGCCTTTCTCAACCGCAGACGCCTGCTTCAATCCGAAGTGTATGTCATCTCATTCACTTGCTTTATCGCGCTCTTGATTGTGGCGGCCAATGAATTTGTCCCGATAGTGGTCGATTATAGGCTGCGCTATCTTCATATACTTGCGATTCCGATGACCTGCGCCACGGCAATTGGACTCAAATATCTGGCCGGCTGGCATGTGCTGAAGGTTCCCTTCATCGGCTTGTGGATAGCCGCTTGCTTCGTCTACACTGATTCAGCGGACTTCGGCGTATATTCGGGCAGGCGCGTTCAGGATTTCGAAAAGAGCCTGCATTTGCAAGATTTCGTTTACGAATCCGAGCTTGTGCCTGGTCATAATGGGATCATAATGGGGTACTACCCAATCGAATCCGGCGCGCTGGCAAAACGGCTGCGATACTATCGGTCTGTTCTCAGCGAGTGGAATCACATAATCAATGTCTGGCAAGACGAATCGGGCGAGATTGAGATTCTAAGCGATGAGTCTGATTTCAATACCGTGGACGGGATTGCCGCGAAGAACAATGCGCTTTGGGTGATTTTTAATCCACAGCGAGCTGACTTTGAATCGACGGATCTACATCGAAATTGGCTGACGCGCCACTTCAAATCATGCAAACGATATATCGAAAGAGTTGAATCCATAATTGACGTCTACCTGAAGCACGCCATTCCCTGCCAGCTGGTCGCCGATGAAGAACCACTTGCCGTTCAGTATGAGAGCGGTACTCATTTGGCGAATATCGAACACGCGGTGTCGGAGAATGAGTTGGTCATTTATCTGTGGTGGCGGCATACCATTGAAGCCGAGTATTCGCTATCACTGCAATTGTATGATGATCAAGCCAACAAGGTCGATCAATTGGACGCTGTTATCGCTGAGGCGCCGATTGATGTCTTTGCGTTTGACTTATCGGCGCTTTCGGCGGGCGAATACACGATGCAGTTGATTGTTTACGGCTTTGAATCCAAAATTAGCCAGAGCGGGATAATCGTAGGGAGCCAGCAACGTTTCGAGCGGGCGCTGGAAATCCTGCGATTTGATATTGGCGCTTAGCCATTGATATGTCTAGCTAAAGCGTCTTGGCATGCGCATGCATCAGCATCCAGCGCAAGCGGCTAATCCCCGCAGCAGCGGCTGACGCCGATACTCGACCTTGCGGTAGCCTGTCGAGGACTAAGGCGGAGGCGCGAATACTGAGGCGGATAGAATCATTGGACGGAGCCTGATGACTTTACAGAAGCGGGGTGGGGGCGGCTTAGGTCCTGACTGGATCGCAGTCTGTGTCACGCACAACCCGCCGGAAGCCCATATCATTGTCGGCAAACTGCGGACCTACGACATTCCCGCCATGATTCACCAGGAGGCCGGCGCTTCCGCAATTGGCATCACCCTCGGCAATCTTGGCGAGATCAAGATCCTGGTTTCGCCTGCTGATTATGAACGCGCGCTTGAATTGCTGCTGCCCGCGGATAACGAGCAGTTGGAAGCGAGCAGCGACAAAATCCGGCTGATCTGGCCCGATGACGCCCACAGGGGCGCAAGCGACGATGATGAATGACACGCTGACCGCCGTGCCGGGCATCAAGGTAGGGCATTACACCGATCTGGACGCCATCACCGGCTGCACCGTCGTCAGATGCCCGCCAGGAACAATCGGCGCTGTTGATGTGCGCGGCGGCGCGCCTGGCACGCGGGAGACCGATCTGCTGCAGGCTCACAACCTGGTGGAGGAAGTGACGGCGATTGCGCTTTCCGGCGGCAGCGCCTTCGGCTTGGCGACTGCTGACGGCGTCATGCGCTGGCATGTTGAACGGGGTCTGGGTTATCAGTCGCGAAGCGGTGTTGTTGTTCCAATTGTGCCGGCTGCGATTCTCTTTGATCTGACAATTGGCGACCCGCAGGTTCGGCCCGGCGCCGATGCCGGGTACAGCGCTTGCAACGCGGCTGTGGCTGAGCCAGTGTCCATGGGCAGCGTCGGCGCTGGAACGGGCGCGCGCGTGGCGGCGATCCGCGGCAATGAGCGCGCGAGTAAAGGCGGCCTTGGTTCGGCGGCTATCGCCTTGCCAAATGGGTTGATCGTGGCGGCAATGATGGCGGTCAACGCGGTGGGCAACGTCATTGACGTGGACGGGCGCATCATCGCTGGATTGCGATCTGCCGACGGTTCCGGTTTCGATTCGGTGCTGGAGACGATGGTGGACTTGATGCGTGACGCGTCCGCGGTTGACGCAAATGAAAGTACGGTCATCGGCGTTGTCGCCAGCAACGGCGCCCTCAACAAGGCGCAGGCGACTAAGGTGGCGCAGATGGCGCACGATGGCGTCGCGCGAGCGGTGAATCCAGCGCATACCATGTTTGACGGTGACACCATCTTCGCACTGGCTACTGGCGAGGTCGCTGCCGATGCAACTGTAGTGGGCGCATATGCAGCTGAAGCGGTTGCCGAGGCGATCCGCCGCGCGGTCCAAAGCGCGACGTCGCTCGGCGGACTGCGCGCCATTGCGGATTCCTGACGCCTCGACGCGCGCTCCCGCCCCGGCAATTTCCGTTGCCGCGCGGGCAGACTGTTTGAGCTCGGGGCGAATCTCGCCCCTAATCCGTGGACGCGAGACATCGCGTCGGGGCGCTATGCAGGGCGCATCAAGTTTACGAATCGCGATGTTAAAATTCCATGCTTCGTGACTTAACATAGATTTAGTGGATTTCAAGTATGCTGGGTTCGCTTGGGGCTGCATAATGGATAGCGATGGCCGCGAAGAAGATACTTTTAGTTGAGGACGACGAAAAGCTGATCGCCAACTTGGCGGACAAGCTGCGGGCGGAGGGCTATGACGTATCCACCGCCTTAGATGGCGAGTCTGGCTGGGAGATGGCGCGCCGCGATTCTTACGACGTAATCGTGCTTGATATCATGCTGCCAAAGTTGGATGGCATCTCACTTTGCAGACTCATTCGCAATTTTCCCGATTTTGAGTACGTGCCGATAATAATGTTGACCGCCCGCGGCACGGAGAATGACAAGATTCAGGGTTTGGAAACCGGGGCTGATGACTACATTGTCAAGCCATTCAGCTTGGGAGAGTTTCTGTCGCGTGTGCGAGCCCAAATGCGCCGCCCGGCAGCGATCCGCCAAATGAAACAGGACGTGCTGGATTTTGCCGATTTGCGGCTGGACCTGACGGCTCGTCGATTCTTCCGCGGCGAGGAAGAAATCAGCCTTAGCAACAAAGAATTCGACCTCCTGACCTTGTTCATGCGAAATCAGAACGCCGTCTTATCGCGCGATTTTATTCTGACCAATGTCTGGGGACACGATTACTTCCCCATGGACAAGCGAACGGTTGACGTACATATTCGCTGGCTGCGGGAGAAAATCGAAGACAACCCATCCAGCCCCAAGCGCATCAGCACCGTCCGCGGCGTCGGATATCGCTTCGAGGGTTGAGGATGGAAGCGCTTCTCGTTGCCGCGATTGCCCTAGCTGTTGGTTTGGCATTCGGGGCATACCGCCAGCGCCGTCGTTTGAAATCGCTGGAAACCGTCATTGATGATCGCGATGCGGCGATCGGTCAATTGCAATCACAGTTGGACGAGGCCCAGCGCGAAAACCAGCAGGGCGAGGCGCTGTCCGTCAATATTGCTGATTTGTCCTTCGACACCGTTCTGATACTCGATGAAGACTTGTCTATTGTCATGTTGAACCGCCGGGCGCGGCGGCTGTTCGGGGAAGCTAATCCGATTGGAGAGCGCCTGCCGGATCTGGTTGAGTCTGCCGAGTTGCTGAGCCTGGCGCAAATGGCATTGCGCGAGGATGAAAGCCTCGAAGAACATTTCGTCATCCAAGGCAAGAATTATCGCGCTCGTACGCAGGTGATTATGCCAATCCAATCTCAGCGCTTTATCGGAATCGGCATGCAAGACATCACCGAGCTGGTTAGCTTGAATCGAGCGCGGCGAGATTTGGTCGCCAATATCTCGCATGAGTTGCGCACGCCTATCACGCGGATTCGGCTGATCATCGAGGGGCTGTTCCTCGAAGCGGACAAACCGAAGCGCAAGGCGAGCATACAGTCGCTGAAGGAAATCGCCATGGAGACCGACGCGCTGCTATGGCTGGCGCAAGAGCTGCTCGATCTTTCGATGATTGAATCGGGCGAGGCGATTCTGCGGCTGGTGAAGACGCCGCTGAAACAATTGGTCGATGAGGCGATTGGGCGGCTTGAATCGCAGGCGGCGATGAGAGATCTGCATATCGTCAGCCAGGCGCCGCAACGGTATGAGGTCCTATGCGATGCCGACCAATTGAGACGCGTGCTGGTCAACTTGCTGCACAACGCGGTCAAATGGTCGCCAAAAGGCGAGGCCATCACCATTACCGCGAGCGAGCAAGCGGATGAGATAACCATATCAATCTTCGACAAGGGACCTGGCATACCCGACGAATTGCGCAGTCGCGTATTTGAGCGTTTCTACCAGGCTGACGCATCGCGATCCGGCGACGAGGGCACCGGTTTGGGCTTGGCGATCTGCAAGCACATCATAGAAGCGCATGGCGGGCGAATTTGGGCGGAAGGCAACAGCCAGGGCAAGGGCGGTCACTTCCTCTTTACTGTGCTGAAGGCTGAAGCCACTTTTCAGGATGAGGCGCCAATCATCTCCTCAGGCGATCAATCTCCCGTCGTGGCTGCGGACGCCGCCACCGCGCTAGATTGAATTCTCCACAATTGTTGCTATACTGTGAACGAAGATAATCTCGACCAACCTTCGGGGCAGGGTGGAAGTCCCTACCGGCGGTGATGCATGTTTGAGCATGCCAAGCCCGTGACCCTGGTCATCGTCAAAATTGTGGCGGTGCGTCACAGCAACTAGCTGTGCAGGTGGATTCCGGTGCGATTCCGGAGCCGACGGTGATAGTCCGGATGGGAGAAGGGCGCGCAGGCTGCCAGCGGCGGCTTGCCCGGTTTCTTATGCGCGAGCGGGAACTACAGCCGGCGTTGGCGCGTTCCTCGTCTTGGCGTATGTCGCCCTTCCATTGGATGATCCCCGGCGGAAGGGCATGATGCGCAAATCACTCCGAGACATCCCAGGCAAGCGAAAGAAGGGCGACGGCATCGATTCCGGCTCGACGCTTCGCCGCATCTCCCCATTGCTCACGGTCGCATGCTTGCTGCTGTTGTGGCAGTGGATCAGCGCGAGGGAGCTCATCTCGCCAATTCTGGTTCCGCCGCCGTCCGCAGTGTTCCAGGCATTCATCGACGCGCTCGCCGATGGCACGCTGCTAAAGCATGCCGCGGTCACTTTGGAAGAGATGTTTTACGGTCTGCTGCTCGGCGTGGGGATTGGACTCGTCATCGGTTACGCCATCGCCAAAGCGCCGCTGCTGGAGAATATCCTGTCGCCCATCATCGTCGCCTTTCAGTCAACGCCGATCGTCGCCTACGCGCCCTTGCTGGTCATTTGGTTTGGGTCGGGCATTGCCAGCAAAATCGTCACCACCGCGGTGATCGTGTTCTTCCCCACGCTGGTTAATACGATCGTCGGCATTCGCGGCGTGTCGCCCAATCTTCGTGACATGATGCGCTCGCTTAAGGCGGGGCGCTGGCAGACCTTCCGCCACTTGGAGGCGCCGTCCGCGCTGCCGGTGATTTTGGCGGGGCTCAAAACCAGCACGACGCTGGCGGTGATTGGCGCAGTCGTCGGGGAATTTGTCAGCCAAGGCAGCGGCTTGGGTTATCTTGTGACCTTGGCGCGAAATCTCTATGATACGCCGCTTGTCGTGGTGGCTGTACTGACGATGACGGCGATATCACTCACGCTATATGGACTGGTCGCTTATGTCGAGTGGCGTTTCCTGGCATGGCAGCGCCGCCCGCGTCCATAATGCAATTGAAATAGGAGAGACGCTTCCCATGTTGATCTTTGCCCGACTGATAATCTTCGCCGCAATGTCGCTCGCAATCGCGACGTCGGCGCAGGATGAGCCGGTTGATGAACGCATATTGCTGACCTTCATTCCAAACGTGCAATTCGCGCCATTTTACCTCGGCATCGAAGATGGCCATTTTGCCGATGCCGGCTTCAAGGTCACGCTGGAACATCTGCAAGAGCCGGAAGTCTTGGATTTGGTCGCTGTCGGTCAAGCGAATTTCGGCATCGTCAGCGGCGAGCAAGTGATCCTGGCGCGCTCGCGCGGCCGCGATGTGGTTTATGCATTCGAGTGGTTTCAACACTTTCCGGTTGGACTGGTATACAGCAGCGAGGTGGACCTCAGCGATTTGACAAACTTGCGGCGTATGACGATTGGGATCCCCGGCCGCTTTGGCGCCAGCTACAGTGGGCTGACGACGCTATTGGGCAGCGCAGGCTTGTCCGAAGCCGACATTGATCTGCGAGAGATTGGCTTTAACGCGCCCGAAGTCTTCTGCCTGGGCGCAGTTGACGCCGCCATCGTCTACGTAAACAATGAACCGCTGCAGATAGGGAGCCTGGCGTCAACGGGCGATTGCGGTGATGTACGGGCAGTAGATGTCATCACGGTCGCATCACAAGTTGACCTGGTTTCAAACGGCTTGATCGTCAGCAGAGCGCGCTTGCAAGAGGATCCGGATGCGGTGGAGCGCATGGTGTCGGGTTTCGCCGCTGCTTTGCAGAGCGCCATCAACAACCCGGCTCAAGCCTACCTCGCCAGCCTGCGGCATGTCGCCAGCTTGCCGGCTGAGGAATCGCTTGTGAGCGCGTTGGAAATGGCGGCGGAAAGGCAGCGCGAATTCCTGGTTTCTAATCCCGAGCGGGACGCAATCGCCCAGTCGCGCCGTGAATTGGCGGCCGATCTGGCCGAGCGCTTCGACCGCGAAACCTTGACGCAGCTCCAGGTTTTACTCAATACGATCGAACTGTGGGATGCCGACGAGTTGGGGTACAGCGAGTTGGCCTCTTGGCAAGCGATGCGGGATACGCTTGAATCGATGGGATTCCTTGATAAGGGCGGCGGCAAGCTGCAAGACGCATTCACCAACCAATTTGTCGCCGGACGAGACGAGTGAGGCTGAGTCTGCGGGAGCTCTCAGTATCGTTTCCTGATCCTGAGGGCGGCGCCGCCCCGGCTCTGGGGCCGATTTCATTTGACGTGGCGGATGATCAATTCGTTTGCGTCGTTGGTCCCTCAGGCTGCGGAAAGAGCACATTGATACGCGTGTTGGGCGGGTTGCTTCCAGCGACTTCGGGAGAAGCGCGCTGCGACGACGAACTTATCAGCCGCCCCCCGAGTCAATTCGCAATCATGTTTCAGGACGCGAACCTGATGCCCTGGAGAACCGTTCTGGATAATATCGCCTTGCCCTTGGAAATCGCCGGCGTCCCCCGCGCCCAACGCTATGAAATGGTTCGGTCGCTATTGCCGCAGCTGCGCCTGGAAGACTTCGAGCAGCTGTATCCGGCTGAGCTTTCCGGCGGCATGGCGCAGCGCGCGGCGCTTGGGCGAGTGATTGTGCAACAGCCGCGCGTCCTGCTCTTGGATGAGCCCTTTGGCGCCCTCGACGCATTAACGCGGGAGAAGCTAAGCCTGGAACTGCTTCGCCTTCGCCAGCGTTATATGCAGACGATAATCATGGTTACACACGATATCGGCGAGGCGGTGCTGCTGGCTGATCGCGTACTGGTCATATCACGCCGCCCGGGGCGGCTGGTCGAGGACATTGCGATTGCGCTGCCGCGTCCACGAAAGCCTGAGATGAAATATCATCGGGACTTCATTCAGCTTTCGAAGCGCGTGCGCGAAGGCATTGAAGACATCAACGCTTGACGCGTGGCTCGCGCGCCTACTGTTTGATCAAGCGCCATGTCGTTATGTCGTCGCAATACTGGCAAATCTCCGGCGGGTCAGCATCGGCGGCGACGAAGATGTTCTGGCCGCAATTCAGGCAGCGCAATCGTTTGAGGCTCGCATCGTGTCGCAGCCGGGATTCTCGCTCGCCTTCCTGAGCAGCGTCGCCGGCGCCTAAGTTGGCTATCCGTCTCATTTGCGTCGGTTCGTCCGCATTCGCCGATCCAGTATTCGTCGTTGCCGCGGCCAAAGTTGAAATTCGATTTCGGCGCCGCATAGTTTATAGTAAAGTCCCATATTACCCGAGGCTGCGCGCCTGTGCTGAGGATCAACTTATGGCTTTTCATGCGGAACAGATACGTCCGCGCTTCCCGTCTTTGCATCAGCCCGCGGATGACGGAACGCTGCCCATATTCCTGGACAACCCCGCTGGCACCCAAGTCCCGCGAGCGGTAATGCGCGCGGTAACCGACTATTACATGACGATGAACGCCAATTCCGGCGGCGTTTTCGCCACCAGCCGCCGCAACGACGAAATGGCGCGGCGCGCGCGCGAACGCATGGCCGACTTTCTCAACGCGTCCGGCGCATCGGAAATCGTCATCGGTCCAAACATGACGACTCTGAGCTTTAGCCTCAGCCGTTCAATTGCGCAGACGCTCGCGCCCGGCGACGAAATCGTCCTGACCCGGATGGATCATGACGCCAATATCGCGCCCTGGGTGCGCGTCGCCGGCGACAAGGGTTTGAAGGTGCGCTGGGTCGATATCCGACAGGCGGATTGTACGCTGGATATGGACTCGCTGGAGGCCGCGCTTAGCGAACGCACCAGAGTGGTAGCGACGGTGCATGCCTCCAACGCGGTCGGCACCATCAATCCTGTTCAGCAGATTGCCGGCATGGCGCATGCCGTCGGCGCCTTGCACATCGTGGATGCCGTACAGAGCGCGCCCCACGTGCCGCTTGACGTAGCCGAAATTGGCTGCGATTTTCTGCTGTGCTCATCCTACAAATTCTACGGTCCGCACCTCGGCATTATGTGGGGGCGTCAAGCGCTGCTGGATTCGCTGCCGGTTTCCAAAGTGCGCCCGGCAAAAGACGCCGCGCCCTATCGCTGGGAAAATGGCACGCCAAGCTACGAGACCTGGAACGGACTGCTCGCCTGCCTGGAACACTGGGAGAACATTGGTCAAGAGTTTGGAGACGCCGGATTGCGCGGGGGTGAAAGCCGTCGACGGCGCCTGAAGCGCGGAATGCGGGCGGTGAACGCTTATGAACAGAAGCTGGTTGGCGCCCTCATCGACGGGCTCTTGGCGATTCCCGGCGTCGAGGTTGCCGGCATCACCGACGGCGCTCGCCTTGCGCAGCGCGTCCCCACCGTGGCGATGGTCAAGGAGGGGCATGCGCCCGACGAGATCGCCCGCTATCTGGCGAGAAATCACATTTATGTCTGGAGTGGCCACTATTACGCTGTCGAGATCATGGAGCGCATCAACAAGCCCCGGGGTATGGTTCGCATCGGCATCGGTCAGTACAACACCCTTGACGAGATCAACAAACTGCTGAACCTGTTGGACCAGCTTTAGTCCCGTAATGAGCGCTCGATTGGCGAGCCGAGAAATGGCATGCAAAACAAAGAACCGGCTAAGTCAGCCGGCTTAAAGGCAGTGTGACATATCTTGAGGTCGCGCTAAGCTTGCAGTTTAGCAAGCTGCCGCATCAGGCGGCTCTTGCGCCGCGCCGCATTGCGCTTGTGGACGACGCCGCGGCTCGCTAGTTTGTCGAGGTCGCGCACGGCGATCCGAGTCGCTTCTCGCGCTTCTTCCAGGTTGCCGCCTTCGATCGCGACGCGGGCTTTCTTGACCAAGGTGCGCGCGCGATTGCGGTAATGGCGGTTGTGCAAGCGCCGCTTTTCGTTCTGTCGTATGCGTTTAATCGCTGATTTATGAGTCGCCATTGTGCATTGTTCAAGGAAGCGCTGCTCCCTCATGCTCCTTTCCATGCGTCAGTTGAACTGACGGCGCCAATCTCGAAACCACTACGGCGCTTAATGCTATCAAAAGGATGCGCAACTGTCTATAGCGCTCTGTGAGATTCGATCGCTGCCAGCTTCAACTATGCAACTGGCGCCCTAATCGGCGATCTTTGGGTCGAAAGCGTCGCGCAATCCATCGCCAATCAAGTAAAAGCAGAAGACGGTTATTGCGATCAGCATGCCCGGCAAGACCAGCAGATGGGGCGCGCGGCGCATATAATCGAAGCCGCCGCTTAGCATATTGCCCCAGGTTGGCGTCGGCGCCTTGATGCCGAAGCCGATAAAGCTCAAAGCGGATTCCGTCAATATCAAGCCGCCCATCGAAAGCGCCAGGCTTACAATCAGCAGCGAGAACATGTTGGGCGCAATGTGCTGAAACATTAGCCGCAAGTTGGAAGCGCCGAGCGCCTGGGCGGCAATGACAAAATCTCGTTGTTTGAGCGAATACGATTCGGCGCGGACCAGCCTGGTCGTGCCCGTCCAGCCCAATATGCCCAGGATAAGCACGAAGGTCAGCGGCGAGGGCGAAAGCAGCGCGCTGATGATAGCCAGCAGGTACAAGAAAGGAATGGAGTTAAGCGTGATAATGAACCAGTTGATAAAATCGTCCCGTTTCCCGCCGTAATACCCTGCGAAGACGCCTACGGGCAAGCCGATTGCGAGCGAGAGCAGGGCGGCGGAAAAGGCAATGCCCAGCGAGACCTGCCCGCCGTAGAGCAGCCGGCTGAAGTGATCGCGCCCTAGTTCGTCCGTGCCCAGCAAATGCCCTTCGCTAAACAGCGGCGCGTAATTGTTCGTGACATTGATTTCGTTGGGGTCAACATTGAGGACGGCGCTGAAGATCGGCGCCAGCAAGGATATCAGGGCAAGGCTCAGCACGGTGAACATTGCCGCCATCGTCGGCCGGTCTCTCCGCAGCCGGCGCAGGCCACGCCGCCACATCGTCATTGACAGGTACGGCTCGTGATAGCGCTTGCGCGCCCCAACCTTCAAGCTGCCAACAGTCTGTTTCTTCTGCATAAGACGGCGCCGCCCGCTAAAAGCGTACGCGCGGATCAAATACGGCGTAAAGAATATCGGACAGGATATAGGCGAATATGGTCAAGACGGCGGCGATGACGACGCTCGTCATCAGCACCGGATAATCGCGGCTGACCAGGGCGTCAAAGGTGACCAGCCCGACGCCGGGCCAGGTGAAGATGCGCTCAATGATGATGGAGCCGCCCAGCAGCGAGAAAAACACCGGACCCAAAAACACGGCAAATGGCAGAATGGCGTTGCGCAAGGCATGCTTAAACCAGATGCTGCGGGCGGTTAAGCCTTTTGCGCGCCCGGTGCGAATATAGTCGCTGTTGATAATCTCCAGCATCGAAGCTCGCATCAAACGCGACCAAACCGCAATCACCCCCACCGAGCTGACAATTGTGGGCAGGAGCAAATAATGGAGGCGTTCGAATAATGGCGGGCAGCCACCGCGCACCGGCGGACATCGACCGCCCATCGGCAGCAAGGGGCTGCCATCGCCAATGCCAAAATCAATCAAGAAGCGCGGCAAGGTGATCCCGAAGAAGACGAGCAGCATAAGACCCAGCCAAAAAGCTGGCAGCGAATCCCCGATGACGGCAAATATCCGCGTGAATTTGTCGAAGAAGCGCCCGCGATACACCGCCGCCAATACGCCGATGCCGATGCCGCTGGTCAAACCGGTGAGCAGCACCGCAACGTTTAGTTCAATTGTGGCGCCCAAGCGCTCGGCTATGAGATTCAGCGGATTTGAGCCGCGAAACTTGAACGATGTGCCAAAGTCGCCGCGCAGAATGCCATAATTGTCGCCCCAGCTATCGACCTCGCCATCGTAATTCGTATCCACCATCATCCAGTCATCGCCAACAAGCCAGCGCAGATACTGGATGTAGAAGGGGTCGTTCACGCCAAGCTGGGCGGCCAAGCGATCGCGTTCGTCCTGGCGCATGGTGGGGTCAAAAGCGAGTATCGTAATCGGATCGCCCGGCGCCAGCAAAATGATGGCGTAGACAACAAAGGTGATGCCAAAAAAGGTGGGGATTCCTTGCAACAATCGACGGATGATGTATTCCTGCATAGGCAAATGCCTGCCCGGCACAATTGGCCTGCCGCAGATACGCTGCCGGAGAGCCGTAGCCCCCCAGCAGCGTTTAGAATTGATGAGGGGCTAGGGCTGCGCTACAGCTGGCGAAACCCAGGCGTCTTGAGAGTAAGTGCGCGAGAAGGGCGTGGGGTTCCAATTCAAGGTGCCCGGCAATACAGCCGTCATCGACTCGGAGACGTACATGTAGAAGTAGGGCATGTCGTTGAACAGGATTTCCTGCACTTGCTCGTAAAGCGCCTTCCGCGTTTCGGTATCGCAACCGGGAACGACCCGCGCCTGGTCGTTCAATTCAATTAACTCGGCATTGTAGTAGGAGCCGAAGTTGAAGCCGGAGCCCGGAACATCCACTTCCGGATAATAGAATGCCGATATATCCGGATCGACCGGCAAGCCGAGGCTCCAGCCAAGCATGTTCATGTCAAAGGTCTGGCCCGTTAGCTCGGGCAAGAAGGCGCTGCCCCAATCGAGCGCTTCGAAATTGGCCTTGAAGCCGACCTTGTTCATCTCCGATTGGAAGAACAAACCCATCTGCTCGCTGATTTCCGAACCGGCTGGCACATGCAAATCAAGCGCCAATTCGCTGCCCTGGAAATCCGCGTCAACCTCGCGCGCGAACAGGCAATCTTCGCAGACGCGCGGCGTGTCTGGATCGTCATCGTGGTCGATCCAGCCGGCCTGCGTCAGCTTCTCCATCGCCAGGTCGGGGTTGTGTTCGTACTGGAGTTCCGGGTTGTACACCCAGGATGTGGGTATGGTATGCGTGGCCACCTTGAAGCCGTTGCCGTCGCGGATGCCCTCGATTAGCGCATCCATATCCACGGCGTGCGATATCGCCTGGCGCACCAGCACATCACCCAAAACCGGATGCGGCTCTTGCGGCACGTGGTTGCCGTCTTCATCTACGCCGGGCTGTGGATTGTCCGGATTGGCGTGATTCATGCCGAAGAAGGTGAAGCCGTTGCCGGTGAATTCAAAGCGCGGATACTCCAGAAGATCCGGATCGCTGCGGAACTCCGCCTGACGCGTCGCCGGCACGCCAAGGATGCTGAATTCGCCCCCGATGAAGCGTTCGGTGGCGACATTCTCATCGGCGACCTGGAGCGTAATCGACTCGGATGGACTGATGAATCCCAAAATCGAATCGGGATAGGTTTGATCAGCCAGCAGGCTGATGCGCTCGCCGGCCGAGAATTCCACATCCTTGAATGGCCCGAAGGACACCGTGGGAATGCGGCGCGGCTCGTCCATCATAGCGGCGTAATCGTCTCCGTAAAGCTCGGAGAAGACGTGCGCCGGCACTGGCGTCACATCGTTCACATCGCTGAAGGAGATGCAGTCGGCTTCGTTGAAAGTCACTACGACTGTGTAGTCATCGGGCGCTTCTATGCTGACGATCTTCCCGCCGGCGGGCGTACCGTCAGCCATCGTCTCGAATATGCCCGCGCGCGGGCTGTCAATCTGCCCGCTGCGGACGGCGTTGACCGCCCACAAATAATCGGCTGAGGTTATCGGCGTGCCATCATTCCAGGCGATGTCGTCGCGAAGCTGAATTGTGAGGACCGTTCCCGTCTCGTCGTATTCCCAGCCGGCAGCCATCGCGCCGGCCAGATTGGGTTCTTCCAATCCGGTGAAGGGACTGACGCCGATAATCGACGGATATAGCAGCGAATACACGGCGCTTGAGGCGGTGTCGCCGCCGATCAGGGGATTGAAGGTCGCCGGATCGCCAGCGGTGCTCCCGTCGATGATCCTGCCGCCCAAGCCGGGGCCGGGAGCCAGATCCGCCTCCTGCGCGCTCAGTGGAAAGACAAGACAAAGTGTCAATAAAAGCAACAATACAGTGATTCTCTTCATTTGGAGCACCGTCCTTTCGTTCCTGACGTTTGTTTACTTTGCGTTTGTGGATAAGTAATTTCAGTCTATCACATTACCAGCGCCTAACCTAACGAGCGGCCTTCTAATTCCGCATGGCG
Source organism: Anaerolineae bacterium (assembly GCA_022820125.1). Lineage (GTDB taxonomy): Bacteria > Chloroflexota > Anaerolineae > Aggregatilineales > Phototrophicaceae > UBA6055. The sequence continues at coordinate 22,581 of JAJEGA010000096.1, read as the reverse complement.
ATTACAGGTTTGATTAGCCCGCCCGCGCCTCTCGAACCGGTCCATATACGGCGCGCAATCGTTAAAAGTCCGGCGGCTGTTTGCCCTACACTATCGGAAGCCAATTTGCGATAATGTGGCGCAGGCGGCATTTGTGAATATTTTCCCGAATTGGAACAGGACGGGCGGGATGATCTATTGGTGGAGACAGCGAACTGCGATTTATCGAACTTTCAGTTGCGCGATTACGCTGGCAGGCGCCTGTCTATTGGCGAGTTGCGGGTCATTGGCGGCGCCGGTGATGCAGGCAGCGACGGCAACTTCAGACGTGATCCAACAGAGCGTTGACGAAGCGACAGCGACATTGCCAGCGCCGGCGACGCCTGTGCCGCCCACGGTCACCTCCACGCCGCCGCCTACCGCGACGCCGACGGAGCTGCCAACAGCCACGCCCGAACCGACGAGCGCGCCCGCTCTGTCGCCAATTGATCGCCTGGTCGCTGTGCGCGACCCCTTCAACGGCGGAATGCTTTTCGGAACATTTCAAGACGCGGCAAACTATGCCTGCTCCAACTGCCATCTCTCGGACAGTGAAAAGGAGAATCTCGGTCCTGGCTTGCTGAATATCAAGGAGCGCGCCGCCACTCGCATTGAGGGCATGTCCGCCGCGGAATACATCTACCAATCGATTGTCGATTCCAAAGCCTATACCGTCGAGGGCTTCGACGCCGAACTCATGCCGCAGAATTGGGCGGATATCTACAGCGAACTGGAGATATTTGACATCGTCGCCTATTTGATGACGCTTGAGGGCCGATCCGATATTGATGATCCCGATCCGGCCCCAGAGGACGAAGCATCCGGTTAGCGGGCGCCAACGGCAGTTGCTTATCCCGCCGTCATAATGCGCGCCCTTTATGACGCTTGCAGCTGTCGGACTGCGTCTCGCAATTCGCGTTCAGCTGCTGACAGCGACAGGCGCGCCGTTTCGAGCCGGCTGTGATCGTCGACAATCTTCGCTTCTTGCTTATTCAGTACTTCCGCTGTTGCCCTAGGCGCCGCGCCGCCCGGCAACACGCGACCATCGACGAATGCCTGCGAGTCAAGCGCCTGACGAAGCGCTTCGTCGCTGAGCGTGAGGGTTGTTCCGATCTGCTCCGCGGCGACCCGGTTAAGCAATTCCACGGTAATCTCATGGGGCTTTAGTTGCGCTTCAGCTGCGGAAGCCACCAGCGCTGAAACAACGTGATGCGCTTGGCGGAAGGGCAAGCCGCATTCTCGCACAAGCGCATCCGCCAGTTCGGTCACAGTCGTGAAACCGGCGCTCGCGCGTTCACGCAAGTGGTCGATGTTCACCTGAAGCGTGTTCATCACCGCGGCGTAGAGTTGCAGAATCTCGCGGCTCGTCTCCAGCGATCCAAACAGCGGCGGCAGAATGGGGTCTTCAATATCCTGCGTGTCGCCGAATGGGATGTTGTGGCACTGAATGACGATGCCCTGGGCCTGCGCCAGCATGCGGCTGATGCGCGCGCGGAGATTCTCCAGGACTACTGGATTGCGCTTCTGCGGCATGATCGAGCTGATTTGGATAAAACTCTTGTGGATGCGGATCGCGCCGCTTTCCTGCGTTGCCCAGAAGAGCATATCATGGGTAAATCGGGACAGGTTGACGCCCAGGCTGGATAAGGCGCCGGCCACATCCGTGAGATTATCGGACGCGCCAATGCTGTCGTATGTGCTGAGTTGAATCGCATCGAAACCAAGCAGTCGCGCGCTCAATTGGCGATCGATGGGGAAAGCCGTGCCGGTCAAGGCGGCCGCCCCAAGCGGACTCTGATTGTTGGTCTCGTAGGCGAAGAAGAGACGCGCCGCATCGCGCTCCAGGCCAGCTAGCGCGCCGGCGACATAATGCGCCATCGTGGTGGGCTGCGCCGGTTGCGTGTGGGTGTAGCCGGGCATCAGCGTTTGCAGGTGCTCGCGGGCGAATCGCAGCAGGCTTCCTCGCAGATGCAGCAGATCTTCCATCGCTTCCAATAATCGCGGACGCAGGGCGAGACGCGTCAGGGCGTAACCAAGGTCATTGCGGCTGCGCGCCAGCTGGAGGTTGCCACCGTATGCCGCGCCCGCCGATTCGATGAGCTTGTTCTCCATGGCGAAGAAGAGGTCTTCGACGCCGGCGCCGCGGGTCAGGGCGTCGACGCCCTGGGCCTCGACTTTCTGCAGCGCATCCAGCAGCGCTTTGGCATTGTCGTCGCTGATGATATCGCAGCGCCGGAGCATGACGACATGGGCGCGATTCGCCGCCAGCATCGGCGCGAAGTAATGCGTCTTGGCTGCCTCAAAGGACGGCTGCAAGATAAACTTGTCGTAGAGCGGGTGGGGGAATGCGGAGTCGTCGCGCGCCACTGCCTAGCCTTTCAGCCCGGTCAAAGCGATCCCTTCAATGATGTATCGCTGGAATATGATGACCACGATCAGGAGCGGCACGACCGAGAGCGAGGCGCCGGTCATGATGAGATTCCAGGGCGTGTCGGCTTCTGATGAGAATTGCTGTATCCCCACCGGCAGGGTGAACATCTCGCTGCGGGTTGTGGCGATCAGGGGCCAGATGAAGGCATTCCAGTTGCCGAGGAAGTTAAAGATGCAGAGCGCGCCTATCGCCGGCAGGCTCAATGGCACGGCGACGCGCCAATACAACCCGAACTCGCTGACGCCATCAATGCGCCCGGCATCCAGCAGCTCATCCGGCACGCCCTGCATGAATTGCCGCATGAGGAATATGCCGGAGGCGGTGATCACCCCGGGAAAGGCGATGCCCCAATAGGTATCGACCCAGGTGGCGCCGATCGGCGGATTGGAAGACATAATGAACCAGGGGATGAGCAGCATCTCGGTCGGCACCATTAGCGATGTGAGAAAGATGATGAAGATCGGGCGCTTGCCGGGAAAGTTGTACTTGGCGAAGACGTAACCCGCCAGCGAATCGAAGAATGCCACGCTTACCGTGCTCATCACCGCGACGATGAACGAATTCTTGTACCACAGCGGCAGGTCCGTTTTGTTGATGACATCGCTGTAATTGTCCAGCGTCGGCTCCTGCGGGAAGACGTTGCGGCGCAGGATTTCCGATTCCGGCTTGAATGAGGTGGAAATCATCCAGAGGAAAGGCACGATCATCGTAAAGGCGATCATGGTCAGCAGCAGGTAGGAGAAAAACTTGTACTTCCAGTCGTCGCTTGCCCGGCCGACCGCGGTAACGCGCCCCTGATCTCTGAAGATGTTTGATGGTGTGATGGATTGCGCCATAAGCGCCTCAGTTGATTCGCCGCGATGTGACGGACAGTTGAATGATTGTTACGCCGAGGATCAGCGCGAAAAGCACGACGGTCAGCGAAGACGCGTAGCCCATATTAAAACTCTGAAAAGCCTCGCGATAGGTTTGCAGCACCACCGTAACAGTTGAGTCCAAAGGTCCGCCTCTTCCCTGCTCGGTCATCGCGATCACCGGCGCGAACATGCGCAGGAAGGAGATCGACTGCAAAACGAGCAGGTACACAATGCTGGGATTCAACAAGGGAAAAGTGATGTAGCGGAAGGTATGCCAGCGGCTGGCGCCATCGACCTCAGCCGCTTCGTAATAGGTGCGCGGAATCTGCTTCAAGCCGGCCAAGAAAATGATGATGGCGAAACCCATGCCTTGCCATATAACCAGCGCCAGCACTGATGGCAGCGCCTGCTGCGTGCTGCGCAAGAATGGCTGCTGCGGCAGGGAAACCAGCTGCAATATGACATTGAATAGCCCGAAGCGCGGCTGATACAACATACGGAAGACCCAGGCGATGGCGATGGTTGAGGTCACGAATGGCAGAAAAAACATGATGCGATAGAGCGTGCTCATGACGCGGATTTCATTGAGCATCAAGGCGATTGCCAGCGCCAGGCAAAGCTGAATCGGCACACCCAGCAGGACATAATTGATCGTATTTTGGAATGCGGATTTGGTCTGGGATTTGCGCTTGCCTAGTTGCTCAAAGAGTCTTTCGTAATTCTCCAAGCCGACATAAGGCTGCTCAGCCGCCAGCGGATTGTAATCGTGCAGGCTCATCTGGAAGGCGAAGAGCGCCGGATAAACGCGGATGTAGGCGAAGAAAACGATGGGAATCGCCAGGAAGATATATGCCCAGACGATTTTCTTGCGCGCGAAAGTCATGTTCTGGAAAACCCCGGGCGGCATTCTTGCGAATAGTTCATACGAAGTCGCCGCTTGATTGTCGGCAATTTGTGACAATCAAGAAACTACGCCAGGCGAATTGGCTCAAAGCGCTAAAGCCCCCTCCCTCTTTATGGGGGAGGGGGATTGGGGGTGGGGGCTCTACATTTCGCGATCCGCCCAGAAGTTGTCGATCAACTCTTGTTCCGCCGCCGCCGCTTCGTCCAACGCGTCGCAGGGATCCATGCCGCCCAAGCGAATGTTGTCGAAGGCGTCGATCAAGACTTGACGCTGCGCGCTCTCGTCCACGAAGAAGGTCGCGTGCGAGTATGCGAGACCAGCCGAGAAAGGACCGAGATCCGCGTCAGCAAGAATCATCTCGTCGGCGGCCGCCGCGGCTTGCGCCGGCAATTCGCCCACGTTGTTCACCCAGAGCGTGCCCGCTTCCGGCGTGGTGATGAATTGCAGGAACTTGACGGCCGCTTCCAGGCGCGCCGGATCGTCATTGGCGCGGCGTGTGATGCCATGCGTCCAGTAGGAGCCGAATGTATGACGCTCGCCATTTGGACCAACCGGCAGCTCGGTTACGCCGTAGTTCAAATCGGGATTGTTGCGCGCGATCGTGCCGAGGCGGAAGGAACCATCAACATGGATCGCGCTATCGCCGTTGACGAAGGCGTTGGTGGCGCCATCCAGGATGTCGTTGCTGCCGGTCACGTGTTCCGTTTCAAATGCCGCCAGCCAGGAGAAAGCCGCGCAGCCTTCTTCGCTGTTGTAGGTTACCGTGCGTCCGTCATCGCTGTAAGGCGCGCCGCCGTATTGCCGGATCAAAACTTCGCGGAACCAGTGGTGATCCTGGGCGGAAAGCGCCGGCGCATGACCTTGGCGCGTGATGTTCAAAATGTCGCCCATATCGCCATCGTACTGCGTCGTGGCGATAGCCATTTCGACGAGCTCATCCAGAGTTGCGGGCGGCGCTTCCGGATCTAATCCGGCATCGGCGAATATATCCTTATTCCAGAACAGCGCCAGCGAGCGCACCGCCGTTGGAATCGCCCAATAGCTGCCCTCGAACTTCGAGTTGGCGACCATCGGCGAGAAGGTCTCCATGATGAATTCTTCGCTGAAAGGATCTTCGGGGAGCGGCACCAGATAACCGGCGTCGACGAAAGCCGGGATCCAGCCGTAGAAGAGCGTCACCACATCAGGTCCGACGCCAGCCGGCGCTGATGCCGCCAGTTCGGTACGGAAATCCGCGTAGGGGATGTCGCTGTTGTGGACGACTTTTATACCCGGGTTCTCCGCCTCGAATTGCTCGATGAGCATATTCATCGCGTCGACGCGGGCGCCGAAGTTATACTGCCAGTATTCGATTTCGACCATATCGTCTTGCGCGCCGACAATGGCGCCAAGCGAGAACAAGACAATCAGAACTGCAAGAATTGCCAGCAATCGTGACCGTTGCATTTTCTTCTCCTTTTGCATTTTCAATATTCTGCGGACAGCTTCAGGTTAACCCATTTTGCGCCGCGCCGCAAACAGCGTGACTAGGGGTGGTGTGTTGAAGTCGACGGAAATTCAGATGAACCAATTTTGGATTCACCACAGAGGAACAAAGGATGCACAGAGGTCACTGAGGACGGAGGGCGATAGCCTGGGCAGGCGAACAAGCGCCAATGTGTGTGGAGCAATTGGCTGACGATGAACGCGCGCGGCAGGCCTAAAATCAAGCTGCCTCTCTTTCCTCTGTGTTGCCTCGTTTCCTCAGTAAGTCCAATAAAGTAATGCAACAAAATGAAGGAAAGTCGTAGGGGCGACTCTTGAGTCGCCCACATGTACAATGGCGACATAGTGGGCGAGACAAGTCTCGCCCCTACAGATCTCGAATCAAATTAGCATCGCCCTTTGTCGCATGACTTACTTGCACTTGCTTCTATAGCTAAGGCTTTTCAATTTCCAGCGCAATGGATGCGCGACCTGGCCTGCTTTCGCGGCGTTTTGCGTTCTCCGTCTACAGATCTATCTTGAATAGCCGCGCCGCGTTGCCAGCGAAGATGAGCTGGATATCGTCTTCGCGATAATTCAGCTCGCGCACATCGCGGATTTGCTGGACGAGATAAGGCTCGGCGAAGCCACGCGGGAAGTAACTGGAATCGGTGCCGAATATAATGCGCTCCGGTCCGATTGTCTCCATATACTTGCGGAATAGCTTCTTGGTGTCCCAGTCGCCATCCACCCATTTCACCCATTGATTCGAGCCGCTGGTGTCAATGGAGACGTTGCCGCAAGCCCAGCACAGCTGCAGCGTTTCGCGTATCCAGGCGCAGCCGAAATGCGGCACGACGAAGGTAACATCGGGGAAGTCTTTGGCGACATTGTGCAGCTTCAGCGGATTGATATTTTCATGCCAGGCGACGCCCCCGCCGCTGCCCTGTATGCCGAAGTGAATCAGCACCGGAATATCAAGCTCGGCGCAGGCTTCCCAGACAGGATAAGCCGCTTCGTCTTCGACCGGGCGATCCAGCGATGGCGCCAGCAGCTTGTAGGCTTTCAATCCGTCTTCGTTGACGGCGCGGCGCAATTCATCGGCGGCGCCTTCGCCAAACAAGTAATGATGGGCGAATCCAATGAATTTGTCCGGATGCCGCCGAACGATATTCGCCAGATTTTTGTTGCCGCCGCCGGTGACGAAGCCCACCGCGCGCAAGCCATAATTCTCAATCTCGTCCGCCCAGCGATCCGCTTGTTCCTCATCGGTGCAAGCGCTGCGCTCCGGCGGATCAAAGCCCCAGGTCGCCCGCCATTGCCGGTTGTAATTCATGGCGAGCTCGCGAGCGACTTGAGCGCGCCGCTCGCCTATGCGTTCAATGTAACGCTGCCGTTCATTGGGGCCGCGCTCGATGATCCAGCGCGCCTGCGTCGGAAAATGAACGTGAAAATCGATGATCTCTAAGCCGTTGTACATTAGGAGTCTTCCTCTCTAAGTTGTTGGTGAATTCTCGGCCCGGTTGAGGCAGCCTTTGAATTACCGTTTGATGATAGCCTATGATTCGCTGAAATCCCAAATGCGCGCGCCTGGCCACGCCGCATCGTCAGCCGCAGCAAATTGTCGCGCGTCTGAAGTATTGGTACAGGGCAAATTGCTCGTTATACTTGAAGCCGTTGCCAACGCGGCGCTGGAAAGAATACGGAAAGGAAATGGCTAATGGCTAGACCAGTTACATTATTCACCGGTCAATGGGCGGATTTGCCCTTTGAGACTATCGCCGAGAAAGCCAAGAGCTTCGGCTACGATGGCTTGGAGTTGGCTTGCTGGGGCGATCACTTTGAAGTGGACCGAGCGCTCTCAGAGGACGGCTATATCCAGTCGCGCAAAGACGTTTTATCGAAGCATGGCTTGCAATGCTATTCCATCAGCAATCATTTGGTGGGTCAGTGCGTGGCTGAGGCGGCGATTGATGCGCGTCATCGCGATATCTTGCCCGATCGGCTCTGGGGCGATGGCGATTCCGATAGCGTGCGCGAGCGCTGCGCTGAGGAGATGAAAGACACAGCGCGCGCGGCAAAAGCCTTCGGCGTGGATGTCGTTAATGGCTTCACCGGCAGCCCCGTCTGGCACATGATTTATCGCTTCCCGCCCACATCCGATGAAATGATAGACGCCGGCTATCGGGAATTCGCCGACCGCTGGATCCCCGTGCTTGATGTCTTCGCCGCGGAGGGGGTCAAGTTCGCGCTGGAGGCGCACCCGAGCGAGATCGCCTACGATATCTACACGGCGGAAAAGACGCTGGACGCGCTGGATCAACATCCGTCTTTCGGCTTCAACTTTGATCCCAGTCATTTCATCCACCAGTTATTCGATCCGGTCAAATTCATTGATCGCTTCGCCGACCGCATCTTCCATGTCCATGTTAAGGACTCCAAGGTCACGCTTGATAACGTATCGAGCATTTTGTGCTCTCATCTCAACTTCGGCGACGCGCGCCGCGGCTGGGACTTTGTCTCGCCCGGGCATGGCGACCTGGATATTGACGCGATGATCCGCGCGCTCAATCGAGCTGGTTATCAAGGACCGCTGTCGGTTGAGTGGGAAGACAGCGGCATGGATCGTGAATTCGGCGCGACCGAATCGGCCGCCTGGGTGAAGCGGAACGACTTCACCGCTTCCGCCGTTGCCTTCGACGCCGCTTTTGCCGACGAATAATCCGCAGTTTCGATACGAATCAGGAGAAGAACGATGGCTGACGAAAAGCAAGTGAGCAGCACCTTCACCAGCATGGCGACCGAGGGGACCGATGCCGAGGCGCCCGAGCTCGGCATTGGCATGTTGGGTTACGCCTTTATGGGCAAGGCGCATACCAACGCCTTCAAGAAAATCCCCTACATGATGTACCCGCCGGTGGCGATTCCCCGTCTTGTCGGGATCGCCGGGCGCAACGAAGCGGCGGTGAGCGCGGCGGCGGCGCGTTATGGCTACGAGCGCGCGTACACTGATTGGCGGGATATGATCGCAAACGATGATATCCAGGTATTCGACAACGGTGGACCCAACGACGCGCACGCCGAGCCCTGCAACGCGGCTGCTGAGGCTGGCATGCATGTCTTTTGCGAGAAGCCCTTGGCGCGCACTGCTGAAGAAGCGAAGTCGATGCTGGACGCGGTTGAAAGCGCCGGTGTCAAGCACATGGTCGCCTTCAATTACCGCTTCGTCCCCGCCGTGCAGCAAGCGAAGAAAATCGTCGAGAGCGGGGCGCTCGGGCAGATTTATCATTGGCGCGCGGTCTACTTGCAGGAGTGGGGCATGGACCGCGAGATGGAATCGACCTGGCGCTTTCAGAAAGACATCTGCGGCAGCGGCGCCTTGGGCGACCTCGGCGCCCATATCATTGATCTGGCGCGCTTCCTGGTCGGCGAGCCGAAGGCGGTTTCGGGCTTGGCGCAGACTTGGATCACGGAACGTCCCGATGGGGCCGGCGGCATGATCAAGTCCGATGTCGATGATGGCTTCGTGGCGCTGCTGGATTTCGAGAATGGCGCGCTTGGCACGGTGGAAGCCACTCGCTTCGGTCGCGGACGCAAGAACTTCAACTCATTCGAGATCAATGCCGAGAACGGCTCGATCCATTTCAACTTGGAACGTTTGAACGAGTTAAACGTCTTCTGGAAGGACGACCGCCCCGATACCACACAGGGCTTTCACAACGTCCTGGTAACGGAAGCGAATCATCCTTACTGGGAAAACTGGTGGCCACACGGTCATATCATCGGCTGGGAGCACAGCTTCGTGCACGAGTTCCATCATTTCTTTGACGCCATCGTGAACGACAATGACGTCGCCCCCTATGGCGCTGATTTTGTGGATGGATATCGCAACGCGGTGATCTGCGATGCGATCATGGCGTCTGCCAGCTCCCGCAGGCAGGTTGATATTCGCTACTAACGAGTCGCGCGCAACCTGAGCCATTGTAGGGGCGTCTCGCGGAGACGCCCGCTTATCTAACAACACTTTTGTGGGCGTTTCGGCGAAACGCCCCTACAGGTTCCAATTTACTGGCTAATCTGGATTTCTGAGAAGGGGACGTACAGCGCGCTTCCTCATTATCTGTCGCGCTGACGATGGAATTTCCGGGCAACCTGAATCGTTTTGCCATCGGTACGCAGATGAATTGGTCCGTGCGTATCCGTCCGAAACAGGTCGGTCTCATTGAACTTCGCAAGCGTGTCCGGGTCCGGGTCGCCTCGCCTGTTGGCGATATCGCTTTGCAGCAGCGCAATTTGAGGCGCAACCGCCTCCAAAAAGCTCTGATCGAGAGCGCGGGCGGCGCCATGCTGCGGAACTTGCAGCACGGTCGCGTGTTCCACCACGCCGCTGGATAGCATCTCGCGCTGTCCGTCAGCGCTCAGGTCGGACGTCAATAGAAATGACGCATCTCCATAGGTCACGCGCAGCGCCATCACATGATCGTTGAGTCGGTCGGTAATTTTCGGCTGCGATTGCGGATGAACCACCTCGATCAAGACACCGTCGGACAATCGCAAACTATAGCCCGCCCGGACCTGCACAGTCGGTGTATTGGATTCCCGCAATGCTTCGTTGATGCTCTGAAACGAATCATCGCGATTCGCCTGTCCATGATACAAGACCGCGCCAACGGTATAGCGCTCCAGCACGCTGTTGAGCGCGGCGATGTCCCAGGCGTCGGGATGGGTGATGGCGAGTATTTCTATTTCTCGATCGTAAAAGGGCAGTCGGTCGCCAATGGCGGTCAACAGTCGAGAGGGAAAACGTCCACCGTCTACGAGCGCCTGCGCCCCGCCCGGGGTCTGTATCAGCGCGGCATTGCTATGCCCGATATCCAGCAGCCAGACATGCAGCTGGCCATCGGCTCGGCTCAAGATCATGGCAGCCGTCAAGATTAACGATATGGCGGCGGTCGCGCCGATGGCAAAAATTACCGTGTTCCGTCTGACATAGTCTTGAAGTCGTTGCCAGCGTGGCGGGCGAGCGGCATGAAGCATGGCGCCTCCAATCAGAACCAGGTAGAAGGCTTGAATCAATCGTCCATCGAGATCGACGATCAGTTCAGCGAATGGCAAGCCGGCAAAAGCGCGCACTACGGCGATTGTCCAGGATACAAATACGAGCGCAGCCCAGAAAATCAGCGTGCCGAGCGCTGGGATGAAAGCATAGACGACAGCGGCGGCCATGCCCAGCAGCAGAAGCGCCGATTGCGCCGGCACAATCAGCGCGTTAACTGGCAGGGCGGCTAACGACAGGCGCCCGAAGTAAAGGACGATGAGCGGAAGCGTTGTGATCTGCGCTGCGATCGATACGATCAGCGGCTCGTTGAGAAAACTGTGAAGCGCCGCGGCGACGCGAGCCGGGAGGAACGCTGCTAGAATCCGGCGAAATCGGTTCGAGAGGGGGTCGGCGAAAAGACCGAGGCCCAACACCGCCAGAAAACTTAGCTGGAACCCGATATCAAGCAGAACGTTTGGATCGAGCAGCGAAAGCAGCAGCGCGGCAAAAGCCAAGGATGTCGGCACGAAGGTCTTTCGATTGAGTTGGCTGCCGACGACGAGCAGGCTGCTCATCAGAGCGGCGCGCAGGATACCGGGGGTGGCGCCGACGAAAAGCGAATACATGGCGATTACGGAGAGCGCGTTTAGCGTGACTATCGTCTTGTTGCGGCGAAAGAACCCCGACAGAACTCGAACCACAATGCCGCTGACAATGACCATATTGAAGCCGCTGATAGCGACCACGTGCGACGCGCCAACCCGCGAAAACGCCTCTTCCAGCGCCGGCGATATGCCGTCTTCATCGCCGAGCAAGATGCCTGTCAGCAGCCCGGCTTGCGGCTCCGGAATGGCGGATGCGATACTTCGCTGAACCATTCTGCGGAGGCTGATAAGCGCAGTTGTCACAGAATTGCCTCGCCCGGATTCAACGACTTCGACGCCGGCGTTCCGCACAACACTGAAGATGCCTTGGCGTCCAAGATAATCAGCGTAGGAAAAGGTATCCCAGGTGGCGGGGACCTCCAGCCGGCCGGTGGTTCGAATGCGGTCGCCGTACTGGACAGACGCGCTGCGTTCTGCTTCAACACGTTCTGCTTCAACCAGAACCAGGCCACTGGTTGCATGTAATTTGCTGTTGACGAAGATCGTCTCACTCGCGAGGCGAAGTTGAATCTTGTCTTGTCGCAGTCTTGGTTGGGAGACAACAAGACCAGTGATGGCGCCGCTGAAGCCGTTATAGCGCGCGATATCGCTGCTTCGCGGCAGCAGCGACTGGCGGAAGCCCCCAGCTGAGAGCGCAACCAAGCCCGCAAGAATCCACCAAGCCGCGCGCCGCCTGAAAACGAGCCAAGCGATACAAGCGGCCAACAGTGACGTGAGCCAAATTGAGGGCTGTGACGAGGGGAGAACGCGGGCGATGCTGATGCCGATTACCCAAGCTGCCGCAATGATTATGAGACGCATTTCACAAGGGCAGTCGTTTATCGCTTGATAAGCGAATTACGTCAATCGGCTGAGACTGGGTAACCAAAACAGACATCGCTATCGTGATGTCCGTTAATGGCTGTATTGCGATGAAGCAAGCTTAGAGGTGGCTGCTTGCCGGCGCCTGCGCGGGCCGATCGAAGCTGATTGGCTCGGGACTGATGTCGCTCCGCTCAAGGTCGACGGATTGCTGCGCGGGCTCAATCTCGACCGCGGCTGGCTCGTCGTACTGCATGATCTGGATGCCATTGCGAATTTCGTCAAGCGTGTGGGCGAACTGCTGTTCCAGTTGGCTGAGCTGCGCCATGACATATTCGTCCGCTTCGCGCGTGATCTTGTCCGCTTCGATTTTCGCTTGCTCGATCACATACTCGGCGCGCACTTTGGCTTGCTTGACCATTTCCTGGTCGTCGATGAGGTCTTCGCTGTGCTGGCGCGCCTGCTGCACAATGCGCGCCGCTTCTTCGTTCGCTTCCGCGAGGACACGGTCCCGCTGTTGAATCGTGCGAGCCGCTTTCTCGATCTCATCCGGCACCGAAATCCGCATCTGATCTATGATTTCAAGGGCGCGCTCCTCGTCCACCATTGTGAACTTGGTGCCGAAGAGATGTCGACCCTCGTCAACCAAATCCTCCAAGCGATCAACCAAATGCTGAATATCCATTGAATCCCTCCCCTGAAAGACCATGCAAGTCTCTTCTGATCTAAGTGCCGAACTTCTTGCGTAACGCTTCCGAAATAACGGGCGGAACCATAGAACTGACATCTCCGCCTAACTCAGCTATTTCTCGAATTGTGCTCGAACTGATGTGCATGAACTGCTCATCAGACAAGATCGCGATAGTCTCAAGAGCCGGCGCCAGTTTCCTGTTTGCCATCCCAATTCGAAACTCAAACTCGAAATCTCCAAACACTCTTAACCCTCGAATCAATGCGGTCGCGCCGACTGATTGCGCATATTCTACTGTGAGAGAATTATATTTCGCAACTGATATTTCAGGGTATTTCTGAAATATTTGCCTCGCAAGCTCGACGCGCTCATCAATTTGGAATAATACGCGTTTCTTGTTAGGGTTGGCATATATAGCGACAATCAGTTGATCAAAGAATCGCGACGCTCGAATCGCAACATCGATATGACCGTAGTGAATGGGGTCAAGCGATGCCGGATAAAGCGCGATGCCCCTGCCTGACATTTGGCTGCTCCCAAGTTACGTGCGCATTGTAGTAGCGCTGAGAGAATAGCGCCAACGAATTCCTTAGCAGATTCCTAAGGCGAAGCGTATCGCGGGCAGGCTGCAGTGTATGCTTAGTCGAGTCGCGCGTAACGTGGCGGCGGCGCGCCACTGGCGCCCGGGCTTAATGCCGGCAGTAATGAAGTGGTTGCGCGGCGATCCTGCTCAACTGATGTCGCCCGGGTCGGCGTAGATGCTGCGGACAGTCTCAGCCAACAGGCGGTGCTCGGGCAGCGTCAGGGCGGGGTCTTCTTCAAAGAGCGCGCGCGCTTCTCGTTGCGAAAGCGCGGCCAGTTCAGCGTAATTCTGCTGAATCAATTGCAGGTTGCTGCGTCCGCTCTGCCGGCGGCCGAGCAAGTCGCCCGCGCCGCGCAGCTGCAGATCGACCTCCGCCAAATGAAAGCCATCATTGGAAGCCTCAATCGCGGCCAGTCGCTGCTCAGCCAGGTTTAGTTCTTCGCCGCTAATGAGGCCCGCCCGCAGATCGCCAATTCTGTCCAGGTCGACCGTGGCGGCTGGGTCTGCAATCAGAAAGCAGTGGGACTGCGCTTTGCCGCGGCCGACTCGCCCGCGAAATTGGTGCAACTGCGCTAAGCCGAAACGATTGGCGCCTTCAATCACGATGATGTTCGCGTTGGGTATATCGACCCCGACCTCTGCCACCGAGGTTGTTACCATGACGTCATAGCGGCTTTTGGCGAAGTCAGTCATCAACTCGTCTTTCTCCGCCGCGCTCATTCGGCCGTGCAGCAGGCAGACACGATGCCGGTGGAACACCTGTGACAAGCGCTTGTGCGCGCCAATGGCGTCGGCGGTCTCCAGCGACTCTGACTCTTCCACCAAGGGATGAATGAAGAAAGCCTGCCCGCCACGCTCCAGCTGCCCGGCAATGAATCCATAGAGACGTTCGCGCGCCACCGGATCGATAATCTTGGTGATGATTTCCTGACGACCGGGCGGTTTCTCAGTGATCAGCGTGATGTCCAAATCGGCGTAGAGCGTCAAGGCCATCGTGCGTGGATATGGCGTCGCGCTCATAAACAGCAGATGCGGGTTCTCGCCTTTGCCGCGGAGAGCCGCCCGTTGATCGACGCCGAAACGCTGCTGTTCGTCGATAACGGCGATAGCAAGGTTATGAAAAGCCAGCCCGGCCTGGATGAGCGCATGCGTGCCGACGAGGATGTCAATTGAGCCGTCGGCGCTGCCACGATAAATTGACTCGCGATCGGGCGCGCTCACGGCGCCTGTCAAGAGCGCCACAACTGGCTGGCGGTCCCCCGGCATGCGTTTGAAGGCTTCGCTGACCGCGCGATAATGCTGTTCTGCCAGGATGCTGGTCGGCGCCATGATGGTCGCCTGTTTACCGTTATGCAATGCCATCGCCAGCGCGACCATGGCGACGGCGGTCTTGCCACAGCCCACGTCGCCCTGAAGCAAACGGTTCATCGGCACTGCGCTCGAGACATCGCGTTGGATTTCCGCAATGGCGTTCTGCTGCGCGCCGGTCAGTTCATAAGGAAACATGTCGCCGACGATGTTCTTGATCAAGTCGTCGCTTATGTCAAGGCGAGGTCCAGGCAGGGATTGCCATTCGCGCCGATTTGCGAGCAGAGCCAGCTGCAAGTTCAGCAGCTCATCAAAGGCGAGCCGTTTATGCGCGTGATCTCGATGATCCCAGCTTTCAGGAAAATGCGCCTGGCGCAGCGCCCAGCCGAGATCCGCCAATTCCGACCGCTCCAGCAGCGCTGGCGGCAGCGGATCCGGAATCTTCTCCGCCCATTCGTCGATCAGCGTTTTGATGATGCGTCGGAACAACCGCGGCCGCAGTCCTTTCGTCATGCGATAAACCGGCACGATGCCGATGGTATGCAGATTTTCGCGGTCCAGCTCTTCCCATTCGGGGTTGGCCATTTGCTTCATGTCGCGGAAATACGTAACTTTGCCGCTAAGGACGATTTGTACGCCGGGCTGGAGTTTGGCCGCCAGAAACTCCTGACGGAAGAAGCGCGCTGACATGGCGCCCGTGCCATCGGAGACAATCACAACCAGGTCTTTACCGCCTCGGCTTGATGCGACTCTTGTCCCTTTGACTGTGGCGATTACGGTCGCTGGTTCGTTTTCCGTCACATCCTTGATTGCCGACAGCGCGGTGTAATCACGATAATCGCGCGGCAAGCTGAAGAGCAGGTCGCGAATGGTGCGGATTTCCATTTGCCGAAGCAATTCGCCAAACTTCTTGCCGATGCCCTTTACAGCGGTCGTTGGCGCATCCAACTCATGCTGCAAACGTGTTATATCGTCAGGTTCAAGCTGGGGGCGGGGAGAGCGGGGAGGGCGCGCCAGACGCGGCATCGCGGCCAAATCCAGGCGCGTCATGCTCGGCCCGCCAGTGTAATCTTCGTCATAGGTGGCGCTGTCGTAGGCATAGGAGCGCCTGTTGCCGCGCGATCGTGGCGCATTTCCCCCTCGGCGATCGGTAGGCTCAGGCCGCGGCCGACGCCGTTCAGGCGCTTGAGCCCGCTCCTCTCGCTGCGGCAGCTTCACTTGCCAGTCTGGAATGCGATCGCGGTATTTTTTGGGCGCGGGCTTGCGGTTCGTCGCCCGATCCAGCAGATAACTGATCTTTACGATACGCTCGTTTGCATCGGGCAAGGAATCGTACGCGGTCAAGGCGTCGACGATTTCATCGATCAAAATGTGCTGCTCCGCCCGGCGGGCTTGTTCCCTCGCTTGCGGCTGCCAAGATGAAGCAAACGCGGCCAAGCCGCCGACGACCGCGGTATTCTTGCCCCCTTGATCGCGTTCGAGCTTCAAGATTTTCACCATCGTTTCCAGGGCGGATGGCATGAATTATGATCTCCAGTTCGCGTTTAATGTCGCTACGCCGACCGAGCCCTGTCCGATATGCGCGCCCAAGGTCGGCGTTGTTTCGATGATTAGTGTATCAGATGGCGCGATATCATGAATGCCTTCGAGAAATTTCTCCGCGCCGGTTCGGTTGGCAATATGCAATATAGCCAGCCGCTCCAATGGCGCCTGTTCTCGCGTTAGCGCGCGCAGGCTTTGCTCGGCGCGCGACCAGGTTCGCAGGCGCGCGATTGACGAGACTTCGCCATCTTCCACGCGCACGATGGGTTTGATCTTGAGCAGGCTGCCGATGTTCGCCACCAGCGCATTGACGCGCCCACTGCGGCGGAGGTATTCCATCGTGTCAATAATGGCGTACACCCGCGTGTGCTGTCGAACGCGCTCGATAGCGTCCAATATGTCATCCAGCGTGGCGCCGCGCGCCGCCAATTCAGCCGCAGCCCACACCTGGAAACCGATGCCGAAAGTCAGCTGCAAGCTGTCCACCAGGGTGACGCGCTGCTCGCCGACGGCTTGCGCGCCCAATCGCATGGCGTTCAGCGTGCCGCTAAGCTTTGCTGGCACATGGATGGACAGGATGTGCTCCGCGCCCTCGTCCAGTATGCTGCGATAGAAGGCTTCGGCATCGCCGGGGGAGGGCGCTGCGGTCGTGGGCAGGCTTCGCATGGCAGGCAGCTCACGGTAGAACCGTTCACGATCCAGTGAAATACCGTCATCCGGAATGCTTTGGCTGCCGATATTGACATAAGTCGGGATAATGCGCAGGCCCAGCGATTGTATTTGTTCAGCTGGCAAATCGCAGACGCTATCGGCGGCGACCCGTATTCGGCTAGAAGTCATAGTCGAAGTCGTCCACCGCTTTTTCCAGCACGGCGACGCCGGTCGCTTCGGTGCCGAGGTAACTCGCCATCGTGGGGCTGTACATGGTGAAGGGGAAGTGCTGACCGGGAAATTCGAGCGCCAGCCGGTCTTGCATCAGTCGCGTCTCTTCTGTGATATGTTTCTGATCTTGCAGCACGACCGCGTCTTCCAGCTCGGTGAATTCGACCAGAAACTCGACCAGTCTTTCGATGACCTCGCCGCGCGTGCGCACTTTCTCAATCACAATGATGTTGCCGTCTTCCAGGCTGACAAAGGGTTTGATCCCCAGATGCGTCGACAGTAAGGCGTGGGAAGGTTTCATGATGCCGTTGGCGCGCAAAAAGTTCACATTGTCCACACAGTATACGGAATAAATGCGATTTACCGCTTGTCGCACCGCTTGAATAACATCTTCAGTGGTATTCTGTTCATTAGCCGCGCGCCCCGCCACGCGGATGAGCATGCCTTGCCCGGCGCAAAGGCTCTGCGAATCGACCACGGCAATTTCACAGTCGCCGCTCACCTGCTGCGCCGCCAGCCTCCCGTTTCGCCAGCTGGGCGAAAGCTCGCGCGATGGGTGCACCGAGATGATCGCATCGCAGAAATGCGACAGACGCGCGTACAGCTCGGCGTAGTCATTCTCTGAAGGCGGCTCGACAAGGGGCGGGCTCGCTTGTTGGGCCATTAGTCTAAAGGCGTCGTCGGTATCAATGTCGATGCCCTCGAGATATCGCTTTCCCGCGATTTCAATAACGTTCGGCAGAATGGTTACGGGGAAGTGACGCACCAGGCGCGGGTTGGAAAAGCGCGCGCCGCTATCGGTAACGATATGGATTTTCGGCATTATTCAACGCTTATCAAGAGTGGATACAGCGATTGACCACCATAGACAGACTCGAATTCTAATCCCTTAATAGACATTGTTAAACATCGAATCAATTGATCTGATTCCCGTTCGGTTAGGTCCGCGCCAAAATAGACCGTCGCCAGCTCAAGGTCAGACGGGTTCAACTCGGTAAATGCATCCAGGACGACGCGCTTCAGATCAGGCGAAGCGGCGCAGATCATGCCATCAAGCAGGGCGATAAAGTCGTTCTGTTTGATTTCCAGTCCGCGTAAACGGGTCGCGCGCGAGGCGCGTGTAATCTCAATCGAGCGAATCGCGCCGCCGGCCGCGCGCATTTGGGAAGCCATCGTCTCAATGTCTGCGCCGGCATCCAACGCATCGCCGTAGGCTAACATCGCGCCGATGCCTTGAAGGACGGTTTCCGTCGCGACGACATGCGCCTGTCTGCTGTCAACAAGGTCGGCCGCCTGCTGCGCCGCAAGCGCAATATTGCGATCGTTGGGTAAGATGATCACCCGCTCGGAGGGCGCCTGCTTGATCTTGGCGACAAAATCTTCTGTTGACGGATTGCGGCCCGCGCCGCCCGGGATGATGGCGCTGCAGTTCAAGTCCTGGAATACAGCGCTAAAGCCATCGCCCTCCACGACGGCAAGGACTGCAACGTCTGGCGTTTTCATGTCGCGCACAACTTGCCTTGACCGCGCGCTTAACTCGCGCAGATGATACTGAAGATCCATGTTTTCAACGACGATGTCGTCAAGCGCCGCGCCCGCCTGTATCGCGTAATCAAGGGGAATCGCCGGGTTGTCAACATGGATATGGACTTTGATTTTCTCGCCATCGCCCACAACAATCACGGACCAGCCCAATTTCTCCAGATCGCGGCGGGCTTCATCAACATTGAGCTCCGCGCCAATCATCAGAAACTGGACATCGTAACCAAATGATCCTGCTTGATCGGCAAGAGACGCCAAGGGAATGGCTGGTTGATCTGAAAGCGCCGGAGGCCGCGAGCGACCGGTAAGCATGCCCTCGAGGAAACAGAGCAATCCCATCCCGCCGGCGTCAACGACGCCCGCGTCCCGCAGCAGCGGCAGCAGATCTGGCGTATTTGACAGCGAAACGCGCGCGGCGTCGATCAACGTTTTCAGCATGTCACTGAGCGATTCAGTCGCGCTGTCGCTGCGCCGCAAAGCCTCGCTTGCTTCGCGCGCCACCGTCAGGATAGTGCCTTCGGTTGGTTCCGAGACGGACGCGTATCCTCGCTCAACCGCGGCCGCGCAAGCCGCAGCCAATCGCTCGGTGGTCAAGGTCGCTGCGTCGGCCAAGCCACAGGCGAACCCTTTGAGCAGCTGCGAGAGGATCGTGCCGCTGTTGCCGCGCGCGCCCATTAGCGCTCCATAAGCGAAACGCTCGGCAACATGGCTGACATCATCGCTTTTAATGGTCTCAATTTCGCGATAGGCGCGCTGGAGCGTATGATACATATTTGTGCCGGTGTCGCCATCGGGCGCCGGGAATACATTGAGCTGATTGATGAGCTCAAGGTTCTGCGCCAGGTTTTCGCCGCCGGCGCGGAACAGGCTTTTGAGCGCTTGGCCGCCAATACTAGCTTTCGCCATTGGCGCCAGCCTGCGCGGCCGCGCGGCGCAACTCGTCGATGCCGGCGGCGATTCCCTTCTCGTGCTGAAAAATGCAGGTGCCAGCGATTGCGATTGTGGCGCCGGCGCCAAGCGCTGTCGAAATCGTGTCGCCATTTATGCCGCCGTCGACTTCAATCTCGATGTCTTTGCCGCTCGCTGCAACCAGCGCGCGCAATTGGCGCAGTTTTCGGGTCATGCCGCTTATGAAGCGCTGACCGCCGAATCCGGGGTTCACGGTCATGACGTTTATCAAGTTAATGCAGCCCAGCACTTCGCCCAGCGCAATCGCCGGCGTGTGTGGATTGAGCGCAACGCCCGCGCGACAGCCGGCCGATCTAATCTGATCGAGCACGCGATGCAGATGGGCGCAAGCTTCGACATGCACCGAGATTGAATCGACGCCGCATTCGGCGAATTGCTCCACGAATCTGTCGGGCTCGACGATCATCAGGTGCACATCCAGCGGGATGTCAGCGACCTTCGCCACCGCCTCTACCACCGCCGGACCCATGGTGATATTGGGCACGAAACGCCCATCCATCACATCGATATGAATCAGATCGGCGCCAGCCTCTTGCGCGCATATCACTTGCTCAGCCAAACAGCCAAAGTCCGCCGCTAAAATTGATGGCGCAATCTTGATGGATTTACTCATCACTTCGTCCGCCAACTTTCGCTGAACTTCACCGTCATGATATTACTGTTTAGCCGTCGCTGTGGCAACTGAGCTGTTTGAACGATTGCGTTTTGGCGCGCGAGCTTGCCGGCCGCCAACTGATTCAGGGCGCCTGACTGTTCTGCGTTACTGTCGTAATCAGTTGCCCGCAGCCGGCGTCGATGTCGATGCCGCGGCGGACGCGGACGGTGCTGCTGATGCCGTAAGCGCGCAGGACATGCGAAAAGCGCTCGATTCGCGCCTGATCCGCCGGGGCGCCGCCGTAGCCCCCGGTAGGATTCAAGGGGATGATGTTGACCTGGCAGAGCAGGCTCGAAAGCAGCGCCCCCAGGCGATGGGCTTCTTCTTCGGTATCGTTTTCGCCGGCGATCGCCGCCCATTCAAAAGTGACGCGCCGATTCGTCCGCGCCACGTAATAGCGGCAGGCGTCCATCAACTCGCCTAAGCCCCAGCGCTTATTAACCGGCATCAAAGCCGAGCGCTGCGCATCGTTGGTCTTGTGCAGGCTAACGGCCAGATTCACCTGCAAACCTTCATCGGCAAAGCGGCGTATCTGCGGCGCCAGCCCAACGGTGCTAATGGTGATGTGCCGCGCCCCAATCCGCAAGCGCGTCATTATCTGACGCAGGGCGTCGAGCGACGCGTCATAATTGTGAAAGGGCTCGCCCATACCCATAAAGACGATATTGCTCAAGCGCTGCCCGCGCCCCGCCAGTTCGCGCGCGAAGTTCATCGCCTGTTCAAAGATTTCACTCGCGGTCAAGCTGCGCCCGAAACCCATTTGCCCACTGGCGCAGAAGACGCATCCCATCGCGCAGCCCGCCTGAGACGAGATACAGGCGGTTATGCGCTCATCGGCATAGGGCATCAAAACGGACTCAATGAGCTGCCCGTCGCCAAGTCGGTACAGGCGCTTTTCCGTGTTGTCGCGGCTGTGCTGCCGGGCGACCAATTCCAGCCTGCCAAGCGTGGCCGCCTCATTCAATTTCGCGATTGTTGCAGCGGGCAAATTGGACATTGCCTCAAAGCAATCCACTCGCTACCGATACATCCACTCCCAGATTTGCTGCGCTCGGTAGCGCTTCTCGCCGAGACCGATGACGAATTGGTCTAGCTCGCCGCGGCTTAATTCGTAAAGGTTCACCATCGTCATGGTTTGGTCAATCTTTCTTTGATTATGCCGGCATCAGACGATAGATGAGAAAAGGCGCGAAGTTGTAGGTCGCGTGACAAATGATGGCTGCCGTTGTGCTGAATCGCTCGCGCGCCAATCCAAAGCCGAGCGAAACAAAGAATAGAATTAGCAATTCGGGGGATAAGCCGTAGTGCGCGTGAACCAGGGTGAAAAGCAAGGATGAGGCGAAGATCCCAAACACCGGTTGCAAAGCGCCGCGAAAGAAGATCTCTTCGCCCACTCCAGAGAGGATAGCGACGAGCAGCGCCGCTGGCAACGAGCGCTTCACGATGTCAAAAAGCAGGCGCGCGCTCGACTGATCGCCTGCCGATGACGGCAGTAGACTGGCGACCAGGGTCACGCATCCATAAATCAGCAAGCCAGACGCCAGCCCGGCGAGCCAGTCTTGGCGCCTGGGAACGCGCAAGCCGAGGCGCCGCAACACGCTATCCAGGTCGCGCCGAATTCGCCAGCCCGTGCCCAGCAATGACAGCCCAAGGTAGACGATCGCCGCCATAAGCAGGTTCAAGAGGATGCCGCTCAAGCCTGCAGCGAAAAAGGGCTGATCGGATTCGCCGCGTTGCAAGAGCAACTGCCGGACGCTCCATGCCATTTGCGCCATCACGAGCAGAGCGGCCGCGCGGTGCGCGAGGTTGCCTTGGTCGAACTTCGGTTGGTCCAGCGGGCTGAACATTGTAAGCAGCTTGCCGACCGCCTCCCAAAGCCGGTCAAAGCGCGTGAGACCCAGGCTCAGCATCGTTGTGAACGCGCTTCCGTTTTTGGCGCGCAGATCATAGTTTGCCGCCAATATCAGACCAATGGCGTAAACCAGGCTCGGCAGGTTCAGAATCATAGTGGCATCAGCCAGCGCAATATCGTTACAGTTTATAGGAGGTGGGGGCGCGCTTCAATATCCGCGCGAGCAAGCATGGAAGTGTATCCATTTCGGTTGAATATAGAAAACATCATCATTCAAGCATCTGTAGGGGCGAGCCTTGGCTCGCCCACTTGATAATCTCCGGCGGGCGATTCACAGAATCGCCCCTACAATTTTCGCTAAAGGATGATGTCGACGCTG